>NZ_CP043476.1:1200000-1800000 GCF_009769165.1 Xanthomonas hyacinthi
GGGCCGTAATTATTGGAGCAATTGGTGGTCAGCACGGGCAGCCCATAGGTGTGATGAAAGGCGCGCACCAGATGGTCCGACGCCGCCTTGGACGCGGAGTACGGCGAATTCGGTGCATAGGCTGTGGTCTCGGTGAATTTGCCGGTTTCACCCAGGGCGCCGTAGACCTCGTCGGTTGAAACATGCAGGAAACGGAAGGTGTCGCGCTTCTCAGCAGGCAGCGCCTTCCAATAGTCGCGAACAGCCTCGAGCAGGCCCAAGGTACCGACCACGTTGGTCTGGATGAAGGCGCCGGGCCCGTCGATGGAGCGGTCGACGTGGCTCTCTGCGGCGAAGTTCAGCACGGCATCGGGCCGGTGCTCGGCAAGCAAACGCCCCACCGAGGCGCGATCCCCGATGTCCCCCTGGACAAAGATGTGATCCGGGTTGTCCTGCAACGCTGCCAAGGTATTGAGGTTGCCGGCATAGGTCAGCGCATCGAGATTGACCACACGGACACCCTGGGCCACAGCCTCAAGGACAAAGTTGCCACCGATGAAGCCGGCTCCGCCGGTTACCAGCCAAGTTGCCACTGACGTCTCCTGAATAAGTTTTCACGTGCACAGCGCGGTCTATGGTCTACAAGCATAGCGGGTATCGCCCGCCAGCCAAATGCATCTATTCAGCCGCGGTGACAGATTGCTCCGTGGCTGCCGCAGAAACCATACGCAATCGCACGAATATGCAAGCCGGGTTAGAATTGCCCCCCTCCCCGGCAGGCTCAGCTGCGACCGGGCCATTCCGCATTCTGAAGGACCATTCCTCGATGAAGATCCTCGTCGCCTACAAGCGAGTGGTGGACTACAACGTCCGCATCCAGGTCAAGCCGGACGGCTCCGGCGTGGTGACCGACGGCGTCAAACTATCGCCCAATCCTTTCGATGAGATCGCGCTGGAGGAGGCGCTGCGCCTGCGCGACAAGGGCATCGTCAGCGAGGTCGTGGTCGTCACGATCGCACCCGCAGACGCCCAGGCGCATCTGCGCAACGGGCTGGCGATGGGCGCCAACCGTGCCATCCACGTGGTCACCGACGTCGCCATCCAGCCCTTGACCGCGGCCCGCACCCTGCTGAAGCTGGTGGAGAAGGAGCAACCCGACCTAGTGATCCTCGGCAAGCAGGCCATCGATGACGATGCGAACCAGACCGGGCAGATGCTGGCGACCTTGTGGGGCCGCCCCCAGGCTACCTTCGCCGGCAAGTTGGAGATCGCCGATGGGAAGGCAACCGTGACTCGCGAGGTGGATGCGGGACTGGAGACCCTGGAAGTCGAGCTACCGGCCGTGGTCACCACCGATCTGCGCCTGAACGAGCCGCGTTTCATCAAGTTGCCCGACATCATGAAAGCCAAGTCCAAGCCACTGCAGAGCGTGCCGTTCGCCGATCTCGGCGTCGACGCACACGACAGCCTGCAGACTACCCACTACGCATCGCCGGCGAAACGCAGCCGCGGCGTGATGGTCAAGGACGCCGCCGAACTGGTCGCAGCCCTGAAGCAAAAGGGACTGCTGTAAGCCAACTCGCCCGCCCCATTCAGGGAAGCGGGCGAGGCCTGAGGCTTTCCATTGAAGTCACCGAGTTCCCGCTGCGCGGGGATAGACAAATCCAGGAATCTCCCATCATGTCCACTGTTCTCGTCATTGCCGAGCACCTCAACGGCCAGCTCAATGCGGCCACCACCAAGGCAGTCGGCGCTGCGCAGGCATTGTCGCCACAGACCATCGACATCGTCGTGTTAGCTGCCGATCCGGCGTCGGTCGCAGCCCAGGCTGCGCAGATCGACGGCATCGCACGGGTGCTTACGGTCGCCAACCCGGCCAATGCCCAGGCACTCGCTCAGGTACTCGGCCCCCAGATTGCAGCACTGACCCGAACCAACGGCTACAGCCATGTGTTCGGCCCCTCGACCACATTCGGCAAGGATCTGATGCCGGTGGTTGCTGCACTGCTCGGCGTCAACCAGGTCTCGGATCTGATGGCCGTCGAGGACAGCCACACCTTCAAACGGCCCATCTACGCCGGCAATGCGATCATCACCGTGAAAGCACCGACAGATCAGGTGGTCGTCGCGACCGTGCGCAGCGCCTCATGGCCGGAGGCTGCGAAGAGCGGCGGCAGTGCGGCAATCGAGGCTGCGAGCATCGATGTCAACCTACCAACACATACCCGCTTCATTGGTCTGGCCGCTGGCCGGAACGACCGTCCCGACCTGCAGAGCGCCAAGCGCGTAGTGTCAGGGGGCCGCGGCGTCGGCTCGCAGGAGAACTTCCAGATCATCTACAAGCTGGCCGACAAGCTAGGCGCTGCGGTCGGCGCCTCGCGCGCCGCGGTCGACGCCGGATACGTGCCGAATGAACTCCAGGTCGGCCAGACCGGCAAGATCATCGCACCCGAGTTGTACGTGGCCATCGGCATCAGCGGTGCGATCCAGCACCTGACTGGCATCAAGGACGCCGGCACGATCGTGGCCATCAACAAGGACGCAGACGCACCCATCTTCGAAATCGCAGACATCGGCCTGGTCGGAGACCTTTTCACGATCCTGCCGGAGCTTGAGAAGGAAGCAGGCTAGGACGTGCCCGCGCTGCCAGAGGGAGGATTCCCTCCACGGGCAATCACCGCAGCTGCATTTGCCATAAACTTGCGTACTCTATTCAATCTCGCATCTGGCATGGGTGACGTGCACTGAGATGCAGCGCCATGCCCGCGCCCCCCGCTCCAGAGGACCCAGCCAGCCTATGATCGTCGGCAGAGGACTGCTCGCATCAGCTTTCGATGCCCATGCCATCGAGGCATTGGAAACCACGCTGTTCGCGTCAGGCGTTTCGAATTCCAACGAGACCGACCCTTCCGCGTATGCGCGCGAACAGGCGCTGCTGGAGGAACACCTGGCCGCAGCAACCGGTATGTTCGTCTATTTCAGCACCTGCAGCATCGAAGACCCCGACCGCGGCAATGGGCACTATGGACGCCACAAGGTGCGCATGGAGCAGAAGGTCATCGAACGCGGTGGCGACTACCTGGTCCTACGTTTGCCACAAGTTGTGGGACTCACGGGCAACCCGCACACCCTAACCAATTTCCTTGCCAACCGCTTGCGCAGTGGCGAACCAATTCCCATGTGGTCGGGCGCCGTCCGCTGCCTGATCGATGTTGAGCACGTCGCGGCGATCACCATGTCCCTCCTCAGAAGCAGTGGGCTCCGGCAAGTGCTGGCGACGCTTGCCCCGCCGGAAGTGATCACGATGCCCGAGCTGGTGGATGCGATGGAGTCCATCATGGGCCTGACCGCACGGCGCGAGATCGTCGAACGCAAGGGTGGTGCGCGGCCCGACGCCGCTCTGATGGTCAAGATGGCCCCAACGCTTGGCATCGACGTGAGTCCAGGTTACACCTGGCGCCTTCTACAGAAATATTATGGCCACCACGATGTCCGCTGATACCTGCGTGCTGTCCGTCGTCATTCCGGTCTATCGGAGCGAATCCATCCTGCCGACGCTCGCAGAAAAGCTTGGCCAGACGCTGCCTGCGATGTTTGGCGATTCGTTCGAGGTCATCTTGGTCAACGACTGCAGTCCCGACCGTTCGCGGGAAGTGCTCCTCGAGCTGGCGCGCGCGCGCAGTTGGTGGAAGGTGGTCAATCTGCGAAAGAACGCCGGCCAGCACAACGCCATCATGGCCGGCTTGCGCGTAGCGCGTGGACGGCAGATCGTGACCATGGACGACGACCTGCAGCACAATCCGGAAGATATCCCCCAACTGCTGGCGGCCCTCGCCGAGGGCTACGATGTCTGTTACGCGAGCTTCCACGCCAAACAACATGCGCTGTGGAAGAAAGCTGGAAGCGCGTTCAACGACCGCATGGCCGTCTACCTGCTTGGCAAGGCCCCCGGGCTGTATCTGTCCCCGTTCCGCGCAATGGTATCGGGCATTCGCGACGAGCTCATCAAGTTCACAGGGCCCAACGTCTATCTGGACGGGCTGATCCTGGCAAACACGGCGAGCATCACCAGCATCAAGATCGACCACCACGCACGCGCCGACGGCCAGTCTGGCTATAGCCTGCGCAAATCGGTCTCGCTGTGGCTGAAGATGGCCACGAGCTTTTCGGTATTTCCGCTGCGCCTGGCGTCGCTGACCGGGATCGCGGTGTCCATGCTGGGCTTCCTGTTGGCGCTCCTGTTCATCATCCAGCGCTTCATCTTCAACGCCATGCCGGTCGGCTGGGCTTCCTTGATGGTCTGCACGCTCATCGTCGGCGGCATCCAGCTGCTGGCGCTCGGCGTGATCGGCGAGTATCTCGGCCGTGCCTTGCGCCATGTCAATGCCACGCCACAGGTGGTGATCGAATCAACCGCCAACATCCCGTCCCCCGGCGAATCGACTACACCATGAAACCATTCCGCGCGGCGCTGGAAGATCCACGCATCCGGCAATTCCTGCTTTACGCGATCTGCGGCGGCACCGGCGTGTGCCTGGACCTGTGTCTCTATACCGTGCTCATCTGGCTGGACACCAACTACCAGATCGCGAACGCAGCAGGCTATATCGCCGGCACCCTGGCCAGCTTCACCCTCAATCGCCACTTCACCTTCCAGACATACGACCGCACCCTGCAGCGGCTTGGCCTCTTCCTCGGGACGGCGCTGATCGGCTACCTCGTTTCTAGCGCCCTGCTGTGGGTACTGGTCTCTATCCTCGGCTGGGGTCCGCTTTGGGCAAAGCTTGCGACATTGGCTGTGGTCCTAGTTCTTCAATTCTCTCTCAACCGGGCCATCACGTTCCGGGCACCTACGAGCATCTCAAGCAAATGAGCAACCAATTCCATACTGTGATCATCGGTGGCGGTTTCGCCGGCCTGTCTGTTGCCTATGAACTCGCCAAGCAGGGCCGGAAAGTAGTTGTCGTCGAACGCGACCAGGAACTCGGCGGCCTGGCCGGCGGCTTCAAGGTGGGCGACCAGGTCCTGGAGAAGTTCTACCACCACTGGTTCAACAACGACGTCGAAATCTTCAAGCTGATCGAGGAACTGGGCGCCAACGACAACATCGTGCTGCGCCCCACTCGAACCGGCATGTACTTCGCCGACCAGTTCTTCCGCCTTAGCACGCCGATGGACCTGCTGCGATTCAATGCCCTGCCGTTCATCGATCGCATCCGGCTCGGCATCGCCGTACTGCGTGCCCGCTCCGTCAAGGATTGGAAGAAGCTGGAGAATCTCAGTGCCAAGGAGTGGCTGCTCGATCTGTGCGGAGAGAACGCGTACAACGTCGTCTGGGATCCGCTGCTGGTCGGCAAGTTCGGCGACGTCGCGGATGACGTTTCCGCAGTCTGGTTCTGGAAGAAGCTGGTTCTACGCGGCGGTAGCCGCAGTAGTTCAGGCGATGAAGTGCTCGCATACTACCGAGGCGGCTTCGCGGCCCTGGCCGAGAAGCTGGGCGAAGCGATCGTCCGGCTTGGCGGAGAAATCAGGCTGGGCACGGGGGCTACCTCGGTGATCGCCCGCAATGGAGTCGCAAGCGGCGTTCGACTCGCGGACGGAGACATCCATGCCGACAACGTGGTGCTGTCCACGGCTTTCCCGATCTCCGCCGATCTCCTGCAGGGCACGGTCGACGACGCATTTCTCCACTCGCTGCGGCGTATCCGCTACCTGGCCAATGTCTGCATGGTGTTGTCGCTTGATCGCAGTCTGTCGGAAACCTATTGGCTGAACGTGAACGACCCTGGCTTTCCATACGTCGGCGTGATTGAGCACACGAACTTCGAACCGGCCAGCTCCTACGGTGGCCGCCACATCGTGTATCTCTCCAAGTACCTGCCCACCAGCCATCCCATGTATACGATGACGGACCAGGAACTCGTTGACTTCTCGCTGCCGCATCTGCAGAAGATGTTCCCGGCCTTCGATCGGAGCTGGATCCAGGACGTACACGTATGGCGGGCCGAATACGCGCAGCCGATCGCAGAGAAGCACTACTCCACGTTGGTGCCGGGCCGCGAGACCCCGCTTCGCAACGTGTACCTGACCAGCATGGCCCAGGTCTATCCAGAGGATCGGGGCACGAACTACGCGGTCCGCGAAGGCAGGAACCTCGCCACGGACATCCTGGCATCGGATTCGCGATAAATGGCCACCGAGTACATTGTCCAGGGCACGGACGATAAGCGCCGCAACCCCTCCGCGAACCAGCGACGCATCTCCATCGCGGCGCTGTATCTTTGCGCGGGGCTGCTTATTGTCGTGGTGCTGTATCCGATCCTCTGCAGTTTCCCGAAGGACAGAACGGGCGACGGCTCCGAATACTATGCGATGGAAATGGCCATCAGCATTGAGCATCGGCCGTATGTCCAGGCGGAGACGTGGGCTGCCTACGAGCAGCTGCGGGAGTCGGGACAGATCCGCGGGATGCAGCCGGCTGCCGATTTGCAGGCGTTCTATCAGCGCCTGACTTCCAACGGCGGAACGGATTTCAATCATTTCTGGTTCTATCCGGTAGCCGCGGCCGCGATCGGTCGAGCCGGCGAGTTGATCGGCCTCAGTCACGAGTCGCATGCGCACTTCATGCTGCTTCATGCTGTGCTGGTCGCGGGTCTGTTGCTCTTGTGCGCCCATCTGCACGGGTGGCGAGGGACTCTGGCGGCGGCGGCCATCCTCTTTGCGTCACCGGCCCTCTGGTATTGCAACAAGGTCCACACCGAACTTTTCACGGCGGCGCTCAGCACCGCAGCACTGGCTTGCGCGCTGCGGCAGCGCTGGGCGTATGCCGGCCTCTTGCTCGCAGTCGTTACCACCCAGAACATCAGCTTCGTGGTTCCGGCGTTTGTCGCCTGCACGATCGCCTTGTTCGCGCATGCGACGTCGCGCGAGACCAGAATGTCGCTACTCGAGGTCGTGGCACTGACGCTGGCCCCGATGGTCGCCTTGCTGCATCCGTTCTATTACTTCGCGCGATTCGGCAGCTTTACCCCACAGCTGATCAATGGCGGGGCGCAGGTCTCCGACCTCCATATCCTTTCGTCCCTACGATACATTTTCGACCCGGACATCGGACTCATCCCGAACTGGCCCCTGGGTCTCGTCATCCTGGCCGTGGGCCTCCACGGGGTGATCGCCAAGCGCTTCCCGCGCCCGACGCCGATCGCAGCGGGCTTCGTGGCCATCTATGCCTTGGCTGCGATGACCGCGCAAGCGGCCACGACCAACGTCAACTCCGGCGGCACTTTCGGTCCTGCCCGCTATGGACTGTGGTACATCTGCCTCTTCTATCCGCTCATCGCCCTGCTCGGACCTCTGAAGCAGTCGCAATGGAGCCGCTGGCTGGGACGCGCGACATGGGCGATCGCCGTGCTCGCGGTGGTCCTCGGCATGCGCCTTGCGTGGCCGGCGAAGATCGAGTCCTACCTCACTCCCAGTCGAGCGGCCTCGCTCATCTATGGCTACGTCCCCTGGCTCTGGAGCCCGACCGAGGAAGTCTTCTACGAACGCAATTCGGGCATTGGAGAACTGCGCCCGACGCTTCCTGCGCTGGTGGTGGGACCCAGGTGCCGCAAGGCTCTCTTCATGCCCGGCCAGGAATCAAGCACGTTGACGGTCTATCCGACCGGGGCATGCGCACTGACTCCGGAGAGCGGCGCCGCATTGATTGCCTCGAACTTCAAGGAGCGGCCGACCTCGCCCCAGTATTTCAGCATTGACCGCCAAGCCCTACCGAAGGCACCTATCTTTCCGGCAGCGCGCTCCATCAGTGTCGCTGGTTTACGCCCCTACCTCAGCGAGGGCTGGTCGGCCGATGAGCCCTCAGGGGTCTGGTCGCTGGGTGACGATTCGAGTCTGCGGCTGCGAATGGAAGAGGCTACGACGGAAGGCAGTCGGCTGCTTCTTCAGGTCAACGGCCTGTGGGCGCCAAAACGCCAGTCCATGGCGATCGGCGCGCGCGTCAATGGCGGAGCATGGCAGCAGACGACCCTGACGGCGTCGGCGCCACAGCCTCAACAGATCAAGATTGCATTGCCGGAACTGCCAGCGGGCGCCGAGGTGCAGGTCGAACTTCATTATGACCATCCCGCTTCGCCCGCTCAGCTCGGCATGTCTTTGGACAACCGAGTGCTGGGGATCTATCTAATCTCCCTACAATTGTCGCCGAGCACGCGCTAACTGCGGTCTCGGCCTCGGTCGCGCATCTCTCCGGTGCGCGTGCCGGTCGCTTATTGGGCAGCACTTCACCAAAGATCGTCGCTGCGCCCCGGTTCCCCGGGGCACAGTGCCCTGGATGGCCTCGTGCGCCGTGCTGGCGCGAACGACTGACGCCCGATCAACCCGTCTCGAGCATCCATTCGAGCGTCTGCCGCAAGGGCGGACAAGACCAGGTGCCGGCGGTGAGTACTTGAAGCAGCCCATTGTCGCCGCAGAGCACCTTCACCTCGTTCGTCCTGACGAACGCAGGGTTCACGGCGACGTCCAGAGTGTGCCCTGCGATCTGCGCGCACAGATCGATCACTTCCTGGAGTGAATAGGCAGTACCGGAGCACACATTGATGGTGCGGCCTACCGCATCATCCGATTCGAGCAATTGCCGATAGGCGGAGGCCACCGCCCTGACATCGCCGAAATCCCGCGATACATCGAGATTGCCCAACTCGATGCGCGATTCGCGCCTCGCGAAGTGCGAAACGATCTTCGGAATCAGGAAGTTGTCCGCCTGCCCCCTGCCCGTGTAATTGAACGGCCTGACCACGATCAGGGGCAGGCGTCCCTGCCAGAGCCGGACCACATGTTCCATGGCCAGTTTGCTGATGGCGTAGTCGTTGGCTGGCGCAGGGCTGATGGACTCGTCCAGTCGGCCAGCTGAAGAATTTCCATAGACGTTGGCGCTACTGGCGATCAGCAGGCGCACCGGGGAAAGCGCAGCGGCGTCGACGGCCTCCAGGAGGTGTCGCGTCCCCATCAGGTTGACGTTGTAGAAGTCGTCCGCGCTGCCGTGCCCCACGAAGGCAAGCGCCGCCAAATGGACGATGATGTCGGGGCGACTCGCCTCCAGCGCCTCACGCAGAGCGACACGATCGCGCAGGTCGGCGTGGTAGTGCCTGTCGGCCGGGGCCAGCCCGCGTGCCCATTGGGGCACGGAGTGGTCCGCACCGCCAAGCCCCACCACCTCGCATCCCTGGCGCTTCAGTTCGGCGGTTACATAGCGCCCGGTGAATCCGGACGCACCCGTGACCAGAATCCGCTTTCCCGCCAGGTCAGAAGGAAGCACCACGTTCATTCCTTTTAAGATCCGCATTCACCATCATCTGGCAGAGTTCCTCCAGATTCGTCTCAGGACGCCAGCCCAGCACGCGCTCGGCCTTTTCCGGATTGCCGATGAGCAGCTCCACCTCTGCAGGGCGATGGAACTTCGGATTGATTCGCATCACCGTCTTGCCGGTGTCTACATCCACCGCGATCTCGTCCAAGTCGCTGTTGCGGAACTCGACGTCGATCCCGGCGCCCTTGAAAGCCATCCGCACGAAATCACGCACAGTCTCGGTCCGATTGGTAGCAAGAACAAAGGTGTCCGGCTCACCAGCCTGCAGCATCCGCCACATGCCCTCGACGTACTCGCGGGCAAATCCCCAGTCGCGCTTCGCGTCGAGGTTTCCCAGCTCCAGGCAGTCCAGCAAACCGAGCTTGATCTTCGCCACCGAGTCGGTGATCTTGCGCGTCACGAACTCGCGCCCACGCAAAGGACTCTCGTGATTGAAGAGGATGCCGCTCGATCCGAAGATGCCATAGCTCTCCCGGTAGTTGACGGTCATCCAGTGCGCATACAGCTTGGCTACGCCATAGGGGCTGCGCGGGTAGAACGGCGTGCTTTCGATCTGGGGCACGGCCTGCACTTTGCCGAACATCTCGGAAGTCGATGCCTGGTAAAAGCGCACGTCCTTGTTGACCTGCCTGATCGCTTCGAGGACGTGGACCGCACCGATACCGGTGATCTGGGCGGTGGTTGTCGGCTGGTCGAACGAAACCCCCACGAAGCTCTGGGCCGCGAGGTTGTAGACTTCGGTAGCTCCCGTGCTTTCCAGCATCCGGATGCTCGACCCGAGATCGGTCAGATCGTATTCGATCAGACCCAGATTGGGATGCCCCGCGATGCCAAGTTCCTCGATCCGCCAGAAATTCACAGAACTTGTGCGGCGGTAAGTACCAAATACACGGTATCCCTTGTCCAGAAGCAGCTGCGCCAGGTAAGCACCATCCTGTCCTGAGATTCCGGTAATCAATGCAGTTTTCATCAACACATTCTCTACTATTTTAAAGGGCTGTTTCCGGTCTCTCGCGAGTCGACGCGAAGCCGGAATTCTTTGGATCCTGCCAGCCAGTGCGTGGCGAGTGGGATGTCATTTTCGCTACATGCCACGTTCTGCCTTGATAACCGTCGGCAGACGTGCCAACCCGAAGTCCTGCCTCAAGTCCACACTGAAACCATCGACAAAACGCCAAGAGCGATGGGAGCTGGCTGTCGAATCGATTCCAAACTTGCCTGCATTGGCCACGGACGCCCGAATCGTACCAACGCGCCGCCTGGGGCCAAGACTGGCCAATTGACCCACCCGGCGCCAGCAGTGCTCGGCAGCAGGTGTTCGTCATACCAGCAGCTTCCTGAATTGGCAACGTCGGGGCTGTCGTCCTGCGCGCGAGGGATCAGCATCGGGTGAACCGAAGCCCGGCGCAGCGGCCAAGCCAGGGCCGAGACCATAGTACCCGCAAACGGTTTGCGGTCGGAAGCTTCCTTCACGACCGGAAACCCGAAATACGCTGATACGCTGATACGCTGATACGCACGATCATGCCTCGGCTGCCCGGACCCTCACGAAGAGCCGCGCCGCTGCAAACCCCCTGTTCTTGAACCAACAGACCGACTCTTGAACAAGGTCGATCTCAAGGTGGTAGTCGCCGGGAAAATCCGGCGCGCGCACAGTGATTTCCTGGATACCCGAGAAAGAAGGGGCAACCGTCTCCTCGATGAAGTGTCGTGGCTGCTCAGTTGGCTGCGTTGTCGGATCGGAAGAGATCCAGAAGTGCCCGAGATAAATCCCGAACGGCCTGACCGAATGATCCCTCGGACTCAACCAAGCAAACTGACTATCATTGATCAATTCCACCCGCAAACAGATCCTGCTGGAAGGTTCGACCACGCCCACATCGTGCTCCACAACAACTGCGCTGCCCTGAAAGGCGCTCTCCGGCAGCGCCTCGCCATAGGGATATGGCCGCGCCGCGTCGCCCATGATCCGAGCGTGCGAGTCCAGCTCCTGGTCCGCCAGGGCGGCCAGCGCCCGGTCGACCCACCGATCGCCGCGCAGCGTGGCGCGAACGTCGATCCTATGCAATTCGCTGCATAGCGGGGACTCGACGTCCACCTTCATACTCGAAATGGCATGCGCCACGCGGTCGCGGAAATCGGAAAAGACACAATGGCTCCGCAGCATCTCGGCGTACGTTTCGGTCGCGGGAAAGGGATCCAGTGCGGGGTGTCCCGCCTGGTCCACGCACTCTTCCGCCCAGTCGGAAAAAAACTGCGAATCACGCACCATGTGCAGCAGCAGGTCCGCCAGCGACCCTGGGCACTCCGTGTCGGGCAATACCTTCTTGACACAGGGAGGGAGTTCGGCGTACCAACCGTGATCCGACACGATGACTGGCAGTCCAGCCTGCAAGGCCTTGCACACCACAGCCGACGCTTCTCCCATCGTCGGTTGCCGCAAGGCGATCATCAGATCGGCACGTTCGAACACCTTCCAGAACTGCTCGTCATCGACATGGCCATGATTGATCAGTCGAACATTGTCCAGCGCCTGAATTGCCTGCAAATGAACCAAAACAGCCGGATCCACTTCACCCGCGATCTCCACGATGAGGGGCTCTTCCAGGCCGGTATCGATCGACGAAAGTGCGCTGGCAATCCAGTCGAAACGACGGTTCCCCTGCCCCCCCCCCATGAGCGCGATGGTCTTCAATCGCCCCCGGACGCGATGCGGCGCCACCACCGGATACAGTTGGGGTACGACCTTTACCGGCAGCCAGGGGAAGACCTCGGCGATCCTGTTCGCCGTGTAGTGGGAATGCACTATCACTTCGGTGGCGAACTTCGTGACTACCTCATGTAGCGGATAGTGCACGACCTCATCACGGTTCCAAATCGGAAATCCGCTGCGCAGCGCAAGGGCCGCGGACCTGACCTGGTCCGGTGATTGCCACTTCGCCAGCAACTCGACATAGTCCCCGTTGGTCAGGCGCCCCTCCTTGTCCAGCACGCCCGCAGTCATGTGATGCAACACCAGATCGTGCAGGTGCACGATGCCTGGTACCACGGCCATGAGCGGAAGCATCCAGCCATGGAACCCAGGATGATTGCCCATCTGGTAAACCACGGCATCCGCAGAGCGCAGCGTGCCTAGCACGTGCGACACCCCTCTACGCTTCATGTCCGTCTGCGTCACCGGATCAACGTGCAGCCCACGATCGCGGAGCATTTCCACGAGGCCGGCCGTATACTCCGCAATCCCCGAACGCTCGGGAGGTTGCGGTCCAACCATCGCAACTCGAAACGGCATGCTCAAAGCCGGGTCTCCAAGAGATTACGTATCACCCGGTCCCATGTGATGGTTGTGCTGAGCTGATGCCCTGCGTCTGCCAGCTCCCTAAGTTCTGCCGGTTGTTTGGAATAGCACGCAATCAGGCTCTCGGCGATCGCCTCCGGCGTAGGGCTTGTCACCCAGCCGCTACCGGTCGACTGGACGATTCGGCCGACTTCGCCGCTGTCGTCGACAGTGATCACGGGCTTGTGTGCCGCGAAGCTTTCCAAAGTCGCGAAACCGTAGTCCTCGTCGACGGGAGAGTAGAAGACCGCACGACAGTTGGATATCAACTCAAGCAGCTTCTCATCCTCGACGAAACCCGCGAGTTCCACCCGATCCTCAACGCCCAGCTGATGCACAAGCGGCGCCAGAGATCGCGCATACTCGCCCGCACCGGTGCCTGCGATGACGACCCTCGCATGAGGCACGTGCTGTACCGCACGTATCAGCAGATCGGGCCTCTTCATCGACTCGAGTCGACCGATGCACAGCACGTAGTTTCCATAATCGCCCGGCTGGATGAACGGAGCGAGCTTGGAGGGGGGATACAGCACGTTGGACGCCAGCCCGCAATACTGCTGCAGACGGTCGGTAACGGTCTGGGAGATCGTGTAGCGCGGATCGATCTCCGCCAACAGTTCTTTATCCGAGGCGCGGACGGCATCACGCAGCGCCATGTCCCTGGCGGTGAGGTGGGGAATGTCGAAGCGCGTCCGTTCCAGGTCATAGAGGACCCGGTGCTGATGCACGAGCCACAGCGCCTTGTTCGAATGCGCGGCGGCATAAGTCGGAAACTTCGTGCAGATGCACAGGTCGATCTTCTGCCCGTTGCTTTCATTCAGATCAAGCAACCGCCACGACAGCATCGAGGACAGGATCTCGGATTCCGGATACCACTTGTAAGGCAGCTGCACCAGCTCTGCGACGACGCTGCGCCCCTTTCCCCACAGATTGATCTGCCGGACCAACTCCTCATTGAGGAGCTCGGCGCCTCCCCGAACGAACGGCACTTGCGCGCCAAGCACGACGACTCTCTTCAAGATCATTCCCTCTTCGATGATGTCCTTACCACTGCAATTATTCTTCGCAAATCGTCACCGCGACTTCCTGATCCGACTGCCAAGCTGATCAAGTGCGGCCAGCCTCTTCTCTAAGGCCGCGTCGGCCGGGGTGGGCAGCCCCGCATCCGCAACGGCGGCATCTCCTCTTGCCCCGATCGGGCGCGACCGAACAAGGGCCGCTCTAGGGCGCCCGAGCACGGCCGTGGAGAACCACCTCAAGGGCGCGGTGACGCGCCATGAACGACTGTCGTGAATGCTTGCAACCTGCCGCTCGAGGGCTTCGACGGCAAACTCAAGCTCACGAATGCGATTGCGGGCCGACTCGACGGTGTGGACCCGCTGCGAAAGATTCACATGCAACTCCTCCAGCCGCCGCCTGTCATGGCTGCGCGAGGTCTCCGACCGTTCGGCCCTTTGCAGGTGCGATGCGATCTTCGCCTGGAGATCTCGTATGGACGCCTCGTGCTGATCCTTCAGAAGCCGCCCACCAGACGCCGCCACCTGCAGCGCATCGCGCTCCGCCGTCAGACGTTCCACATCTGCAGCAAGCAGTTCGGCCAACTCGCGCGCACGTTGGTGTTCCTCCAGATCCATTTCAAGTTCCACAATCCGCGCGGACAGACTTACATTGCTCTCTTGCGACTTGTACGCACGGAACTCCAGCGCTCGAGACAATTCTGCCAATCGCCGACCGCTCTCCTCGAGATCGCGATGGCGGGTGTTGGCCATCTCAAGCTCCAGCTGCATCGCAGCGACCTTTTCCTGGCTTCCAAGCTCCTCAATCCGCGCGGATAGACCTGCGTTGCTCTCCTGCGTCTCGTACACGCGGGACTCCAGCTCCCGCGACCACTCTACCAGCCGTCGACTGCGCTCCTCGAGATCGCGATACCGGGTGTTGGCCATCTCAAGCTCGAACTGCAGCGCAGAGACCTGCTCCTGGCTTTCCTGCGCCTTTCTACGGATCTCGTCCAACGAAGCCGCCCGCGTAACCAACTCGATCCGGTCGTGTTCGCTCTGCGTCTGCAGCAAACCAAGGCGCGAGTTGTAACTGAGCAACGCGCGTTGCAGACGCGTGTAAATGCCGGCCCATTCCGGAGCGGCCATGGATGCTGGACTCGACTCCGACAAGCAAACCTGGAGCTCGGCGAATGTCCAGCCCCGTTGATTCTGACCGAACAGGCGTATGCAGGCGTTTCGATAGCGATCCGGAAGAGTCATGAAATCGAGAGCGGGTTCGCGACCAGGAGTTGACGGCACGATACGACGGTCCACGATTTCCTTGACCGTGATCAGGAAAGACAGCAAAAGATCACCAAGCCAGGAACAGTCCTCGGGCGCGTCGGAGATCGCTCCGTAATCGATCAGGACGGCACGCCCATCTTCGGAAACTAGCACGTTCCAGCAACGCACATCGTTATGGTAAAGACCCGCCCTTTCCAGGATGACCAGCTGCTCCAGCAACTCCGATATAACGCGGTCGGCACTGTAAGGCGATCCATCGTCGATAAGCTCGGACAACAGCCGCCCTTCCGTCTTCTCCCTGACAAGCCACAGATCCGACGAGTCGTTGAGCGCATTAATCAATCTGGGAGCTGGATAGGAGTGCGGCGGATTCTGTAGAAATCCGACCTCGTTGTTGAATTCCTGCAAGTTGATTTCCGCCCTGCCCCCTAAGCCCAGCGTCATCTTCTTTACGAACACGTCCTTGCCGAAGTAGTAGCGCCTACTGGCCTTGTGTGTCCCGCGGGCATAGGCATGCGAATCAGCCGACCATGTCTCGAATTCCCCCAAGGCATCTCCTACATACCAGAACCTGTTGCTGGCGTAGTACAGCGGCCGCGAAACCGTCGACAGGTGCGTCGCCTGTCGCGAGAGCAGCCGAACGAACCCGAAGCTGGCCAATAGCTCAGCGGGATCCTGAGGCAAAGAGGCAGCCCAGTAGAGCGGCTCCTCCCGAAGCGCCATTTCGAAGATGGCGGCGCAGGTGACGTCCGCCAACTTTCGACACAGCTCATTCACCCGTGCCACGCCCTGGGCATGCACCAGATGATGGAACACACTCAAGCCAAGCACCAGGTCGTACTCGCCAGCGCCCAACCGCTCAACCACCTCCTCGATCGTGGCGTGCTCGAATACCGCATCGAACTCCGGGTGTTCCCGAGCCAGCCCCTGGCACACGGCCACATTACGATCGAGGAAATCCACTCCGCGCACGCCATGACCGTCCGCAGCCAAGCTCAACGAAAAAAAGCCCTGTGCGCACCCCAGGTCCAATACCCGAATGGAGCGCCCCAGCACCGACTGGAGCCGACGCGCGCACTCGCGGATCAGCAAGAGCCGATCCTCGCAACCGCGCGAACTGCCCTCTGAAAGTTCTGGATGCGCGTAGATCGGCTGATATTTCTCTGGCAGCGCGGCCACAAGCCCGGCGATGTTCTGTGACTCGTTCATGACTCGTCATTCTCTTTGTTCATGGTGGCGTCCAGGAGGCTATAGAAATGCATCCACGACCTCGAAATCGGCCTTCAAGTCCATCATCCCCCAGAACTGCATGCCTCGCGCAACGTCCAGCAAGACGGCATCGTATCGACGATCGAGGGGCGTCAACTCCGCCAACGGATCGCCACTCGACACGCCGAACGATACGAGGTAGTTCGCTTCATTGAGATCAAGCGGCATGCTGAATTTGCAGACGATCACCTCGCCCGCCTTGGCCGCGATGCCCGCCCTTCCCTCGCTCAGGAGAAACGAATTCGTTCCGTACAGGAACAGACCTTCCAGCGTCTTCACCAGGAATCCCGGAATGACGCTTTCGAAATCGCCATCGAAGGCAATCTTGACGTAGAACTCCGTTCTGGCGCCACTTTCCACGCGCGACGGAAACTCTTGTCCGTCACTGACGACCATGTAATCTACGATGCGGGCGCCGCCCTGGCCCCAACGATGTTCGTTGACGTTGTAGTAGGGACGAGCGTGGAAGACATCCTCGCTTCCGCTCCCCATGCTGGATGACACGCCCTTTGCATCCGCGTTCAGCGAAGCGCTCTTCTTGCCGAATAGCTCGTCCAGATACAGGTTGGATACTTCGCGGGCGGGCCCATCCGCATGTACGCCGCCATCCTTGATCAAGATAGCCCGGTCGCAGTGCTTTACGATATCGCCCACCGAGTGACTGACGAGAATAAGGGTCGTACCTTGATCCTTGAAGAATTGGATGCGCTTGAAGCATTTTGCCTGGAAATAGGCATCCCCGACCGACAGCGCCTCGTCGACGATCAGGATGTCGGGACGAAACGCCGTAGCGACCGCGAAGGCGACCCGGACTTGCATGCCACTCGAATAGGTACGGACAGGCTCATCGAAGTACTCGCCGATTTCGGCGAACTCTTGGATCTCGGGAAGGACGGCCTCGATCCGGTCCAGCGTGTAACCCATGAGGCCCGCGGAATGCCGTGCATTGTCGCGCCCACTCAATTCTGGGTTGAAGCCCATGCCGAGTTCGAGAATGGCGGCGATGCGTCCGCGCCGGACGATTCGACCTTCGGTGGGCTGGGAAGTACCGGTGATCAACTTG
Source organism: Xanthomonas hyacinthi (assembly GCF_009769165.1). Lineage (NCBI taxonomy): Bacteria > Pseudomonadati > Pseudomonadota > Gammaproteobacteria > Lysobacterales > Lysobacteraceae > Xanthomonas > Xanthomonas hyacinthi. Next base: position 1,217,298 of record NZ_CP043476.1, read on the forward strand.
AGCAGAGTGCTCTTTCCCGCGCCATTGCGCCCCATGATCCCGATCGACTCGCCGGGAGCTATGGAAAATCCGACATTCCGCAGCACCCAATGCTCTTCGCGCGGCCGGACCTTCATGCCGAACCAGCTTGCGGCACGCAGCCACTCGCTGCCCCATACGCGATACGACTTGCCCAGACCTTCGATCATCAGTACAGCGCTCACAGCGCGTCCACCATTTCCGCACTTGCACGACGGAAGACGACGAGCGAAGCGGCACCGAGCACCAACGTGGCCGCGATCAGGGGCCACAAGTCCGTCCAGACGGGGGGACGGTCGTACAGGAGCACTCCCTGGTAAGCGGTCACGAGGTGAAACAGGGGATTGAGCTTGAACAGATTCTGCACCTGTTCGGGAAGGATGTTGATGCTGTAGACGACCGGCGTCAGCCAGAACAAAGCCTGGAGCACGACCGGCACGACCTGCCCGATATCGCGCACAAAAACGTTGAAGACGCCCAGCAGCAAGCCCACCGACATCGCAAATCCCAACGTGAGCAGCATCAGCAGCGGCAACCATGCGACCAGAGGCCCCGGGGAGTGCCCCAGCGCCGCGAACACGAGAAGGATGGCGACGAACAATAGCAAATTGTTCACAAATACAGTGCCACCGGCCACGAGGGGCAGACAGATGCGCGGGAATGCCTGCTTCTTCATGAGGTTGCCGTTCTCCACGAACAGCGAGACGCATCTTCCGATGGTCTCGGCAAACATGCTCCAGAACAGCGTCCCCGCCATGAGGTAGAGAGCGTAACCGTATTTGTTACTGACACCGGGAAGCTTCGCCGACAACACTTCCGACAGAATCGTGGCGAAGATCACCACCTGCATGAGCGGATGAATGATCATCCACAGGGCCCCCAACTTGCTTCGGACAAAACGCAACCGTAGATCATTCTTGATCGATGAAAGAATGAAATATCGATAAGCCCATATGGATCTGATCATGCCCAACACTGCCACCTCTGCATATTTTTGTCGACGCGGTGCAAGGTCAGGCCCACTCCACGCAACGCGACTGGCGCCGCGGGGCGACTCCACGTAATGTCTTGCGAATTCAATCCGGCACCGGCTCCAGCTCAACCAATCTTGCCAACAGGCGCTGCGCCGCCCGGTCGGGCGAGAGCTGATCGCGAACCTCCGTACTCGCTACCTCGCCGAGCGCGCGAGCACGCGCCGGATTGTCAGCGAGCCAACGCATCGCCTCCGCTGCGCTGGCTGTGCTGGCCTCGGCCCAACGCGCTCGGCTCGAATCCGGGTATTGTCCGTCCACCGGCACCAGTTCGTAGTCGACGAGGCAGGAATTCCCAGCCGTCATGAATTCCATGTTGCCCGACCAGGCGGTGGCGATCACCGGCTTGCCCAGCGCCATGCATTCTGCCAGACCCAACCCAAAACCCTCGGCACGATGCAGCGAGACATAAGCATCGCAGCAGCGCTGCAAGGCGTGCACATGCGCCCGGTCGATCACCTCATCACGCACCAGAATACGAGGATCGCCAGCCGCCGAGGCGAGCAGGTCCCGCATCCCATCCGGATACATGTGGCCATTGCTCGACTTCACCAGCAGGCATACGTCGCCACGATCGGAAGGAAAGGCCGCCTTGAAGGAGCGCACCACCGCATGGGGGTTTTTCCGTGCCATGAACGAGTGGAAATCGAACGTGCACAGAAATACGAACCTGTGAGATTCCAATCCGAAATCCGAGCGCTGCAGGCCACTATCCCGCCACTCCGACAGAGGTGGCGGCACCCGCATGATGGGCTTGCCGGTAACCTGGCGAAAAGCATCCTCCAGGAACTGCGAAGCGACCATGATCTCGTCCACCATGTCGATCGCCTTGAGCCAGCTGGCTGGAACCACTTCCAGCTCCCAGAACCAGCACGCGATCACGTAGTGGCCCTCCATGCGCGCGCGCCCGACCCGGTCGAAGGCAGCGTCGAGATAATCCGGATTGACGAAAACGATGCTGACGCGATGAGGCAGGCGCTCGTCGATGAACTCGTCCATGCTGTGGTCCTGCCACGAATGCGGCAGCCCCAGATCAAGATCGTGCAGCGCCACCGGGATGCCTGCGTTAATCAGGGCACGCGCATACATCCTGGCGCTCTCGGCCAGCCCGAATTCCCCTCGGATATAACCAATGATGTTGACACCCGGCACTCGCGCGGCAGAGGGTTCCCAGTTACGTCTCCGCCAGGAAGTCGCGCTGGTGGGCGTCTGCTCCCAGGCGGCTGTCCGCTGGAAACGCGTGTGCATGGTTGCTCGCGCGGAAAGCGCGGCAGTCACACGATCGCGAACTGCCTGCGGGAAAAACCGATACACCTGTTTCAGGCGAGGCTGTCGGCGAATCCACGCTTGCAGGCGCAGACCAAACAATCCAGTCCGCAGCGAGGTCAAAATGCCCGAAGGTCGTTGGGAAGCCGTCATGTCACCGGCTTCGTCTTGAACGCCCGCTGCAAATCCACCTGCAAATCCCCCACATCCTCCACCCCAACGCTCAACCGCACCAGCGCATCGCTGATGCCGAGCTGGGCGCGCCGCTGGACCGGGACCGAGGCATGGGTCATGACCGCAGGATGGTTGACCAGGCTTTCCACGCCGCCCAGCGATTCGGCCAGGGTGAACAGTTCGGTGCGTTCGCAGAAGCGCCTGGCCGCGTCGAAGCCGCCCTTGAGCACGATCGAGACGATGCCGCCGAAGCCGGACATCTGCCGCTGCGCCAAAGCATGCTGCGGATGCGAGGCCAGGCCGGGGTAGATCACCTTGTCGATCGCCGGATGGGTGTCCAGCCATTGCGCCAGCTGCAGCGCATTGGCGCAGTGCGCGCGCATGCGCAGCGGCAGGGTCTTGAGCCCGCGCAGCGCCAGGAAGCTGTCGAACGGCCCCTGCACGCCGCCCACCGAGTTCTGCAGGAACGCCAGCTGCTCGGCCAGTTCGGCATTGGCGCCGACCACGGCGATGCCGCCGACCATGTCCGAGTGGCCGTTGAGGTACTTGGTGGCCGAATGCACGACGATGTCCGCGCCCAGTTCCAGCGGGCGCTGCAGCATCGGCGAAGCGAAGGTGTTGTCCACCACCACCAACAGGCCGTGCTTGCGCGCGATCGCCGCGATCGCGGCAATGTCGACGATCTTCAGCATCGGGTTGGTGGGGGTCTCGATCCACACCATCCTGGTCTTCGGCCCGATCGCCGCTGCGAACGCGGCCGGATCGGTCAGGTCGACGAAGCTGAACTCCAGGGCGGCGGTGCGCCGGCGCACGCGCTCGAACAGGCGGTAGCTGCCACCGTACAGGTCGTCCATCGCCACCACGTGGCTGCCGCTGTCCAGCAGTTCCATCACCGTGGAGGTCGCGGCCATGCCGGAGGCGAACGCGAAGCCGCGGGTGCCGCCTTCCAGCGCGGCGACGCAGCGCTCGTAGGCGAAGCGGGTCGGGTTGTGGGTGCGCGAGTACTCGAAGCCCTGGTGTTCGCCGGGGCTGGACTGGGCGTAGGTGGAGGTCGCATAGATCGGCGGCATCACCGCGCCCGTGGACGGGTCCGGATGCTGGCCGCCATGGATCGCCAGGGTCGCCAGCGACAGCGCAGGGCCGTCGCCATTGGGGGTGGAGGCGTTGTCCGTCATGAGGGGTTCCCGGAGAAGGGGCGTGATTCTAGCAGCGCGGTCTGAACGGCCCCATGCAGCGGGGCCGTTCGCGCGGGAGCGTCACTGCACGCGGCGGCGCAGGTAGTTGAGCAGGTCGATGCGGGTGATCAGGCCGAGGAAGGCGCCCTCGTTCATGACGATGGCGACCTGGCCGCGGTCGAACACCGGCAGCAGCGCCTCGATCGGCGATTTGACGTCGAGCCGGTCGAGCTTGCTGACCATGGCCGTGGAAACCGGGTCGCGGAACCGCGCCTCGTCGCCATACACGTGCAATAAGACGTCGCTTTCGTCGACGATGCCGGCCAGTTGGTCGCCATCCATCACCGGCAGCTGCGACACGTCGTACAGCTTCATGCGCTGGTAGGCGGTGGTGAGCAGATCGTTGGGGCCGACCACCACGGTATCGCGCTGGCTGTACGGACGCAGGATCAGGTCGCGCAGATCGCCGTGCTGCGGGCGTTCCAGGAAACCGTTGTCCAGCATCCAGTAGTCGTTGTACATCTTCGACAGGTACTTGTTGCCGGTATCGCAGACGAACACCAGCACCCGCTTGGGCTCGGTCTGCGCGCGACAGTACTTGAGCGCGGCGGCCAGCAGGGTACCGGTCGAGGAACCGCCGAGGATGCCCTCCTTGGCCAGCAGTTCGCGCGCGGTGTGGAAGCTTTCCGCGTCGCTGATCGAATAGGCGGTCTTGACCCGCGAGAAATCGGAGATGGCGGGCAGGAAGTCCTCGCCGATGCCCTCCACCAGCCAGCTGCCGGACTTCTCGCTGACCGTGCCGTGCTCGATGTACTCGGTCAGGATCGAGCCAACCGGGTCGGCCAGCACCAGTTCGGTGTGCGGCGAGGCGGTGGCGAACGCGCGCGACAGGCCGGTCATGGTGCCGGAGCTGCCGCAGCCGAACACGATCGCGTCCAGCTTGCCGTCCATCTGCCGCAGGATCTCCGGGCCGGTGCCGAACTCGTGCGCGGCCGGGTTGTCGGGGTTGCCGAACTGGTTGACGAAGTAGGCCCCGGGCGTCTCGGCGGCGAGGCGCGCGGCCAGGTCCTGGTAGTACTCGGGATGGCCCTTGGCCACGTCCGAGCGGGTCAGCACCACGTCGGCGCCCATCGCCTTGAGGTTGAAGATCTTCTCCCGGCTCATCTTGTCCGGCACCACCAGGATCAACTTGTAGCCCTTCTGCTGGGCGACCAGGGCCAGGCCGATGCCGGTGTTGCCGGCGGTGCCTTCGACCAGCACCGCGCCGGGCGCCAGTTCGCCGCGGCGCTCGGCCGCCTCGATCATCGACAGGCCGATGCGGTCCTTGATCGAGCCGCCGGGATTGGCGCTTTCCAGCTTCAGGTACAGCTCGCACACGCCGGTGTCGAGCTTGCTGGCCTTGACGATGGGAGTGTCGCCGATCAGGTCGAGTACGGAAGAGTGAATGGCCATCGCGTCCGGATGCATCGCGCCGTCATAGCGGCTGGACCGGTGATTATCCGCGGTATGCGCCGGAATGTCAGACAAAGCGCGGGACCGGCACGAAAAAAGCCGCGATCGCGGCTTCGGGAGGAGATGACGCGGACGGTGGCAGGCCGACGAGGAGGCCGGCCACCGCCCGCGACAAGTGAACTGGTCGTGGGAGTGAGGGATCAGTGGGGCTTTTGCTGCTCGCCGTAGAGCCGCAACAGCTTTTCCTTGGCCGCGAGCTTTTCCCGCTTCATCTGCGACAGGGTGAGATCGTCGATCGGCAGCACGCCGAGTTCGGCGTCCATACACTTCTTGTCCAGGGTCTTGTGGCGTTGGTAGAGCTGCTTGAACTCGGGATCGGACTTGATCAACGCGTCGATTTCGGTCTGCGGTTGCCCTTCGAACATAGGAATAGCCTCCTACAGCTGGAAACAAGAACGCCCCGGCCGGAACGGCGCGGGGCGTTGCCTGGGAGCGGAGTCGCGCGGGCCGCCAACCACTCCACCGCAACGCCCGGGCCTGCTGCCCTTGGAACGTCCCGCTGCGGTGCGTGCCACTGCTTCATCGGCCCGGCGTCTCCGTGGAACCAGGCGACGGTGTGCCGCCTGGAACATCGACCCTACGCCTCCCCACCGGATCCGGCAAGAGACGCCCGCCGGCTTTTCCGCATTCAGTTGCTTGCCGCTCAGGCCCAGAGAAAAACCGCGTTAAACGGGCTGCAGGACCCGCAACGGCCAGCGCCGCTCAGGGCGCGATCACCACCTCAGCGGCACGCGCCTTGGTCGCCGGCGCCTTCTTGCCGACCGCCTGCAACCGGCTCGCCGCGACGCCGCCAGCGACCAGCGCATCGCGCAGCGCGTCGGCGCGCTTCTGCGCCATGCCGGCATCGGCGTCGTAGGCCTCGATCCGCACCCGGCCCTTGGCGCCGATCTGCAGATACTGCGCCAGCGCCTTGGCCTGGCCGGCGCCATCGGCCGACAGCGCCGCCTTGCCCGCGGCGAAGGCGCCGCCGGCGACGGTGAAGACCTCCCCGCGCGGTTCGAAGCGCGACGCCGGCAGCTTGGCCCCGGCGACCAGCTCGGCCTCCTCGCGGGCCAGCTTGGCCGACTTCTGCTGCGCGGCGCTGAGCTTGGCGGTCTGCTGCCCGGCCACGTTGGTCAGCGCCTGCTCGGCATCCTGCCGCGCCAGCTGCTCGGCCTCGGCGGCCTGGCGCAGGCTCTCGGCCTCCTCGGCCTGGATCTGCGCCTGCACCCGCAGCCGCTCGGCTTCCTGGCGCGCGCGTGCGGCCTCGCGGCGGCTGGCTTCGACCAGCAGGTCGCTGCGGGTGCGCTCCAGTTGATCGACCTGGCGCCGCGCCAGTGCGGCGCGCGCGGCGGTCTCGGCGATCTCGACGCGGCGCTCGGCGAGATAGCGCGCATCGTCCTGTTCCTTGCGCTTGGCCGCGGCGAACGCGGCGACCGCCTGCTGCGCCTGCAGCCGCTCGTAGGCGGCCACGTCGGCGCTCAGCGGATCGGCCTGCAGCGCGACCAGGCGCTGGTTCAGCACCGCCAGCTCCGGATCCTCGGCGGCGAACGCGGCCAGCGGCGCGGCCAGCAACAGCAGCGCGGCCAGGCCGCCGGCCATGCCCAGGCGGCGGCTCATGGACGGCCCTCCCCGGTGTTCAAGCTGCGCTGCAGCTCGGCCACCTCGGCCTTGCGCTGCTGCAGTTGCGCGTTGGCCACCGCCTCCTCGCTGCGCGCCCGCGCCAGGTCGGCATCGGCCGCCACGCGCAGCGCCAGCTGCGGCGCGGTCTTGCGTTGGCGGCGGTCCAGCGCCGCCTGCTGCGCCTGCTCCAGGCCCTGGCGGGCGTTGGCGATCAGGTCAGGGGCGTACTGGTCGGCGTCGGCCTGGATCGCGCGCTGCACCGCCTGCTGCGCGGTCTGCAGTTCCGGTGGGGCGACCTGGGCAAAGGCCGCGGGCGCGGCAAACAGCGCCAATGCGCACGCCATCACGTACTGCGGGCAACGGATTTGTGCGAAGCTAGTTTTCATCAAGGGGGGCCGTAGGCGGAGACGTCGAGCGCGGCCATTGTCGGAAGCCTGTGGCGCGCTTGCAACGGGCGGCCGCGGATCGTTGGGGAACCATTGCGCATGGATATCGGCTACTTCCTGAAGCTGATGACCGAAAAGAACGCCTCGGACATGTTCCTGACCACGGGAGCACCGGTCTATATCAAGATCGAAGGCAAGCTGTACCCGCTCGGCGCCACCGGCCTGCCGCCGGGCATGGTCAAGAAGATCGCCTATTCGCTGATGGACGAAGGCCAGGTGCCGCAGTTCGAGCGCGAGCTGGAGCTGAACATGGCCATCGCGCTGCAGGACGCCGGCCGCTTCCGGGTCAACGTGTTCAAGCAGCGCGGCGAGGTCGGCATGGTGATCCGCGCGATCCGCAGCAAGATCCCCAGCATCGAGGAGCTGCACCTGCCGCAGGTGCTGAAGGACGTGATCATGACCCCGCGCGGGCTGGTGCTGGTGGTCGGCTCCACCGGTTCGGGCAAGTCCACCTCGCTGGCGTCGATGATCGACCACCGCAACAGCACCACCACCGGGCACATCCTCACCATCGAGGACCCGATCGAATACCTGCACAAGCACAAGATGTCGATCGTCAACCAGCGCGAGGTCGGCCTGGACACCCACGCCTTCCACAACGCGCTGAAGAACGCGATGCGCGAGGCGCCGGACGTGATCCTGATCGGCGAGATCCTGGACGCGGAGACGATGGAGGCGGCGATCGCCTTCGCCGAGACCGGCCACCTGTGCCTGGCCACGCTGCACTCCAACAACGCCGACCAGACCATCGAGCGCATCCTCAACTTCTTCCCGGAAAGCGCGCACAAGAACGTGCTGATGAACCTGGCGCTGAACCTGCGCGCGGTGGTCTCGCAGCGCCTGGTCAAGGACAAGAACGAGCGCCGTCGCCCGGCCACCGAGGTGCTGCTGAACACGCCGATGATCCGCGACCTGCTGCGCCGCGGCCAGGTGCACGAGATCAAGCAGGCGATGGAGGAATCGCTGGAGGAAGGCATGGAAACCTTCGACCAGTGCCTGTTCCGGATGGTCAAGCAGGGCCAGATCGAGCAGGAGGAAGCGCTGCGCGCGGCCGACTCGCGCGACGGCCTGGCGCTGAAGTTCCGCCTGTCCGAAGGCTCCAGCGGCGAACACGACCCTTATGCCGACTACGACGCCGGCGGCAGCGGCGCCAGCTCGCCGCGGATCACCCACGGCTTCGTTTGAAACCGCTACGCTTCCTGTAGATACAAGCTGTAGGTACAAGGTGCGGCTTTACGTGGCCTCGGGCCATCAGCCGCGACGCTTTACCGGGGAGCCTGTCGCGGCTGATGGCCCGAGGCCACCCGGAGCCGCTCCTCAAGCGAGGTCTCAGCCCTGCGCGTCCGGCTGCTGCTCCGGGCGCGCCGCGTCGAACACAGGCAGCGCCAGGCAGGCCCGCTCGATCCGCGCCAGGGTCGGATACGCCTGCATGTCCACGCCGAAGCGGCGCGCGTTGAACACCTGCGGCACCAGGCAGCAATCGGCCATGCCCGGCTGCTCGCCGTGGCAGTAGCTGCCGGTATCAGGCGATTCGGCGAGCAACTGCTCCAGCGCATCGAATCCCAGCACGATCCAGTGCAGCATCCATTCCTCGCGCTCGGACTGCGGCACGCTCCACACGTGCTCGAAGAATTGGGTCACGCGCAGGTTGTTGAGCGGATGCACGTCGCAGGCGATCAGCTGCGCGAGTCCGCGCACGCGGGCGCGGTCGATCGCCGCGTCGGGCAGCAGCGGCGGCTCCGGCCAGCGCTCGTCCAGGTATTCCAGGATCGCCAGCGACTGGCGGATCGGCTGGCCGTCGTGGCACAGGGTCGGCACCAGCTCCTGCGGATTGAGCCGCGCGTATTCCGGCGAATGCTGCTGGCCGCCGTCGCGCAGCAGGTGCACCGGCAGCGCCTGGTAGGCCAGCCCCTTCAAATTGAGGCCGATGCGCACGCGATAGGCGGCACTGGAACGCCAGTAGGTGTACAGCTGCAACGCCTCTTGCACGCTTTCTCTCCCCCGCTCGGACGCTCAAGATACCGGTGGACACCGCCGCAGCGGCGCCGCCGGTCGCCTGCGCGCCGCCGCTGGCCGGGTCAGGGCCGGGAGGCCGGCTCGATGCGCTGCTCGATCGCGCCGAAGATGCTCATTCCGTCACGGTCCAGCATCTCGATCTGCACCACGTCGCCGAACTTCATGAACGGCGTGCTCGGCTGACCGTCGCGCAGCGTCTCCACCACGCGCAGTTCGGCGAAGCACGACGCGCCGCGCGTGGTGTCCTGGTTGGCGATGGTGCCCGAACCGATCACCGCGCCGGCCGCCAGCGGCCGCGTCCTGGCCGCGTGCGCGACCAGTTGGGCGAAGTCGAACTGCATGTCCTCGCCGGCTTCCGGCGCGCCGAACCAGGCACCGTTGATGTGGGTCCGCAGCGGCAGGTGCAGCTTGTTGTCGCGCCAGGCGTCGCCCAGTTCGTCGGGGGTGACGAACACCGGCGACAGCGCCGAGCGCGGCTTGGACTGCACGAAGCCGAAGCCCTTGGCCAGTTCGGCCGGGATCAGGTTGCGCAGCGACACGTCGTTGACCAGCCCGACCAGCTGGATGTGCGCGGCGGCCTGCGCGGCGCTTACCGCCATCGGCACGTCGTCGGTGACCACCACGATCTCCGCTTCCAGGTCGATGCCGTAGTCCTCGCTGACCACCTTGACCGCATCGCGCGGGCCGTAGAAGCCGGCGCTGACCGCCTGGTACATCAGCGGATCGGTGTAGAAGCTCTCCGGCACTTCGGCGCCGCGCGCGCGGCGCACCCGCTCCACGTGCGGCAGGTAGGCGCTGCCGTCGAGGAATTCGTAGGCGCGCGGCAACGGCGCCGCCAGCGCGGCGATGTCCAGGTCGAACTGGCCGTCGGCGCTGCCGTCGTTGAGCGACTCGGACAGCGCGTTCAGGCGCGGCGCCAGATTGCTCCAGTCCTCCAGCGCGCGCTGCAGGGTCGCGGCGATGCCGGTGGCGCGCACCGCGCGGGTCAGATCGCGGGAGACGACGATCAGGGTGCCGTCGCGGCCGCCTTCCTTCAGGGAACCTAGCTTCATGTCCGTCCAGTGCTGGGGAGCCGAGCGGGCGATTGTACGGCCAGACCGGATATTGGTTGCAACTGAAACTGAACTGCCGGCTGTCGGATGGCTCGCTTCGGCTTTTGTGCAACGCGCCAATTCAGCGTAGACTGACGAGGTCTGCATGCGGCCGTCCGTTTCCCTTAGGGATCGCCGGCGAGGCCAGGATCGTGATGATCCGCTCGCCCGCCCCGCCCGACGCCTTTCGTGGTGCCGACAAACCCGGGCGATGTGTGCTCCGGGTTGATCCACACCTCTCGCAGCGCGGTTCACGGGAACGCTCCGAGCCTCACCTTCACTTGCGTCTGCACGCCGGGCACGTCCCGGCGACGGCGCGTTATCCGGAGCTTTCCTCGATGTCATTCGAATCCTTGGGCCTGGCGCCCTTCCTGCTGCGCGCGTTGGCCGAGCAGGGCTATGAAACCCCCACCCCGATCCAGTTGCAGGCGATCCCGCTGGCGCTGCAGGGCCACGACCTGATGGCCGGCGCGCAGACCGGCACCGGCAAGACCGCCGCGTTCGGCCTGCCGCTGCTGCAGCACCTGGGCACCTCGCCGCAGCCGGTCGGCAATGGCGCGCGCAAGCCGCGCGCGCTGATCCTGACCCCGACCCGCGAACTGGCCACCCAGGTGCACGACAGCCTGCGCGGCTACAGCAAGTACCTGCGCATCCCCAGCACCACCATCTACGGCGGCGTCGGCATGGGCAACCAGCTCGACGCGCTGCGTCGCGGCGTGGACCTGCTGATCGCCTGCCCGGGCCGCCTGCTCGATCACCTCGAGCGCCGCAGCGTGGACCTGTCGGGCATCGAGATCCTGGTGCTGGACGAGGCCGACCGCATGCTCGACATGGGCTTTTTGCCCTCGATCAAGCGCATCCTCGCAAAGCTGCCCAAGCAGAACCGGCAGACCCTGCTGTTCTCGGCGACCTTCGAGGAAGGCATCAAGCAGCTGGCCCGCGAGTTCATGCACAACCCGCAGGAAATCCAGGCCACGCCGAGCAACACCGTCGCCGACACCATCACCCACCGCGTGCACCCGGTCGATGGCGCGCGCAAGCGCGAGCTGCTGCTGCACCTGCTGGCCGCCGATTCGCGCATGCAGACCCTGGTGTTCGCGCGCACCAAGCACGGCGCCGACAAGCTGACCATGTTCCTGGACAAGTCCGGGCTGAAGACCGCCGCGATCCACGGCAACAAGAGCCAGGGCCAGCGCCTGCGCGCGCTGAGCGACTTCAAGGCCGGCCGCATCACCGTGCTGGTGGCGACCGACATCGCCGCGCGCGGCATCGACATCGACCAGCTGCCGAAGGTCATCAACTACGACCTGCCGATGGTCGCCGAGGACTACGTGCACCGCATCGGCCGTACCGGCCGCAACGGCTCGCAGGGCGAGGCGGTGTCGCTGGTGGCGCAGGACGAGGCCAAGCTGCTGCGCGCGATCGCGCGCATGCTCAAGCGCGACATGGACATCCGCGACGTGCCGGGCTTCGAGCCGTCCACGCCGATCCGCTGGGGCAACAACAATCCGGCCGACGAGCGTCCGGGCGGCCAGCGTCCGCCGCGCAAGAGCACCCATGCGCGGCGTCCGCACGGCGATGCGCCGTCGCATGCGCATGCCGGCCCGAAGAAGCCGGGCGGCAGCCAGCCCAACGGCGGGCGTCGCCAGGGCCAGGAGCGTCGCCAGGGCAACGGCGGCAACCGCCAGCCCAGCGCCGCGCGCTGAGCCGGTGCGATCCGCCTTGCGCGGATCGCACTGCACAGCAACTCGCAGGGTCGCCACCGCTCGGCCGCAGGCCTGAGCATCGACGACCCAGGCAAAAAGGAGCGCGAAATGCGCTCCTTTTTGTTTTGCGGGATTTTATCTTGCGCGATCTTGCCGCGCGCCGCCACGCGGACTACGCGTGCGCAGCGCCGTCAGCGGCGGACGTCGCCCGCCAAGCTCGACGTCGCTGGCGGCCGCGCCGAACTGCCATGGGCGGGCATCGCGCCAGCTAGCCTTCGATCAGCGCGGTATTGCGGTCGATCTGCGCGCGGTAGGCATCCAGCACCGCCGCGGTGCGCGCGATGTAGCTGCGCAGGTCGTCCCAGCGCCGGTCCTCCAGCGCCTCGCGAATGCCGGGCAGGGTCTTGACCTCGTAGCCGGTCGCCAGCCCCGGCGCGTAGATCAGGTTGCGGTACCAGGGACGGCCCGGTAGCCCTTCGTCGGCCAACAGGCGTTGGTCGATCTGCTGCAACGAGGCATTGAGTTGCCGCCGCACCGAGGCGTCGAGCGCGGCGCTGCGCGCGGCCAGCGCCGCGTCGTAGCGCAGGCTGCTGGATTGCAGGCGGGCGATCGCCTGGTCCAGCGCGGCGAAGTCGATCGGCGGCACCGCCTGCTTGGGCTGCGGCGGCTGCAACGGACGGTTCGGATTGTCGGCGGCGCGATACGCGCCGTCGCGCAACAGCGCGGCCTGGGTCTGCGCGGCCTCGCGGTCGTTGTCGACCTGCTGTTTCACTTCCTTCGCATAGCCGGCCACGGCGTCGGCGAAGTCACCGAAGCGCTGCGGCAGCACCGGCGCATTGGCCACCCTCAGCACGGTGCGGCCGACCGTCTGCGACAGCAGCGGCAGGTAGTGGAACTCGGGATCGATGAAACGTGCGAAGTAGTCGTAGGAATCGTAGAGGGAGTGGTAGACGCCGTTGCCGCCGCCCTGCCCGCCATAGCCCAGGTCCAGCGTGGCCAGGCCCAGATGCTGCAGGAACGGGCTGTAGTCGCTGCCCGACCCCAGCGCCTTGAGCGGCAGGTCGGCGCCCGCCGCCGCTTGCCTGGCGATGTCCTTCTGCGCCGGCTTGGCGCTGGGCGCCAGCGCGTCCAGGCGCGCGCGGGCACGCTGCCGCTCGAGCACGCTGACCCCGCTGTCCGGATCGCGCAGGTCGCCGGCCACGCCATTGACCAGCCGCTGCAGCGCATGGCTGCCGCCGGCATTGAGGAAACCGCGGCCGTTGCCGTCGGTGTTCACGTACAGCACTGCCTTGCGCTGCAGTTCGTCGGCGTGCTGCTCGGCCCATTCGGTGGAGCCGAGCAAGCCGGCCTCCTCGCCATCCCAGCTGGCGTAGACCAGGGTGCGCTTGGGCCGCTGGCCCTGCCGCGCGAGTTCGCCGATCGCCTTCGCCTCGGCCAACAACGCGGCGGTGCCGGACAGCGGATCGGCGGCGCCGAACACCCAGCCGTCGCGATGGTTGCCGCGCACCACCCATTGATCGGGGTACTCGCTGCCGCGCAACGTGGCGATGACGTTGTACAGGGTCTTGCTGCCCCACTCGGCCTGGACCTTCAAGTGAACGCGCGCCGCGCCGTCGCCGCCGATGCGATAGGTGATCGGCAACGCGCCGCGCCAGTCCTCCGGCGCCACCGGGCCACGCAGCGCCGCCAGCAGCGGTTGCGCATCGCCCCAGCTGATCGGCAGGGTCGGGATCTTCAGCACACTGCGCGCCTGCTCGATCGGCAGGCGCTTGGCGGCGGCGGTCGCGCCCACGCCCGGGGTCAGCGGATCGCCGGGATAGAGCGCGAAGTTGGCGACCGAGCCGCGCTGCACGCTCCACTGGTTGCGCGCCGGGCCGTCCGGATACGGCAGATCCTGGAAATACCCGTCGTCGCGCGGATCGGAATAGATGATCGCGCCGATCGCGCCGTGCTCCTGCGCCAGGCGCGGCTTGAGCCCGCGCCAGCCCTTGCCGTAGCGGGCGATGACGATCTTGCCGCGCACGTCCACGCCATTGCGCGCCAACGCCTCGTAGTCCTCGGCGATGCCGTAGTTGACGTAGACCAGGTCGGCCGTGACGTCACCGTTGCCGCCGTAGATCACGTACGGCGGCAGCACGTCCCGGGTCTGCGTGGAGGTGCTGTCGCCGGGCAGCGGCGGCTCCTTCAGCCGGGCCACGTACGGCTGCGCGCCCAGCAATTCCAGCGCCGCGGCCTGCGGCGACGGCCACAGCACCTGGTACTGCTCGATCTGCGCGTCCCAGCCGTAGCTGCGTAGCCGCGCCTGCAGATCGCGGGCGTTTTCCAGGTTGTGCGGCGCGCCGACCTGGTTGGGACGCGAGGACCATTGCTTGAGCCAGCCGCGGTAATCCGCGTCCTGCAGCCCGGCATCGAAGCGCGCCTCCAGCACGCGCTGCGCCGCGGCGGCGGCGGCGTCGTAGCCGGGTAGCGGTGCCGGCTGCGCGAGCGCGGAGGAAGCGGCGAGGATCAGGACCAGCCCGGCACTGCGGCGGCGTTGCGACATGAAGACACTCCTTGGACGTGGCATGGGCGGGCTCAGAAACGGTAGTCGAAACCGGCGGTGAAATAGCGGCCGCGCAGGTCGTACTGGGTGAAATCGTAGGGCGCGCGGATGCCGGGGAAGGACGCGTCGTACGGCGGCTTTGCGTCGGCCAGGTTCTCGATCTTGGCGTACAGCGTGAGCGCGTCGATGCCGCGGTAGCCCAGGTACAGATCGAACTGGTCGTAGTGGTCCACCCGCGACTGCACCGCACTGGCGGCGGCACTGGCCTTCTGCGCGTAGCCGCCGGTGTAGTACCAGGTCAGCGCCGCGGCGACATCGCCCAGCGACCAGTCCAGGGTGGTGGTCGCCTTGTTGCGCGGCAGCGACGGGCCGAGATTGCTGCCGGCATAGTCTTCGAGCGGCCCGCCCACCACCGTCGGCCGGCGGTAGTCGCGCACATGGGTGTAGGCGCTGCTCAGGCCGACTTCGCCCAACGCGGCGCTGCGCCAGCGCTGGCGCAGTTCCACGTCGATGCCCGAGGTGCTCAGCTCGCTGAGGTTCTGGTAGCGGTTGTAGACCGCGACCAGCTTGCCGCGCGCATCGCGCACCACATCGGCCGGAGCGTTGTTCTGCACCAGGGTCGTGGTGTTGCCGGTACCGATCAGGTGCTCCAGCTCGATCTTGTACCAGTCCACGCTGAGGCTGCTGTCGGCCCATGGCGACAGCACCGCGCCGAGGTTGTAGCTGTGCGTGCGCTCTGGATCCAGGTCGGTGTTGCCGACGGTGAAGAACGTCGGATTCTGCCGCGAACCGGGCACGTCAGGATCGTAGGGATCCACCACCGAACCGTAGGAAATGTTGGTGCTGGCCGCGTTCTCCGACAGCGACGGCGCGCGGAAGCCGCGCGAGGCCGCCGCGCGCAGCAGCAGCGCATCGAGCGGCTGCCAGCGCAGGCTGGCCTTGGGCGAGAACGCGTCGCCGAAGTCGCTGTAGTGATCGCCGCGCCCGGCCAGCTGCAACTGCAGCGATTGCAGCAGCGGCACATTGACCTCGGCATACAGCGCTGACACCTCGCGCTTGCCATCCACCTCGGCGATCGCCGGGCGGATCTGCAGGCCGGCGTCGATCTGCCATGGATTGCGCGAGACCAGTTGCTCCTGCCGCCACTCGGCGCCGGCAGCGAAGCCGACGCTGCCGGCCGGCAGCTCGAACAGGGTGCCGGACAGCTTGGCATCGACGCCGCGCAGGGTCGATTGCGCCGGACGCAGCGTGCTCAGGTTGATCGCATCGATCACCGACTGCGGCGTGGCCGCCGGATCGAACAGGTCGTAGCTGCCGTCGGCCAAGGCCTGGGCCAGGCTCCAGCGATTGGCGAAACCGCCGGACACGCTCTCGTGCTCGCTGCTGCGCGCGGCGAATGCGGCCGCTTCCCACTCCCAGCGCACGCTGGATCCACGCACGCCGCCGAGGAAGCGGTAGGACTGCGAGCGATTGGTCTTGATCGACTCGCCGAGGTCGAAGAACGTGTATTCGATCGGCACCGCCACGCCGTAGGGGTTGTATGGGCTGGAGGCCGGCAGCAGGTTGGAGACCGGCTCGGCCAGCCCGGTGCTGGCGTTCAACGCGAAGCGGCCGCCTTCCAGCGTGAAGTACGGGCTGGAACCGAAGATCGACACGCCCTTGACCTCGCTGTAGAGCGCCTCGCCGAACGCTTCGAGCGTGTCGCCAAGCCGGAACCTGGCGTTGCTGTAGGCCTGGTAGCGCTTGGCCGAGGGAATCAGCGTGGTGTAGGGCGCCTGGTTGAACGCGCAGGTATCGCCGGCCAGCCCGTCGATCGGCGCGCTGGCGGTCAGCAGCGTGCCCTCAGGGCACTGGCCCTGGGCATCGAGCATGGGCACCGAGCGGCCACCGACCAGATAGCGTGCGCCCTTGGCCGACCAGCCGTTCCAGCGCCCGCCCGGCAGGTCGGTATAGATGCCCGAGCGGGTCAGCGCGCGCTGGTCCTGGTCCAGCCGGTCGCGGTTGTAGGCGTCGACACTGAACAGGATGTTGTAGCCGTCGTGGTCCAGATCGCCGATGCCGCCGATGAACTTGGCGCGCTGGGTATCCAGCCCGCCCTGGTCGGCGGTGCCGCCGCTGAGGCCGAGTTCGGCGCCCTGGAAATCCTGCCGGGTGATGATGTTGACCACCCCGGCGACCGCATCCGACCCGTACACCGCGGACGCGCCGTCCTTCAGCACTTCGATGCGCTCCACCGCCACCAACGGCAAGGCGTTGAGGTTGACGAAGGTATCGCCCAGGCCGTTGGCCGGAAAACCGTAGTTGGCCAGGCGCCGGCCATTGAGCAGCACCAGCGTGTTCTTCTGCGACAGGCCGCGCAGGCCGATGCCGGCCGAGCCGGAGGCCCAGCCGTTGTTGGTGGTCTCGTTGCTGGCGTTGCCGGTGTTGGCGGAGATCGAACGCAACGCGTCGGCGACGGTGAGCTTGCCGGACTGCTCCAGCTGCTGGCGGCCGATCACCTGCACCGGGTTGGGGCCTTCGCTGTCGCTGCGTTTGATGTTGGAGCCGGTCACGCTGACCGTCGCCAGGGTCTTTCCGCTGTCGTCGCCGCGCGACTGGGCAGCGGCGACGGGGACGAGCAGGACGCTCGCAAGGCTCAACGCGCGCAGGTGGGGCGTGTACGGCTTCACATGGACTTCCGTGGACCGGGGCGCACCAGTGAGCCATCGTCGCCGGATTAACGAAAATTACATAACGGCATACGAATATGGCGTTGCGTGACGTCCACCGACACCGAACCGAAATTCGAGTGCGCCGGCGCCCGCCTTGGCTGCCTTTACAATGCCGCGCATGGTTATCTTCAAAGTCTTCACCCTCGAGGCGGCGCACCGCCTGCCCAACGTCCCGCCCGGCCACAAGTGCGCGCGGCTGCATGGGCATTCGTTCCGGGTCGAGCTGCACGTCAGCGGCGAACCCGGCGCGCAGACCGGCTGGGTCATGGACTTCGGCGACATCAAGGCCGCGTTCCGCCCGATCTACGACCAACTCGACCACCACTACCTCAACGACATCGAGGGACTGGAGAACCCGACCAGCGAGCGCCTGGCGGTGTGGATCTGGGAGCGGCTCAAGCCGGCATTGCCGCCGCTGAGCGAGATCGTGGTGCACGAAACCTGCACCTCCGGCTGCCGCTATCGCGGCCCGGGCGCCTGAAGCAGGGGGGTTCGAGAGTCGGGATCGGGGATTCGCAAGGGCGGCATGACGGCTCCTGACGGATTCCGGGTGGCCGGCTCCCGTTCCGAGGTGCCGGCGTCAGCGCACCCGGCACCTGCCGGGTGCGTCCGCAGGCCGGCGCAGAGCTAAGCAGCTCGACTCCAACCTATTGATCCGAAAGCCAGTTTGAACGGAGCCTGAGCGACTTCAGAAAATAATGTTGCATTGCAGCAGAATGCGCGTATGTTGCACTGCAACAGCAATCGGCATTCCCTTGGAGTTGCATGATGTCCGCTCAGTTCAACGATCAATTCGGCAGCTACACCCAGCAGTTCGCCACCGTCGCCTCGCGCGCCAACCGCCTGGCGCTGGAAAGCGCCGAGAGCGTGTTCGGCGTGCAGCTGAAGACCTTCGAGAAGAACGTCGCCGCGACCACCGGCTTCCTCGGCGAGCTCACCGAAGCGCGCGACCTCGGCAGCGTGCAGTCGCTGTGGCCGAAGGGCCTGCAGATTGCCCGCGACAACTTCGAGCGGCTGGCCACGGCCAACCAGGAAGTGTTCGGCCTGGGCCTGAAGACCTCCGAAGCCATCGGCCAGCTCGCCAAGAGCCAGTTCGAGGCGGCCACCGACCAGGCCGCACCTAAAGCCAAGACCAAATAAGCAAGACCAAATACGTCCGCTGCGGCACAGCCGCACGACTGACCAGTGGTACGCGCGGGTCCCTCCCCCCGTGCAGCCCAGGCCCGGTAGATCCCTCCCTCTACCGGGCCTTTTTTATTCACGATGACTCCAGCACCGAAATTCGCCGGACTACGCCACAGCCAGATACAGCAGGTTTATCGATGGCTTAGGGAATGCCTGATCTACCAGCCGTAGCCGAGGTTCCCCTGCTCGCAACACGGAGGCAGGGCAACATCTCGTAGGTTTTACATCCAATCGCCCGCGTTTTGTCCCGCACCCCGCCTTTGGGCGGTCCGCAGGCGCACCCCTCCTATGCCACCGGCAGCAATGTCCTGCGCGCCCTCCACAGATTGACCAACGCGAACAGCGTCGTCACCTGCGCCGCGTTCTTGGCCAGGCCCTTGTAGCGCACCTTGACGTAGCCAAACTGCCGCTTGAGTACCCCGAACGGATGTTCCACCGCCGCCCGGATCGAAGCCTTGGCCCGTTCCAGTTCCTCGGTGATTGCGCGCATCCCCGGGTGCGCGATCGCCTTCACCTTGCTGCGCTTCTCTGCAACCCAGAAGGTGCGTCCGTCGGCCGGCGCATACGTCGCCGCCCCCGCATAGCCCGCGTCGGCGAACACATGCTGCTCCTGGCCATGCAGCAGATGCGCCGTCTGGGTCACGTCGGCCACGTTGGCCGCCGTGCTCACCACGTGGTGCACCAGTCCCGTGCGCTGGTCCACCCCGATGTGCGCCTTCATTCCGAAGTACCACTGCTTGCCTTTCCGGGTCTGGTGCATCTGCCCATCGCGCGAGCGCGCCTTGTTCTTCGTCGACGGCGCCGCGGCGATGATCGTTGCGTCCACCATCGTCCCCGACGACAGCCGCAGGCCGTGCTCGCGCAAGTGAGCATTGATCGCTGCAAACAGCTGTTCGGCCAATCCGTGCTTCTCCAGCAGATGCCGGAACTTGCATACTGTCGTCTCGTCCGGCGCCGCTTCGCGCCCCAGGTCGATCCCCACGAACCGCCGCATCGCCGGCACGTCGTACAGCGCCTCTTCCACCGCCGGATCGCTCAGCGCATACCACTGCTGCAGAAAATGGATCCGCAGCATCCGCTCCAGCCCCACCGGCGGACGGCCGCCGCTCGCTCCTACCTTCGGATAGAACGGCGCGATGCACGCGCACAGCGGCGCCCACGGCACCACCTGATCCATCTGCGACAGGAACACGTCGCGCCGCGTCGGCTTGCGGTGCACATCGAAGCTGGCATCGTGCTGCAGCGACAGGGTCATCTGGGTTCGAGACATGGCAATCACCGGGGGGAGGGGGGAGCTGATGACTTGGACCATCAGCAAAATCAGAGGTTCCTTAGGCGAGTTCCCCGATACCGACGCCGTGGTTCGGCTCTACCCGGATACCGACCCGCCACCCGATACGTTGGCCTTCGCGTTCTGGCGCATTCCTGGACAAGAAGCAGCTGTTCCACGATGGCAAGCACCTGGTGCTGGCCAGGCGGGTGCCTGCGCTTCGCGCTGGCATCCGCCTGAGCGATGGCAGGCTTACGCCTATGCCATCCGCGCCTGCGCCGCACCTTGCGTCCGCTACCAGGCACTGGCGGCCGAGCTGGGCAAGCGGGCCGCCGCTGGCGATGCCGTGCCTGTGGCGACGGCCCGGCCGCGCCCGCCACCGTCTGCACTGCTGGAGTTGAACACGCTCCAGGCGCTCGACGGCACCCTGGCGGGTGCGTCCTTGCGCGAAGTGGCTGAAGGGCTGTTCGGCGCCGGTGTGGTCGCGGCCGACTGGTACGCCGATAGCGCCCTGCGTGCCCGCGTGCGACGGCTGGTGCGCCGTGGCGATGCACTGATGCGCAGCAGCGGCTACCGCCGCCTGGCGCAGCTTCCGCCATGCGCGTTGCGCTGGGGGGGGATGTTTCGCGTCCCCTGCACATCGTCCCTGAGCAAGAAGCCTTGCTTTCTTGAGACTGCCTCCATCCGGCCGCGTGGTGCGGCCGGGCTTGATGAAGGTACATCCCATGCGACCTGCTCCCTTGCGGCCTGCCGCCGCTGCTGTCGCTGCGGACGAGCCTCGACCGCACGCTGCAACGCGAGGCCGGCGAAGATGGCCGGGGCAGATCGAACGCTTCAACGAACCGCGGCTGCAACGCCAGCGCCTGCCGCTGATCGGCCGCCTGCAACGCTTGCAGCGCCTGGGTTTGGCCGACGAGACGCAGCCCGGCACCTGGGCCGTCCATGTGGATGCCGAGAAAACTTGCGCGCCCTGGGCGAGCGTGGCGACATCAGACATCATCCGCACCATGCAGCGAGCCATACAACCGTGCAAGCTGGCGGTGTTCCCGTCCGCCGAACGGATGTTTCCAATGGCTTTAAAATGCCTAATTGGCCGAAAAACACGACTATCGCAGCTGTTGCACGTTATACACAAATTACGGATAACTCCCGCACATCCCTGGAATCCAGTCCAGATATGGCCTCAAGCAATCGCAATGGAGCAAGCGTAATGGACACATTCAGAAGCCTTAAAGTTTTCCGCGAAGTCGTGGAAATGAATTCCTTCAACGGTGCGGCAAAGCGAATCGGCATATCAACAGCAATGGTAAGCAAGCATATTGCACATCTGGAAGCAACCCAGCGAACAAGGCTTCTTAATCGAACGAGCCGCAGCATTAGTCTGACTGATTCAGGGAGACTGTACTACAAGAGCTGCCGTGAGGCTCTGGATATCCTGGAGGAAGCCGAAGCAATACTAGGGCACCACAATGGCACAGCCAGTGGAACTCTGCGTGTCACCGCTCCTCAATGGTTCTCCAATCCCGAGTTTGCCCGCCTGCTCATGGATTATCAGGAAACTTACCCAAAGGTCGATGTTGAACTTATGCTGGACAATCAGAGGCTGGACTTGGTGACTGGACGCTACGACCTTGCACTTCGCGTCACCGATAAACCATCCCCTTCATTAATAGTTCGGCCACTTGCGAACATAAACTTCATACTCGTTGGATCACCCGACTACTTCGCCAAGACCGGGCGCCCCACCTCAACGCAGGACTTGAATTCGCACAACCTTATCTTGCCCGTTCTCACCGAAGTAGAAGGTCTCGAAGTGCGTAAAGATCAGGAGGCAGATAACCTAGGTGCCGGTCGGCTGCTTCGGACTAATGATACTACGTTGATGCTACAGCTAGCCTGGGCTGGTTTCGGAATGGCCTATGTGCCGCATTGGTTGGCAACCCGCGAGTTACAGTCGGGAAGACTAGAATTAGCCATTGATAATAGTGCGTCGTTCTCTCGAACTCTTTACGTCGTTTACAAAAATCGAAATTTTTTAGCGCCAAAAATTCGTACATTCATCGATTTTATGGCCGCAAGATTAAGCAACATCGGGTTACCCCGGTCAGCTTGAGGATATTAATGGCACCCGGGCTGTCGGACTGATTTGACTCTAAATCATGCTTGGCCCGCCAATGCGCGGAGCGTCGGCGCCATCGAGTGCGGACAGATCCATGGCGCGCACCATGCCACGCTTACGCCTCCTCTACTCACATGGCTCATACGGCGATGGCGAGATGGACGAACGCTGCCAAACCACACTCCACGCCCGAGCATAGCCAGACGAACTGCTCGGCGCTCTTGGTCCAGCGGCACAAGTCCGTCGGGGACTGTGACGAGAGCCACTAGGCACCGATTCTCAGCACGTGACGGCGTCCAGCCTTCCATTCCTGAGCAACTGAAGGGGCCAGCGCTCTTGGACGCAACATTTCCTATCAGTTAACGCACGGTTTCTTTAATGGCTGTTTATTAGATTGAACCTCTCGCCTAGTATGAACATCCTTGAATTCTAGCTTCATTTTCTCTTAGAGTGGATTTGTCAAAATCGCTTGATCTTGTCGGAAACAGCCATCTGAAAAAGCAAGAATCTTGCGAGGGTAGTTATTGGATATGCCAGTCGATGATCAAAAAGTCAGGAATGAACATGTCAGATGTGACTCGTAATCCAACTCTTCCGCCAATCGGCCCAGAAGGGCGCAAGGCGGCATTCTTCGACCTCGATCGTACCATCCTTGATATGCATACGATGATCCTGTTCGCTCGATACTTGCAAAATAAACGAGTCGTCAGCGAAAAAAATATCTGCAATGCTAAGTGCGGAGAGAAGAGGAACCGGCCGTGCGCACAGCAACAGCATTTTCTTTGAGATTCCAATCAAGTTTACCGGAGAGTTCACTGGTACTTTCAAGTCAGTTCAAGGAGAAGGCAGCCAATGGACTACACAGCCATGGATATATACAGACCGACTGGTGGACTTATCGTCGAAAGCTGGCATCTGGAAGACGACTTATCTTTTAATGCTCAACTCGCCTTATGCTCAACTCGGTGCTCTCAATGCAAAGCAACAAATCAAACAACTCGCATTTATTTAATGAGTCACGACGCCTGCCCGTATTCGCGCTCCTGGCTCTCGCGGCCTCCACTTTTATAACGATCCTAACGGAGACATTACCAGCAGGCTTACTTCTGCGGATTAGCGCTGATCTCAAAATCTCGGAAGCAATGACTGGGCAGTTGGTTACTGCCTATGCCATCGGCTCCCTTATTGCGGCCATACCATTAAGTGTAGCAACACGCGGCTGGAATCGGCGCCCGCTGCTTATACTCACGATTGCAGGCTTCGCAGTTATAAATCTAGCTACCGCATGGTCGAGTAACTATTGGTTTACACTATTTGTACGTTTTCTCGCTGGTATGAGCTCCGGTCTTCTATGGAGTATCGTGGGAGGCTATGCGGCCCGTTTGGTGCCAGACGACCTTAAGGGTCGTGCGATTGCCATCGCGATGGTGGGAACGCCTCTTGCCCTTTCCCTCGGACTACCTGCCAGTACGTTTCTCGGCGAAATTCTGGATTGGCGAACTGTCTTCGTGGTGATGTCCGTCGCCAGCGTTTTGCTGATTGTTT
The DNA here is from genome assembly GCF_009769165.1 of Xanthomonas hyacinthi. Lineage (NCBI taxonomy): Bacteria > Pseudomonadati > Pseudomonadota > Gammaproteobacteria > Lysobacterales > Lysobacteraceae > Xanthomonas > Xanthomonas hyacinthi. The sequence continues at coordinate 1,240,707 of NZ_CP043476.1, forward strand.
GGATACGCTGGAACATGCCGGATTTGCCTGGGCAAGACGTTCGAACCAAGCTGACATTGGGGCGCGTGTTCGCTTTGCCTGGAATGAAGGCGATCCTGCTGACATTGACCGTTTTCATTCTTGCCCACAATATTCTATATACTTATATAGGCCCTTTTGTGGTTCCGTCAGGCCTGGGAGGCGAGTTAAGTAGAGTATTGCTTATATTTGGCATAACCTCCTTGATTGGCATTGCGATTGTTGGAAGCAACATTGACAGACATCTTCGGCGCCTTATGCTTATTAGTGTCGCCTTATTTATCGTGGCAGCGTTGGCCCTGGTATTGGGCATCGAGAATCGGTTGATTATTTATTCGGCGGTTGCCGTATGGGGGTTAGGGTACGGAGGCTCCGCTACGCTTTTTCAGACGGCGACAGCGCATACGTCAGGATCTGACATCGACGTGGCTCAAGCTATGACGGTGGTGGCATGGAACCTTTCGATAAGCGGAGGTGGCATCGCGGGAGGTCTGCTTCTGGCCTATGGCCCGCGTGCGCTTCCATTTGCTGTCGTCCCCCTCCTCTTGATTGCGCTCGTGACAGTATGGGAGTCCTCTAGCCACGGCTTCAGGTAGCAATATTTTATATGCTGTAGTAACTGCTTTATCTCTCGGCGATTAGCCATGTGAGGTATATGGCTAGCATTATCATCAGTTCTTCAGCTCAGGCGGAATGCATGAGGGCTCTATGGCATTACGCCATCTTCGGTGCTTTCTGGCTGTGGCTGGAGACCTCCATTTTGCGCGCGCAGCCGAGCGGCTGCACATCGACCAGTCGCCGCTGTCGCGCTCGATCAAGGAGTTGGAAGAACACTTGGGTTCACCGCTGTTTGCACGCACCACACGAAGCACCCGATTGACTCGATCTGGCAAGATTCTTTGGAGCATGTGCCCATATTTTTTTTTCTCTTGCTTGAGCAAGCTCGCGCCAGTGTCGAGGCGGCAGCAACCGGTTACCAAGAGCAGCTCCACATCGTCCTGTCCGATGGCATCACAGCGGCGCGCCTTCCCACGTTGATGGCGCGGTGTCGACAGCAAGACCCTGAAATCGCCATCCACTTCGATGAGGTTCCGCTGGCGCAGCAGATCAAGGTCGGGGCGTGCTGTTCGGGCAGATCGCCATGGTGTTCGGCATCGTGATCGCCGGTGTGTGGAGAGCCAGATAATCTGTCCTCGCAACAGGCGTCGGCGAGCACTGGCTCGGCCGTAAGGGTGGACGGTGGGGTGCTGCGCGCCGTGGTGTGATGCTCCACCACGGCCGTCAGCTCGTCCAGGCGCTGGGCTGACCACGACCCTCGCCGAGATGGCAGTGCTCCGTGAGGAAGTCGAGAAACACCCGCATTCGAGCGGGAACCTGCTTGCCCGGGCCGATGAAGACGGCATGTAGTTCTTCCTCATCCCCGGGGTTGTAGTCCTCTAATAGCGGAACGAGCCGCCCGGCTTCAATATCCTTATGCACATGGAAGAGTGCCATCCGAGCCAGGCCGAGCCCAGCAATTGCGGCCTTGCGCATGGTCTCACCATCTCCCAGCAGCAGGTTGCCGGAGGGAGGGAGCAGTTGAGGCGCGTGGTCACCCTTGAACGGCCAGGCTTTGAGATGGCGGGTGAAGCCGAAACCGAGCTGGTTGTACCGCACGAGATCGTCAGGAGTCTGCGGAATACCCTCCTGTTCGAGATAGTCCGGAGCGGCGACCACAACCATCCGGCTGCTGCCCAACCGACGCATGACCAATCGGGAGTCGTTCAATGGCCCCGTGCGAATCGCCACGTCGGCCCGGTCGTCCAGCAAATCCACGACCTGGTCGCAAAGAACCACGTCGAGCGCAATTTCCGGGTAGCGCTTGAGGAAGACGGATATCAGCGGCATCAGGTAATGCTTGCCGAAAGGGACGTGTGAATTGACCCGTACCCGACCACGCGGTTGCGCTCCAAGCGTGGCTTCGAGTTCAGCCGAGGCGATGTCCTCCAGGATGCGCAAACAACGGTCGTAGAAGACCGAACCTTCAGGCGTGAGTTGCAGTTTGCGCGTCGTCCGATTGAGCAAGCGGACGCCGAGTCTGGCTTCCAATCGGTTGATGAGCTTACTGATGGCCGAAGGTGTCATGTCCAACCGCCTGGCCGCCGAGGACAGCCCTGACGACTCGACGACTTGAACAAAGATCGCCATCTCGGTGGAACGATTGAATTGGTGCATGGCTTTTGAATATTTTTCCAAAGTCCTATGACACATGAATTCTATTCCAAATTCTGAATTTTTTCTAAAGTGATGTCCCTGTGTTTTGTTGCTTGGAGAGAGGCGTGCAAATTCGTTCTCATAACCCAGCCCTATGGGCGTTGATGATCAGCGCCTACGGCATCGGCACCACGGAGTTCGTCGCTGTCGACATCCTGCCCAACATTGCGCGCGACATGGGTATCGGAACGCCGATGGCGGGCTTCGTGGTGAGCCTGTACGCGCTCGGTGCCACGATTGGCGCGCCAGTGCTAACCGCGCTGACGGGGCGCGTGCCACACAAGTTGCTCCTGCTGGCGCTGATGGCGTTATTCACCATTGGCAATGTGATTGCGGCGTTCAGCACGACCTACGCGTTGCTGTTAACCGCGCGGGTGGTGACCGCGTTCGCCCATGGCGTTTTCTTCGCCATAGGTGCCACCATCGCGGCAAGTCTGGTACCGAGTGACCGCAGGGCCACGGCCATCGCCATGGTGTTCTCGGGGCTCACGATCGCCATTGCGACGGGAGCGCCCATCGGTACTCTTGTCGGGCAGCAATGGGGATGGCGTGCGACATTCTGGATGGTCGCTGGATTGGGACTGCTGTCGTTCATTGGGATCGCCACGCTGTTGCCCAGGTCCATCGACGTCGACCGTCCCGGCCGCTTGTCCGACCAAGTCAAGGTCCTTGGCAGCGGACGCCTGCTGATTGCCTTTTCCATGAATCTGTTTGGTTACGGCGGCACGTTCGTGGCCTTCCCTTACCTGGCACCACTGTTGGAACAGGTCAGTGGCTTCCAGTCCAGCAGCATCGGCCAGATTCTGTTTCTCTATGGGATCTCGGTCGCCGCCGGCAACGTGATCGGTGGGCGTGTCGCCAACCGAAATCCCGTGCCGATGCTGGTCATCATGTTCACGTTGCAGGCCTTGGGGCTGCTGGTGTTCAGCTTCACGGCCCATTCCCAATGGGGAACCCTGGTGACACTGGCATTCCTTGGCGGGCTCTGCTTTGCCAATGTTCCCGGGTTGCACCTGTACGTCGTCCAGCTCGCGCAGAAATACCGCCCGGATGGTGTGGACGTGTCCTCCGCCTTGAACATCGCTGCCGCCAACCTGGGGATCGCACTCGCCGCCTTCATCGGCGCGCGCGTGGTCGATTCCCCATTGGGATTGGAGGCGACGCCATGGGTCAGCGCGCTGCTGGTGGCGGTGGCCTTGTTACTCACGCTGTGGAGCGGCCTGCTGGATCGTCGGGCAAAATCACGCAAATGACTGGCGAAAATATAATATGTGCACTAAAAGAGGAAAACTCGTCCGCCCTGGATCCGATCCGGGTTTCTGGCGGAATGACGGTCGGCATCGCGTTGCCGCTGGACAACGACTGGTCTGCGGATGGTGAGCAGCGCCGCCAGGTCTCCAACCGCCCGCGTGGTGTGCCGGATTTGAGTCGGCAGGAGGAACTCGTGCGCCAGATGGATACGTCAGGGTTCTCTGCCATCTGGATGCGCGACGTGCCGATATTTGATCCACACCGGTTCGGCGACGCCGGCTCGGTCTACGATCCCTTCGTCAATTTTGGATTTTTGGCCGCAGTCACCCGCAACGCAGCATCAGGAACCGCTGCGATCGTGTTACCGCTGCGTCATCCCCTTCTGGTCGCCAAGGCTGCCGCATCAGTGGATGTTCTGGCCAACGGCCGCTTGATTCTTGGTGTCGCTACCGGAGATCGCCCTGTGGAGTTTCCCCGGATTCAACTCTGATTCGCAACGCTGTTGATGAGTTCCTCGGAGAAGACTTCGAGGGGGCGTCTTGAATCCGAATATCTTGCGTGGCCGATCGTAGAGGCGCTGCGCGATCCATCGCAGGTGCGCGTTGGCAATCGCGCTGAAGTCGGTCTGTCGTGGCACGTTCGGCGATGGCGCGCCGCGACATGCCGGTGTCGTACAGCGCTTGAAGGCGGTATCGTTCTGACAGGGTGGAGCCACAAGGAAGATTCGCTGCCCGATTGCACCCGCCATCTTCCGGTTCCTCTGGCACCTGGTCCGCATGCGTTAGCCGCACAAGCGCAAGCCTCCATCGCACGTGATGACGTGTCCATCGATAAAGCTGTTGGCGATGAGGAAAGTGATGGCCTGCGCAACATCTTGCGGCTGACCAACACGCCCAGCGGGCGTCTTGGCGGCGTAGTCCGCAAAGAGGGAAGTCTTTTGTTCGTCCGTCAGGAAATCCCACCAGGGCGTGTCGATCACGCCGGGAGAGACGCCATTGACCCGCAGAGGACGCAGTTCAGCCGCGAGGATGGGGACCAGTGCGGCGACCGCGGCATTGGCAGCGCCGATCCCAGCCGTCCCCGGCATGGCCGCTTGCGCCGTCACCGCCGAGATGAAGGTGATGCTGCCATCCTTGCGCAGCGTGGGGAGCGCAGCTTGCGCCGTAGCAAAGTGTGGAAAGACCTTTTCCTCGAAACCCTGCCGCACCTCGGCGAGGCTGACAGATGCGAATGGTCCCGCGCCCTTGCCGCTGCCAAGCGCCAGCACGAGATGGTCGAATGCACCGATTCGTGCGAAGGCGCCGGGCAGGCGTGCTGTGTCAGCGGCATCGAGAACGAGTGCGGCAAGGTCCCCGCTCAATCGATCCTTCGCCACCGCCAATTGCTGTTCGTTGCGACCTGTGATCGTGACTTTGTGGCCGAGCGCAAGAAGCTGGCGGGCGGTAGCAAAGCCGATGCCGGACGATCCGCCGACAATGACGATGTGTTCGAGTGACATGGTTTTTCCTTATCTGCCGGTTAAGAGACGAGCGCGTATGTGCCGGAAGCAGGCCGGTGCGTGACTGCCATCGTCACGCGCCGTTTGATGTGCCTGGACGGGCTGTCGGCAAGCCGACGAGTTCCAGACTGATCGACCGCAGGCGCTCACGCGCATCGTCGTCATAGGCTTGTGCGTTGGCGCGCCGTGTCCGGAGTCCGTCGAAGTAGAGACCGCGCATTCCTTCCGTCTCTGCGGACACCGCAAGACGGAGGATGGCATCGGCCCCTTCATCGATGGTGCTGATCGGTGAAACACCGTCTTTGCGCACCATGGCGGTCTCCATGTAGGTCGCCGGATGCAGGCTGTTCACCGCAACGCCTGATCCCTCCAGTTCGCGGGCAAGATCAAAAGCGAACATGACCTGCGCGAGCTTGCTCTGGCAGTAGGCGCGAGCTCCGCTATAGCCTTGGGTCAGCATGATGTCGGCGAAGTCGATGGACTGCTGGCCAACCGATGCGACGTTGGCGATTCTGGCGGGATGGCCCTTTTGCAGAAGCGGCAGAAGAAGACGGGTCAGCAGGAAGCCGGAAAGATAGTTCACGGCGAAGCGCAACTCGTAGCCATCGCGACTCAGCTGTCGCGGCGAACCGGAACTGCCCACACCAATGCCGGCATTGTTGATGAGCACGTCGAGCCGGCCATGGTCGCGTTGAATGGCCGCGGCCAGTGCACGCACCTCGGATAGCGAAGAAAAATCGGCGGGATAGAAGGTCCCGCTGCCACCTGAATTGCGTATCTCCGTCAGCAGGCTGTCGGCCCGCGCGCGGTCGCGGCCGTGGATCAAGAGGGTCGCACCGGAATTGGCCAGTCGTTGCGCCACCCGGCGCCCGACGCCATCGGTCGATCCCGTTATCAATATCGTCTTTTCTTTAAACTCCATGCTGCAATCCCTCCTGAAAAATTCGTCGTTGATGGCATTGTTCCCGTGCTCCGCCATGGCAAACAGTTCTGGATCTATCATGGTATTGGTACTGCTATGATGCGATGCATGAGTGATCTTCCAACCCGCCTTGAAATTCGTCGCCGCGAGTTCGGAGCCTTTCTGCGTTCCCGCCGCGAAAAGCTGACGCCTGCCAATGTCGGGTTGGCTGAAGGGTTCCGCCGCCGTACCCCGGGGCTGCGGCGCGAAGAGGTTGCATTGCTCGCTGGCGTCGGGACCACCTGGTACAGCTGGCTTGAACAGGGGCGCGACGTGCATCCCTCGGTTGAAGTGCTGTCGGCGCTGGCCGATGCGCTCAAGCTCGATCCCGCCGAACGGCGCCATCTTTTCGCCCTGAATAATCGCCCCCCACCGGAGGCCGCCCTGACCGGGCCGGAACAGGTCGAAGAGCCGTTACGGCGCATGGTGCAGAGCCTGACGGGTCAACCTGCCTATGTGCTGGGCCGTCGCTGGGACGTGCTCGCCTGGAATCGCGCGGCCGAGGTGCTGTTTGGCGACTACGGAAAGCTCCAGGGCGACGAACGCAACATCATGCATCTCGTCTTTGCCAACGCCGCGCACCGCCGTTTGCTGGTCGATTGGGACAACCTCGCACCGACGTCGCTGGCCATGTTTCGCGCCGACAGTGCCCGCCATGCCGGCGATCGCGATTTCGAGCGGTTGATCGCCACGCTGATGAAAGCCAGCGCCGAGTTTCGGGACTGGTGGCCCCGGCACGACGTGCTGCGTCCTTTCAGCGGACACAAGCGTATCGAGCATCTCGTGGGCGGTCGCATGTCATTCGAATACACCAGCCTGACCATTTCCGATCAGCCAGACATGAAACTGATCGTGTACACGCCACTCGATGAGGATAAGACGGCCATGAAACTGGAAGGCTTGCTTCAGACAGCAGTCGGGCGAGGGAAAAAAGCGAAGGGTTGAGCCAATGCGCGCCGAATCCGCGCATCTCTGTCCGCTTCCCTCGCATTGGCCGATGGCAGTCAGCCGATCGAATGGCCACGCTGCCTTCCGATTTCCCAAGACATCCCGCCACTGCGCACCGTCGCGGCGAGCCGCTGCCCCAGTTGCTGCGCGATTACCGGCCTCCACCGCACCAGGCTGAATTCCTTGCCGTCATCGCGCATGGCATAGCGCCCGCCGGTGAGCATGACGCCGCGCCGGCAGATGCCGGCCACGCGCTGGGCATCGTCATCGGACGCTGCTTGCGCTTACTTCCCCACAAAAGCATCGATGCCGGTGAGCCTGGCCGACAGCGCCCAGAGCTGTGCCGCCTGCCGCAGATCAACGGCGTGGGACCGCACGCCAACAAACGACGACGGCTCGCTGTCATCCAGGACGGCAATGTCGCAATCCTCGCAATACAGTCCGCCCATGCCTTCCAATCGTGGGGAAGTGGCGGCCCACACCTGCGTTGCGGCCCCCTGCTGAGTGGTCTTGAATGTGGGATCGGCAGGCTTTCCATCGGCGTCGAGCCAACCAGCCGCAACCATTTCATCCTGGGCAAGATGGCGCTGGAGGGGCGTGAAGATCTTGCCGGGGTGAAGTGAGAAGGCACGCACGCCCGCATTGCGTCCCATCCGATCCAGGTGAACGGCGAACAGTGCATTGGCCGTCTTCGACTGCCCGTAGGCCAGCCACTTGTCGTAGGCCTGGGTGAATTGCACGTCGTCCCAGCGGATGCCCGACTGGTGATGGCCTGCCGACGAAACGGCCACCACCCTGGCACCGCCCTGAAGCACAGGCCAGAGCAGGTTCACGAGTGCATAGTGGCCAAGGTGGTTGGTGGCGAACTGTGCTTCCCAACCCGGACCCACACGGGTTTCCGGGCAAGCCATGATGCCGGCGCTGCCGATCAGAATATCGATGTGCCTGCCCATGGCCACCAGGCGTTGGGCGCAGTCGCGCACACTGACCAGATCGGCAAGATCCAGCTGTTCGACCTCGACATTGGCCAGGCCGCTGGCCTTGATGCGCGCCATCTCGACATCCCGTGCCGCGACGATGACACGCGCGCCAGCGCCCGCCAATGCCTTTGTCGTTTCCAGACCCAGCCCTGAATGGCCACCGGTGACAAGGGCGGCGACCTTGGAGAGGTCGTGTCCCCTGAGCACGTCTGCCGCCGTGGTGGTGGCGCCGAAGCCGGAGCGAATGGGAGTCTGTTCAGTGGTCATGGGCGCATCCTGGGCGTGAGTTCGAGAACCGTAGAAGGTCGAGACATCCATTGTTCATCGCCGATATCAGACGTTGAATGCAATATGATCCGCATCTCTGTCGAGATCGTCCTATTTCTTCATGGACCCACTTTCCGAGGTCCTCTCCCTGCTGAACACCCAAAGCTCCTTCTTCGCAGGGTTGAAGGCGGGCGGCGCATGGGCCATCGACTTCCCGCCGCCGGACGGCATCAAGTTCAATGCCATCGTCGAGGGCAATTGCTGGTTGACCGTTGAAGGCGTGGAACAACCGATTCAGCTCCAGGCAGGCGACTGCTTCTTGCTGTCGCACAGACTGGCCTTTTCGTTGGGCAGCGACCTTGCGTCGCCTGCTGTGGCGGCCGAGACGGTCTATCGCGATGCGATCAATGGCATCGCCCACCACGGCAGCGCCGATGCGTTCTTGCTGATCGGTGGCCGCTTTGCCTTCGGCGAGGAAGCCGCTCTTCTGTTCGATGGATTGCCTCCCATCGCGGTCGTCAGGAACGGTTCGGGTCAAGCATCCGTGCTGCACTGGGCCTTGCAGCAGCTGGCACACGAACTCGCTCATCCGTGCCCAGGCAGTGCGCTGGTGGTCCAGCATCTTGGCCACATCATGCTGGTTCAGGTCTTGCGGCTTTACCTGGCTCAGGAAGAAAGCAGCAGCACGCCGAGCTGGCTTCTCGCCCTGTCCGACCCGCGCATCGGTGCCGTCGTCCAGGCCATCCATGCTGCCCCGGCGCGGCGCTGGACGCTTGAAGACCTGGCCGAAATCGCGAACGTGTCCCGTTCGACGTTGGCCTTGAGGTTCAAGCGGAAGGCGGGACTCGCCCCCCTGGAGTACGTGCTGCATTGGCGGATGCAACTGGCGACGCGGGCGCTGCGAAGCAGCCACGCGACGGTTTCGTCCATCGCTCAAAAGCTGGGCTACGACTCCGACAGCGCGTTCAGCAGCGCATTCAAGCGCATCATGAAATGCGCACCGCACCGCGCGAATACCGGCAAATGTACGCTGCCATCCGCGCGCAGTAGTAGATGCCGCGGGAGGTCGCGATCGCGCGCGCGCCCAGCGCTTGCGCAGATTGCAGACCGGACAACCACACGCCGCCTGTTCCCTGGACCAGCACCGTCTGCCGCACACGCGACTTCATCCGGCGCATATGACGGCGCCCGGATGGCTGCTCGATTTCCATCGCACCTATGGCGAAGCGGTCGATGCGACGACGCTGATCCGGCACACGCTGGAGGCGTTCATGGCCGGAGAGCGAGGATTCGAACGGGACAAGACAGCAGGTACGAAAACGCTGGATTCGTCGTAGATTCACGCGGACCGCTTCGCTTCGATTGGATCGATTTTATGGATAATCCATCCAGGTTCGCCTGGCTGATCTCCGATGTATTGCTGCCTAGACTGACGTTCCAGTCAATCCACCGAAGGAGATTTTCCATGGCAGAACATTCCATCAAAGGCAAAGTCGTCCTCATCGCCGGCGGTGCCAAGAACCTCGGCGGGTTGATCGCCCGCGACCTGGCGCAGCAAGGCGCCAAGGCGGTGGCGATTCACTACAACAGCGCCAGCAGCAAGGCCGACGCTGAGGCGACCGTGGCCGCGGTCAAGGCAGCAGGGGCGCAGGCCGTGGCGATCCAGGCCGACCTGACAACGGCTGGTGCCGTCGAGAAGTTGTTCGCCGACGCCATCGCCGCGCTTGGCAAGCCGGACATCGCCATCAACACCGTGGGCAAGGTGCTCAAGAAGCCGATGGCCGAGATCAGCGAGGCCGAGTACGACGAGATGACGGCGGTCAACTCCAAGACCGCGTTCTTCTTCCTCAAGGAAGCCGGCAAAACCCTGAACGACAACGGCAGGATCTGCACGGTGGTCACGTCGCTGCTAGGGGCATTCACTCCGTTCTATGCCGCCTATGCCGGTACCAAGGCGCCGGTGGAGCACTACACCCGCGCGGCCTCCAAGGAATTCGGTGCGCGCGGTATCTCGGTGACGGCGGTCGGCCCAGGCCCGATGGACACGCCGTTCTTCTATCCGGCCGAGGGGGCCGATGCAGTGGCCTACCACAAGACGGCCGCGGCGCTTTCGCCGTTCAGCAAGACCGGCCTGACCGACATCGAGGATGTGGTGCCCTTCATTCGCCACCTGGTGAGCGACGGCTGGTGGATCACCGGCCAGACCATCCTCATCAATGGTGGATACACCACCAAATAAGCCCCAAGGACCACCGCTGCCGCCGCCGCGAGCGGATCGGCGCCCGCCTGGCGCCAGCGGCGGATCAAGCGAATTGTTGCCGGGCCGGAGTCTGCAACCAGCTTTCGCCGGCACGGCGCGAACGTGACGAATGGGCGGCCACGCCCGAGGGCGCTCTGGCGTTGCGGATTCTGCTCGACCAATTCCCGCGCAATGCCTTTCGCGGCACGGCTCGCGTGTCCGCAACGGACCCCGTGGCCCGGCACCGTGCCCGAAAGGCAGAATCGGCGGGGCATATGGCAGAGGTCGATGTCGACTTGAGGCTGTTTTCTTGCCTGCCCTTTCCTTTGCCCATTCGGAGGATGCCGTCGAGCAAAAACCGATCGGTCGTGCTGAACGCCAGACCCGGACGGCCCTGGCTCTCCCATGCCGAGAGGCAGCGGGACATCATCCGCTGGTTCGGCCGCTTCCCGCATCGCAACGTTATGCTGGGACATCGGACCACGGATAAGGAACCCGCCTTCCTCGACAACGCTGGCGTTGCCGGCTGAGGCGGTGTCCCGGTGGGCTGGATGGCGCGTTGGAGCAGGCTATGTGGAAAGGATGAATGGACAAACTCGATCAGTACCGCGTCTTCGTTCAAGTGGCCGAGATGGGCAGTTTCATCAAGGCCGCCCATGCGCTGGAGCTGCCGCGCGCATCGGTGTCCGCTGCCGTGCAGCAACTCGAATCGGCCATGAGCACGCGTCTGCTGCACCGAACCACGCGTCAGGTGCGGCTGACTGCCGATGGCGCACGGTTGCTGGAGCGGGTGCGCCTGCTTCTCGCCGATGCAGAAGATATCGATCAGCTGTTTCACGCCGGCCAGCGCAAGATTTCAGGGCGACTCAATGTGGACGTGCCCAGCCGTATCGCCCGCCGGCTGATCGCCCCCGCCCTTCCGGGGTTCTTGCGGCGCTATCCCCGCCTCCAATTGGCATTGGGGTCGACCGACCGCGCGATCGATCTGGTGCACGAAGGCGTTGACTGCGCCGTGCGGATCGGCGCACTGCACGACAGCAGCCTGATCGCTCGCCCCCTGGGCCATCTCGCGCTGATCAACTGCGCCAGCCCGGGCTACCTGCAGGAGCACGGCGTGCCCGCCAGACCGGACGACCTGACCCGGGGACACTGGTCGGTGGGATACGCCTCGCCCTCCACGGGACGGGAACTGCCCTGGGACTGCCTCGTATCGGGCAACGAACGGCTGCTGGCCGTACCCAGTCGAGTGATCGTCAACAACGCCGAAAGCTACATTGCCTGCTGCGTGTCGGGGACGGGATTGATCCAGATTCCACGCTTCGATGTCCAGCACCTGCTCGACAGAGGCGAACTGGTGGAGGTCATGCCCGAGTTCCGCGCTGCCCCCATGCAGGTGTCGCTGCTGTATCCGCATAGGCACCAGAGATCGCGTCGGCTGGGGGTGTTCGTGGAATGGTTCGAGGAGCTGATACGAGTGCATATTGAAACCTGATGCCCGGCATTCGCCGAATGCCGAGCGCGCACGTCCGATGCGGCGCGCCCGGCAGTGGCTCATGCGCGGAACCGATACCGCTCCACCGCCGCCTCAACCGCCGCCTCAACCGCGATAAATCCTACCGATCAAGCCTGTCGCGAGCGATGCCGCGCGGCCACCCGGATTCGTTCCCACACGCGCTGTCCCCTGGGTCGAAAACGCGCTGCCAGCGCCAGCGCGATGCCCCTTGCCGCGCGGTGGCGGCGTTAGCCTGCTGGCTCCGGCCACGGCTGCAACGCTGCCGCCAGTGCCGCCGGATCCGGATGCGGCCGGTATGGCAGCCGCCCCCAGCACGGCATCGGCAAGCGCTCCTGCAGCATCTGCATATTGGCGTCGATGCGCTGCATCACCGGATCGATCTCGTTGCCGATCCAGCCGATGCAGCGCAGGCCATCGGCGGCGATCGCCGCGGCGCTGAGCCGGGCATGGTTGAGGCAGCCCAGGCGCAGCCCGACCACCAGCAGCACCGGCAGCGCCAGCGCGCGCGCCAGATCGGCCTGGTCCAGCGTCGCCGACAGCGGCGCCGCCCAGCCGCCGACGCCTTCCACCACCACCACATCGGCTTGCGCACGCAGCCGCGCGAAGGCATCCGCGATCGGTCCCAGCTCCACGCGCACGCCGGCCGCGGCCGCGGCCAGTTCCGGCGCCAGCGGCAGCGGCAAGGCATAGGGATTGAGGTCGGCGTAGTCCGGGCGCGGCGCGCTGGCCGCCTGCAGCGCCAATGCATCCTCGTTGCGCCAGCCGTCCGTGCTGCGCTCGCAGCCGCTGGCGACCGGCTTCATGCCCACCGCCGCCTGGCCGCGCGCGCGCAGCGCATGCAGCAGCGCGGTGCTGGCCACGGTCTTGCCGATGCCGGTATCGGTGCCGGTGACGTAGAAAGCGGGGAAGCGCATCGTGGCAGGATCCTCGAGGTCGGCGCATGCGGCGCGGGCGCGCAGGATAGCCGGGGCCGGGCGCCGGCGCACAGGCCGCCATCGGCCGCTGCTAGACTCGCGCGATGTTCGCTTCCTCTACGCTCACCGGCAGCAGGCCGGAACAGTACGCCCAGCTGCTCGCCCAGGCCCGCGCCCTGGTCAGCGGCGAACCCGACCGCATCGCCAATGCCGCCAACCTGGCGGCGCTGGTGTACCACGCGCTGCCGCGGTTGAACTGGGTCGGCTTCTACCTGTACGACGGCAAGGAGCTGGTGGTCGGGCCGTTCCAGGGCCTGCCCGCGTGCGTGCGCATCCCGCTGCACAAGGGCGTATGCGGCGCCGCCGCCAGCACTGGCCAGACCCAGCGCATCGACGACGTGGAGGCCTTTCCCGGGCATATCGCCTGCGATGCGGCCTCGCGCTCGGAGCTGGTGGTGCCGCTGCTGCGCGACGGCGAGCTGATCGGCGTGTTCGATCTGGACAGCCCGGACCTGGCGCGCTTCGACGCCGACGACCAGCACGGCCTGGAGGCGATCGCCCTGGTCTTCGTCGACGCGCTGCGATGAGCCGGCGATGAGCACCGAGAGACTGCGCAACATCGGTCCCAAGAGCGCGGCCTGGCTGCGTCAGGTCGGCCTGCGCACGCAGGAGGATCTGGCTGCGGCCGGTGCGGTGGCCGCGTTCCTGAAGGTCAAGCGCGCCGGCTTCAAGCCCAGCCTCAACCTGCTGTATTCGCTGGAAGGGGCGCTGACCGGCTGCCACTGGCAGGAACTGCCCGAGGCGCGGCGCACGCAACTGCTCGGCGAACTGGAAGCCGCAACGGCGCAGCTGCCGGCGCAGCGCGGCCTGCCGGTGGCCGGACCGGTGGCCACCACCCATTTCGACCGCGACGGCGACCGCAGCGACACGCCCTATGCCGAGGACGCGCACGACGCCTCCGGCGGCCATGCGCACGACGCCGAGCACGACCACGAACGCGACGCCGACGGCCACGCCAGCGAGCGCGACGACGACTGATCCGCGCGCAACAGCGGCGATCGCGTACAATCGCGCCGCTTCAAGGTGACCTGCCGGCTCCGGCCTGCAGGTTGAAACGGGAAGCCGGTGCGTCTTGCGACAAGGCCGGCGCTGCCCCCGCAACGGTAAGCGATCCGCGCTGACGACTTGCGCCACTGTGCCTTGGGCATGGGAAGGCGTCGCAGCCGGGAGTGCCGACTCCCAGATCGCCAGCCCGGAGACCGGCCTTGCAGTCCACTGGTTGCGATGCGGAGGGCGTCGCGGCGTGCCGCGCCGCGTCCGACGCCGTCCGCCTGCACCTTCCGTTCGCGACTCCACCGCCGTCACAGCGCGCCCGCGCGCCGGAGTTGCCCCATGTCGTCCCGCCTGCTTTCGGTCGCGATCGCGTCCGCCCTGTCCCTGCCCTCGCTGGCGCTCGCCGCCGATGCCGCCACCGACCTGGACCAGGTCCTGGTCACCGCCACCCGCACCCAGATCTCGGTGGAGGACAGCGTGGTCCCGGCGCAGGTGATCGACCGCGCCGAGATCGAGCGCAGCCAGGCGACGTCGCTGGCGCAGCTGCTGCAGGGCCGCGCCGGCATCGGCGTGTCCAACCAGGGCGGGCTGGGCAAGCTGACCACGCTGAGCCTGCGCGGCAGCGAATCGGACCACGTGCTGGTGCTGGTGGACGGCGTGCGCATCGGCTCGGCCAGCGCCGGCCTGGCCGCGTTCCAGGACCTGCCGCTGAGCCAGATCGAGCGCATCGAGATCGTGCGCGGCCCGCGCTCGAGCCTGTACGGCTCCGATGCGATCGGCGGCGTGATCCAGATCTTCACCCGCCGCGGCGGCCAGGGCCTGCAGCAGAACCTGAGCCTGGGCGCCGGCAGCCACGGCCTGCGCGAGGCCAGCGCCGGCTTCAGCAACCGCGGCGAACGCGGCTGGCTGTCGGTGCAGGGCGGCTACCAGAAGACCGACGGCATCAACGCCTGCAACGGCTCGGCCAGCCTGTTCGCCGGCTGCTATGTCGACCAGCCGGACCGCGACGGCTACCGCAACACCTCGCTCAGCGCGCGCGGCGGCTATGCGCTGAGCGACAGCCTGCGCATCGAAGGCCAGGCGCTGAACATCGACAGCCGCAACGAGTACGACGGCGATGCGCTGTTCGCCGGCAACGAGGCCGACAACACCCAGCAGGTGTTCGGCGGCAAGCTCGACTGGACCCCGTCCGCGCGCGTGCACCTGGCCGCGCAGCTCGGCCGCAACACCGACCAGGCCGACAGCTACTACCACGCGCCCGGCAGCAGCACCCGCAGCTTCGTCAGCACCTTCGACAGCCGCCGCGACAGCGCCTCGCTGCAGGGCGACTTCGGCCTGGCAGAAGGCCAGCTACTCAGCGCCGGCGCCGACTGGCAGCGCGAGGAAGTCACCGGCAGCACCGCCTACGACGTCGACCAGCGCGACAACACCGGCGTGTTCGCCGAGTACCAGGGCCGCTTCGGCGCGCAGCAGGTGCAGGCCAGCGTGCGCAGCGACGACAACGAGCAGTTCGGCCAGCACACCACCGGCAGCCTGGGCTGGGGCCTGGCGCTGGACGGCGGCTTCAAGCTCACCGCCAGCCTCGGCACCGGCTTCAAGGCGCCGACCTTCAACGACCTGTACTACCCGTTCGCCGGCAATCCGCAACTGAAGCCGGAGAAGTCCAAGAGCGGCAACCTGGGCGTGGCGCAGTACGCCGACAGCTGGAACTGGACGTTCAACGTCTACGAGACCCGGGTCGACGACCTGATCTCCTACGATGCCGCCAGCTTCCTGCCGGTCAACGTGGACGAAGCGCGGATCCGCGGCGCCGAGCTGACCGGCTACGCGACGCTGGCCGGCTGGGAACTGTCGGCGCAACTCAGCCACACCGATCCGCGCAACCGCAGCGACGGCGCCAACCGCGACAACTGGCTGGCGCGACGCGCGCAGGACACCGCGCGGCTGGACGTGGACCGCGGCTTCGGCCCGGTCAAGCTCGGCGTCACCGCCTTCGGCAGCGGCCACCGCTACGACGACGCGGCCAACAGCCTGCGCCTGGCCGGCTACGGCACCGTGGACCTGCGCGTGGAATACGCGTTCACGGCGGACTGGACGCTGCAGGCCAAGGCCAGCAACGTGTTCGATCGCGACTACCAGACCATCAGCTGGTACAACCAGCCGGGCCGCGAGTACGCGCTGACCCTGCGCTACGCGCCGGCGGCGCGCTGAGCCCCCGCAGCGGGCTGCGCCATGCGGCGCGGCCCGCTGCACATGCATTCATCGCAGGCATCCGCGCGCAAGTGCGGCATGTCGCGCGCGCCCTCGGGTTCGACGATCAGGTGCCATCGGCGTCGCTGGCGACACCCGTCGCGACCGCCGCCGCGCCGTAGGCTTCGCCTGCGTTGCGGCGCCATGCAGGGTGGATCGGCCACGGCATCGCCGATGGCAGCGGCGACTGGCGGCACGGCATGGCGCAGACACCGCCATCAGGGCATGGGAGACGACGCCCGCGCTTCCTCGATGAGCCAGTCCGCCAGCGCCTGGATCGGCGCATCGTTCAACCGGATCGGCTCCGGCAGGACAAGACAGAAGGTCTTGGAGATCGACGTGCCGTCGGGCCACGGCGCAACGAGCCGGCCAGCGGCCAGCTCGGCCGCGACATACAGGCGTGGTACCAGCGCGACACCGAGGCCGGCCAGCGCCGCCTCGATCGACATGGCGTGGAGATCGTAGCGGGCGCCGATCGCCGGATGGGTCAGCCCGATCCCGGTTTCCTGCGCATAGCGCTGCCAGGCGTCCGGGTTCTGGCGGCGATGCAGGCGCGGCAACGCATCCAGCGCCGTCGCGGCGTCTTTCCCAGCGAGCAGTTGCGGATGGCAGACCGGCACCAGCAGCTCCTGCAACAAGCGATGCGTGCGCATCCCCGTCCAGGCCGGGTGCTCGAAATGGATGGCCGCATCGAAACCGCTGCCGGCCAGGACGAACGGCTGCATGCGCTCGGCCAGATGCACGGTGATATTCGGGTGCCGTGTCTGGAATTTTTTCAGGCGGGGAATGAGCCAGCGCGTGGCGAAGGTCGGGAGGACGGCGATGTCCAGGCTGGCCCCGTCGCTGCGCTGGCCCATCAGGTACTGGCTGTCGCGTTCCAGCCGGTCGAGCGTCTCGCGCACCTGTGCCGCATAGCGCTCGCCGTTCGGCAAGAGCCTGACCCGATTGCCGATCCGGGCGAACAAGGTGACGCCCAGGAACCCTTCCAGCCGGCCGATCTGGCGGCTGATCGCGCCTTCGGTCAAGGCCAGTTCCTCGGCCGCACGCGCGAAGCTGGCATGCCGGGCGGCCGCCTCGAATGCCATGAGCGCGGAGTGGCTGGGAATCTTGCGGCGCATGTACGGCTCCAAGGCAGTGGTACGACATCCGACCCGCCCACCATGACATTGAGTCACTGAAGCGTGATCAACTATCGATTTTTCTGCCGAAAACACCGGCCTACCATGAAACTACATCAACGAAAGGCAAGGCCGACGCAATGATCTACACGGTGGAATGCAGCTTCGCCGATCCCGCCAGCGAAGCGGAATGGAACGACTTCTACAGCCTGGACAAGCTGCCGGCGCTCATCTCGGTGCAGGGCTTCCACAGTTCGCAACGCTTCAAGGCCTTGCGCCGCGGCTACCCCACCTATCTGGCAGTGCACGCGATCGATGGCCTGCACGTCCTGACCGGCGAGGACTATCGCCGGAAGGGCGGCGGCAACTTCGCACGCTGGCAACAGCACATCGTCGACTGGCACCGCAACCTCTACGACGGCCTCGATCGGGCACCCGCCGTGGGCAGCAACCAAGTTCTGTTGTCGAGTGCCACCGGCCCCGAGCCGCTGAGCGCGCTGGGCCTGAAGACATGCGCCATGCACGCGACGGAACTGGAGAAATTTCCGGAACGCCGCTGGCTGGCGACGCTCGACCGCACCAGGCTGCCTGCGATGGATCGGCTGCAGGAGGACGTGCACGTCTACGAGCCGATGACCGCGCAATTGACCAGCGGCCACGGCAGCGCCTCCGACGTGGCGCGCTAGGACCGCCGATGCCGAACGTCACCCTCTTCCTACCGGCGCACACGATGCCGCCGGACACAGCGCTCTCGGACCTGACCGAGCAATGCACCGAACTGTGCACAGGCCTGCTTCTCGCCGCTCTGGAGAACGTGCATGTCATCTACGTCCCGGCCCTGCATGGTCACGGCCGGCCGATCTTCGCGGAGGTCCGCTACCGGCTCGCCGCAGCGCGTACGCCGACAACAATGGCGCAGTTCATGGAACGACTCGACGACGCCATCCGGCAAGCGACCGGCTTCGAGGCCCGCATCCGTTGTTTCGGCTACGCGGCGCAATGCATTCATGCACGCAACTGATCGGCGATCCGGAGAAATGCGATGACGAAGGACGTTTTCCCGAGCCAGCGGATCGGCGATTTCACCATCACCGCCATCAGCGACGGTTATCTCGGCGTCGGCCCGGACGCGCTCTTGCACATGGCGCCGGCCGACGCCCTGCAGATGCAGAGCGATGCGCAGGTGGAGGACGCTTGCGCAGTCCATATCAACTGCTACCTGGTACGAGGCCGCGACCGCACGATCCTGATCGATGCCGGTGCCGGCGGCTTCAAGCAGTGGGGTGGCCGGCTGCTGGGCAACCTGTCGCTGGCAGGCCTGCGCCCCACACAGATCGACGCGATCCTGCTGACCCACGCCCATCCCGACCATGTGGGAGGACTGATCGATGCCTCGGGAGACGTCGCCTTTCCGAACGCCGAACTCGTCGTGCAGCAGCGGGAGGTCGCGTTCTGGCAGGACGACGGCAACATGAGCCGCGCTGCCGCGCGCGCCCGCGGCAATTTCCAGTTCGCGCGCCAGGTCTTCGACGGCTATCGCGACAGGCTGCGCACCTTCGATGCAGGCGAGGTGTTCCCCGGCATCGCCGCCATGCCGCTGCCAGGGCACACGGCCGGACACACGAGCTATCGTCTCGACGCCGGCGATCGCAGCCTGCTGGTCTGGGGAGACATCGTGCATTTCCCGCAGATCCAGGTGCCGCACCCGGAGGTGGCGATCGTCTTCGATCAAGACCCGGTGCTTGCGGCCGCGACACGGTCGCGGCTGTTGGACCTGGTCAGCGCGGAGCGGCTCCTGATCGCCGGCATGCACTTGGGCGAACTCGGCTTCGCGCGCATCGAGCGAACGAACGCGGCCTATGCGATGACCTATGAGGCATGAGGATGGCGTCTTCTGCGTGGACCGGGCGGTCACGGCAAATCAGTGATGGCCGAGTCGACGACTGCCGGCCACGCCCCGACGCGGCGAAGCCGCTGCGGTTGCATTGCAGGCGGCGAAAAATGGTCGACCAAGCGCAATTGGCGACCCGCGTCACCCCAGCGCCAGCAGCTCGCGCATGTCGTCCATCAGCAGCACCACGTCCGCGGTGGCCAGGTCCAGGTCGCGCGGATAGCCGTAGCGCACCAATGCGGCCGGCATGCCGGCGGCGTGCGCGGCCTGCAGGTCGGTGCCGGAATCGCCGACCATCAGGCAACGCGCCGGCGGCTGCGCGAACTGCTGCGCCAGGTGCAGCAGCGGCAGCGGGCTGGGCTTGCGCTCGGGCAGGCTGTCGCCGCCGAGCGCCGCGGCGAACGCATCGGCCACGCCGAGATGGCGCAGCAGCGGCAGCACGAACGCCGAGGGCTTGTTGGTGCACAGCGCCAGGGTCACGCCGCGCGCGCGCAACTGCGCCAGCGCCTCGGCCACGCCCGGGTACAGGCGCGGGCTGCGCAGCAGGCAGGCCTCGTAGTGGCGCATGAAGGTCGGCATCACCGTGTCGATCGGGGTGGCGTCGTGCGCATGCCGCCACGCGGCTTCGACCAGCTTGCGCACGCCTTCGCCGATCCAGCCGAGCACGGTGACCTCGGGCACGCGCGCCAGGCCGAACTCGGCGAGCGTGCGGTTGAGCGCCTCGGCGATATCGGCGCCGCTGTCCACCAGCGTACCGTCCAGATCGAATACCACCACCGCATACGGAAACGTCATTTCAGTCCTCGGCGCGAAACGCGGCCTGCATTGTAGGCGCCACGCTCAGTCGCGATCCCAGTACGGCACTTCGCCGAAGCGCGCGACCAGGAAATCCAGGAACACGCGCACGATCGTCGGCTGCTGCCGGCGCGATGCGTACACGCCGAAGATGTCCATCGTGTCCAGTTCGTGGTCGGGCAACACGCGTTGCAATTCGCCGCTGCGCAGCAGCGCCGCGGCCTGGTAGGTCGGCAGCATGGCGATGCCGGCGCTGGCGCGCACCGCCTCCAGCAGCACGGTGGCCTCGTTGGCGGTGAAGTTGCCGCTCACCGGCACCGACACCCGTTCGCCGCGGTAGCGCAGCGGCCATTCGTGCTTGCCCACGTAGTGATGGCCCAGGCAGTTGTGCGCGGCCAGGTCGGCGGCGGTCGGCGGCGCGCCGTGCCGCTGCAGATAGGCCGGCGCCGCGCACAACACCGAGCGGCAGACGCTCAAGCGCCGCGCGATCAGCCCGGGGTCGACGCGATGGGAAATGCGCACCGCCAGGTCGATGCGCTCCTCGACCAGGTTGACCGTGCGGTCGGCCAGCAGCATGTCCACCCGCGCCTGCGGATGGCGGGCGACGAACTCGGCGGCGGCCGCAGCCAGATGCGCCTGCCCGAACGAGGCCGAGGCGGTGACGCGCAGCTGTCCGTGCGGCTCCGGGTCGTCGCTGGCCAGTTCCTCGCGCAGCGAGGCGCCGATCGCCAGCATCGGCCGGAACCGCACCAGCGCGGTCGCGCCGGCGCCGGTCAGGGTCACCCGCCGCGTGGTCCGGTGCAGCAGGCGCGCGCCCAGCCAGCGCTCCAGTTCGGCCAGATGGCGCGAGACCATCGCCCGCGACAGGTCCAGCGCCTCGGCCGCGGCGGTGAGACTGCCGCGCTCGGCGACCTCGACGAACACCGCAATCGCGGTCAGACGGTCCATTCACTCGTTCCATGCAACAAATTGGCGACTTATACGCTGTTTATCGCGCCAATGGCCAGGACTAGACTGTGCGCATCCCGTCCACCCTCCCCGGAGAACCTCGATGCACATCGCCCTGTTCGGCGCCACCGGCAATGTCGGCCGCCAGATCGCCCAGGAAGCCCTGCGCCGCGGCCATGCGCTCACCGCCCTGGTCCGCCGCGCGCAGCCGCTGCCGCCGGAACTGGACGGCGCCAGCATCGTGCTCGTGTCGCTGGACGACCGCGCCGCCCTCGCCGCCGCGGTGCGCGGCCACGACGTGCTGGCCAGCGCCTACGGTCCCGGTGCGGCGGCCGCCGACACCATTCCGGCCGTCGCCCAGGCGTTGATCGAGGTCGCGCGCGACGCTGGCGTGCAGCGCCTGCTGGTGGTCGGCGGCGCCGGCAGCCTGGAAGTGGCGCCGGGCGTGCAACTGGTGGACACGCCGAACTTCCCCGATGCCTACAAGCCCCATGCGCTGGCGCACCGTGCCGCCCTGCAGCGCTTCCAGGCCGCTGCCGACCTGGACTGGACCTTCTACGCGCCGGCGGCGGAAATCGGCCCCGGGGCCAAACGCGGCGGCGTGCGCACCCAGGCCACCGCGCTGCTTCGCGATGCGCAGGGCCATAGCGCGATCAGCTATGCCGACTACGCCAGCGCCTTCGTCGACGAGATCGAGCGCCCGCAGTACCTGCGCCAGATTGCCACCGCCGCGTACTGAGCAGCGGCGCCATCGGCGCTGCCGCAGGCATGCCGATGGCGCCTCGCGCCAGCCGCCAACCCCGCATCGCGACCGCACACGGTCGCGGCGCGCGGCGCGCACGCCATGCCGATGCAGGGCGTCGCCTTCCCCGACGGAGTTCCGCATGCCTTCCTTTGCGTTGCCGCGCCTCGGCGCGGCGCTGATCCTTGCGCTCGGCATCGCCGGCGCCGCCGCGGCGCACGCCGCCACCGGCGCTCCAGTCCAGGCCCACCACGCTGACACTGCGACGCAGCCGGCCGCCGCGCCACTGCAGGTGCAGGTCTACCATCCCGACGCGCATGCGATCTTCGGCGTCGCCTCGGTGCTGGTCAGCGGCTCCAAGGATGCGGTGCTGGTCGACGCGCAATTCGCCGCGGCCGATGCGCGCGCCCTGGTCGCGCAGATCCGCGCCTCCTGCAAGCGCCTGACCACGATCTACATCAGCCATGGCGATCCGGACTACTACTTCGGCCTGGACGTGCTCACCCAGGCGTTTCCGCAGGCCAAGCTGCTGGCCAGCCCGGCGACGGTGGCGCATATCCGCCAGACCCAGACGCAGAAGCTGCAGGTATGGGCGCCGAAGCTCGGCGCCGATGCACCGCAACGCATCGTGCTGCCGCAGCCGCTGCGCGGCGACCGCCTGCTGCTGGAAGGCCGCGAACTGCGGATCGTCGGCCTGGACGGCGCGACCCCGGACCGCACGTTCGTGTGGATTCCTTCCATCAAGACCGTGCTCGGCGGGATTCCGGTCGTGGCCGGCGAACACGTGTGGATGGCCGATACGCAGACCCCGGCGTCGCATGCGCAGTGGCTGGCGACGCTGCAGCGGATCCAGGCGCTGCAGCCGCAGCGGGTGATTCCCGGACACTTCGTGCCGGGCGCGGCGCAGGACCTGGCCGCGGTGCGCTTCACCGCCGACTACATCCGCGCCTTCGACGAGGAAACCGCCAAGGCCAAGGATGCGGCCGCGCTGGTCGCGGCGATGCAGCAGCGTTATCCGCAGCTGGGCGGCGTGGATGCGCTGCAACTCAGCGCCCAGGTGGCCAAGGGCGAGATGCGCTGGCCCTGAGCGAACTGCCGGCGCGCGGCGGCGTACAGCACCGCCCGCGCCGGCGTGCCGCTCAACAGAACAGCCGCCCCTGGGTCTGCACCGGCTCGGGTTCGTGGAAGCCGGCAAGGCCCACGCCGACCAGGCGGTAACGGGTGGATGCGGGCAAATCGACGCGCTGGCGCAAGGCCAGCGCGATGTCGATCAGCGCCTGCAGCGATTGCGGCGGTTGCTCGGGCGTGAAGCTGCGGGTCAGGAGGCGGAACTGCGCGGTCTTCAGCTTCAACACCACGGTGCGCGCGACGCGCTCGGTGCGGCGGGTCGCGCTCCAGGTCTTTTCCGCCAGTTGCCGGATCGCCGGTTCCAGCGCGTCCAGCGCCAGGTCTTCGGCGAACGTATCTTCCGAGGAAATCGACTGCACCTGTTGGTCCGATTCCACCGGACGCTCGTCGATGCCGCGCGCGCGCTGATACAGGCGCAGCCCGAAGCTGCCGAAGTGCGCTTCCAGTTCCGCTTCGCCGTGCGTGCGCAGGTCGCCGACGCTGACGATGCCCAACGCCGCCAGCTTGGCCTGCATCACCTTGCCCACGCCGTGCACCTTGCTGACCGGCAGCGGGGTCAGGAACGCCTCCACCTGGTGCGGGCGGATCACGAACTGGCCATCGGGCTTGCGCCAGTCCGAGGCGATCTTGGCCAGGAACTTGTTCGGCGCGATGCCGGCCGACGCGGTCAATGAAGTTTCCTCGCGGATCTGCGCGCGGATGGTCTGCGCGATCTCGGTGGCGGTGGCCAGCTCGCCCTTGGGCGCGGTGACATCGAGATAGGCCTCGTCCAGCGACAGCGGCTCGATCAGATCGGTGTGGCGCTGGAAGATCTCGCGCACCTGCCGCGACACGGCTTTGTAACGCGCGAAATCCGGCGCCACGAAGATCGCGTCCGGACACAGCCGCTCGGCGCGCAACGCCGGCATCGCCGAGCGGATGCCGAACACGCGCGCCTCGTAGGACGCGGCGCACACCACCGAGCGCATGCCGCGCCAGGCCACCACCACCGGCTTGCCGCGCAATGCGGGATCGTCACGCTGCTCCACGGACGCGTAGAACGCATCCATGTCGACGTGAATGATCTTGCGCATCGGCCCTGCACCCTACGCCAGCGAACGGTAGCGGCATGATAAGCCAGGCCTGCGCATGCGCCGCGAACGCATGCCTTGACCCCGCTCACGGCCAGCGACTGCAGCGCCGCCTACGCTACGCGTGCGTACGGATAAAACGTTTGATTGAAAGCGCGGGCGTCGTGCACGCTTGCGCGCCTCGACTGTCTCGCTAGGGAAAATTCGCTCATGAGCCGCCTCACTTCGTATTCACGCGAACATCTTCTCGCCAGCGCGCGCGGCGAACTGTTCGGCGCCGAGGCCGCACGCCTGCCCAACGATCCGATGCTGATGTTCGACCGCATCACCCACATCGACGACAACGGCGGCACGCACGGCAAGGGCGTGGTCCGCGCCGAACTCGACGTGCGCCCGGACCTGTGGTTCTTCGGCTGCCATTTCATCGACGATCCGGTGATGCCGGGCTGCCTGGGCCTGGATGCGCTGTGGCAATTGACCGGGTTCTTCCTGACCTGGATCGGCGCGCCCGGCCGCGGCCGCGCGCTGGGCGTGGGCGAAGTGAAGTTCAGCGGGCAGGTGCTGCCGACCGCGAAACAGGTGGTCTACGAACTGGACATCAGCCGGGTCATCAACCGCAAGCTGGTGATGGCGGTGGCCGACGGGCGCATGTCGGTGGACGGCCGCGAGATCTACACCGCCAAGGATCTGCGCGTGGGCCTGTTCACCTCGACGGAGGCGTTCTGATGCGCCGCGTCGCGATTACCGGCATGGGCATCACCTCGTGCCTGGGCAACGATCTGGACACGGTGTCGCGCGCGCTGCGCGACAGCCGTGCCGGCATCCGCGCCAACCCCGAGGCGGCCGAACACGGCTTGCGCAGCCAGGTCGGCGGCGACGTGCAGCTGGATCTGGAGGCCTTGATCGATCGCAAGCTCAAGCGCTTCATGGGCGATGCGTCCGCGTACGCATATCTGGCGTTGCGCGATGCGATCGCCGATGCGGGCCTGGACGAGGCCGTGGTCAGCGACGTGCGCACCGGTCTGATCGCCGGTTCCGGCGGCGGTTCCAGCCACTGGCAGGTGGAAGCGGCGGACCTGCTGCGCAACCGCGGCGTGCGCAAGGTCGGCCCGTACATGGTGCCGCGCACGATGTGTTCGGCGGTGTCGGCCAGCCTGGCCACCGCGTTCAAGATCAAGGGCGTCAGCTATTCGCTGTCGGCCGCCTGCGCGACTTCGGCGCATTGCATCGGCGCGGCCGCGGAGCTGATCCGCCACGGCCAGCAGGACGTGATGTTCGCCGGCGGCGGCGAGGAACTGGACTGGACCATGAGCCTGATGTTCGATGCGATGGGCGCGCTGTCCAGCGGCTTCAACGATCGCCCGGCGGTGGCCTCGCGTCCGTACGACGCCGAGCGCGACGGCTTCGTCATCGCCGGCGGCGGCGGCATGCTGGTGCTGGAAGACTACGAGCGCGCAGTGGCGCGCGGCGCGCGCATCCATGCCGAGCTGCTCGGCTACGGCGTGACCTCCGACGGCGCCGACATGGTCGCGCCATCCGGCGAAGGCGCGGTGCGCTGCATGCAGATGGCGATGCAGGGCGTGGACGCGCCGATCGACTACCTCAACACCCACGGCACCTCGACGCCGCTGGGCGACGTCACCGAGCTGGGCGCGGTACGCGAAGTGTTCGGCGACGCGGTGCCGCCGCTGTCCTCGACCAAGGCGCTGTCCGGGCATTCGCTGGGCGCGGCCAGCGTGCACGAGGCGATCTACTGCCTGCTGATGATGCGCGACGGCTTCATCGCCGGCTCGGCCAATATCGACGCGCTGGACCCGCGCGCCGAGGGCTTCCCGATCGTGCGCGAGAGCCGCGATGCCACCTTGCGCACGGTGATGTCGAACAGCTTCGGCTTCGGCGGCACCAATGCCGCGCTGGTGTTCGGCAAGCGCTGAGCGAGCCTGCGCACCGCAGCGGCAGGGGCGTCCTGCCGCTGACCACCGGCAACGTCAGCGTTGCAGTTGCCTGTCGTCGCGGCGCTTTTTCTCGCCCTCCTCCTTCGTCCGTTCTTTCTTCGGCGGCGGCGGCGCGGATGGCGGCGGCGCTGGCGGTGGCGAAGCCGGCTTCGGTGGCGGTGGCGGTGGCGGCGTGTGCTGCGACGCCTGCGCCACCGTCTCCGGCTTCGGCGGCCACCACGGCGAGGCGGAAGACGAAGATTGAGAAGACTCGGTCGACTGGTGCACGGACTCGCGCCAACGGCGATCCTCTTCGTCGCGCCGCTGCTGCTCGGCCAGCTCCTTGTTGCGCTTGGGGTTGAGCGCATCCGGCGGCGGCGCCTGGTACATGCGCTCGCCCGGCGGCACCCATTGCGACTGCACCGGTGCCTCCACCGCAGGCTGCGCCGGCTGGTAGGCGCGGGTCTCGGCGATGCGTGGCGGGATCAGCTGGCGCTTGAGCGCCTCGGGCACCGGCGCCGGCACAGATGGCGATGCCTGCGCTTGCTGCCGCCAGCGTGCGCGGTCGCGCGCCCAGGGCCGCCCACGGTAGTCCGCGTCCCAATAGGGATCGACGGCGAACCCGATGACCGGCGCGACGGCACCGTCGCGCGTGTCGAACTCGACCACGCCGGCCGGCAGCCATCCGCGCGCCGCGCGCCAGCGCACGTCGCACCACGAAAAGTCGTTGACACACCCGTAGACGGTGAGGCTGTCGCCGCCCACGACCGTGGAGACCCGCGGATATTCGCTGGCCGGGCCTGCGCGCAGATTGGCGCCGCTGCGGGCGAACCCGCTACTGCTCTGCGCCATCACTGGTGCGGCGGCCGCCAGCAGTAGCGGCGCCATCCACATGCCTCGTTTCATGCCCAACCTCCTGTGCCGCCGGTCCCGTGGCCGGCGTTTCTTCCCTGGGCTCGTGCGAGCGGTTTGCTTCGGCAGTGTTCCAGCACGCGCATGCGCAATGCTGCGGGGGGCGATGCGGCGCGCTTCAGCGCGGGGTCGGCTTGCAGTGCAGCATGGACAGGCGCATGCACTGCCGCATTCGGCCCACCCGCCGCCGCGCCGCGCCGCATCGGCTGCGGCGCGGCGGCGTGCGATCAGCCGGCCATGCCGCTGTGCCGCAGCAAGGCGTCCAGTTCCGGCGCGCGACCGCGGAACGCGGTGAAGTTCTCCAGCGCCGGGCGGCTGCCGCCGCGCGCCAGGATTTCCTGCAGGAAACGCGCGCCGGTGGCGGCTAGCTGGTCCGGCGCTTCCTCGAACGCGGCGTACGCGTCGGCGCTGAGCACCTCGGCCCACTTGTAGCTGTAGTAGCCGGCGCCGTAGCCGCCGGCGAAGATGTGGCTGAACTGGTGCGGGAAGCGGTTCCAAGCCGGCGGCCGGTTCACCGCGACCTCGTCGCGCACGCGCTCGAGCAGCTGCAGCATGCTGTCGCCGGCGGCGTCGAAGGCGTGATGCAGCTGCATGTCGAACAGCGCGAATTCCAGCTGGCGCACGGTGAACATGCCGCTCTGGTAGTTCTTCGCCGCCAGCATCTTGTCGAACAGCGTGCGCGGCAGCGGCTGCCCGCTGTCCACGTGCGCGGTCATCGCCTGCAGCCGCGGCCATTCCCAGCAGAAGTTCTCCATGAACTGGCTGGGCAGCTCCACCGCGTCCCATTCCACGCCGTTGATGCCGGCCACGCCGAGTTCGCCGACCTGGGTCAGCAACTGGTGCAGGCCGTGGCCCATCTCGTGGAACACGGTGGTGACTTCGTTGTGGGTGAAGGTGGCCGGCTTGCCGTCGCCGCCGCGGCCGAAGTTGCACACCAGGTAGACCAGCGGCGTCTGCACGCCGTCGGCGCGGTCGCGGCGGTTGCGGCAGTCGTCCATCCAGGCGCCGCCGCGCTTGCCCTCGCGCGCGTACAGGTCGAGGTAGAACTGCCCGACCAGGCGGCCGCGCGCATCGCTGACGCGGAACAAACGCACGTCCGGATGCCACACCGGCGCGCTGTCGGCGTGCACCTGCAGACCGTACAGGTCGTTGATGACGCCGAACAGCCCATCCAGCACCTTCGGCTCGGTGAAATACAGCTTCACGTCCTGCTCGGAGAAGCTGTAGCGCGCCTGCTTGAGCTTTTCGCTGGCGTAGGCGATATCCCAGGCCTGCAGTTCGTCCAGGCCCAGATGCTCGCGGGCGTAGGCTTCCAGTTCGGCGCGGTCGCGCTGCGCGTAGGGCTTGGCGCGCGCGGCCAGGTCGCGCAGGAAACCCAGCACCTCGTCGGGGTTCTGCGCCATCTTGGTCGCCAGCGAATACTCGGCGTAACTGGCGAAACCGAGCAGGCCGGCCAGTTCGCCGCGCAGCGCCAGGATGCGCTCGATCGCCGCGCTGTTGTCCAGCGCCGGGTCGCCGAATTCCGAGGCGCGGATCGCGTTGGCGCGGTACAGCGTCTCGCGCAGCGCGCGGTCGTCGGCGTACATCTGCACCGGCAGGTAGCACGGCATCTGCAGGGTCAGCTTGCAGCCGGCCTGGCCGTCCTTCTCCGCGGCCGCGCGCGCCGCGGCGACCACGTCGTCGGGCAGGCCGGCCAGGCGCGCCGGGTCGTCGATCGGCAGCGACCACGCATCGGTGGCGTCGAGCACGTTCTGCGAAAACTTCGCCGACAGCGCCGACAGCTCTTCCTGGATCGCGGCGAAGCGCTGCTTGTCGGCATCGCCGAGTTCGGCGCCGCCCAGGCGGAAGTCGCGCAGCGCGTTGTCCAGCACCTTGCGCCGCGCGGCATCGTAACTGGCAGCCTCGGGCGCGGCGGCCAGCGCGCGGTACTGCGCGAACAGCGCCAGGTTCTGCCCCAGCGCGCTGGAGAAGCGCGTCAGCTTGGGCAGGTTGGCGTTGTAGGCCTCGCGCAGCGCCGGCGTGTTGACCACACCCTGCAGGTGGTTGACCTGGCCCCAGGCGCGCCACAGGCGCTCGGTGGCATCGTCCAGCGGCGCCACGAAGCTGTCCCAGCTCACCGGCGCGACCTGCTCGGCATGCGCGACCGCGGCTTCGGCTTCGGCCAGCAGCGCGTCGATCGCCGGGCCGATGTGCTCGGGCTGGATCGCATCAAAGCGCGGCAGGCCGGAAAAATCGAGCAGGGGGTTGGTCATCGCGGCAGTCTCGGTAGCGGGGGAAGGGCCGGCGGCGCCGGCCATGGTCGGGATATGGCGGTCAGGCCAGCGCGGCACAAGCCAGCGGCGGCAGCCCGGCGCCGGCCACCGCCGCGGCCAGCTGCGCGTCGGCCGGCGCCACGTCGATGCCGTGCTCGCGGTACCAGTCCGGCCGGTAGTAACTGTGCCCGTAGCGCTCGCCGCTGTCGCACAGGATGGTGACGATGGAACCGCTGCGGCCGTGCGCGCGCATCCGCGTCGCCGCCTGCAGCACGCCGACGAAGTTGGTGCCGGTGGAGCCGCCCACGCGCCGGCCCAGGCGCGCAGTGACGTAGCGCATCGCCGCCAGGCTCAGCGCATCCGGCACCTTGACCATCGCATCGACGCAACTGGGAATGAAGCTCGATTCCACCCGCGGCCGGCCGATGCCCTCGATCCGCGAACCGCCGGTGCTTGCCAGGCCGGCGTAATCGCGCCCGGCCAGCGCTTCGCAATAGCCTTCGAAGAACACCGACACCTCCGGATCCGCGCACAGGATGCGGGTGTCGTGGCGGCGGTAGCGCACGTAGCGGCCCAGCGTGGCGGCGGTGCCGCCGGTGCCGGGGCTGCACACGATCCATTCCGGCACCGGATGCGGCTCTTCCTGCATCTGCCGGAAGATCGACTCGGCGATGTTGTTGTTGGCGCGCCAGTCGGTGGCGCGCTCGGCGTACAGGAACTGGTCCATGAAGTGGCCGCCGCTCTCGCGCGCCAGCTGCACCGAATCGGCGTGCAGGTCGCAGGCGCGCTCGACCAGGTGGCAGCGCCCGCCCTGGAACTCGATCGCGGCGATCTTCTCGGGCGAAGTCGTGGCCGGCATCACCGCGATGAACGGCAATCCCAGCAGGCGCGCGAAATAGGCTTCGGACACCGCAGTGGAGCCGCTCGAAGCCTCGATCACCGGGCGCCCCTCGCGCAGCCAGCCGTTGACCAGCGCGTACAGGAACAGCGAGCGCGCCAGGCGGTGCTTGAGGCTGCCGGTGGGATGGCTGGACTCGTCCTTGAAGTACAGGTCGATGCCGGGGAAACCGGGCAGCTCCAGCGGAATCAGGTGGGTGTCGGCCGAGCGGTTGAAATCGGCGTCGATCTTCTGGATGGCGTTGGCCACCCAATCGCGAGGGGTCATGACGGTGCGCAGGACGGAAAAATCGCGTCCACGATACACGCCTGCCCCGCGCCCCGGGGCTGCGCCAGAACGGCGATGGGCAGCGCCGTTCACCTGCCGGCGGCGCTGGCGACGGGTACCGCTCAGCGTGGCACCACGCCGAAGCCGGCCTCGACGATGGCGCGCTCGATCGCCGCCGCATCGATGCGGGCGTCGTCGTACTCCACGTCCACGCGCCCGCCGTCCAGCACGACCTGCGCCGCGGCGACCCCGGCGCAGGCTTGCAGCACCCGCTGCAACCGCGCGGAGCAGCCGCCGCAGGTCATGCCCTGGACCGTGAGTTGGAGATGGCGCATTGCTGGTGTCCTCGTTGGAGTGGAGTTGCCCGGCACCGCGCTCAGCGCGGCCGCCAGCGGTTCAGCAGCAGGGAATTGGCCAGCACCGAGACCGAACTCAGCGCCATCGCCGCGCCGGCGAGCACCGGATTGAGCAGGCCGAACGCGGCCAGCGGGATGCCGAGCACGTTGTAGAAAAAGGCGAAGAACAGGTTCTGGCGGATCTTGCGCAAGGTCGCCGCGGACAGGTCGATGGCGGTGGCCACGCCGTCCAGGTCGCCATGCACCAGCACCACGTCGGCCGCTTCCACGGCGATGTCCGAACCGGCGCCGATCGCGAAGCTGACGTCGGCCGCGGCCAGCGCCGGCGCATCGTTGATGCCGTCGCCGACCATGCCGACGTGCGCGCCGGGTTCGGCCTGCAGGCGCCGCACCTCCTCGGCCTTGTGCTGCGGCAGCACCTCGGCCAGCACGCGCGCGATGCCGACCTGCGCGGCGACGGCCTGCGCGACATGGCGGTTGTCGCCGCTCAGCATCGCCACTTCGATGCCGCGCGCCTTGAGCCGGGCGACCGCGTCGATGGCACCCTCGCGCAGCGGATCGGCGATGGCGATGTAGCCGGCCAGCCGGCCGTCCAGCGCGACGCCGACCACGCTCTGGCCCTGCGCCTGCGCGGCCTCGGCGCGCTGCAGCAATGCGGCATCCGGCGGCTGCACGCTCAGCGCGTGCATCCACGCCAATGACCCAAGCGCCACGTCGCAGCCATCCACGCGGCCGCGCACGCCCTTGCCGGGCAGCGTCTCGACCGCCTCCAGCACGGGCCGCGGGGTCGGCGCACGCACCCCGGCATCGGCGACACGGCGCACGATCGCCTGCGCCAGCGGATGCGCCGAGCCGGTCTCCAGCGCGGCGACCAGGCGCAGCAATGCGCTCGCGTCGTCGCCCGGCGCCACGTCCACCGCGGTCACCTGCGGCCTGCCCTCGGTCAGGGTGCCGGTCTTGTCCAGCACCAGCGTGGTCAGCGCGCGCGCGCGCTCCAGCACCTCGGCGTTGCGGATCAGGATGCCGGCCCTGGCGCCCACGCCGGTGCCGACCATGATCGCGGTCGGCGTGGCCAGGCCCAGCGCGCACGGGCAGGCGATCACCAGCACCGCCACCGCATGCACCAGCGCGGTGGCGAAACTGCCGCTCAGCCACCAGGTCGCGGCCAGGGTGAGCGCGGCGATCGCGATCACCGCCGGCACGAACACCGCGGCGATGCGATCGACCAGATGCTGGATCGGTGCCTTGGAGCCCTGCGCCGCATCGACCATGCGCACGATCTGCGCCAGCAGCGTGTCGGCGCCGACCCCGGTGGCGCGCGCGCGCAACATGCCGAACTGGTTCACGGTGGCGGCGAACAGGCGGCTGCCCGGCTCCTTGGCCACCGGCATCGCCTCGCCCGACAGCATCGCCTCGTCCACGCTGGAACGGCCGTCGAGCACCTCGCCGTCCACCGGCACGCGCGCGCCGGCGGCGACCACGAACACATCGCCGACGATCAGCTCGGCGGCATCGATTTCCACGATCGCGCCGTCGCGCTCCACCCTGGCGGTCTTGGGCTTGAGGTCGAGCAGCGCGCGGATCGCCGACGAGGTCCTGCGCCTGGCACGCGCCTCGAGCAGGCGCCCGAGCAGGATCAGGGTGACGATCGAGGCGCTGGCCTCGAAATACACATGCTGCCCGGCCAGGCCGAACACGGTGACCGCGGCGCTGTACAGGTAGGCCATGCTGGTGCCGAGCGCGACCAGCACGTCCATGTTGGCGCGGCCGTTGCGCAAGGCCCTGAACCCGGCCCGGTAGAAGCGCGCGCCGAGCCAGAACTGCACCGGCGTGGCCAGCAGCAGCTGCAGCCAGCGCGGCAACGGCTCGGCGTGCTGGCCGCCGAGCGCATGCTCGATGGCGGAGATGTCCAGCATGCCGAACATCTGCACGAACAACGGCAGGGTCAGCAGCACCGCCGCGGCGAACCGGCCCAGCTCGCGGTGCCAGGCGCGGCGCTCGGCGCGTTCGCGCGCTTGCAGCTGGGTCTGGTCCAACTCGCGCACGACGCTGGCGCCGAAGCCGGCGCGGCCGATCCGCGCGACGATATCGGCCGGTGCGACCAGTTCCGGCACGTACTCCACACGCGCCCTGGCCGAGGCCAGGTTGACGCTGCCGGCGATCACCCCGGGCGTGTTCGCCAGCACCGTTTCGATCGCGGACGCGCAGGAGGCGCAGCTCATGCCGCTGAGGTCCAGCGTCAGCGCCTGCGCCGGCACCGTGTACCCGGCCTGGCCGATGCGCTGCAGCAGCGTCTGCGCATCCACCTGCTGCGGGTCGTAGTCCAGGCGCACGCGCGCGGCAGCGTAATTGGCCTGGGCGTCGACCCCGGGCAACTGCTTGAGCGCCTGTTCCAGGCCGACGGCGCAGGACGCGCAGCTCATGCCCTGCACCGGCAGGCTCACTGTGGCGGTGGTGGCAGCCGTCGCGTTCACGGCTGCGGCTTGCCTGGCACCGTGTCGCCGCGGATATCGCCGAGGATCGGGCAGCACGCCGGTTCGCCGCTGCCCGGGCATTCCGCGACCAGCACGGCCAGCGCATCGCGCATCTCGGTCAGTTGCGCGATGCGCCGGTCCATCTCGTGCAGGCGCTTGCTCGCGCGCTGCTTGATGCCCTCCACGCCATGCTGGCGATCGTCCTGCAAGGCGAGCAGATCGCCGATCTCCTCCAGTGAAAATCCCAGCTCCTTGGCGCGGCGGATGAAGCGCACCCGCTCCACTGCGGCGGCATCGTAGTCGCGATAGCCGGACGCGCGCCGCGGCGGCGCCGGCAGCAGGCCCTGGCGCTCGTAGTAGCGGACCGTGTCGATGGCGACCTCGGCCTGGCGCGCGAGCGCGCCGATGGTGAAGCGGGGCGGAGTGGCGACCGGGTTCATATGTGCAAGCTACTCCCTGGATGCCGGTCCAGGGTCAAGCCATTGTCGCGGTTGTGCGCGCATTGTTCATTGGCCGCTCACGTTGGCGCGACACCCTTGCCCGGCAAGCATTTGCGGGGCATGCACGCTCGCCCTGGAGCCGGCTCCAGGCTGCGCCGATGGCGAATCGCCACGCGACTCAGGCGCTTGCCCGCAGCGACCACTCCAGTATTCTCTGTGCATCCCCTCGCGCCGTTCCGTCTTCCGTGCCGATCTTCGCCCTGCTGACCCGCCTGCTGCTGTGCCTGAGCCTGCTGCTCAATGGCGCCGGCACGGCCATGGCGATGCCGGGCATGGCCGAGGCGCCACAGCGCACCGACGATGGCATCTCCCGGCACCACGCCGCCAGGCATGCGGCTGCCACGCGCGTCGCTGCCGCGGCGATGCCGTGCCACCACCATGAGGCCGCACCGCCCGCTGCGGAGCATGACGACGGCCATTGCCCCAAGCAGGCCGGCAAGCACGGTTGTTGCGGCGCCGCCGCCGGCTGCCAATGCCCGCATGCGCAGCCGCTGCCGGCACTGATCGCGCTGCCGCTGGCGTTGCCGGTCGCCGTGCAGCGCCCGTTCCCCAGCGGCCGCCAGGCCGGTCGCGGCGCGCCCGGCTTGCCGCGGCTGGAACGACCTCCCAGCGCCTGAGCGCGACGCCGCCGCCCGCGGGCGGCGCCACTGCGGCCGCGCCG
Organism: Xanthomonas hyacinthi; assembly: GCF_009769165.1. NCBI lineage: Bacteria > Pseudomonadati > Pseudomonadota > Gammaproteobacteria > Lysobacterales > Lysobacteraceae > Xanthomonas > Xanthomonas hyacinthi. Next base: position 1,274,798 of record NZ_CP043476.1, read on the forward strand.
TGCGCGCCGCCGCTCCTTGCGCACACCGCCCACGCGGTCGCGCATCGCATCGAGGTTCGCTCATGAAATCACCTTCCTCCGGCCTGCCGGCGCTGCCGTCGCGGCGCCGTTTCGTCACCGGACTGGCGCTGGGCGCCGCCGCCGGCCTCGGCGGCCTGTCGCTGCGGCAAGCCCAGGCCGCGGCGCTGGCGCGCAGTGGCGCCGTGCCGTATCAGTTGCACGGCACCGATTTCGACCTCAGCATCGGCGGCGCACTGGTCAACTTCACCGGGCGCGAGCGCCCGGCCATCACCGTCAACGGCAGCGTGCCCGCGCCGATCCTGCGCTGGCGCGAAGGCGACAGCGTCGAAGTACGCGTCGCCAACCACCTGCCCGGGCACACCCAGACCTCCGTGCACTGGCACGGCATCCTGCTGCCGGCCAACATGGACGGCGTGCCCGGCATGAGTTTCGACGGCATCCATCCCGGCGAGAGCTACCGCTACCGTTTCACCCTGCGCCAGTCGGGCACCTACTGGTACCACAGCCACTCGCTGCACCAGGAACAGGCCGGCCTGTACGGCGCCATCGTGATCGATCCGCTGCAGCCGCCGCCCTACCACTACGACCGCGAACACGTGTTGCTGCTGTCCGACTGGACCGACCTGGACCCGGCGGCGCTGTTCCGGCGGCTGAAGCAGATGCCGTCCTACGACAACACCTACCAGCGCACCGTCGGCGATTTCCTGCGCGACGCGCGCGCAGACGGCTTGCGCGCCACCCTCGCCGACCGCGGCATGTGGGGACGCATGCGGATGACGCCGAGCGACCTGTCCGACGTCAACGCCAACACCTACACCTACCTGCTCAACGGCGTCGCCCCCGGCGGCAACTGGACCGGCGAATTCCGTCCCGGCGAGAGGCTGCTGCTGCGCCTGATCAACGCCTCCAGCATGACCTACTTCGACCTGCGCATTCCCGGGCTGAAGATGACCGTGGTCGCCGCCGACGGGCAATACGTGCACCCGGTGAGCGTGGACGAACTGCGCATTGCCGCGGCCGAGACCTACGACGTGCTGGTCGAACCCAACGGCCAGGATGCCTACACCGTGTTCGCCCAGGACATGGGCCGCACCGGCTACGCGCGCGGCACCCTGGCCGTGCGCCAGGGACTGCAGGCGCCGGTCCCGGCAAACGATCCGCGCCCGTTGCTGCGCATGCAGGACATGGGCCACGCCATGGGCGGGCACGCCGGCATGGACCACGGCGGCGGCGCGACCGCGATGAAGGGCATGGAAGGCGGTTGCGGCGCCAGCATGGGCATGGCCGGCATGGACCATGCCGCGATGGACCACGGCACGATGGACCACAGCAGGCATGCGCCTGGCGACGCCGGCGTGGCGCCCAGGCATCCGCGCAGCGAACGCGGCAATCCGCTGGTGGACATGCAGTCCTCCGCGACTGCGCCGAAGCTGGACGATCCCGGCATCGGCCTGCGCGGCAACGGCCGCCGGGTGCTGAGCTACGCCGACCTGCACAGCCTGTTCGACGACCCCGACGGCCGCGACCCCGGGCGCGAGATCGAACTGCACCTGACCGGCAACATGGAGAAGTTCGCCTGGTCCTTCGACGGCATCCCGTTCGCCAGCGCCGAACCGCTGCGGCTCAACTACGGCGAGCGCCTGCGCATCGTGCTGGTCAACGACACGATGATGCAGCACCCGATCCACCTGCACGGCATGTGGAGCGACGTGGAGGACGCCGCAGGCCGGTTCCAGCTACGCAAGCACACCGTGGACATGCCGCCGGGCACGCGCCGCAGCTACCGCGTGCGCGCCGACGCGCTCGGCCGCTGGGCCTACCACTGCCATCTGCTGTACCACATGGACGGCGGCATGATGCGCGAAGTGCGGGTGGACGCATGAACGCCGCGCCGCTCGCCACGCTGGCGCAGGCCATCGGTCTGGCGCTGTTGCTCGCGCATGGTGCCGCACGTGCGCAGCATGTGCATGCGCCTGGAACTGCCGATGCCGACATCGCAGCAGCAGCCGCACCGGTATCTACATCCGCACCTGCGGCCTGCGTGTGTCCGCCGCCCGACGACGGGATGCAGCCGGAAACTGGGCAATCGGGACCAGGGACCGGGAACCGGGGACCCGGAAAAGCACAAGCGCGCCGCGCGCGCGCTGGCGCCGCGGCTGCGTGCACCTGCGCCACCGCGGCCGCATTGCCGCGCGAGCCAATCCCGCCGCTCACCGACGCCGACCGCGCCGCCGCATTCCCGGTCCTGCGTACGCACACGATGCTGCATGCACCGTCGCGCACCGGCTACCTGCTGTTCGACCGGCTGGAGGGCTGGGATGCCGACCACGGCAGCGGCCAGGCCTGGGAAGCCAGCGCCTGGTACGGCGGCGACATCGACCGGCTGTGGCTGCGCAGCGAAGGCGAGCGCAGTGGCGGCCGCACCGAAGCGGCGGACCTGGAGGCGCTGTACGGCCATGCGGTCTCGCCGTGGTGGGACCTGCTGGTCGGCGTGAAGCAGGACGTCGCCCCGGGCGATGCGCGCACCTCGGCCGCGTTCGGCGTGCAGGGCATGGCGCCGTACAAGTTCGAGGTCGCGGCCACGCTGTACGTCGGCGCAGGCGGCAAGGCCAGCGCACGCGTGCAGGGCGAATACGAGGTGCTGCTGAGCAACCGCTGGATCCTGCAGCCGCGGCTGCAAGCGGATGCGGCGTTCGCCGACGACCGTGCGCACGGCGTCGGCAGCGGCCTGTCCACGCTCGAGGCCGGCCTGCGCCTGCGCTACGAGATCAGCCGCCGCTTCGCGCCGTATCTGGGCGTGGTCCACGAGCGCGCGTTTGGTGCGACCTCGGACTATCGGCGCGACGCGGGAGAAGCCGCGCGCGAGACGCGTGTCGTCGCCGGCGTACGCGTCTGGTTTTGAGCGGCCGCGGGAGGATTCTTTCCCGTCCATTTGAACGGCAATGGCCCTTGTAGGAGCGGCTGCAGCCGCGACAGGTTACCGATGGATCCTGTCGCGGCTGAAGCCGCTCCTACACTGCTTCGCCAGCCGTACTGGCTCGACGCGCATCGTGCGCCACCACGGCGTCTAGCAACCGCTCACTCGCGCGGGTCCCGGCCGCTCAAGCACGCAGCGAACCATCCTCACCGATCCGCCAGTCGCGCGGCGGACGCAGCGCACCCAGCGTGCGCACCAATTCCTGGTAGCTGCGCGCCAGCTGCCCGAACAACCCCGCATCGCTGGCGCGAGTCTCGGCCACTTCGTAATAGGCACCGCGACCCAGATCGATGAAGTAATCCACACTGACCCGGCGCCGCGCGGCCACGCCGGGAAACAGGCCGGCGATCAGCAGACAGCCGTCGCCGACCTCGCGCAACGCATCGGCGCGCGCGCGCCCGACCTGCTCCTGTGCATGCAGCCAGGCGAGCGCCTGGGTGCGCGACAACAAGTGTCCATCGGCCTGGTAGCGCAGCAACACGAACACCAGATAGCTCTCGCGCGACTCGTCCAGCGGCCGGCCCAGCCGCTGCCCTGCCTCGTGCACCAGCGCCTGCCACAGTTCGGCCGGCGCCCCCTGTCTGAAAGACTCGTACATGCGTCCTCCTGCGTGGTGGGAACCCTCGCCAGGAGCTTATGCATAACCTGGGCCATTGCGTTGGCAGCCGCCGGCCAAGGCTGCCAACCGTGGCGTCCCCGCTTGCGTGATGACAGCAAAGAATGCCTGCGCAGCAAGCGTCTAGGGTCGGGCGCCTAGGAGCCCTGTTCGGAGGGCATTGGCGTGAGCCGTGATGAACGGCGGCGGCAGGGCATTCCCAATCATCAGCGCAATTGACTCCTTGCCATGCGCGACATCGAACTTGTACGACCGCGGGAAACCTTGCAGAACTGCGGCCTCTCGCAGAGTGATGGTTCTATTCTGCCCCGGGTGCAGGAACCGACCTTTTGAAGGATTATGGCAACCGCTAGTAATAGTAGGAGAAACATCATCCCAAGCCAGGCGCCCGTAGACATCACTGAAGCCGTCACTTCGCTTGTGGCAATCCAATTGGTATTGGACCGGCAGGTCGCTGCGGCTACCGCCATCTTTGGGTATCAGCGCGATGAGATCCCGTACCTTCTGCGATCGACTCTCTCCCAGGCCATGAAGTTTGTCGCGTCCCTGACCCGGTTCAACTATGCCCTTGAGGGCCTGCCTAACCGTGAGGCGCTTCTTCGCTTTCTCTGCGACAGCGGGGAAATGAACCCTGGATGCAAGCATAATGAGCCTCTTGCGTCGCTGAGGTACTGAGTAGTCTGCAGCGTCCAGAACGTGAACAACTGTCTCGTAGCCAAGCGTGTGTAGCTTGCATCGCATGCCAAAGAATCGAGCATCCTTCGCTAGCGCTGGAACGTTTTCCAGCATCACAGTCTTCGGCTCCATGATTTCAATGAAGCGAAGGAAGTCCTCAACAAGGTCGTTGCGGTCATCATTCACCGACGCCATCTTGTTTTTTGTACGAAGCCGAGAGAAGCCTTGACAAGGGGGGCAACCCGCCAGCAAATCCAAGTCTCCAACGGCTAAGCCCGAGTTCGCAAGGATTTGCGCAGGATCTAATTTGCGAATGTCCTCAGGGTAGAGCCGAACTTCTGGGTGGTTGAGGCGATAGGTTTCCTGCGCCTTGCGCTCGACCTCGACGGCAGCAGCGACCGTGAATCCCGCCTCTTTGAGTCCAAGGCTCAGTCCACCGCATCCGCTGAAAAGATCAACGGCGTACAGCTTCTGTTCTTTGATTTTATTAGGGCGAGTCATTTGTACAAGACCATTGGTTCTTTTGGATTAAAAGATATCGACCAACTACAGGCCGGGGCCTACGGAAGGTGCTTGACGAGTATCTGCGCAAGTTGGACCAACTCGGCGGACGTAGCACGATTGTCGGCGAGCAGCGTTTCTCCATGCATGTCGGTGCGTTCGTTGGTTGCATCTGGGCCGTACAACTCGACAGTCAAGGTACGCAATCGTTCTTTATAGTGTTGCGCTGTGGTAGCAGCAGGGTCACTTTTTCCTGCAGCGATGAGTACCAATGCCTCTGGGCACAGCGTCGGAATGAAGCGAACATTTTGTCTCAGCCACGCTAGATAGCTGCGCTGAACTGCAACCCGCTGAACTGTATTGCCACCAGCAACTCCACCGTCCACGGTGAAGGCAGGCTCCACACCTACGGCCTCTAAGATTCTTGCACCAAGGGTGCCATCATCGGCCACCGCGATAGTGGCAGGATCAACAAACTCATCCAACCGCTTCTTGTCGCCATCGAGCAGCACCAGCGTATGACCAGGCGCTGCCATGAGCACTGGCACTTGGTACTTCAAGATCGCCTCGGCACCGCCGCTCAGATACTCCACCTTAAAGATCGCTGCTTGAGCTTGGTCAGCGAGCGACAGCAGTGCCTGCTTAACGACTGATTTGGCTAGCTGGTCTTCCACGAGAACCCTCACCTCACCGCCTCCCAATGCCCCAAGCCGTCGGAATGCTGCGTACGGGTGGGTTGCCTGCAAGACAACAAAGCGACCGTCGTCAAGTTGATGGAAGGCCTTTATCGCATCATTCGGCAACGCAGTCACAAGATGGGGCGAGTGGGTCGAAAAGACAACTTGGAGTTGTCTGGTTCGGGCCATCTTCAAAAGGAACGCCAGCAGGCGTTCCTGCGCCCCAGGGTGTAGCGAGACCTCCGGCTCGTCCAGCAGGACGAGCGTACCTTTGTCAGCCCCAAGCACCTGCACCACGCAGCTGGTTACCGCGACCTCGCCGCTCCCGGCAAACGCCTCAGAGTAGCGCCCGTGCTTTGTCCGGAAAACGACGCTGAGACCACCGTCACCTTTGAAGAGCCTATGTCGAATCCACCGAGCCTCCACGTACTCTCGACCCAGGACATAGCTGACCATTTCAAGCTCGCTCTTATCCAGAAGTCGGTTTTCGGTAGCCACCTTTTGGTTGCGATAGGTATATGAAGTGTTCTCGGCATCGATAACGCGAGCAAGCAAATCGGCATCGTGTCGCACCTGGTCCATCTTGCTAGATATCCGAAGCGGTGACACCTTCGCCCCTTTTGCCGGCGGCGCATGAGGCACGGGCGCCTTGCCAAAGTAGAAGTACTTGTCAAACGCACTCAGCTCTTTTCGAAAGTTGATGTAAAGAACCTTGCGTGAAACCGGATTCCAACGATCCTTAGACCGGCCACTGTAGGTCTTGTTCGCCTTTAATTGAGGCTCGACCATTTCGTCACCGACACTCTCCTTAGTGGGCTCCCAATAGTTGGGGTCGGGCAGTCCATTTCGAGACTTCCGCACTCTCGCCTTACGCGTCTCGACGACATCTTTGAGCGTGACATTGCGATGCCCGTATATGAAACGGCTTGGGCTACCTTCGCCTTCTTCGATAGGGTCAACCTTCGTGCTAAACCAATATTGACCGGTGGATCGACCCGCGGGCGCGCCGTACAGAGCGTTCAAAACCGAGGTCTTTCCAGACCCGTTGACCCCAACTAGAGCCGTGACTGGGAAAGTGAAGTCAATACGGGTTCCATCCGCGATATTTTTGAAGCGGGGGAACCGAATGTGGGTGATGTAGCCGGGGAAAAATTCTTGGTACTTACCACGGCTCTGCTCAAGGCTAACCACCTCGTCGCTCAACTTCAACGTCATTGACTCACCACCTCAAATGGCAAACGCCAGCGCATAACGGCCGGCCGGAAAACGAATCTGCGGCCACCAAGCTGCTTGGTGCTTGCCGAAAGCTTTCGTGCGCATCATGAAGATTGTAATTCGATCGCTTGGGACCGTGCCCGCCTCTCCGCCAGACAGCACACCTTGAGTCTCACGGCGGCACTCCCTTAGGTCACGATCCCGGTCAACGTACGCGTACCCGGCTTCTTGATTCAGGATCTCCGCGCACTGCCTCAGTCCTTCCGCGATCGCAAATGGATCCCACACGTGCTCGGACTGCGAAGTATCCGGCGCCGTGAGCTTAACAAGCTGCCGCAGGTCTTCAATGGAAAATTCGACGTACTCTTTGTCACCGACATCAGACAACAGCTTGTCCAGCTTAGCCGTGTTTTTGGCAGATGCATCGTCTCGAAGGATCTGTGCAGGGTTGTATGTGCCACCACCGGTATAAACGCCTATCGCGCCGGGCACGAGAACGTTGCGCCTGGTGGCTTGAAGCCCGTTCTCCAAATAGACCCCGCGGAACTCTTCGTCCGGACTATCCGCAATCAGCTTGCGCAGACTGCGCTCCATCTCGTTGATTGCACTGAACACCGCATGGAGCTCAGGAGGTAGCCATAGCCTTAGCAGACCGATGTCCTTTCGACGGTATCCGTACATGCGGGCATGCTGAAGCACGGTGTCCGCCTGTGGTGTCTTTGGATGCCGGCCGTAATAGCTCACCAACAAGTTTTTGATGGTCACCCCGCGGCCAAGCTTGTTGCCGCCGACAAAGAGGTTATAAGGGGCGTGGAGCGCAACATCCTCATCGGTCTCACCGTTTACCAGCTTTACGTAGATTCCAGCCGACAAGAACTTGATCCGGCTCAGCAGACGATCAAAGTTAGCCTTTGCAAGCCCCCTGTGTGTGCTTGCGAGATCATCGAACGCAGCGCGGAGGCGAGAAATCAACTTTTCACTCTGTGCCTCTAGACCCGAAGCAAGATCGGATTTGTACTTCCGCAGCAGTTCAACGATATGCTTGTGGTCGTCCGTCCGCGTGCTGACGTGGCACAGGAATGCACATTTCTGGTCGGGTTGCACCTCACGCTTGTAGGTGGCTCCGATCATGAAAGTGTCCAGCGCGGCCAGGAGGGATGACGGAATCTGCGTGCCTGGCGTCGGCTGCATCCCAGCTGACAATGTCATCAAGTCAGTCAGTGAGAACTCGCGGACCAGATCATCGACGCCCGCGGCAAAAAAGTCCTCTCCGCCAACATAGTCCTTCCCTGGATGGCTGAGCACCGTGAACTTCGGGCGAAAGGCGTTCTCCCCCTGCTGCAGAAAAAGCGCTCCAGGCGTTGCCGTAACTTGCAGATACGTGTTCCTGTGAAAGAAGCTTCTAAGCTCTTCAATTTGAAGATTGATCTTGCTCTGGGAACCGTCGTTCTTTCGAGCCCTTGTGTTCAGGCTTGCCTGATCTGCCTCGTCGTCAATTATGAGGCAAGCAAGACCGCGGACATTGCCCCCTTTTAGGTTCTCAATGAGATTCTTGAGGATGCTGCCATTCTTTGTGACCACGATGGCGCAAGTGCTGCGCTTGAGGCGTTGTAGAAAGGTGCTCGGATCACGCAGATCCACCTTGCCAAGGATATCCATCCCAGGGAAGGCCTCCTGAATGCGGCCGCGAGTTTGCTCGTACAACGGGTCAATATCCGAGGTGAGTACGATCAGCGTACGGTACCCTTCATCAGCGCCCATGGCACCAGTGACGGCTAGCACTCCGGTCTTACCGCTTTGCACCAAGCCGTAGATCAGGCCATTAGTCTGCTCATTGCCGCCAGTGAGAGGCTTGACCCACTTGCCCATGACCTCACTTGCCGTGGTGGCAATATCAGCCACCTCTTCAGCACTACCAACTTGCTGATGCAACAAGTTTAGTATCTCTTCAGTATGCCCGCCCTGCATGTCATCACTCCCGTTCGTCGAGCAGTTTGACCCAGTCCGACGGAGCCACCTTGTTGGGTAATACTCCGTCTGGACCGCCGATTTCAAAATGCTGGCGGTGGCTGCGCCTGCAAGAGATGTGGAGTGCCGCACTTTTCACTTGCGCTACGCGCGCGTAGGCTTCATAGGGTAGCGCCGCCACCCCGTCAGCACCACAGATGAGTCCGATGACTAGGGGCATTTCCTGCGCCCGCTGCCTCAAGAGCAATTGTTCGTCGGGCATAAAGGTAAATCCCCAGGGGCTGCGTTTCGCCGTCGAATACTTCAAATGCACTTGAAGTCTGCCGTCCAAAACAAAGAGCGGCGGTGAGCGGCTGATACTGGTCAATCCGCTCGAACCGCGGATTACCTGGTAAAGAGCCGCACCCTCATAGAACTCTTGCTTCTGGATTCCCATACGCACCGCTTAAACGAGGATGATCGAACTACATAGAGCTTCAGCCAAGCACCCCAGTTCACCAGCCGGGCGCACCATGTGCGCCAGTCCAGTACCACACCTTACCCTATTTCGCCTCTTACATCCATTAGAAAGTGTGTGGATTCAATATCTTGCCGCAGGCGGCATAGTGTTCAACCTAGGGGGCGTCAATGGCAAAACCCCTGAATCCAGGCAGCAATTATGTAGACATGCAACCACGACGTCCGAACCGCCAGCACGCTGACTATCGCCAACTCCGAAAAATCGATAGCTTCCATTTCACTTAGGCTGCAGGCCAGCGCGGGACAATGGATTGTTGGCAGCGCAATCGAAATCTCGAAGGTATGTTGTGGACAGAGAGCCGCAGGATGTCAGCCGTGTCGCGATGGCCTACTGCTACCCAACCGGCCTTATTTGTTCCCATCACGCGCCGCCGTGCTGCTACTCCACCGTCACCGACTTGGCCAGGTTGCGCGGCTTGTCCACGTCGGTGCCGCGCGCCAGCGCGGTGTGATACGCGAGCAACTGCACCGGGATGGTGTGCACCACCGGGCTCAGCAGGCCGGCGTTGCGCGGGGTGCGGATCACGTGCACGCCGTCGGATTCGCTGAAGCGGCTGTCCTGGTCGGCGAACACGAACAGCTCGCCGCCGCGTGCGCGCACTTCCTGCATGTTGGATTTCACCTTCTCCAGCAGCGCGTCGTTGGGCGCGATCACCACCACCGGCATGGTCGCGTCGACCAGCGCCAGCGGGCCATGCTTGAGTTCGCCGGCCGGATAGCCTTCGGCGTGGATGTAGGTGATTTCCTTGAGCTTGAGCGCGCCTTCCAGCGCGATCGGATAGTGCAGGCCGCGGCCCAGGAACAGCGCGTTGTGCTTGTCGGCGAAGCGCTCGGCCCATACCGCGATCTGCGGCTCCAGGTTCAGCGCGTGCTGCACGCTGCCCGGCAGGTAGCGCAGCTGTTGCAGGTACTCGGCTTCCTGCGCGGCGCTCAGCCGCCCGCGCAGCTTGGCCAGCACGCAGCTGAGCTGGAACAGCGCCGCCAGCTGGGTGGTGAAGGCCTTGGTCGAGGCCACGCCGATCTCGGCGCCGGCGCGCGTGTACAGCACCAGCGCGCTGGCGCGCGGGATCGCGCTTTCGGGCACGTTGCAGATCGACAAGGTCTTGGCATGGCCCAGCGACTTGGCGTATTTCAGCGCCTCCATCGTGTCCAGGGTCTCGCCGGACTGGGAGATGGTGACGATCAGCTGGCGCGGATTGGCGTAGGCGGCGCGGTAGCGGTATTCGCTGGCGATCTCCACGCTGCACGGCAGGCCGGCGATCGCTTCGATCCAGTAGCGCGCGGTCAGCCCGGCGTAGTAGCTGGTGCCGCAGGCGAGGATCTGCACGCCGGCGATGTCGGCCAGCAGCGCGTCGGCGTTGCGGTCGAACAGCGCGGTGTCGAAGCCGCCGGCGTCGAACAGCGCCTCCAGCGTGTCGGCCAGCGCGCGCGGCTGCTCGTGGATCTCCTTCTGCATGAAGTGGCGGTACGGGCCCAGTTCCAGCGAGGCCAGCGACACCTCCGACACGTGCACCTCGCGCTGCACCGGCCGGTCCTCGGCGTCGTACACCTGCACGCCGCTGCGGCTCAGCTCGGCGGTGTCGCCTTCTTCCAGGAAGATCACCCGGCGCGTGGCCTGGATCACCGCCGACACGTCGGAGGCGATGAAGTTCTCGCCCTCGCCCAGGCCGATCAGCAGCGGGCAGCCCATGCGCGCGCAGACCAGCACGTCCGGGCGCGACTTGCTGACCGCGGCCAGCGCATAGGCGCCGGTCAGTTCCTTCACCGCGGCCTGCAGCGCCGCCAGCAGCGACAGGCCCTGCGCGGCGTGGTGGTGGATCAGGTGCGCGATGACTTCGGTGTCGGTCTGCGACTCGAACACGTAGCCCAGCGCGCGCAGCCGCTCGCGCTGCTGCTCGTGGTTCTCGATGATGCCGTTGTGCACCAGCGCCAGGTCGCCGTGGCTGACGTGCGGATGCGCGTTGGCCTCGGTGACGCCGCCATGGGTGGCCCAACGGGTGTGCCCGATGCCCAGCGTGGCGTGCAGGTCCTCGGCCAGCGCCGCGCTTTCCATCTCCGCCACACGCCCGGTGCGGCGCACCCGGCGCACGTGGTCGCCGGCGACCACGGCGATGCCGGAGGAGTCGTAGCCGCGGTACTCCAGACGCTTCAGGCCTTCGATCAGCACCGGCACCACGTCCCGCTCCGCTATCGCACCGACGATCCCGCACATAGCCGCACCCTGCACCGAAAGATCGCCATTCTAGCTTTGTCCGCTGAATGTCCTATAGGGCCTGCCGGCGCGACTTGAGCAGGTCAGCGCGCACCGAAGCGCGGCCCGCCGGCTAGCCTTGCCCCTCTCCACCGAGCCGGCGTGCCGCCGCCGACCGCTGCCGGACACAGTGTCCGCGAACGTGTCCGCGGACACGCGGACAGCCGTCCGCCCGAAAATAACTGCAGCGCTTTCAACCACTTGCGATTGGCATGCAGTGTGCTTTGGATTCGTTCATTCTCCACTGCGCCGACCCGACCGATGATCCGCGACACTTCCGCCCAGGACCAGGTTCTCGCCCGCCCCCGCTCCGCCGCCGCCTGGCGCCGCTGGTTCTGGCCCGCACTGATCGCGCTGGCGGTGCTGCTCGGCATCGCCTTCGCCGCGCGCGGCTGGATCGCCGGTAGCCGCTCGTTCGATGCGCAGCGCGTGCGCATCGCCACGGTCAGCCGCGGCGACCTGGTCCGCGACATCTCCGCCGACGGGCGCCTGATCGCCGCCAACAGCCCCACCCTGTACGCGATTTCCGGCGGCACCGTGAGCCTGAAAGTGGTCGCCGGCGACGTGGTCAAGCAAGGCCAGGAACTGGCCGAGATCGACAGCCCCGAACTGCGCAGCAAGCTCGCCCAGGAAGAGGCCACGTTGGCCGGCCAGGAAGCGGAGGCCGGCCGCGCCGACCTGGACGCGGTGCTGGCACGGGCCAACGCCAGCAAGCTGGTCGACCAGGCGCAGATCGAGCGGCAGGCGGCCAGCCGCGACCTGGAGCGCTACCAGCGCGGCTACGACGGCGGCGCGGTGCCGGCGGTGGAATTGGCCAAGGCGCAGGATGCGCTGAAGAAGGCCGACATCGCGATGAGCCATGCGCAGAAGGATTCCGGCCTGCAGACCCAGGGCGCCGGCCTGGACGCGCGCAACAAGCGCCTGCTCGCCGAGCGCCAGCGCGCGGTGGTCACCGAGGTGAAGCGCCAGGTGGACCTACTCACCCTGCGCTCGCCGTTCGACGGCCAGGTCGGCCAGGTGCAGGTGTCGCAGCACACCAACGTCGCCGCCAACGCACCGGTGCTGAGCGTGGTCGACCTGTCCAAGTTCGAGCTGGAGATCAAGGTGCCGGAGAGCTTCGCCCGCGACCTGGCGATCGGCATGCCGGCGCAGCTGACCAGCGGCGCCGGCGAACCATTCGCCGGCGCGATCTCGGCGGTGTCGCCGGAAGTGGTCAACGGCGAGGTCAACGCGCGCATCCGCTTCACCGACAAGCAGCCGCCCGGCCTGCGCCAGAGCCAGCGCATGAGCGCGCGGGTGTTGCTGGATACGCGCAAGAACGTGCTCAAGGTCGAGCGCGGCCCGTTCGTCGAACAATCCGGCGGCCGCTACGCCTACGTGATGGACGGCCACTCGGCGATCCGCCGCCCGGTGGAGCTGGGCGTCACCAGCCTCGGCGAAGTCGAAGTGCGTTCGGGCCTGCAGCCGGACGACCGCGTCGTGGTCTCCGGCAGCGACCTGTTCGGCGAGGCGCCGCAGGTGACGGTGCATTAGAAGCCGGGATTGGGGAATCGGGAATGGGGATTGGGAAAAGCAAGGCAGGTGCCGCTTCATCCTTTCGAATTCCGATTCCCATGCCGACTCCTGACCCTTAGTCGCAACCATCGCACCGGCTCGCCGGCTGCAGTCAACCACCACTCGAAGGAATACGTCATGTTCGAAATGCGCTCCGTCTCCAAGGTCTTCCGCACCGAACAGGTCGAGACGCACGCGTTGCGCTCGCTGGATCTGCATGTGCGCGAGGGCGAGTTCGTCGCCGTCACCGGGCCGTCCGGCTCCGGCAAGACCACCTTCCTCAACATCGCCGGCCTGCTGGAGACCTTCACCAGCGGCCAGTACCTGCTCGACGGCCAGGACGTCAGCCACCTCAACGACGACGCGCGCTCGCGCATGCGCAACCAGAAGATCGGTTTCATCTTCCAGAGCTTCAACCTGATCCCCGATCTCAACCTGTTCGACAACGTCGACGTGCCGCTGCGCTACCGCGGCATGGCTGCGGCCGAGCGCAAGCAGCGCATCGAAGACGCGCTGGGCCGGGTCGGGCTGGGCTCGCGGATGAAGCACTACCCGTCCGAGCTCTCCGGCGGCCAGCAACAGCGCGCGGCGATCGCGCGTGCGCTGGCCGGCAGCCCGCGCCTGCTGCTGGCCGACGAACCGACCGGCAACCTGGACTCGCAGATGGCGCGCGGGGTGATGGAACTGCTGGAAGAGATCAACGCGCAGGGCTCGACCATCGTCATGGTCACCCACGATCCGGAACTGGCCGCGCGCGCGCAGCGCAACGTGCACATCGTCGATGGCCAGGCCACCGACCTGCAGCGCGAACCGGTGCTGGCGCACGCCGCGATCGGCGCCAGCCCCAACGGCGCGCGCTGAGCGAACGCAACCGGCCCGGCGCTGCGCGCCATCGCCATCCCACCCATTGTCGCCACCTGCAGCGCCCGCCCCGGAGCCACCTCATGTTCGGCTATTACTTTCGCCTCGCCTTGCGCAGCTTCCGCCGCAACAAGGTCCTCACCGCGCTGATGGTGCTGGCCATCGCGCTGGGCATCGGCGCCAGCATGACCACGCTGACCGTGTTCTACGTGCTCTCCGGCGATCCGATCCCGCACAAGAGCGACCGACTGTTCTACGTGCAGGTGGATGCGCAGCCGAAGGCCGGCTTCCAACCCGGCGAGGAACCGGATTTCCAGAACACGCGCTACGACGCCGAGACGCTGCTGCGCGAGAAGCGGGCCAAGCGGCAGGCGCTGATGAGCGGCGGATCGGTGGCGGTGGAACCGCTCAAGAGCGGGCTGAAACCGTTCAAGTCGGAAGTGCGTTTCACCTCGGCGGACTTCTTCCCGATGTTCGACACGCCGTTCCTGTACGGCCACGGCTGGACCGGGACGGAAGACGAGCGCCACGAGCGCGTGGCGGTCATCAGCAAGAAGCTCAACGAAAAGCTGTACGACGGCGCCGACAGCGTCGGCCGCGAACTGCGCATGGACCAGAACACCTTCCGCATCGTCGGCGTGCTCGACACCTGGGAACCCAATCCGCGCTTCTACGACCTCACCAACACCTACGGCTCGGACGAGCAGGCCTACCTGCCGTTCTCGGTGGCGATGGACCTGAAGATGGACCGCAACGGCAACATGAACTGCTCCGGCGACAGCAACGGCGATCCGACCTCGCTCAATGCCCCCTGCACCTGGGTCCAGTATTGGGCGGAACTGGAGAGTCCGGCGCAGGTCGCCGAGTACAAGGCCTACCTCGAGAACTACTCCAATCAGCAGCGCGCCGCCGGCCGCTTCCAGCGTCCGAACAACGTACGCCTGCGCAACGTGATGCAGTGGCTGGACCACAACGAAGTGGTGCCGGGCGACGTGCGCCTGCAGCTGTGGCTGGCGATGGGCTTCCTGCTGGTGTGCCTGCTCAACACCGTCGGCCTGCTGCTGGCCAAGTTCCTGCGCCGCAGCGGGGAGATCGGCGTGCGCCGCGCGCTGGGCGCCTCGCGCCGCGCGATCTTCGCGCAGTGCCTGGTGGAAGCCGGCACCATCGGCCTGGCCGGCGGCATCGCCGGTCTCGGCCTGGCCGTCCTCGGGCTGTGGGCGGTTCGCCAGCAGCCCACCGGCTACGCCAAGCTGGCCCATCTGGATCCGACGATGCTGGCACTGACCTTCGTACTGGCCCTGGTCGCCAGCCTGCTGGCCGGCCTGCTGCCGTCCTGGCGCGCGATCCAGGTCGCGCCGGCGTTGCAGCTCAAATCCTCCTGACCACGACGCCTGCCGCGACGCGGCAGGCAGACCGCCAACGAAGGTCCCTCAAAGGTTACCGCCATGGACATCCACCCCATCCTTTCCACCCTGCGCCGGCACAAGACCGCCGCCGCGCTGATCGTGCTCGAGATCGCGCTGGCGTGCGCGATCGTGTGCAACGCGCTGTTCCTGATCGGCAACCGCATCGAGACCCTGCACCGGGCCAGCGGCATCGCCGAACAGGAACTGGTGACGATCTCGCTGGGCGGCATCGGCCAGCAGGTCAATGCCGCCGCCCGCACCCGCGAGGACCTGGCCGCGTTGCGTGCGGTGCCGGGCGTGCGCAACGCGACCGTGCTCAACCAGGTGCCGTTCGTGCACTACTCCTGGAACACCAGCCTGTCGCTGACCCCGGACCAGGAGCGGCCCACCCTCAATGCGGCGCAGTACATGGCCGAAGAAGGCACGCTGCAGACCCTGGGCCTGCGGCTGGCAGCCGGGCGCGACTTCACGCCCGACGAATACCTGGATCTGGAAACCGCGCAAACCGACAAGGAAGTGCAGAAAAAAGGCACCGCCATCATTCTCAATCGCGCCACCGCGGAAAAGATGTTCCCCGGGCAGAACGCCCTGGGCAAGACCGTCTATACCGGGCCGGTGGCCGCACGCGTGGTCGGCATCGTCGAGACGCTGGCGCGGCCGACCGCGAGCAGCGGCCTGGCCGAGATCGACTACGCGATGCTGCTGCCGCTGCGCCTGAGCTACACCGACGGCCTGTACGTGCTGCGGGTTACCGATCCGGCGCGGCGCCAGGAAGTGCTGGCCTCTGCGGTCGCGGCACTGATGAAGGTGGACAACAGCCGGCTGGTGCTGAAACAGCAGACCTACGCCGAAATCCGCGAGGCCTACTTCCAGGGCGATCGCGCGATGGTGTGGCTGCTCGGCGCGGTGTGCATCGCGCTGCTGATCGTGACCGCGCTGGGCATCGTCGGCCTGGCCAGCTTCTGGGTGCAGCAGCGCACCAGGCAGATCGGCATCCGCCGCGCGCTCGGCGCCACCCGCGGGCAGATCCTGCGCTATTTCCAGACCGAGAACTTCCTGCTGGCCAGCACCGGCATCGTGCTCGGCATGCTGCTGGCGTATGCGATCAACCGGTGGCTGATGGGCAAGTACGAACTGCCGCGGCTGCCGCTGTACTACCTGCCGGTCGGCGCGCTCAGCCTGTGGCTGCTCGGCCAGATCGCGGTGTTCGCGCCGGCGCGCCGCGCCGCGGCGGTGCCGCCGGCGGTGGCCACGCGCAGCGCTTGAAGCGTCCCCTTGGCCGGCGTCATGCCGGCCCTTTTTCCCAGGACTCCCGATGTTCGGCTACTACTGCAAACTGGCGTTGCACAGCTTCGGCCGCAACCGGCTGCTGACCGCATTGATGGTGCTCGCCATCGCGGTCGGCATCGGCGCCTCGATGACCACGCTGACCGTGTTCCATGTGCTCGCCGCCGATCCGATCCCGGGCAAGAGCGCGCAGCTGTTCTACGTGGAAATGAACGTGTATCCGGACGAGAAGTACGAACCGGCCGGCGAGGAGCCGCTGCAGCTGACCCGCCGCGATGCCGAGGCGCTGTTGCGCGACAAGCGCGGCGACCGCCAGGCGATGATGTCCGCCGGCGGCGTCACCGTGGTGCCGGCACGCGCGCAGCAGACCCCGTTCTCGGTGGAGGCACGCTACACCAGCGCCGATTTCTTCCCGATGTTCGCCGTGCCGATGCGCTACGGCCATGCCTGGACCGCCGAGGACGATGGCCGGCGTGCACGGATCGCGGTGATCTCGCGACATCTGAACGAGCAGGTGTTCGGCGACATCGACAGCGTCGGCAAAGACCTGCAGATCGGCGACACGGTGCTGCGCATCGTCGGGGTGACCGACGACTGGAGCATGAACCCGCGTTTCTACGACATGACCAACGAGACCTATGCCGACAGCGAGGACGTGTTCATTCCGTTCTCGACCTCGCGCGATCTGGAACTCGGCAGCAGAGGCACGATGGATTGCTGGGGCGACAGTCCGGACGGCCCGAACGGCGAGAACGCGCCCTGCGTGTGGATCCAGTACTGGGTCGAACTGGGCGATGCAGGCAAGCGCGCCGCCTACCGCGACTACCTCGATGGCTACGCGCGCCAGCAGCACGATGCAGGGCGTTTCAACCATTCGGCCGACAGCCGCCTGAGCGACGTGATGACGTGGCTGGACAGGAATCATGCGGTGCCTGCCGACGTGCGCCTGCAACTGTGGCTGGCGCTGGTGTTCCTGGGCATCTGCCTGCTCAACACCGTCGGCCTGATGTTGGCCAAGTTCATGCGCCATGGCGGCGAGATCGGCGTACGCCGCGCGCTGGGCGCGTCGCGTTGGGCGATCTTCGCCCAGCACCTGGTCGAGGCCGGGATGATCGGTGCGGCGGGCGGCGCGATCGGCCTGCTGTTCGCCTGGATCGGCCTGTGGCTGGTGCGGCGGCAGCCGGCCGACTATGCCGCGCTGGCGCAGATGGACGGCAGCATGCTGCTGGGCACGCTCGCCCTGGCCCTGGCCCTGGTCAGCAGCCTGCTGGCCGGCGCGCTGCCGGCGTGGCAGGCGATGCGCGTGCAGACCGCGCTGCAACTCAAGTCGCAATGACGCGCCGCTCGCCTGCATCCCCTTCAGGACCATCAGCCGTGCACATCCACCCCATCCTCTCCAGCCTGCGCAAGCACAAGATCGCCGCACTGCTCATCGTGCTGGAGATCGCCTTCAGCTGCGCCGTGGTATGCAACGCGCTGTTCCTGATCCACCTGCGCCTGGAACGCATGCAGCGCCCCACTGGGGCGGTCGAACAGCAGATCGTGCAAGTGCGCATCCGCAGCGTGGCCAGGAACGACAACAGTGCCGCACTGACCCGCGAGGACCTGGACGCCCTGCGCCGGATCCCCGGGGTGCGCAATGCCAGCGTGGTCAACCAACCGCTGTTCGGCAGCTCGGTCAGTTCCAGCGGCATCTCGCTCCGCTCCGACCAGCAGCGCAGCACCCTGCGCGCCACCAACTACTTCGGCGACATGCAGTTGCTGGACACGCTGGGACTGACCCTGGTCGCCGGACGCCGATTCCACCCCGACGAGTTCCTCGACTACGCGCGGCTGCAGGATCCCAACGACACCGGTACGCTGCCGGCGGTGATCCTGAGCCAGGCGCTGGCGCAGCGCCTGTTCCCGGACGGCACCGCGCTGGGCCGCACCATCCATGTGTTCGGCGAGCACCGCATCGTCGGCATCGTGCAACGCCTGGTGCAGCCGCGCGACTTCGGCACGGCAGCCGACTACGAGTCCGCGCTGCTGTTTCCAGTGAACATGCCCTACACCAATGGGACCTATCTACTGCGGGTGAACGACCCGGCGCAACGCGAGGCCGTGCTGCAGCAGGCGCGAACCGCGCTGTTGGCACACGGGCCCAAACGCATGGTCCAGAACAAGGACAGCAAGACCCTGCAGGAGGCGCGCGCGGCCTACTATCGCAACGACCAGTCCATGGCCTGGCTGCTGGTCGGGGTCTGCGTGGCCTTGCTGATGATCACCGCGCTGGGCATCGTCGGCCTGACCAGTTTCTGGGTGCAGCAGCGGACCAAGCAGATCGGCATCCGCCGTGCGCTCGGCGCCACCTGCCGGCAGATCCTGCTGCATTTCCAGACCGAGAATTTCCTTCTCGCCAGCACCGGCATCGTGCTCGGCATGCTGCTGGCCTACACCGCCAGTCTGTGGCTGATGAACGCCTACGAGCTGCCGCGGCTGCCGCCGTGGTACCTGCCGGCCGGCGCGGTGGTGCTGTGGCTGCTCGGCCAGCTCGCGGTGCTCGCGCCGGCGCGACGCGCCGCGGCGGTGCCGCCAGCGGTGGCCACGCGCAGTGCGTAAAGCGGACGGACTCGGCACGTGGATCGATTGCTGATCTCGCTGCGCAGGCACGCGCTGCTGGCGACGCTGATCGTGCTGCAGATGGCGCTCGGCTATCCCGTGCTGCTCGCCATGGGCACGCTGGCCAGCCAGGCGCATGCGCGCATGCACGCCTCCAGCGGCATCGATGACGACGCGCATCTGCTGACGCTGCGGCTCAGCGGCCGCGTGTCCGCCGCGGCGGCGCAGCGCGAGGCGGCGGCCTTGCGTGCGCTGCCCGGCGTCCTGCACGTCGCCGCGGTCAATCAACTGCCGTTCGGACCCGAGCAGTGGAGCGCGCTGATGGGACCCCGCGCCGACGGCGCCGGCGGACAGTTCCGCGCGAGCACCTACCTCGGCGGTCCCGGACTGCTGGCGGCACTGGGCCTGCGCCTGCGGCGCGGCCGCGACTTCGCCCGCGACGAGTATCGCGACCTCACATCGCCCACCGCGGTGGACCTCGCGCAGCGGGCGATCCTGACCCGGTCGCTGGCGGCGCGGCTGTTCCCTGGGCACGACGCAGTGGGACAGGCGGTGTATCTGGGCGACCGACCGCCGGCGCGGGTGGTCGGCATCGTCGAGCGGCTGCGCGCGCCAGGCGCTGGCGACGAGGACGCCGCCATCCTCGCGCTGCGCTTGCAGGATGAGGGCAACACGCTCTATGTGCTGCGGGTCGCGCGCGGCGATCCGATGCAGGTCCGCGCGCGCCTGGCGGCGGATGCGCAACGCATCGCGCCGGGGCGGCTGCACGATCTGAGCAGCGCCGGCGAACTGCGCGTGCAGCAACTGCGCACGCATCGCCATCGGCTGGCGTCGCTTGTTGCAGGGATGGCGCTGTGGCTGTTCGCCACCACCGCGGCGGTCTACGCCATCAGCGAGGCGATGGTGCGCCAGCGCTACCGGCAGATCGCGCTGCGTCGCGCGCTGGGTGCGCGCGCGGCGCAGATCCGCTGGCAGCTGCGCCGCGAAAATCTGTTGCTGTGCGGCCTGGGCATCGCCATCGGCGCGGTCGCCACAGCACTGTTGCGGCGCGCCTTGCTGGATGCTCCGGCGCTGTCGCCACCGCCGCTGTATCCGCTGGTCATCGCAGTGCTGTTGCTGGGTGCCGGCTGGCTGGCGATGCGCGGACCGGCCGAACGCGCCGCGCGGCTGTCGCCTGCGGCGTACCGGTGATGCGCATGCGCGTGGCCGCCATCTCGCGCGCACCGGCGACGGTATCGGCCGCACGTCGGCGGCCGCTGGCGCACACGACAAGCCGCGCCGCGACTGCGATGATGCCGACGCGTTCTCCGTTCGCCCGTTCCGTCCAGGCCATCCGCCAAGGTTCCCGATGCCCTGCATCCTGATCATCGACGACAACCCCGCCGTCGCCACCGCGCTGGAAGTGCTGTTCTCCCTGCACGACATCGACACGGTGCATGCGGACAGTCCGCACGCCGGACTGCAACGCCTGGCCGACGGCGACATCGATCTGGTGCTGCAGGACATGAACTTCACCGCCGACACCACCTCCGGCGAGGAAGGCGTGGCCCTGTTCGATGCGATCCGCGCGCGCCATCCGGACCTGCCGGTGATCCTGCTGACCGCCTGGACCCAGCTCAGCAGCGCGGTGGAGCTGGTCAAGGCCGGCGCCGCCGACTACCTGGCCAAGCCCTGGGACGACCACAAGCTGCTGACCACGGTCAACAACCTGCTGGAACTGTCCGAGGCACGGCGCGAACTGGAACGGCGCCGCGACGGCGAACGCCGCCATCGCCAGCAACTGGCGCAGCGCTACGAGCTGCGCGGCGCGGTGTTCGCCGACCCGGCCAGCGAGCGCGCCATCGCCCTGGCCTGCCAGGTCGCGCGCTCGGAACTGCCGGTGCTGATCACCGGCCCCAACGGCAGCGGCAAGGAGAAGATCGCCGAGATCGTCCAGGCCAATTCGCCGATGCGGCAGGGCCCGTTCGTGGCCCTGAACTGCGGCGCGATTCCGGCCGAGCTGATCGAAGCCGAATTGTTCGGCGCCGAGGCCGGCGCCTATACCGGCGCCAACAAGGTCCGCGAAGGCAAGTTCGAGGCGGCCGACGGCGGTACCTTGTTCCTGGACGAGATCGGCAACCTGTCGCTGGCCGGGCAGATGAAACTGCTGCGCGTGCTGGAGACCGGCCGCTTCGAACGGCTCGGCTCCAACCGCGAGCGCCAGGTCAAGGTGCGGGTGATCAGTGCCACCAATGCCGATCTGGCCACGATGATCCGCGACGGCGCGTTCCGCGAGGATCTGTACTACCGGCTCAACGCGGTGGAGCTGTCGCTGCCGGCGCTGGCCGACCGCCCCGGCGACATCCTGCCGCTGGCCGAGCACTTCCTGTCCGGCGCCAAGCCGCTGTCGGCCGGCGCCGCGCAGGCGCTGCAGCGGCATGCCTGGCCCGGCAACGTGCGCGAGCTGCGCAACGTGATCCAGCGCGCCGAACTGCTGGCCGGCGGCCGCCTGATCGAGGCCGCCGACCTCAACCTGCCCAAGCCGGCAGCGCCGCGCCCCGCCGCCGGTGCCGAACCGGACCGCGAGCGCATCGTCGCGGTGCTCGGCCGCGCCAACGGCGTCATCGCCCAGGCCGCGGCCGAACTGGGCATGAGCCGGCAGGCGCTGTACCGGCGCATGGACCGCTACGGCATCCCGCGCGAATGAAACTGCGCCGCTCCTTCACCGTCGGCCTGTTCCTGCGCCTGCTGCCGGTGCTGGCGCTGGCCGCGGCGATGCCGTGGCTGCTGGCGTACTGGATGGACCGCGGCTGGGAAGTGGTAACGCTGTCGGCGCTGCTGCTGCTGGCGCTGATGTGGTGGACGCTGCGCCTGGCCACCGCGCCGATGCGCTCGCTGTTCCGCGCCCTGGCCGGCACCGTCAGCAGCTACCGCGACGGCGAGTACAACTTCGGCGTGCACTGGCGCGGCGACGACGAGCTGGGCGAAATGGTCGCCGCGCACCGGCAGCTCGGCGAGATCCTGCGCGAACAGCGCCAGGGCCTGGCGCAGCGCGAACTGATGCTCGACACCATGGTGCAGAACACGCCGGTGGCGATGCTACTCACCTCCAACGGCGGCGACGGCCTGCGCCGCGTGGTGTTCTCCAACCTGGCCGCGCGCAAACTGCTGCACGGCGGCTGGAAACTGGAAGGCCAGCGCCTGGACGACCTGCTGCTGGGCATGCCGCCGGCGCTGCGCGAGGCGGTGGCGCGCGGTGGCGACAGCCTGTTCACCATCGACGACGACGAGGATCCGGAAGAGGAGCAGGTCTACCATCTGTCGCGGCGCCGCTTCCGCCTCAACGGCCGCCCGCACGAACTGCTGCTGCTCCGCCTGCTCACCGCCGAACTGCGCCGCCAGGAAGTGCATACCTGGAAGAAGGTGATCCGGGTCATCAGCCACGAATTGAACAACTCGCTGGCGCCGATCGCCTCGCTGGCGCATTCCGGCGCCGAGCTGGTGCGGCGGCAGAAGGTGGAGCGGCTGGAAGAAGTCTTCGGCACCATCGAGGAGCGCGCACGGCACCTGGAAGGCTTCATCCGCGGCTACGCGCGCTTCGCCAAATTGCCGCAGCCGCAATTGCAGACCGTGCACTGGGCGCAGTTCCTGGGCGGGCTGCAGCAGCAGATCCCGTTCGCGCTGGAACTGGAAGCGCCCGACCTGCACAGCCGGGTCGATCCGGCACAGTTGCAGCAGGCGCTGCTCAACCTGGTCAAGAACGCGCACGAATCCAGCCCCGAGGGCCTGGCGCCGGCCGACAGCGTGCGCATCCGCGTCTCCACCCGCTCCGAATGGCTGCGCATCGAGGTGCTGGACCGCGGCAGCGGCATGAACGAGGCGGTGCTGCACAACGCGCTGATGCCGTTCTATTCGACCAAGCGCAACGGCACCGGCCTGGGCCTGGCGCTGACCCGCGAGATCGTCGAGGCGCACGGCGGCCGCCTGTCGCTGCAGAACCGCGACGAAGGCGGGCTGTGCGTGGCGGTGCAGCTGCCGCTGACGTTGGCGGGCTAGCGCATTTCGGTCCAGACGATGCCACTTGATGGTGCCACTGTGGGAGCGACTTCAGTCGCGACAGGCGTTACCGGCAAGCCCCGTCGCGACTGAAGTCGCTCCGACAAATTCCCTCACCGCGCCGAACACCAAAGATGCGCCGCTGCAGTACCCAGCTTCACTCGCGCATCGTCCCACTCTCGACGATGCGCGGCGTGGCCAGCGCGCCGCAGGCATCGTCGGCCCCGGTCGTGGCGGTGGCCGGAATCGCACCGTAATAGCCGGCGCCGACCGTGTTGTCGATGAAGCGCCCGCCCTGCGACGGGCATTCGCCCTGCTCCGGATCGAACCAGTCGGAGAACGCGGCGTACTTGCCGGCGCGCACGAAATGGTTGCCGCGCAGCTCGGTGTCGTCGGACGCATCGCGGGTGCGCACCGCGTCGCCGTTGACGTCGGTGAAACTGTTGCCTTCGACCGTATTGCCGCTCGAATGCCGCGCCAGGTACAGCGCATGGATGTAGCCGGAGGTTTCCGTGCTGTTCTCGATCGCGCTGAACTGGTTGTCGGCGATCGCGTTGTCGCGCGAGTTCTGCAGCCGGATCGCCGCATACGAGTACGCCGGATCGCCCTGGCCGTGGATGCCGCCGATGCGGCTGAAGCGCATGCCGCGGATCGCGTTGCCGGCATTGCCGTCGGCGGCCGCATTGCTGCTGCCCAGATCCATCGCCATCCAGTAGTCGCTGACCTCCAGGCCGACCACCTGCAGCTGGGTGCGCTGGTTGCCGCCGCCGCGCAGGGTGAACCAGGTGCCGCCGCCGCGCCCGTCGAAGTGCGGCATCGTGGCGGCGCCGGCGGCGGCGGCGATGCGCAGCGGCGCGCCGTTGCGGAACGTCCAGCGCACCGACTGGCCCAGGTAGGTGCCGGCCGCGACCACGATCTCCACTTCGGTGGTCGGCGCCTGCGCCTGCAGGCGCTGCTGCGCTGCGGCCAGGGTCTGCAGCGCGGTCGCGGCACTGGTCCCGGCCGCAGCGTCGTCGCCGTCGGGCGCCAGGTACAGGTGAAAGGTCTGCGCATGCACGGCGCCCGCCGTGGCCAGCAGCAGCGCCAGCCCCCACCACCGCCTGCGTCGTAGCAGCATCGAACACCTCCGTGGACCGTTGCGACGCTGGCGCCGTGCCTGGCCAGCCGCGCCACCTTAGCGCGGCACCGCCCCTGCGGGTGCGATGCCTGTCACGCTGCCGGCGGACGCGCGACCCGCTATTTCTTCGTCGGCCGCTTCCAGCCTGCGTGCGTGCTCTGCCGCGCCCGCGCCACGGTGAGCTGCCCGGCCGGCGCATCGCGCGTGATCACCGAACCGGCGCCGATGGTCGCCCCGGTCCCGATCGTCACCGGCGCCACCAGCGCGCTGTTGGAACCGACGAAGACGTCGTCGCCGATCGTGGTCTGCGACTTGTTCACGCCGTCGTAGTTGCAGGTGATGGTGCCGGCGCCGATGTTGACCCCGCTGCCGATCAGCGCATCGCCCAGATAGCTCAGATGGTTGGCCTTGCTGCCGACGCCGAGCACCGCCTTCTTGGTCTCGACGAAGTTGCCGATGTGCACGCCGTCGGCCAGCACCGTGCCCGGCCGCAGCCGCGCGAACGGACCGATCTGCACCGCGCCTTCGGTGACCACCCCTTCCAGGTCGCAGTGCGCACGCACTTCGGTGCCCGGCCCCAGGACCACGTCCTTGAGCCGCACGAACGGGCCGATGCTGACCCCGTCGCCCAGTTCCACCTCGCCTTCCAGCACCACGTTCACGTCGATGCGCACATCGCGGCCCACGCGCACGCGGCCGCGCTGGTCCAGCCGGTTCGGATCCAGCAGGTGCGCGCCCTGCGCGCACAGCGCACGCGCCGCGCGCAGCTGCCAGGCGCGCTCCAGCTGCGCCAGCTGCCACGGGTCGTTGGCGCCTTCGGCCTCGATCGGATCGGCCACCAGCACCATCTCCGCCGGGGTGAACTCGGCGGCGGCGGCGGCGAACACGTCGGTGAGGTAGTACTCGCCCTGCGCGTTGTCGCTGCGCAGCTGCGCCAGCCAGCGCTTGAGCGCGGTGGATTCGGCGGTGACGATGCCGGTGTTGACGATGCGGATGCGGCGCTGCTCGTCGTCGGCCTCCTTGTGCTCCACGATCGCGGCGACCTTGCCCGCCGCGTCGCGCACGATGCGGCCGTAGCCGCTGGGATCCCCGGGCTCGGCCACCAGCACCGCCAGCCGCCCCGGCGAATGCAGCAGGCGCAGCAGGGTGTCGGCGCGGATCAGCGGCACGTCGCCGTACAGCACCAGCACCGTGGCCGCGTCCGGCACCGCGGCCATCGCCTGCTGCAGCGCATGCCCGGTGCCCAGCTGCTGCGCCTGCTCGGCCCACAGCAGATCCGGCTGCTCGCCGAAGGCCGCGCGTACCGCGTCGCCGCCATGGCCGTAGACCACATGGATCGCCGCCGGCTGCAGCTGGCGCGCGGTTTCGATCACGTGCGCCAGCATCGGCCGGCCGGCGAGCGGTTGCAGCACCTTGGGCTTGGCCGACTTCATCCGCTTGCCCGCGCCGGCGGCGAGGATCACGACGTGCAGGGGCAGGCTCATGGGCAGGTTCCATTGCGGGGAGACCAGGATTTTAGAGGCAGCCGCGTCTGCGTGCCGCAATGCCGGCGCCATCGCGCCGCGCGGCATTTACATCTGCGCGGCAGACGCTAGCATGCGCGCTTGATCCCAACCCGGGGCTTGCATGAGTCTGCTGCGCCAGAGCGGTCAATTCGTCGTGATCGGATTGCTGCAACTGCTGATCGACTGGAGCGTGTTCGTCGCGGCGACCGCCGCCGGCATGCCGCCGATCCCGGCCAACGTGCTCGGCCGCGTGTGCGGCGCCCTGCTCGGCTTCTGGCTCAACGGCCGCATCACCTTCGCCAGCGGCGACGCCGCGCGCCTGGGCTGGCAGCGCTTCGGCCGCTTCATGGCGCTGTGGATCGTGCTGACCCTGCTCAGCACCTGGCTGGTGGCGCTGTGCGTGGACGCGCTGGGCCTGCGCCTGGCCTGGCTGGCCAAACCGGTGGTCGAAGGCCTGCTGGCGGTGCTGTCGTTCTTCCTGGGCCGGCACGTGGTGTACCGCTAGGGGCGGGCGCAGCAGGCGCGGCACGCAGCGCGCTGGACACTTGTGGGAGCGCCTTCAGTCGCGACGGGCTTTACCGGGAGAGCCCGTCGCGACTGAAGGCGCTCCCACCACATGAAGGCAGCCCACGCGCACCGGCCCACCTGGCCTACGCGCCGTCGATGGCGCCGTCGCGTGCGACCGCATGCGACGGCGCCCGCCCCGCTCAGCGGCAGAAATCGCCCAGGCTGCGCACCAGCGCGGTGCGATGGACCTGGTCCAGCTGCCAACGCAGCGCATAGGCCTCGGCCGCACGCGCGGTCGCCGCCGGGCAATCCGGCGCCTGCCGGGCCGCGGCGCTGGCCTGCAGGGCGTCCAGCATCTCGCCCTGCAACTGGTCCAGGCGCGCGCGCAGCGCGGTCAGGTCCGGACGCGGCTGGTCGGGGGCACGGCCGCGCAGCCGCCAGCGCGCCAGCAGCTGGTATTGCACCAGCTTGTTGGACTCGATCTGCATGCCGAAGAAGCGCGCCGCGTCGTCCGCATCCACGCCGTGCGCCGGCGCCTGCGCGCGCACGCCGGCCAGCACCGCGGCCTCGCGCGTGGCGTCCAGCACCGGCTTGCCGCTGTCCCATTTGCTCAGCGCGACCTGGTCGCCGATCGCGTTGCGTTCGACGATGCGGTCGAGCAGCGGTTCGAGCGGCGTGGCGCTGCGCGCGGGCATCGCGCAGCCCAGCATGGCGGTACCGGCCAGCAGCGCGCTCAGCACGCGCGGGAGTGTGGCAGCAACGGAAGCGGTCATCGTGTCTCTCCTGAAAACCGTCTGCGTGGGGAAAGGAGGTGCAGATCGGCCCGCCATCTTGCCGAAGCCGTTGGACGATTTCGTTGCAGCACGCCGCGGTTGCGACGCGCGCGCGCAATCGAGTCAGCGGCGATAAAGCCAGCGCCGTGCGCCGCGTCACTCAGTTGCGCGCGGCGCCGGCGGCGCGTGCGATGCCGCGCATGCGTTGCCGCCGCTGCGAAACGGCCGGGCACGCCCCGCACCCGGCGCATCTCACCAACGAAAACGCCGGCAATCGCCGGCGTTTTCGTCGCGCTCGGGCGGCCGCCGGGCGGCGCGCGGTTTGGCTCAGTGCTTGAGGTTCTTGCGCAGGCGCTCCAGCGCCTGCAGCTGCGCGGCGACTTCCGCCAGCTTGGCCTGCGCCGCGGCCACGTCGATGCCTTCGCCACGGTGGGCGAGCATGCGCTCGGCTTCGTCCTTGGCCTTGCGCACCGAGGCTTCGTCGATGTCCTGCGCGCGGATCGCGGTGTCGGCCAGGATCGTCACCACCTGCGGCTGCACCTCCAGGATGCCGCCGGAAATGGCGAAATCCAGCTGCTCGCCGCTGGCGGTGGTGACCACCACCTTGCCGGGCTTGAGCCGGGTGATCAGCGGCGCGTGCTTGGGCGCGATGCCCAGCTCGCCCAACTCGCCGGTGGCGACCACCAGGGTCGCTTCACCGTGGTAGATCTCGTGCTCGGCGCTGACGATGTCGCAACGGATGGTGCTCATGGTGCCTCACTGGGTGAGGCGGGAATCGGGAATCGGGAATCGGGAATGGGAGAAGCGAGTTGCCTTCTCTTAACCACTACGCGATGCCTCGGATGCCACGTGTCCCGCCTTTACGATTCTCGATTCCCGATTCCCCATTCCCGGATGCCGGCCGCAACGCGGCCGGGATCCAGATCAGGCCTTCTCGGCCATCTTCCTGGCCTTCTCGACCGCCTCTTCGATGCTGCCGACCATGTAGAACGCCTGCTCCGGCAGGTGGTCGTATTCGCCGTCGACGATGCCCTTGAAGCTGCGGATGGTGTCCTTCAGCGACACGTACTTGCCCGGCGAGCCAGTGAACACTTCGGCCACGTGGAACGGTTGGCTGAAGAAGCGCTCGATCTTGCGCGCGCGCGACACCGACTGTTTGTCCTCTTCGGACAGTTCGTCCATGCCCAGGATCGCGATGATGTCCTTCAGTTCCTTGTACTTCTGCAGGGTCATCTGCACGCGGCGGGCGGTGTCGTAGTGCTCGTGCCCGATCACGTTCGGATCCATCATGCGCGAGGTCGAGTCCAGCGGATCCACCGCCGGATAGATACCCAGCGAGGCGATGCTGCGCGACAGCGCCACGGTCGAATCGAGGTGGGCGAAGGTGGTCGCCGGCGACGGGTCGGTGTAGTCGTCCGCAGGCACGTACACGGCCTGGATCGAGGTGATCGAGCCGGTCTTGGTCGAGGTGATGCGCTCCTGCAGCACGCCCATTTCCTCGGCCAGGGTCGGCTGGTAGCCCACCGCCGACGGCATGCGCCCCAGCAGCGCCGACACTTCGGTACCGGCCAGCGTGTAGCGGTAGATGTTGTCGACGAACAGCAGCACGTCCTTGCCCTTGCCGTTTTCGTCCTTCTCGTCGCGGAAGTACTCGGCCATGGTCAGGCCGGTCAGTGCCACGCGCAGGCGGTTGCCCGGCGGCTCGTTCATCTGGCCGTACACCATCGCCACCTTGTCCAGGACGTTGGAGTCCTTCATCTCGTGGTAGAAGTCGTTGCCCTCGCGGGTACGCTCGCCCACACCGGCGAACACCGACAGGCCCGAGTGCGCCTTGGCGATGTTGTTGATCAGTTCCATCATGTTGACGGTCTTGCCGACGCCGGCGCCGCCGAACAGGCCGACCTTGCCGCCCCTGGAGATCGGGCACATCAGGTCGATGACCTTGATGCCGGTTTCCAGCAGCTCGGTGGCCGAGGACTGGTCTTCGTAGCTCGGCGCGGCGCGGTGGATTTCCCAATGGTCGGTGGCCTGCACCTCGCCGGCCTCGTCGATCGGGCGGCCCAGCACGTCCATGATCCGGCCCAGCGTGCCCGGACCGACCGGCACCGAGATCGCACGGCCGGTATTGGTTGCCACCAGGTTGCGCTTGAGGCCGTCGGTGGAGCCGAGCGCGATGGTGCGCACGATGCCGTCGCCCAGCTGCTGCTGCACTTCCAGCGTGATGGCGGTGCCTTCGACCTTCAGTGCGTCGTAAATCTTCGGCACATCGGCACGCGCGAATTCGACGTCGACGACCGCGCCGATGATCTGAACGATCTTGCCCTGACTCATTTGGATAACTCCACTAATGTCTATTCGAAACTGGTGTCGGGAATGGGGAACGGGGAATCGGGAATGGGAGGATCAAATGCGACTGCTTCGACCATTCCCGTTTCTCCATTCCCCATTCCCGGCTACACAGCGGCCGCGCCGCCGACGATCTCGGAAATTTCCTGGGTGATCGCCGCCTGCCGCGCCTTGTTGTAGATCAGCTGCAAGGTGCTGATCAGTTTGTTGGCGTTGTCGCTGGCGGCCTTCATCGCGACCATGCGCGCGGCATGCTCGGACGCGACGTTCTCCAGCACCGCCTGGTACACCAGCGATTCGATGTAGCGCGTCATCACGTGCTCCAGCACGCTCGCGGCATCGGGTTCGTACAGGTAGTCCCAGTCGTGGTGCGCGACCTGGTTCTCCGCCGGCGGCAGCGGCAGCAGCTGGTCGAAGCTGGCCTTCTGCGCCATCGTGTTCACGAAGCGGTTGTAGACCAGGTAGACGCGGTCGATCTTGCCCTCGGTGAACGCATCCAGCATCACCTTGATCACGCCGATCAGCTGCTGCAGCTGCGGCACGTCGCCGAGATGGCTGACGCTGCCGACCATGTCGACCTTGAGCCGGCGAAAGAACACCGAGGCCTTCTGGCCGATGGTGACCACGTCGATGCCGGCGCCCTGGTCCTGCCACTGGCGCACTTCGCCCAGCATCTTGCGGAACAGGTTGTTGTTGAGGCCGCCGGCCAGGCCGCGATCGGAGGAGATCACGATGTAGCCGACGCGCTTGACCGCATCGCGCTGCACCAGGAACGGATGCGTGTAGTCGGTGCTGGCCTGCGCCAGATGCCCGATCACCTGCTTCATCGCCTGCGCGTACGGACGCGAGGTCTTCATCCGATCCTGCGCCTTGCGGATCTTGGAGGCCGAGACCATCTCGAGCGCGCGCGTCACCTTGCGGGTGTTCTGCACGCTCTTGATCTTGGTTTTGATTTCGCGTCCGCCTGCCATGCTCTCGCTCGCTTTGCTCGCTTCGTGGGAATGGGGAATGGAGAATCGGGAATGGGCAAAGCCCGGATCCCGCTCCTACGATTCCCTATTCTCGATTCCCGATTCCCTGCAGCTGGATTACCAGCTGCCCGTGGTCTTGAACTCGCCGATGCCCTTCTTGAACGCCGCTTCGATCTCGCCGTTCCAGTCGCCGCTGTCGTCGACCTTGGCGATCAGCTCGCCGGCGGTGTTGGCGAAGTGCGCGTGCAGGCCTTCCTCGAACGCGCCGATCTTGTTGACCGGCACGTCGTCCAGGAAGCCTTCGTTGACCGCGTAGATCGACAGCGCCTGGTTGGCGATGGACATCGGCAGGTACTGTTTCTGCTTCATCAGCTCGGTGACGCGCTGGCCGCGCTCGAGCTGCTTGCGGGTGGCTTCGTCCAGGTCCGAGGCGAACTGCGCGAACGCCGCCAGCTCGCGGTACTGCGCCAGCGAGATGCGGATGCCGCCGGAGAGCTTCTTGATGATCTTGGTCTGCGCGGCGCCGCCGACGCGCGACACCGAGATGCCGGCGTTCACCGCCGGGCGGATGCCGGCGTTGAACAGGTCGGTTTCCAGGAAGATCTGGCCGTCGGTGATCGAGATCACGTTGGTCGGCACGAACGCGGACACGTCGCCGGCCTGGGTCTCGATGATCGGCAGCGCGGTCAGCGAGCCGGTCTTGCCCTTGACCGCGCCGTCGGTGAACTTCTCCACGTAGTCCTCGGACACGCGCGCGGCGCGCTCCAGCAGGCGGCTGTGCAGGTAGAACACGTCGCCCGGATACGCTTCGCGGCCCGGCGGGCGCTTCAGCAGCAACGAGATCTGGCGGTAGGCCACGGCCTGCTTGGACAGATCGTCGTACACGATCAGCGCGTCTTCGCCGCGGTCCATGAAGTACTCGCCCATGGTGCAGCCGGCGTAGGCGCTGATGTACTGCATCGCCGCCGATTCGGAGGCGGTCGCGGCGACCACGATGGTGTGCGCCAGCGCGCCGTTCTCTTCCAGCTTGCGCACGATGTTGGCCACGGTCGAGGCCTTCTGCCCGATCGCCACGTACACGCACTTGATGCCGGTGGCCTTCTGGTTGATCACCGCATCGATCGCCAGCGCGGTCTTGCCGGTCTGGCGGTCGCCGATGACCAGCTCGCGCTGGCCGCGGCCGATCGGGATCATCGCATCGACCGACTTGTAGCCGGTCTGCACCGGCTGGTCGACCGACTTGCGCCAGATCACGCCCGGCGCCACGCGCTCCACCGGCGCGGTCTGCGTGGTACCCAGCGGGCCCTTGCCGTCGATCGGCTCGCCCAGCGCGTTGACCACGCGGCCGAGCAGTTCCTTGCCCACCGGCACTTCCAGGATGCGGCCGGTGGTCTTGGCCACGTCGCCTTCGCGCAGGTTCTCGTAGTCGCCGAGCACCACGGCGCCGACCGAGTCGCGCTCCAGGTTCAGCGCCAGGGCGTAGGTCTCGTTCGGCAGTTCGATCATTTCGCCCTGCATCACGTCGGCCAGGCCGAAGATGCGCACGATGCCGTCGGACACGCTGGTGACCGTGCCTTCGTTGCGCGACTCCGCGGTCAGCGTGACCTGCTCGATGCGGTTCTTGATCAGTTCGCTGATTTCGGAGGGGTTGAGCGTGGTTGCCATCTTGGTTTCCTTCGGATCGTCCACCGCACGAAGGCGGATGGCGACGTTTGGTTAGCTTCTTTGAGAATCGGGAATGGGGAATCGGGAATCGCAGGTGGCGTCGCCGCCGGGCCGGGTTCTCGCTTCTCTATTCGCCATTCCCGCTTCTTAGTGGGCCAGTGCGGAGTGCAGGCGCGACAGCTTGCCTTTCAGCGAACCGTCGATGACCACGTCGCCGGCGTCGATCACCGCGCCGCCGATCAGCGAAGCGTCCACCGCCGTGGTGATCTCGACCTCGCGGCCGAAGCGCTGCTTCAACGCCACCTTCAACGAGGCCACTTCCGCCTCGCTGAGCCGGGTGGCCGAGGTCACGTTGGCCTTGACCACGCATTCGGCCTCGGCACGCAGCTGATCGTACAGCCCGGCGATCTCGGGCAGCAGCGGCAGCCGCTGCCCTTCGGCCAGCAGGCTCAGGAAGCGCGCGTACTGCTCGTCGGCCACCTGCGGCGCCAGCAGCGCCACTGCCTGCTCGCGCTGCAGCTGCGGGTTGTGCAGCAACGCGGCCACGCGCGGATCGGCCGCGACCTGGGCGGAGAACGCCAGCGCCTGCGACCACGGCGCGAGCTTGCCGGCATCGCTGGCCGCGGCGAACGCGGCGCGGGCATACGGACGCGCCAGTGTGAGGGCCTGGCTCATCTCAGATCTCCGCCGCCAGCGCGTCGAGCAGCGCCTTGTGGGCGTTGGCGTCGATTTCGCGCTTGAGCAGCTTTTCCGCACCGCTCACCGCCAGCAGCGACACCTGGCGACGCAGCTCTTCGCGCGCACGGTTGGCCGCAGCGTCGATCTCGGCCTGGGCCAGGTCCTTCTGCCGGCTGGCCTCGGCGATCGCCTCGTGCTTGGCCGCCTCGACGATCTGGTTGGCGCGCGCGTGGGCCTGGTCGATGATCTCGTTGGCCTTGACGCGTGCGTCCTTCAGCACTTCGTTGACCTTTTCCTGCGCCTGCGCCAGATCCTTCTGGCTGCGATCGGCGGCGGCGAGGCCTTCGGCGATCTTCTGTTGGCGCGCTTCGATGGCCTGCATCAGCGGCGGCCAGATCTTGGTCGCGACGATCCAGATCAGACCGGCAAACGCCAGCGCCTGGGCAAAGAGGGTGAGACCGATATTCATTGGGTACGCTCAGCCAAAGTGACGGGGTGGACGCGCCGCCATTGCGGCGGGCGCGTCCGAACCTTCATCCGCAGCGGGGCGGCCGCATCGCCGCGGCCGTCCGCCGGTGCGACTGGATCAGCCGCCCTGCGGCAGGCGCGACACGAACTCGCCGATCATCGGGTTGGCGAACGCGAACAACAGGCCGACCGCGACGCTGATGATGAACGCGGCGTCGATCAGGCCGGCGGTGATGAACATGCGCACCTGCAGCACCGGGATCAGTTCCGGCTGGCGCGCGGCCGACTCCAGGAACTTGCCGGCCATGATGGCCAGACCGAGGCCGGCGCCCAGCGCGGCCAGGCCGATCATGATGCCGACGGCGAGGACGGTGGAGCTCTGGACTTGGGCGAGGTTGGTCAGGACGGCGAAGTACATGGTTTTCTCCGAGAACAAAGTTGCTTGAGGATGGTGAATCGAACGAAGGGTTGCAGAAACGCATGAAGCAGAAACGTCAGTGGCTGTCTTCCGCCAGGCTCAGATACACGATGGACAGCATCATGAAGATGAAAGCCTGCAGCGGGATCACCAGCAGGTGGAACAGCATCCAGCCGAAGCCGAACGCGCCGCCGGCCAGCGCGCCGACGATGCCGGCACCGCCCAGCACCCAGATCAGCAGGAACACGATCTCGCCGCCGAACATGTTGCCGAACAGTCGCATCGCCAGGGAGATCGGCTTGCTCACCCACTCGACGATATTGAGGATCAGGTTGAACGGCAGCATCCACTTGCCGAACGGGGCGGTCAGGAATTCCTTGGTCATCCCGCCCACGCCCTTGGAGCGCAGCGAGAAGAAGATCATCAGGAAGAACACGCTGATCGACATGCCCAGGGTGGCATTGACGTCGGCGGTGGGCACCGGCTTCCAGTAGTGCACGCCGGCCATTTCGAGCGGCTTGGCGATGAAGTCCGCCGGGACCATCTTGATGAGGTTCATCATCAGGATCCAGAAGAACAGGGTGATCGCGATCGGGGTGACCAGCTTGCTGGTGCCGTGGTAGGTGTCCTTGACCTGGCGGTCGACGAACTCCAGCAGGATCTCCACGAACGCCTGCCACTTGCCCGGCACGCCGGCGGTGGCCTTGCGCGTGGCCATCCAGAAGCCGACCACCATCAGCAGGCCGGACAGCACCGACATGACCAGCGTGTCCACGTGCACCTGCCAGAACCCGCCTTCCTGCACCTGGAAGGTGAGGTTCTGCAGGTGGTGCTGGATGTAGGAGGTAGGGGTTGCTTCCTCGCCCGCCATGAGTCCTGAGCCTTTATCGTGATTGGATCAACGTCTGGCCAGAGCCAGAACCTGGAACATCAGCCCGACGGCGATACCCGCCAACAGGGCCAGAGGAGGCAGCCGCCACCAGGCAAAGCCCAGCGCCAGTACCGCGAACACCAACACCCACTTCAGCACCATGGCCACGATCAACCGCGCCATCGCCGCCCCTGCCGCCTGCACGCCGCCGCTCAACGCGGTGCGTGCCGCCAGCCATCCCCCCGCCACCGTCGCCAGCCCGGTTGCGGCGGCGCCCATGGCGTACTTCGGCCCCAGCAGCAAGAAGGCCAGGGAGACCACGGCCACCGCCACCAGCGGGTAAATCGCTGCGCGCAGCATCAGCCGCCGACCCGCATCAACGGAGTTCAGCACAGAAAATCCTGCAGTTGGTGGTGGGGTGAGGACGTCTTCGCGTCCGTCGAGCCGCGGGAGTATAGCAATGGGACAATTTACGAGACAACCGCCAAAGGTTGCGACCCTCCCCGGATCGAGCCAAGCCGCCAACGATAGCACGTCGCAGACCCGCGCCGCGGCCTGGATTGATGCATCGCAGCAGGGATTTGCGTGGGAACTTTCCGCCCGCTCTGCGGTCGAAGCTTGCACGGACTGCGCCCATCCTCGTCGATCTGCAGCGCAGCCCCATGGAGTCCCGGGCGACCGGGACTCTTCTTTTTTGCGCTTTTTTGCCGGCCACTTCTGCGACCAACGCCGCCATCACGCACTCCATACCTTCACGGATGGTGGACATCGCTTTACGGATAGTTGCCGCACGCGGTGGCGTTCGCCATCGGCGCATCCATCCCCAGATGACGGAGCTTGGCCCCCCATGAAACATTTGCTCGCTCTTGCGTTGCCGTGCGCGCTCGCCGCCGCCTACGCCCTCCCCGCGCACGCCGAAGACGGCGACGACCGCTTCACCATCCGCCTCGGCGCGATGAACGTGGACAACGACAACACCTTGCGCGGCAACACCACCATCGCCGGCAGCCAGATCTCCGGCTCGCAGGACTTCGACTTCGGCGGCAAGGAATGGGAGCCGCGCGTGGACGGCATGTTCCGCA
Organism: Xanthomonas hyacinthi; assembly: GCF_009769165.1. Lineage (NCBI taxonomy): Bacteria > Pseudomonadati > Pseudomonadota > Gammaproteobacteria > Lysobacterales > Lysobacteraceae > Xanthomonas > Xanthomonas hyacinthi. Next base: position 1,310,363 of record NZ_CP043476.1, read on the forward strand.
TCAGCACCCGCCAGCGCCTGATCTTCGACTACTTCAAGTACGACAAGGATCGCCGCGCGGAACTGGGCGATGCCGTCAGCTACGGCGGGGTCGTCGTGCCGGCCGGCAGCTTCATCAAGGGCGAACTGAAGTACCAGGTCGCCAGCCTGGTGTACGACTACGCGGTGATCGACACCCCGCAGTTCAGCCTGGGCCTGCAGATCGGCGCCGAATGGGCCAAGGTCCAGACCAATGCCTACGCCGATCTGGGCGACCTGTATTCGGGGACCTTCATCGACGAAAGCGAGGACGGCGCCGCGCCGGTGGTCGGCCTGCGCTTCACCGCGCAGCCCAACGAGCACTGGCTGTTCAGCGTGCAGGGCCAGTACCTCAACACCAAGTGGGGCAACTTCGACAAGTACGACGGCGACCTGAGCCGCGCCAATGCCATCGCCGAATACCGCTTCACCAGGAATTTCGGCATCTTCGCCGGCTACGACTGGTTCAAGCTGGATGTGGACCGCAAGACCGACTCCAATACGGCCTCGCTGACCACCGTCGGCCTGAAGCAGGAGTTCAAGGGCCCGGTGGCCGGCGTGACCTTCGCGTTCTGATCCCAACGGGACTCGGGTTCCATCGGGACTCGGGACTCGGGACTCGCGAGCAGTTTCATGCAGAACCCGGCAGCGCTGCGGGGTTCTGTCGTTGCGCCGGTTGAATTTGCAGGTGTCCACATCGTGCGCCGGCCACGCATCGCGGCGCATGAACGCAAAGCCCCGGCCTGCGCCGGGGCTTTGCGGACCGACGCTGCGCTCGCTTATTTCTTTTTCGGGAGGTATAGATCGGTGATGGTGCCGTCGTAGACCTCGGCGGCCATGCCGACCGACTCGCTCAGGGTCGGATGCGCATGGATGGTGTGGCCGATGTCCTCGGCCTCGGCGCCCATCTCGATCGCCAGGCCGATCTCGGCCAGCAGGTCGCCGGCATGCACGCCGACGATGGCGCCGCCGACGATGCGGTGCGTCTGCTCGTCGAAGATCAGCTTGGTGAAGCCCTCGGTGCGGCCGATGCCGATGGCGCGGCCGCTGGCCGCCCACGGGAACTTGGCCACGCCGACCTTCAGGCCCTTGGCCTTGGCCTCGGTCTCGGTGACGCCGACCCAGGCGATTTCCGGGTTGGTGTAGGCCACCGACGGGATCACCCGCGCCACCCATTCCCGGCCTTTACCAGGGATGCCCTCGCCTGCGGCCACTTCGGCCGCCAGCTTGCCCTCGTGGGTGGCCTTGTGCGCCAGCATCGGGTTGCCGACGATGTCGCCGATGGCGAAGATGTGCGGCACGTTGCTGCGCATCTGCCGATCGACCGGGATGAAGCCGCGCTCGGTGACGTTGACGCCGGCCTTCTCCGCACCGATCTTCTTGCCGTTCGGCGAGCGGCCCACCGCGACCAGCACGCGGTCGTAGCTGGTCGCGCCCAGCGCCGACGTCTCGCCCTCGGCCGCGGCCTCGAAGGACACGGTGATGCCCTTCTTGTCGGCCTTGACCGCGGTGGCCTTGGTCTTCAGGTAGACCTCCACGCCCTGCTTCTTCAGGCGGTCGGCCAGCGGCTTGACCAGGTCCTGGTCGGCGCCCGGCATCAGCTGGTCCATGAACTCGACCACGGTGACCTTGCTGCCCAGCGCGCTGTACACGGTGGCCATTTCCAGGCCGATGATGCCGCCGCCGACCACCAGCAGGGTCTTGGGGATCTCCTGCAGCTCCAGCGCGTCGGTGGAGTCCATCACCCGCTTGTCGTCCCACGGGAAGTTGGGCAGCTTCACCGCCTGCGAGCCGGCGGCGATGATGCACTGCTCGAAGCGCAGCAGCTGGGTCTTGCCGTCGGCGCCGACGATCTGCAGCTCGCTGGGCGACACGAAGCTGGCCACGCCGGTGACGGTGCGCACCTTGCGCTGCCTGGCCATGCTGGCCAGGCCGCCGGTGAGCTTGCCGACCACGTTGTCCTTGTACGCGCGCAGCTTGTCCAGGGCGATCTTGGGCGCGCTGAAGGTCACGCCGAAATCGCCGGCATGGGCGACCTCGTCGATCACCGCGGCCGCGTGCAGCAGCGCCTTGGACGGGATGCAGCCGACGTTGAGGCAGACCCCGCCGAGGCTGGCGTAGCGCTCGATCAGCACCGTGTCCAGGCCCAGGTCGGCGGCGCGGAATGCGGCGGTGTAGCCGCCGGGGCCGGCGCCGAGCACCACCATCTTGCATTCGATGTCGGCCGGCTTGCCGCTGGCCAGCGCCGGCTTGCGCGCCGGCGGCTCGGCCGGGGCGCGGTGCGAGGGCGCCACCGGCGGCTTGCTGGCCGGCGCGTCGGCCTTGGCCGCCGCGGGCGCGGCGGCCGGCGCGGCGCCGGCGTCCTCGGTCTCCAGCAGCGCGATCACCGCGCCCTCGGACAGGGTGTCGCCGAGCTTGACCTTCAGCTCCTTGATCACGCCGGCCGCCGCCGACGGCACTTCCAGCGTGGCCTTGTCCGATTCCAGGGTCAGCAGGCCCTGGTCCTTCTTCACCGTGTCGCCGACGGCGACCAGCACTTCGATGACCGGAACCTCGCTGTAGTCGCCGATATCCGGGACCTTGACCTCAATGACCGCCATGCAGCTTCTCCTGTGGCCCGGCCGGCGCGCCGGCGGGCGATTGCAGTTCTACGGCGCCGCCGCGAAGGATGCGGCGCACGCAGGTGGGGGAAACACGGGCCGCGCCGGGCGCGGCGCCGTTGCGACAGGACTTACAGCAGCACGCGGCGCATGTCCGCCAGCACCTGGCTCAGGTAGGTGGTGAAGCGCGCCGCCGCGGCGCCGTCGATGACCCGGTGGTCGTAGCTCAGCGACAGCGGCAGCAGCAGCTTCGGCGCGAATTCCTTGCCGTTCCAGACCGGCTGGATCGCCGACTTGGACACACCCAGGATCGCCACTTCCGGCGCATTGACGATCGGCGTGAACGCGGTGCCGCCGATGCCGCCGAGCGAACTGATCGAGAAGCAGCCGCCGCTCATCTCGGCCGGGCCGAGCTTGCCGTCGCGCGCCTTCTTGGCCAGCTCGCCGCTTTCGCGCGCCAGCTCGACCACGCCCTTCTTGTCCACGTCGCGGATCACCGGCACCACCAGCCCGTTCGGGGTGTCGGCGGCGAAACCGATGTGGAAGTACTTCTTCAGGGTCAGGTTCTCGCCGGCCGCATCCAGCGAGGCGTTGAAGTCGGGGAACTGCTTCAGCGCCGCGGCGCTGGCCTTGAGCAGGAAGGCGAGCATGGTCAGCTTGATGCCGCTGCCCTTACCGGGCCCGCCCTCGTTTTCCTTGTTCAGCGCCACGCGCAGCGCTTCCAGGTCGGTGATGTCGGCCTGCTCGAACTGGGTGACGTGCGGGATCATCGCCCAGTTGCGCGCCAGGTTGGCGCCGGAGATCTTCTTGATCCGCGACAGCGGCTTGACCTCGACCTCGCCGAACTTGGCGAAGTCCACCTTCGGCCACGGCAGCAGGTTCAGGCCGTTGCCGCCGGCCGTCGCTGCGCCAGCCGCGGCCGGCACGCCGCCGGCCAACGCAGCCTTGACGTAGCGCTGCACGTCGTCCTTGGTGATGCGCCCGCCGTGCTCGGTACCGCTGACCTGGAACAGGTCCACGCCCAGTTCGCGCGCGAACAATCGCACCGCCGGGCTGGCGTAGGGCACCTTCTGCGGCAGCACGCTGTCGGCGTTGAACTCCACCGGCGGGCTGCTCGGAGTGCCGGCGGACGCGGCGGCCTTGGCCGGGGCCGAACCCTGCACCTGCGCGATCTCGCGCTGCGCGAGTTTGTCCGGTGCGGCCGAGGCCGGCACCGGCTGCGCCCCGCCGCCGGTCTCGGCGCTGAGTTGCACCGCGCCCGACGACGGCGCATCGGCGCTGGCGCCGGCCACCTCGATCAGCGCCACGACCTTGCCCTCGGACAGGCTGTCGCCGACCTTGACCTTCAGTTCCTTGATCACGCCGGCCACCGACGAAGGCACTTCCATCGTCGCCTTATCCGATTCCAGGGTCACCAGGCTCTGGTCCTTGGCCACGCTGTCGCCGACCGCGACCAGCACCTCGATCACCGGCACGTCGCTGTAGTCGCCGATATCCGGCACGCGCGCCTCGACGATGGCGGCGCCGTCCGCGGCCGGTTTGCTCGCCTGCTGCGCGGCCGGCGCCGGCTGGGCCGACTCCTGCTTGGCCGGCGCTGGCGTGGCCTTGGCCGCTGCCGCTGCCGGCGCGGCGGCGCTGGCGCCGTCCTCGGCCACTTCGATCAAGGCCACGACCTTGCCTTCGGACAGGCTGTCGCCGACCTTGACCTTCAACGCCTTGACCACGCCGGCGAACGGCGACGGCACTTCCATCGTCGCCTTGTCCGACTCCAGGGTGACCAGGCTCTGGTCCTTCTTCACCGTGTCGCCAACCGCCACCAGCACTTCGATTACCGGGACGTCGCTGTAGTCACCGATATCGGGGACAAGTGCTTCCTTGATTTCGGCCATACGGGCAACTCCGGCAACTAATGAGGGGGAAACCTCTATTGTGGCGGCCCGCAGCCGCAGCGCCAACCTCTGCCGGGCAAAAAAACCTGCGGCGAGCGCGCCGCGGCGCCGACAAGCGCCTGCCTGCGGCGTTCGCGGCGGACCGTACGCCTGCGCATTGTCCAGGCGCCAGCGCCGGGTCGGCGCAGCGCACCGCCTTCACGGGCGGGCGCCTAGGATGCGCCGCACCTCGATCGGAGTGCCGCCATGCGCGCGTTCGTGCTGTTGATGTCGTTGGCGATGCCGCTGGTCGCCTGGTTCTCGCAACGCGGCGCGTTCGGCCCGACCAATGGCGCGATCTCCGACCGCTACCCGACCCTGATCGTCGCCGCCGGCTACGCCTTCGCGATCTGGGGGGTGATCTTCCTGCTCGACCTGGGCTTCGGCCTGTGGCAGCTGTCGCCGCGGCGCCGTCGCCACGGCGCACTGGCGCAGGTGCGGCTGCCGGCGGCGCTGGGCTTCGGCCTCACCGCGCTGTGGATGCCGGTGTTCTCGCAGCAGCACTTCCTGCTGGCGCTGGCGGTGATCTGGGCCGCGCTGGCCTGCCTGGCGCTGGCCGCGCTGCGCCTGTCGCGCGATCCACACGCCGAACCCTGGCAGGCGCTGTGGGCCTGGTTGCCGCTGTCGCTGCACGCCGGATGGCTGTCGCTGGCCGCCTTCCTCAACACCGCGCAGGTGATCGTCGCCTACCGCTGGCTGTCCACCGAGCACATGCTGCCGTGGAGCCTGCTGCTGTTCGCGCTGGCCGCGGCGCTGCTGCTGGGTCTGAACCGGGCGATGCGCGGCAACCTGGCCTACGTCGCGGCGGCGCTGTGGGCGCTGGTCGCGGTCTACGTCAAGCAGGCCGGCAGCGGCCTGGACGGTGCGCGCAGCGCGGCCTGGGTGGCGCTGGCGCTGGCCGCGGTGCTGCTGGTGCAGACGCTGTGGCTGCGGCTGCGTGCGCCGTCGCCGCGCGCGCTGCAGTGACACGCGCTAGGTCGGCGCTGCCGACGACGGCGTGAGCCAGCCCTGCAGCGGCGCCCACGCCTGCTGCAGCCGCGCCAGCGAGAAGGCGGCATTGGCCGGACTGGTCGACGGCAGCGCCAGCACCGCCAGCGGCGCCGCGCGCGACGCCAGCTGCGGCTGCACGAAACGCGCGAACGCCTGCGCCGCCGCGGCGCCGTTGCAGGCGATCGCGCGCAGCTGCGGCAACTGCGCAATGCGCGCGGGCAAGGGATTGGGCACTTCGCTGCCGCGCACGATCGCCGTGTCCAGGCTGCCGCTGCGCCGGCACTGGCCGATCACGTCCCACAGGCCCACGCCGCAGGCCTGCATGGCCTGCAGCCGCGCCGCATAGTCCAACTGCGGATCGAAGCCGCACAGCGCGCCAAGCAGCGGCCACAGGCGGTTGCGCGGATGCGCGTAGTAGCGCGCGTGCTGCAGCGACATCGCACCGGGCATCGAGCCGAGAAGCAGCACCCGGCAATCGTCGCGAATCTGCGCAGGCAAGCCCTGCAACACGTCCTGCATCGTCACGTCGCGCGCATGTGGGTGAATGTCGCCAAGTCTTAAAACCTCGTTATTTCAAGCACCGGAGGCGGGTGTCTGAACAACGCCTGCATCCGCTTGGCCGGGGTCGGCGTCGATTCATCTTCTCATCGATACGGTGTGCGCGCCCACTCCTGTGGCCCCACAAAAAAAAGATTGAGGAGATTCCCATGCGGTCCATTCAAATCCTGAGCCTGGCTGTCGTTTCCGCCCTTGCGTTCGCGCCTGCCGCATTTGCGCAGGACGGCGACACCGCATCCGGCAAGCGCTTTGCCGTCGTCGGCAGCGCCACCCTGCTCGACCCTCATTCCAAGCCGGCCAACGGCCTCGACGTCGACGGCGGCCCGGCGCCGACCATCAGCGCCAGCTGGCTGATCAACGACAACTGGGCGGTGGAGCTGTGGGGCGCGGCCGACAAGTTCAACCACCGCGTCAGCGCCAGCGGCGTGGGCAAGGTCGGCAGCGTCGAGCAGCAGCCGATCGCGCTGAGCGGCCAGTACCACTTCGGCCAGGCGGACAACGTGTTCCGTCCGTTCGTCGGCGTCGGTTACTACCAGTCCAACTTCAGCAACGAAAAGATCGACGGCCTGTCGGCCAGCGGCCAGCACGTCGGCCTGGACACCGCCAAGGGTGCGATCGGCACCGTCGGCGTGGACATGAACATCAACTCCACCTGGTTCGCCCGCGCCGATGCGCGCTACATGCATTCGCGTCCGGAAGTGCAGGTCGCCGGCAACGGCACCGGCCAGGACCTGAAGCTGGATCCGTGGCTGGTCAGCTTCGGCGTCGGCGCGCGCTTCTAAGCACGCCTGCTCCGCGTCATCTGCAAACGGGCCTTCGGGCCCGTTTGTTTTTTGCCTTCCGCGCCGTCTCCGATCGCGCGCCGCTCAGCGCGGCGAACGATCGTAGCCGCGGTAGCGATCGAAGCGGCGCACGCGACGCCGCAGCAGCCACGCATACGCGCACGCATAGCCGAGCAGCAACGCCGCCGCCGCGAGCAGGCTGGCATGGCTCATCCAGCCCTGCGCCGGCCATGCCGCGCCCTCGCCCATGCTGCGCCAGCCCTGCACCAGGCCGGCGCCGATGCGCGCCACCACCAGCAGCGCCAAGGCCAGCACCAGCCACAGGTTCGGCGTGTAGTACAGGCCCTGCGGCAACGGTTCGAACCGGCTCAGGCAGATGCCCAGCGCGCCCAGCGCCAGGCCTGCCGCCCAGCCGACGCAGGCATAGAGCGCCGCGTCCGGCCACCAGTGCGATGCGACCGACGCGAAGCCCAGCAACAGCACGCTGGACACCAGCGCCGACCAGAACTGCACGCTGGCCAGCCACGCCCGCGCCTGGCGCCGCGAAGTGCCGTAGCGGAAGCGCTGCAGCAGCGCCAGCGGCAACAGCACCGCGGTCACCGCCAGCGCGATCACGATCGCCAGGGGAATGGCCAGCAGCAGTGGCATGCGTGCGCCCGGCTCAGAACGCCGGCAGCACCGCGCCCTGGTACTTGCGCTCGATGAACGCCTTGACCTCGGGGCTGGTCAGCGCCTTGGCCAGCTTCTGCACGCGCGGGTCGTCCTTGTTGTCGGGGCGCGCGACCAGGAAGTTCACGTACGGCGAGTCCTTGCTCTCGATCGCCAGCGCGTCGCGGGCGGGATTGAGTCCGGCGTCGAGCGCGTAGTTGGTGTTGATCAGCGCCAGGTCGACCTGGTCCAGCACCCGCGGCAGCATCGCCGAATCCAGTTCGCGGAACTTCAGCTGCTTGGGGTTGGCGACGATATCGCGCTGGGTCGACAGCGCGTTGCCCGGGTCCTTGAGCTTGATGACCCCGGCCTTGTCGAGCAGGATCAGCGCGCGGCTGTTGTTGCTGGGATCGTTGGGGATCACCACGTCGGCGCCCTGCGGCAGTTCGGCCAGCGACTTGAAGCGGCGCGAATAGGCGCCGAACGGCTCGATGTGCACGCCGATCACGGTGACCAGGTCGCTCTTGCGATCGCGGTTGTAGGCGTCCAGGTACGGCTCGGTCTGGAAGTAGTTCACGTCGATCTGCTTCTGCACCACCTGGTCGTTGGGCTGCACGTAGTCGTTGAACACGCGCACGTCCAGGGTCACGCCCTGCTTGGCCAGCAGCGGCTTGACCACCTCCAGGATTTCCGCGTGCGGCACCGCGGTGGCGGCGACGCTGAGCGTTGCATTGTCGGCGCCGGGCGCGGAGGTCTTGCCGCAGGCGGCCAGGGCCAGCACGGCGGCGCCGAGCAGCAGACGAAGCGGGGGTTTGGTCATGGCAGGAATCCGAAAACATGGGGAAGAAGAGCGGCCAAGCCGCCATGCAAGCAAGCTAGCAGACCCGGCCGCTGCGTGCGGCGAAAGGCATAGGTGGCTTTTTGTAGAAGCGCGATACGGGGCAACGCGCGCTCAACGCCGGCTGTAATGCGCGACCAGCCGATCGCCGAGCATCTGCAGCCCCTGCACCAGCAACAGCAGCACCACCACCGTGATCAGCGCCACGTCGGCGTGCGAGCGCTGGTAGCCGTCGCGGTAGGCCAGGTCGCCGAGGCCGCCGGAACCGATCGCGCCGCCCATCGCGGTGAAGCCGATCAGCGCGATGGTGGTCACCGTGGCGCCGGCGATCAGCCCCGGCCGCGCCTCGGGCAGCAGCACCCGCGTCACCAGCTGCCAGGTGGTCGCGCCCATCGCCAGGCTGGCCTCGACCACGCCGCGGTCCACTTCGCGCAGCGCCGTCTCCACCAGCCGCGCGTAGAACGGCGCCGCGCCCACCACCAGCGGCAGGATCGCGCCGCGCACGCCCAGCGAAGTGCCCATCGCCCACAGCGTCAGCGGGATCATCGCAATCATCAGGATGATGAAGGGCACCGAGCGCAGCACGTTGATCGCCAGCGCCAGCGTGGCGTACAGCAGCGGCCGCTGGTGGGTCTGGCGCGGCCCGCTCAGGAACAGCAGCACGCCCAGCGGCAGGCCGATCAGCAGGGTCAGCGGCAGCGAGCCGCCGAGCATCAGCAGCGTGTCCAGCGTGGCACGGCCGATCTCGGCCCATTTGCCGGCGTCGAGATTGCGGAAGAAGCCGCTGGCGGCGGTGGCGAACGGGATCATCGGCGCAGTTCCTCGACATGCACGCCGGCGGCGACGAACCCGGCCTGCGCCGCGTCCAGGTCGCCGCCGACCAGGGCCACGGTCAGCTGGCCGTACGGGGTGTCCTTGATCCGGTCGATGCGCCCGGACAGGATGTTGTAGTCCACCGCGGTCTCGCGCGCGATGCGCCCGAGCAGCGGCGCGTAGGTGTCGCCGCCGAGGAAGGTCAGGCGCAGGATGCGCCCGGCCACCGCGGCGAAGTCGCGATGCAGCTCGCCATCGTCCACGTGTTCGGCCTCGGACACGAAGCGGCGCGTGGTCGGATGGCGCGGATGCAGGAATACTTCGGTGACCGGCCCGCTTTCGACCAGATGCCCGGCGTCGAGCACCGCCACGCGGTCGCAGACGCGCCGGATCACCTCCATCTCGTGGGTGATCAGCACGATGGTCAGGCCCAGCTCGCGGTTGATCTGCGCCAGCAGGCTCAGCACCGAGGCGGTGGTCTGCGGATCCAGCGCGCTGGTGGCCTCGTCGCACAGCAGGATCTGCGGCCCGGTGGCCAGCGCGCGGGCGATGCCGACGCGCTGCTTCTGCCCGCCGGACAGCTGCGCCGGATACTTGCTGGCGTGCTCGGCCAGGCCGACCCGGGCCAGCAGCTCGGCCACCCGCGCCTGGATCTGCGCACGCGCGGTGCCGGCCAGTTGCAGTGGGAAGGCGACGTTGTCGGCCACGCTGCGCGAGGACAGCAGGTTGAAGTGCTGGAAGATCATGCCGATGCGCCGGCGCAGCGTGCGCAGCCCGGCGCGGTCCAGCGCGGTGACGTCCTCGCCGTCGATCAGCAGGCGCCCGCCGCTGGGCTCCTCGAGCCGGTTGATCAGCCGGATCAGCGTGGACTTGCCGGCACCGGAATGGCCGATGATGCCGAACACCTCGCCGGCGCGGATTTCCAGGTCGAGCGGATGCAAGGCCACGACCGATTGGCCGGCAACGGGGTAGGACTTGTGCAGGTGCTCGAACTGGATCACCGCGCGGGGCCGGCAGCGAAGGGGGCGCAAAGCCTAGCAGGCCAGGGTTGCGCGCGTTATTCCATTCGATTCTAACGCTTGCATCGGCAGCGGCACCGGCTACGGGTGCACCTGCGGCGGCGGCCGCACGCTGGCGCGGACCCGCTCGCGATGCAGCAGGTACAGGCCGCTGGCGACGATGATCGCCGCGCCCAGCCAGGTCCAGGCGTCGGGCAGCTTGCGCCACAGCAGCCAGTCCCACGGGATCACCCAGATCAGGCCGCTGTACTCCAGCGGCGCGATCAGCGAGGCGTCGCCGCGGCGGAACGCCTGGGTCAGGGCCACCTGACCCAGCGCGCCGGCCACGCCGAGCGTGGCGATCCAGCCGGCATCGGCCAGGCGCAGCGGGCTCCAGGCCGGCAGCGCCAGCGCGCCGGCGCCCAGCGCCATGATCAGCAGGAACCAGACCACCAGCGACTGCGGCGTGTCGGTGCGCGCCAGCAGGCTGACCAGCACCGCCGCGACCGCGTAGGCGGCTGCGGCCAGCAGCACCATCAACCCCGGCAGCGAGACGAAGCCGCCCACGCCCGGGCGCAGCACCACCAGCACGCCGACCAGGCCGATGCCGATCGCGGCCCAGCGCCGCGGGCCGACCCGTTCGCCCAGCAATGGCACCGACAGCGCCGCCACCAGCAGCGGCGCGACGAAGTAGATCGTGTAGGCGGTGGACAGCGGCAGGCTGCGCAGCGCCCCGGCGAAGCAGCCGATCATGGCGATGCCGAGCACGCCGCGCAGCAGATGCAGGCCCCAGCGCACCGGCAGGATCGAACGCGGGCCGGCACTGGCCAGCACCCACAGCAGCACGAACGGCAGCGAGGCGCCGCCGCGCAGCGTGGCCACCTGCAGCGCCGGATAGTGCGCGGTCAGCAGCTTCATCGCCGCATCCATCAGCGCGAAGCAGGCGACCGCCGCGACCATCCAGGCGGCGGCCGCGGCGTTGGAACGGGACGTGGGCATCGGCGGATTATCGTGGCGATCGGCGGCGCCGCCCAGCAGCGCAACCGCGCCGGCAGCGGCGTTGCGTCCGGATCGGTAGGATATGCGGTCTTTCCCGAGGAACTGCCATGCCTTCCTTCGATGTCGTCTCCGAAATCGACAAGCACGAACTGACCAATGCCATCGACCAGGCGAACCGCGAGCTGTCGACCCGCTTCGATTTCAAGGGCGTGGAGGCCCGCTTCGAGCTCGACGACCAGGTCATCAACCAGGCCGCGCCGAGCGACTTCCAGGTCAAGCAGATGACCGACATCCTGCGCGCGCGGCTGATCGCGCGCGGCATCGACGTGCGCTGCCTGGAATTCGGCGACGTGGAGACCAACCTGGCCGGCGCGCGGCAGAAGGTCACGGTCAAGCAGGGCATCGAGCAGAAGCTGGCCAAGAAGATCGTCGCGGCGATCAAGGACGCCAAGCTCAAGGTGGAAGCGCAGATCAACGGCGACAAGCTGCGCATCAGCGGCAAGAAGCGCGACGACCTGCAGGACGTGATGGCGCTGTTGAAGAAGAGCGATTTCGAGCTGCCGCTGCAGTTCGAGAATTTCCGCGACTGAGCCGGCGCGGTGGCACGCCCGCCGTCTGCTTCGCCCGATCGGCATCCGCCCTCGCCCACTGGAACCGCCTTGAACGACCTGGACCCGAACGCCGATCCGATCGCCGCGACCCGGCAATGGCTGGAACGCGCGGTGATCGGCCTGAACCTGTGCCCGTTCGCCAAGGCCGTGCACGTCAAGCGGCAGATCCGCTACGTGCGCAGCGACGCGACCACGCCCGAGGCCTTGCTGGAGGAGTTGAGCGAGGAACTGCTGTTGCTGCGCGACACCCCGGCCGAGCAGATCGACACCACCTTGATCGTGCATCCGCAGGTACTCGGCGATTTCCTGGACTACAACGATTTCCTCGACAACGCCGACGCGGCGGTGGACGCGCTGGACCTGCACGGCATCCTGCAGGTGGCCAGCTTCCATCCGCACTACCAGTTTGCCGGCACCGCGCCGGACGACATCGGCAACTACACCAACCGCGCGCCCTTCCCCACCTTGCACCTGCTGCGCGAGGACAGCGTCGAACGCGCCGTGGCCGCGTTCCCGGACGCGGACGTGATCGTGGAGCGCAATCTGCAGACGTTGGAGACGCTGGGGCTGGACGGATGGAAGAAGCTGTTCGAGAGCCGGGATTCGTGATTGGGGATTCGTGATTGGTAACGGCAAGGATCGCCAAAGCGCGCTGACCGCGCTTTTACCAATCTCCAATCCCTAATGCCGAATCTCGGCCCCAAACACCCGCCCCAGATCCGCCGCCTCCAGCGCACGCCACTGCCCGGCCGGCAAGGTCTCGTCCAGGGCGAAGCCGCCGATGCGGCTGCGGTGCAAGGTCGCCACGTGGTTGCCGACCGCGGCGAACATGCGCCGCGCCTGGTGGTAGCGGCCTTCGTACAGGGTGAGGCGCGCCTGGCGCGGACCCAGCACCTCCAGCTGCACCGGCAGCAGCGGCGTGGTCTCGCCGTCCAGCAGCAGCGTGCCGCTGGCGAACTGCGCCGCCTCGTCGCCGCGCAGGTCCTCGGCCAGGGTCGCTTCATAGACCTTGGCCAGCTGCGCTTTCGGCGAGACGATGCGATGCAGCAGCGCGCCGTCGTCGGTCAGCAGCAGCAGGCCGCTGCTGTCGCGGTCCAGCCGCCCGACCGTGGACAGCAGCGGCGAACGCAGGCGGAAGCGCGGCGGCAGCAGGTCGTAGACGATGCGGCCCGGGTCCCTGGTCGAACAGGTGTAGCCGACCGGCTTGTGCAGCGCCAGGATCAGCCCCGGCGCCGGGTCCAGCGCCTCGCCATCGACCCGGATCGCCGCATGCGCGAGCTGGTCGTCGGCGTACAGCACCTCGCCGTCGGCGTCGGTGATGCGGCCTTCGCGGAACATCAGGGTGACCTGCTTGCGGCTGCCATAGCCCAGGTTGGCCAGGTGCTTGACCAGCTTCACCGGCGCACCGTGGCGCGCGCGCGTACCGCCAGGATCAGCTTGAAGCCGTCGCGGCTGGCGAGCACCGAGGTGTCGCCGAAGCTGGCGTCGAGCACCGCCTCGTAGGGCAGATGCCGGTTGGCGACCAGATACAGCTTGCCGCCGGGCTTGAGCGCCTGTGCGGCGACGGCGATGAAGCGGCGGCCGATGTCCGGGCGCTCCATCCGCCCGGGCGCGTGGAACGGCGGATTGCTGACGATGACGTCGTACTGCGCCGGCAGCCCCGCGGTCACGTCGTGCCAGTGGTAGCCCATCGCCACCGCGGCCGGCGCCTGCGCCAGGTTCAGCCGCGCCAGCGCCAGCGCGCGCGCGTCGGCCTCGAACAGATCCAGCGCGGCGATGCTCGGGCAACGCGCCAGCAGTTCCGCCGACAGATAGCCGTAGCCGGCGCCGAGATCGGCACCGCGGCCGGCCAGGTCGGCCGGCAGGTGCTCGGCCAGCAGCGCCGAGGCCGGATCGATGCGGTCCCAGGCGAACACGCCGGGCCGGCTGCGGAAGCGCCCGTCCAGGATCGGCTGCGGCGCGTCCAATATCGCCCAGCGCCGCTGCAGCGCGGCGTCGTGGCCGCCATGCAGCGGCGCGGTCCAGTACACGCGGCAGTGGTGCTTGGTCAGCTTGCCGCCCAGGCCGGCCAGCTGCTGCAGGTCGTCCTCGCCGGAGCGGGCGCCTTCGTTGTTGGACTGGCAGGCCACCACCACCCCGCCCGGTGCGGCCAGCGCCAGCGCGCGCGCCAGCAGCGCCCGCGCCTCGTCGCGCTGGCGCGGCGGCAGCACCAGCACCAGCGCATAGCCGCCGGTATCGTCGTGGTCGTCGGCATCCTCGGCGCGGACCTGCCAGCCGCCCTGCTGCAGGGCGGCGGCGAATGGGCGGTAGCCCTGCTCGCAGACCAGTTGCGCCGGCTGCGCGTGCTGGCGCAGCGCCCAGCCGTCGCGGGCGCGCAGGAACAGCACCTTGCCGGCCGGCCAGCGCAGCGCGCCCTGGGCGAAGGGCAGGAACAGGGTGTCGAGGGGAGCGTCTTGCAGAGCCGGCATCGGGATCGGGTTCGGACAGGGAACGCGCATTCTACCGGCAGCCCGGCGCCGGCCCGGTTTTGCGCCAAGTGAACGCATCATTGATGCAATGGCAACATCGCCGCGCCTAGGCTGCAGGTCAACCCGGACGGATGGAGTGGCATATGCGCGCAGTGTTCATCGGTGGCGTCGTCGACAACAGCGAAGTGGATCTGGAAGGCCACCAACCGCCGCTGCACTATCCGGAGAACACCGGTACCGGACGCCCGCGCTATCGCCTGCACCAGCGCGGCGAACGCGGCGACGGCAGCGTGGTATATGCGGTCTATGCGGCGCCCGAACTCGGCGACACCGAGGTGGAACGCGTGGTCAGCGAGCGCGGCTATGCGCGCCGCTTCGGCGTGGAGCCGGCGCCGGTGGAGCATTAAGCGGAGGCGGGGGGTCTTCGGATCGGTTACCGCGGCTCTCCGCCTGAATTGGCCCTTTCGATCCAGATGCAAAAACACCTGTGGGAGCGACGTCAGTCGCGACGGGCTTTATCGATAGAGCCCGTCGCGACTGACGTCGCTCCCACATTCCTTCCTTTCGATCCCGATAGCGATCTTCCACCTTCCACTGATACCGCCGCCCGGCCGCATAAGAGCCGGGCGCAGCGAACCACTCCCGGCTAATCCCGGCTACGGCCCGGCCTTCGGCGTCACCCGCCAGATCACGTTGCCGACATCGTCGGCCACCAGCAGCGCGCCAGGCTTGTCCACCGCCACGCCGACCGGGCGGCCCTGGGCCTTGCCTTCGGCGTCGAGGAAGCCGGTCAGCACGTCCTGCGCCTTGCCGCTGGGCTTGCCGTTGGCGAAGGGCACATAGATCACCTTGTAGCCGGACGGCGGATCGCGGTTCCAGGAGCCGTGCTGGCCGATGAAGGCGCCGCCGCGGTACGCCTGCGGCAGCAGCGCGCCTTCGTAGAAGCTCAGCCCCAGCGAGGCGGTATGCGCGCCCAGCGCGTAATCGGGCTTGATCGCACTGGCCACCATCTCCGCGTTCTGCGGCTGCACGCGTTCGTCCACGTGCTGGCCGTAGTAGCTGTACGGCCAGCCGTAGAAACCGCCTTCGCGCACCGAGGTCAGGTAATCGGGCACCAGATCGCTGCCGATCTCGTCGCGCTCGTTGACCACCACCCACAGCGTGTCGGCGCCCGGCTGCCAGGCCAGGCCCACCGGGTTGCGCAGGCCGCTGGCGAACACCCGGGTGGCGCCGCTGTGCGCGTCCACTTCCAGGATCGCGGCCCGGTTGAGTTCGGCGTCCATGCCGTTTTCGGCGACGTTGCTGTTGGAACCGACGCCGACGTAGAGCTTGTTGCCGTCGCGGCTGGCCACAAGACTCTTGGTCCAGTGATGGTTGATGCCGCCGGGCAGGTTGGCGACGAAGCGCGGCGCGGCGCTGATCTGGGTATCGCCGGCCTTGTACGGGAAACTGACCAGCGCATCGGCATTGGCGACGTACAGGCGGTCGCCGACCAGGGCGATGCCGAACGGCGAATACAGGCCCTTGAGGAATTGCGTGCGTACCTCGGCCACGCCGTCGCCATCGGCGTCGCGCAGCAAGGTGATGCGGTTGGCGCTGGGCACGGTCGAGCCGGCCTTGGCCATCATCGCACCCTGGATCTTGTCGCGCAGGCCGCTGCTTTCCTTTTCCGGCGCCGGCGGCGCGGCGGTCTCGGCCACCAGCACGTCGCCGTTGGGCAGCACGTACAGCCAGCGCGGATGGTCCAGGTCGCGGGCGAAGGCCTGCACCGCCAGGCCGGCGGCCGGCACCGGCGCGGCGCCTTCGGCCCAGCGCTTGACCTCGGCGACCTTGACCGTGGGGATCATGCGCTTGACCGGGTCGGGCAGCACCGGATCGGGCCCCATCCCGTCCTCGATGGAATGCCTGGCGGTATCGCCACAGGCACTCAACGCGGCAGCGGACAGGAAACACAGTGCCCAACGGGCAGGGGACGAGGGAAGTTGCATCATCGCTGCTCGGCTCTCCATGGTGACGACAGGACCACCGATGATGCACAGCACGCGCTCGGCAAACGTGAAATAGATGTCAAATGCAGCGATGCGCAGGCACGCCGCGTCACCCGGTCGGCAGCAACGGCTGGACCTCGCGGATCCGATCCAGCCAGATGTAGTGCTGCTGCGCGGGCTGCAGCAGATCGTCCAGCCGTACCCTGCCGTTGATGCCCTCGCGCTCCTGGCGATCGCGAAACGTCTGCAAGGTGGGCCGGATCGAGACCGTGCCGCTGACCCGGCTGCCGTCGTCCAGCAGCAGCGACACCTGCGCCAGCTCCGGCAAGTGCGGCAGCCATGCCTGCAGCGCGGCGATGGCGTCGGGATCGGTATGCACTGCATCGGCGTACTTGGTCATACGCAGCTCCTGCCAAGGGACCTGCGCAACGTAACGGCAATGGCGTGAAAACCCCGGGAAGCGCCGCTACTCCCGGCGCGCGAAACGCACCGCGGACACCAGCTGCGCCACGCTGTACGGCTTGGCCAGATGCTCCTGGAAACCGGACTGCAGCGCGCGCTGGCGATCGTCGGCGCGCGCCAGCGCGGTCACCGCCACTGCCGGCAGCTCGGCCGCCTGCAGGCCCATGTTGTCGCGGATCGTGCGGATCAGGCCATAGCCATCCATGCCCGGCATGCCGATGTCGGTGACCATCACGTCGAAGCGGCTGTGGCCGCCGCCGTCGAGCAGCGCCAGCGCCTCGCTGGCGGAACCGGCGGCGACCACGTCCGCGCCCTGCTCCTCGAGCAGCCGCCGCAGGTAGTCGAGCATGTCCGGCTGGTCTTCCACCGCCAGCAGGCGCATGCCCTTCAGCGCATATGCTTCCACCACCTGCTCGGCCATCGCGAACGCGCGCACCTCGCGCAGCGGCCGCCTGCCCGGCTGGTCGCGGTGCAGCGGCAGGCGCACGCTGAACACCGCGCCGCAGCCGCGACCATCGCTGGCCGCGCTGACCTGGCCGCCATGCATCTCCACCAGCTGCTGCACGATCGCCAGGCCCAGGCCGAGGCCGCCATGCAGCCGGGTGGTGGTGCCGTCGGCCTGGCGGAAGCGGCCGAACAGGTGCGGCAGGAACTCCGGCGCAATGCCGTCGCCGGAATCGCGCACCGCCACCGTGGCGTGTTCGCCGTCGGCATCGACATCGATCGCCAGCTCGATGCGGCCATGCGCCGGGGTGAACTTGATCGCGTTGGACAACAGGTTCCAGAACACCTGCTGCAGGCGCGTGGCGTCGCCCAGCACCAGGCACGGCTGCGCCGGCTCGCGCAGGGTCAGCGCCTGGTCCTTGCCCTCGGCCACCGGCTCCTGCGCGCGCAGCGCTTCGCGCACCTGTTCGGTCAGGTCCAGCGCCTCCACTTCCAGCTGCACCTTGCCCAGCAGCATGCTGCTCAGGTCGAGCATGTCCGAGATCAGCCGCTGCTGCGCACGCGCGCTGCTGGCGATCACCGACAGCCCCTTGCTGCTCGGATCGCCCGGCGGCAGCCGCTGCAGCAGCAGGTCGCTCCAGCCGAGGATCGTGGTCAGCGGCGTGCGCAGCTCGTGCGACAGCGTGGCCAGGAATTCGTCCTTCAGCCGCGCCATGCTCTCGGCCGCGTTGCGCGCGCTGCGCTCCGATTCCAGCAGCTGCTCGCGGGCCAGTTCGATGTCGCGGCGCTCGGTGACGTCCGGGCTGCTGCCGGCCAGGCCGATGAACTCGCCCTCGGCCGAATAGCGCGGCACCGCGGTCATCTCGATCCAGCGCCATTCGCCGTCGTGGCGGCGTGCGCGCACCAGCGCACGCAGGTTGCGCTGCTCGTCCAGCGCGCTGCGCAGCTCGAAGGCGAACACGCCGGCATCCTCCGGATGCAACACGTCGCCCCAGCCCGGCCACACGTCGTCGGCCTGCAGGTCGATACCGAAGAATTCGGCGTAGGCGGTATTGGTGAAACGCAGCTGGCCGCTGGCGTCCAGCACCCAGACCGGCATCGGCAGGCCCTCGGCGAGCGCGCTGAAGCGCGCCTCGCTCTCGGCCAGGTCGCGCTCCACGCGCTTGCGCTCGGTGATGTCGAGGAACTGCACGGCGACCAGGTGCCGGTCCGGCGCACCGATGCGGAACGCATCCACCGCCCACCAGCGGCCCAACGCGGACGCGGAGTTCTCGAACTTGGCCGAGCGTCCGCTCAGCGCCACCTCGCCGTACACGCGGAACCAGTGCTCCTCGAGGGTCGGCGACAACTCGCGCATGCGCCGGCCGATCACCTCGTGCATGCCGGTCTCGCGCTCGAACGCCGGATTGACCTCCAGGAACACGTAGTCGACCGCGCGCCGCGCCTCGTCGAACAGCACCTGCACCACGCAGAAACCGGAGTCGATCTTGTCGAAGATCTCGCGGTAGTGCAGGTCCGATGCCTGCGTGCGCGACGTGGAGGAAGATTCGGTGCTGACATGCATGAGGGAGTTTGCTCTGGAAACGGCCTGCGACGGCGGATGCGACGCCGCACTCCGCGCCCACGGCGTGATGACGGATGCCCAGGACCGGCTGGCGCGACGGACCCCGCATCTTGTTAAGCCGCTCCGCCGCCGTCAAGCCGGACCGGCCGCGCGGCGGCGGCAGGTCGCCAGAAGCAGGCGCCGACCAGTACGATCCCAGCAGCGCCAGCGCGATCCCGGCGAGGACTTCCCCCATTTAGGGCCTGTTCCTTGGGACCTGTTCCTCCAGCCAGCGTTCGGCCTCCTGCCGCCATGCCGTTCCTGGCGCACGTCCTCGCCCGGGTTCAGCCGCAGGTGACGCGCCGCCGCGTCCAGGTCCGCCGGCTGGTCGACGAAGCTGGCCGCGCCGCTCGCCGGGCTGTGTCCATGCGGCCTGGCCCAGTCGAGGAACTGCAGGCGCGCCTGCGACGCGGCGTGGGCCTGGTGGAACAGCAGCATCTTCATGCGATCCCCGAATTGCTTGCGTTGCCACGGATGGTCGCGCGGGCGCCGTGAAGCACGCGGCGAGGCAGCGTGAACCGCGTGTCGCATGGCCGCGCCCATGAACCGGCGAAGAACGGTCGCCGCACGCAGCGGCGGCGCGATTGCGGCGGCGCCCGCGCAGGCACACACTGGCCGGGCCGTTTCCGTGGAGATCCGCGATGAAGATCCGATATGCCTGGACGGCGCTGGCCCTGGCCTGCCTGCTGGCGGGCGGCGCCTCCGCCGCGACCCGCAACGTCACCGATCCGCAGGCCGTGCGCAGCACCGAGGGCGACAGCCCGGTGCAGGTGCGCTGGACCGACCCCGCCGCCTTCAGCGAACTGCGCTACAGCCGCAACCGCTGGGAAGCGCAGCGCGGCGACTGGGTGCGGCAACTGGCCGACTACCTGCAGCAGCGCGCCGGCAAGCAGCTGGCGCCCGGCCGGCGGCTGCAGGTCGAGCTGACCGACATCAGGCGCGCCGGCGACTACGAGCCCTGGCACGGCCCGCAATGGAACGACGTGCGGGTCATGCGCGACATCTACCCGCCGCGCATCAGCTTGAACTTCACCCTGTACGCCGCCGACGGACAGGTGCTGGAGCAGGGCGCGCGCAAGCTGCTCGACAGCAGCTACCTGATGAACAGCTCGATCGGCCTGAACACCGATCCGCTGCGCTACGAGAAGCGGCTGCTCGACGACTGGCTGCGCCGCCAGTTCCGCGACCAGGCGGCGGTGGCCGAGCGCTGAGGTTGGCGTGCCTGCGGGCACCCGTTCGTCGCGGCTGAAGCCGCTCCTCCAGGGACTTGCGGCCGGCTGGCTGGGTGCACTGCAGGAGGGGCCTTAGCCCCGACGGTATCCGCAGCCGGTAGCACCGCGGCTTCGTTCGTCGCGGCTGAAGCCGCTCTACAAAAGAGCAGAAGGCGCCAGGCGACGCGAGGTGCGTCCCCTTGTGGGAGGGACTTCAGTCCCGACTGCAGCCAGGTCCGGTGCGGCCAGCGCTTCGCTTGCTGCGATCGCTGCTGGAGACCACGCGCTCCCGGCTGGCGCTCACGGCCGATGGCCCGAGGCCACCATAGCCGCCGCCGCAGACGCATGCGGCGCTCAGCCGCCCCGGTACTGCCGCGGCGCGCGCTTGAGTCCGCACAGCAGGCGATAGGCGCTGGAGCCGCAGCGCGCGGCCAGGATGTCGATGCGCGGCTGCGCGCCCCACAGCTGCACCTCGCTGCCGCGTCCGGCCTGCGGATGCTCGGTCAGGTCCACGGTCAGCATGTCCATCGAGACCCGCCCGATCAGCGCGCCGGGCGCGCCGTCGATCAGCACCGGGGTGCCGTTCGGCGCGAACTGCGGATAGCCGTCGGCGTAGCCGATCGCCACCACGCCGACCCGGGTCGGCCGCGGCGCGACGAAGCGCGCGCCGTAGCCGACCGGCTCGCCGGCGGCCAGTTCGCGCACCGCGATGACCTTGGACTGCAGGGTCATCACCGGGCGCAGCTCGCCCGGCAGCGCGGCGCCGGCGGCGAACGGGTCGGCGCCGTACAGCATCAGCCCGGGGCGGCCCCAGTCGCTGTGCAGCTGCGGCCAGCCCAGCAGCCCCGGCGAATTGCACAGACTGGTCTCCCCGGCCAGGCCGGCGCTGGCCTGGCGGAACACCTCGGCCTGCTCCAGGGTGCGCGCGCTGTCCAGTTCGTCGGCGCGCGCGAAATGGCTCATCAGCACCAGCCGCTCGACCTGCGGCAGCGCGCTCAGCCGCGCGTGCGCGGCGCGGAATTCGTCCGGCGCCAGGCCCAGCCGGTGCATGCCGCTGTCCAGCTTCAGCCACAGGCACAGCGGCTGCGGCGCGGCGTAGGCGGCGATCGCCTCCACCTGCCACGGCGAGGCCACCGCGCACCACAAGCCGTGCGCGGCGATCAGCGCCAGTTCGTCGGCGTCGAAGAAGCCTTCCAGCAGCAGGATCGGCGCGGCGATGCCGGCCTGGCGCAGTTCCAGCGCCTCCTCGATGCAGGCCACCGCGAAGCCGTCGGCCTCCGCTTCCAGCGCGCGCGCGCAGGCCACCGCGCCGTGCCCGTAGGCATCGGCCTTGACCACCGCCAGCGCCTTGCCGCCGCCCAGTTGCCGGGCCAGGCGGTAGTTGTGGCGCAGCGCCTGGAGATCGATCAACGCACGGGCTGGGCGCACGAACTTGCCTCGGCGACGGGCGCCGGGGCGCCGCTCGAATAACGGAAGATGTCCAGGCCCTCGCCGCTGATCTGCGGCTGCCGCGAGGCGATCAGGTCGGCCAGGTAGCGGCCGGAACCGCAGGCCATGGTCCAGCCGAGCGTGCCGTGGCCGGTGTTGAGGAACAGGTTGCGGTAGCCGGTGGCGCCGACCACCGGGGTGCCGTCGGGGGTGGCCGGGCGCAGCCCGGTCCAGAATGCGGCGCGGGCCAGGTCGCCGCCGCGCGGGTACAGGTCGTTCACTACGTTTTCCAGGGTGGCGCGGCGCCGCGCCGGCAGCGACAGGTCGAAGCCGGCCAGTTCAGCCATGCCGCCGACGCGGATGCGCTGGTCGAAGCGGGTGATCGCCACTTTGTAGGTTTCGTCGAGGATCGTGGACATCGGGGCCAGCGCCGCGTCGCGGATCGGCAACGTCAGCGAATAGCCCTTCAACGGATACACCGGCAGGCGGATGCCCAGCGGCGCAAGCAGCTGCGGAGAATAACTGCCCAGGGCGACCACGTAGCGGTCGGCGCGCTCGACTTGGCCGCCGATGCGCGCGCCGTCGAGGCGGTCGCCATCGGCGTGCAGGCCGTCGATGGTCTCGCCATAGCGGAACTGCACGCCGGCCGCGGCGGCCAGCGCGGCCAGGCGCTGGGTGAACAGGCGGCAGTCGCCGGTCTGGTCGTTGGGCAGGCGCAGCGCGCCGACCAGGGGGGCCGGGGCGCTGGCCAGTGCCGGCTCGATGCGGGCGATGCCGGCGCGGTCGAGCAGTTCGTAGGGCACGCCGTATTCGCGCAGCACCTCGATGTCCTTGGCCGCGCCGTCCAGCTGCGCCTGGGTGCGGAACAGCTGGGTGGTGCCGAGCTGGCGGCCTTCGTATGCGATGCCGGTGTCGGCGCGCAGCTGGTCCAGGCAGTCGCGGCTGTATTCGGACAGCCGCACCATGCGCGCCTTGTTGATCGCGTAGCGTTCGGCGGTGCAATTGCGCAGCATCTGCGCCAGCCACAGGTACTGGCGGATGTCGCCGGTCGGGGTGATGGCCAGCGGCGCGTGGCGCTGGAACAGCCATTTCAACGCCTTCAGCGGCACCCCGGGCGCCGCCCACGGCGAGGCGTAGCCCGGCGACACCTGGCCGGCGTTGGCATAGCTGGTCTCCAGCCCGGCCGCGGGCTGGCGATCGACCACCGTCACCTCGCAGCCGCTGCGCGCCAGATACCACGCCGTGGCCGTGCCGATCACACCGCTGCCGAGAACCAGAACCCGCATGCGCTCACCTCTGTCGGATCGAATCCCTGGCTGAATGGCGCCACGGATGGGTTTAAGCGCAGTATATGCAGCGCAATCCAGAATTTTCCCCTGACTTTCGAACACCGGACAGGTCAATCCCCTGCTCCAGCCCACCGAGACCTGCGCCATCGCCGCACGTCCCCGCGAACTGGACAAGATCGACCGCAGGATCCTCTGCGCATCCTGCGGCAGGAAGGGTGCATTTCCTTCACCGAACTCGGCGAGCGGCTCGGCCTGTCGACCACCCCGTGCACCGAGCGGGTGCGCCGGCTGGAACGCGACGGCGCCATCACCGGCCGATCGCCGACTGAACGCGGCCGCGCGCGATGCGTCGGCCCACCTGCGCTGGCGACGACGCGCTGCCGCAGGCGCGCTGCCTGCGGCAGCGGCGACAGCGGCGCTTAGGCCAGCAGCTTTTCCAGCTCGTCGCGCGAGGTGCGCGCGTGGTTCTTGGCCAGTTCCGACACCACCCGCTTCTGCACCTCCTTGTGCAGCAGCGGCCGCAGCTGGCCCAGGGTCTGCGGGTCGGCGACCAGCACCAGGTGCTCGAAGTCGCTGCGCAACGCGCTCTGGTACAGGCGCTCGGCCAGCTGGCGGACGAAGCCGGCCTCGTCCATGGTCATCGGCCGATCGCCATCCTCGACGCCTTCGATCGGCGTGGGAGTCAGCACTTCGGTCTGCTCCAGCAGCGAGGTCTGGCCGGCCAGATTGGTGCGGAACAGGCGTGCGCTGACGCGATCGGCGACGACCACCAGGGTGTTGTCGGGAAGCTTGCTCATCGGTTCTCCTAGCGAAGATACGGCGCAGGCGACGGGAGCGCCTGTGTCGGGCCAGTCTAGGAAGCGGTTCGTGAGGATCGCGGCCACGGAGCGTTGGCCCGCTTTCACGCTGCGGCCGTCGGCGCCCGATCTACGGCCCCCAAAAGCCCTGCGGGTTGCGCCTGGCAGGCCCGGCGCGGCCTACGCGGCAATGGAGGACTAATCATTGATGCGCTGGCCGTCGCCGCTGGGCACGGTCCTGTGGTAGCGGCCGCGGCGCGTGTCCAGCACGCGGTTGGGGCCGACCTGCACCGCACCGGGAATGAGCCGGCCGCGGCGGTCGTACAGCTTGACCGGGCGCCAGTCGGTTGCGGCATTGGCACCGTTGGCGGGCGACGGCTTGGCCTTGGCCGGCGTGTGCGCAGACGACTGCGACGACTGCGGCCGATCGTCCAGGCTGGAAGGCAGCGGCGCGGCCTTGGGCGCCGGCGCCGATTCCAGCGTGGTCGCTTGCCGGGTGGCGGTCGGCGACGCCGGTGCCGGATTCAGGCTCTGCGCCGTCGCCAGCGCTGGCGCCAGCAGCGCGATGGCGGCCATGCGCATGAGGGATGGATGCACAACCGCTCCGTAGCACCGTGGTCGACGCGCCAACGCTAGCGCAACCGGACCGCCACGTCGATGCCGCCGCGCACGTGGCTTGATCGCCGCGGCGGCGCCCTCATCTTGTGCGCATCCTTACCGCGCCGCAGGCCCCGCCATGAGCCGATTCGACCTCACGCCGCCCACGTCTGCCGAACGCGAGCGGCTGATCGCCGGACTCGACGGCGAAGCGCGCCGGGTACTGCTGCAGCACGGCACCGAAGCGCCGTTTTGCGGCGTCTTCCTGGACAACAAGCTGGAAGGCGTCTACACCTGCCGGCTGTGCGGACTGCCGCTGTTCCGCTCCAGCGCCAAGTTCGATTCGGGCACCGGCTGGCCCAGCTTCTTCGCGCCCTACCATCCGGCCCACGTGCGCGAGATCCGCGACGCCAGCCACGGCATGATCCGCACCGAGATCGTCTGCGCGCGCTGCGACAGCCACCTCGGCCACGTGTTCGCGGATGGCCCGCCGCCCAGCGGCGAGCGGCATTGCCTGAACTCGGTATCGCTGCAGTTCACCGAGCAGGGCCAGGCGCTGCCCAACCCGTTGCGCCGCGGCGGCGGCGACAGCGCACCGGCCTGAGCGGCGCGGCGCCTGCAATCGTCCTCGAGAACAGCGCGCCGCAGCGCGGACCCGATGCGGCACGCAATAGCGAATGCAGCCGTCGCTGCGCGTCGCCGCCGCCTCCGCTGCGGCAGTTCACTGCGTTCGAGTGCGCGCCAGCGCAAGCGTGGAGCGGGCTGCCGCGGCGCACGCCGGCGCGCGCCGCCAGCGACGTCTCACAGGCATCTTCACGCGCATCTTCACGCAGACGCCGCGGCATCGCCGACTTCAGAAAGCCGCGGCCGGGCCGAAATGGAAGTATCCCCGCTTACGGCTCGCAGGCTGCTTCCGCCATGCTCATCATTGTCGGCTTCCTCATCGTCATCATCAGTGTCGTCGGCGGCTATGTGCTGTCGCACGGCAAGCTTGGCGCGCTGTGGCAGCCCTACGAATTGATGATCATCGGCGGCGCGGCGCTGGGCGCGTTCCTGGTCAGCACCCCCGCCAAGATCGTCAAGGCGACCTTCGTCGACATCCTCGGCGCGTTCAAGGGTCCCAAGTACAAGTCCGACGACTACCGGGCCACGCTGACCCTGCTCTACGAGCTGTTGAACAAGGCGCGGCGCGATGGCTTCATGGCCCTGGAAGACCATGTCGAAAAGCCGGCCGAGAGCGCGATCTTCGGCAACTATCCGAAGGTGCTGGCCGACCACCATCTGCTCGACTTCATCACCGACTGCCTGCGCCTGATGATCGGCAGCAACATCGAGCCGCACGAGCTGGAGCCGCTGCTGGAGCTGGAGCTGGAAAAGCATCACCACGAGGCGATGGCGCCGGCGCACGCGTTGAGCAAGGTCTCCGATGGCCTGCCCGGCTTCGGCATCGTCGCCGCGGTGCTGGGCATCGTCATCACCATGGGCTCGATCGGCGGCCCGATCGAGGAGATCGGCAAACACGTCGGCGCCGCGCTGGTCGGCACCTTCCTCGGCATCCTGCTGGCCTACGGCTTCGTCGCGCCGCTGGCGGCGGCGATGGAAGCGCGCGCCGAGCAGGACAGCCGCATCTTCGAATCGGTGAAGACCGCGCTGCTGGCCTGTCTGCGCGGCTACAACCCGAAGATCGCGCTGGAATTCGCGCGCAAGACCCTGCCGAGCAACGTGCGGCCGAGCTTCTCGGACTTCGAGACGCACCTGAAGACGATCAAGTAGCGCCGCCGTCATGCCCGAGACCAAAGCCACCGTCGTCATCCGCCGGGTCAAGAAGGTCCAGGGCGGCGGCCATCATGGCGGCGCCTGGAAGGTGGCCTTCGCCGACTTCGTGACCGCGATGATGGCCTTCTTCCTGGTGCTGTGGCTGGTCGCGGCGACCACCAAGGAACAGCGCGTGGCGATTTCCGAATACTTCCGCAATCCCAGCCCGCTGCAAGGCAAGAGCCCGGCGCCGAGTCCCGGCATGGCCGGCCCCGGCGGCGCCAGCACCTCGATGATCAAGCTCGGCGGCACGGCGGACATGCAGCGCGGCGACAACAAGGATCCGTTCGGCAGCAAGAGCCTGAACGGCGACACGGAAAGCAAGACGGCGCAGCGCGAGAAGGAAAAGCAGCGCCTGGAAACGCTGATGCGGGATCTGAAGGAAGCGATCGACAAGAGCCAGGCGCTGGAGCCGTTCAAGGACCAGCTGCTGCTGGACCTGACCCCGGACGGCCTG
Organism: Xanthomonas hyacinthi; assembly: GCF_009769165.1. NCBI lineage: Bacteria > Pseudomonadati > Pseudomonadota > Gammaproteobacteria > Lysobacterales > Lysobacteraceae > Xanthomonas > Xanthomonas hyacinthi. The sequence continues at coordinate 1,336,704 of NZ_CP043476.1, forward strand.
CGCATCCAGATCGTGGACAAGGAGAACCGGCCGATGTTCGACATCGGCAGCGCGGTGCTCAAGCCCTACACCCGCGACATCCTGCGCGAGCTGTCCGGCTTCATCAACGAAGTGCCCAACCGCATCAGCATCAGCGGCCACACCGACGTCACCCAATACAGCGGCAAGAGCGGCTACAGCAACTGGGAGCTGAGCGCGGACCGCGCCAATGCGGCGCGGCGCGAGCTGGTGACAGGCGGCATGAGCGAGGACAAGGTCTCGCGCGTGGTCGGCCTGTCCTCCTCGATCCTGTTCGACAGGCAGAACCCGGACAACCCGATCAACCGCCGCATCAGCATTGTGGTGATGACCAAGGACGCCGAGGACGCGGCGCTGGCCGGCAGCGAGCATGCGGTGGCGCTGGGCAAGCCGCAGAGCGATGCCGACACCAAGCTGCCGGACCTGAGCGCGGCAGCGACCGCCGCGCCGACGCCGTTGCCCGCAGCGGCGACGCTCCCGGCCCCGGCAACGCCTGCCGCTGCCCCGGCGGCAAGCACCGCCAGCCCGGCAACGGTGACGATCGCGCCGCCGCACACCACCTCGCCGGAGGTCGCCGCCGACGCCGCCCGCGCAGCGATCCGCGCGGTCAACAGCGTCCCCGGCGGCAAGCCGCGCAGCAGCACTGCGCCAGCGCCAGCGCCGGCCCCGGTAACGGCCGCCGCCGAAAGCCCGGCGCGGCGCTAACGCTTTTTCCTCTCGGCGCGTTGTCTTGTCGGCGCGGTTGCGCCACGCCCTGCGCGATCGCCTGGCGGGCAATGCGTTCGATGTCGCGCTGCAACGCCGCGTTGGCGACCCGCTGGCGCCGCGCCAGCATCGCCTGTCGCTTGCCGAGTTCGCCCTGCCGCCGAAGGTCATGCCCGCCCGACCCGCTTACAATGGCGGTCACTCCGCGAGCGAGACGAACGTGTCCAAGCAATCCAAAGCCAGGCGCGACAAGCGCAAGAAGCAGCAGCCCAAGCGCGGCTTCGCCCGATTGGGCCGCGAGCAGCCCATCGCCAACCACGCCGTGCTGCAGGACGACAGCGGCCGGGTGTTGGCCGCGATCGGCCTGCAGGGCAGCGAATGGCTGCTGTCGGTCGGCGGCCAGACCATGGGCAACGCCGACAACCCGGTACCGATGCTGGCGATGCTCAAGCATCTGGCCAGCGTGCAGGAACAGGAAGGCACCACCATCACCCTGGACTACTCGACCCAGTTGCAGCAGATGATCGACGACCTTGCCGCCGACGAGGGCAAGACCGCGGCCGAGTATCTGGACGCGCTGGTCGCCGAGTTCGCCGAGGGCGATGACGACGCGGCCGAAGAAGAAGACGGCGTCGCCGATGCCGGCGACGATGCTGCCGATGCCGATGCAGCAGCGGACACGGCGGGAAGCGACGCGGCGAGGCCTGCGGCCGACGCCGAAGCGGACGCCGACGGCAAGCGCACGCCAGCCTGAGCGGACGCGATGGCGGTCTACATCGACGATGCGGTGCATCCCTGGCGCGGCCAGCGCTGGGGACACCTGCTCGCCGATACGCTGGACGAACTGCATGCGATGGCGGCGCGGCTGGGCATTCCCCGCCGCGCCTTCCAGAACAAGCTCAGCGGCGCGCACTACGACGTGTCCGCCGCCTTGCGCGACCAAGCGATCCGGCTGGGCGCGCTGCCGGTGTCGCGGCACACCGATCGCGCGCTGATGAAGGCACTGATCCGCCAGGCCCGCGCACAGGCGCGCGGCGAGGCCGATTGAACGGCTTGGGACCTGGATAGGCGCCGCCACGCCCCCCTCCGGATCAGGGATACCCCTGACGGGTAATCAGGTACCGGGAAGCCTTCGTTTTTTGCGCACAAGATTCTTTCCGCAAGAATCCCCAGAAACTGATTAGGCGGATCATTCGCGTTGCGGCGACGCACTGGCCTTACGCTAGGCTTTCCCGGCTCGCGCATAGCAATACATGTCTGATCTTGGAGTTTTTTCATGACTAGTCCAATTCGTGGCGCATCAAGCAGCAGCTATTACCCCAACCAAACAAACAACCCGGAAAGCTCACCGCCGCCACACAATCAATCGCCAAGCCCAGCCCAATCCTCAGGATTCCCATCGCTGCAGCGCATGAACGCTAGCCGCCGCACTGCCGGAAGCACATTCAACGCACGCTTTTCGGATGAGAATACCACTCATGAGGTACCTGGATATGATGCTGGCCGGCAGGCACACATTAGCGTGCAAGAGGACACCCAAATTAGCCAGAACGCGTATAGCCTCTGGAAGAGTCATCCTAATGGCCTTCCCAGCGACATCAAGAAAGAAACAAAGAAAGATCATAAACTTTACGCTGCCTACAAAGAAATCAAAGATAACAAGGGCTACAAGGGATAATGCTCTCAATGCAATACAGCCGGGCCGAAGAATTTTTCGGCCCGGCCATGTACAACGTCTATGCACCCCTTGGGGCCTGTTTACGACCTTCTGAGCAGTAGTGCCAAGAAGCCTATGGCGATGAACTGCAAGCTGGTGTTGAGGTTGCGTTTTCAGTTCTTCCACAGCAGTAGGTTCTTCTGCAGCCGCGTAAAACTGCACTCGACCCACCGTTTGGGCATGCCCTTGAAGGTGTGCACAGCGCACAGTGGTGGCTCAACAGACCCGCTCAAAGGCTTTTCTTAGCCGCGCTCAATCTTGTCCGCATTTGTCTACAGACCATCCAACGACAGCGCTATGCTTCGAGCGAGCCTCTGCCGAGGCTCGCTCTGTTTGAATTGCGCATTTTTTGATCGTTTCGCACCCTGGCACGCCAGCGTTGCGGCGTGCCTGTGCATGTCGTTCCGGTGTGGTCGTTTCGCAGCTCCCTATCGAAGGTCCCCCTGCATGAAAGATGCCTCGCTGTTTCGCCGCCTGCCCCTGCACCTGGCCTGCCTGGCCGCGCTGTCCACGCCTGCGATCAGCGCCGCGCAAAGCGGCCAGACCGCGACGCCCGAGATCGCCCACCTCCCCGCACAGCTGCAGAGCGCCAAGCAACTCGGCGCGCTGACGGCCAGTGCGCCGATCAGTGTGGTGATGACCCTGCCGTTGAAGGACGGTGCCGGTGCCTACGACTACGCGATGCACGTCTCGCGACCGGGCGATCCGCTCTATGGGCACTACCTGACCCCGAGCGAATTCGCGGCGCGCTTCGGCACGCGGCAGAGCGACATCGACGCGGTCACGGCCTTCGCCCAGGCGCATGGAATGCAGGTCAAGAGCATCGGCGGCGCCGGCTCGCTGATCACCTTGAAGGCGCCCGCCAGCACCTTCGCCCACCATCTCGGGGTGAACTTCGGCCGCTACCAGGCCAGCGACGGCAAGACCTTCTTTTCGGCCGATCGGCAACCGCAATTGCCCCGTGAGATCGCCAGCCACGTCGGCGGCATCGTCGGACTCAACGACGCCATCCGCTTCGCGCCGCTGGCCATCCGCGCGCCGGCGAGGCCTGCGGCGATGGCCGACGATCACGCCAGCGGCAATGCGCATGCGGCCACAGAGTCCGCCGGCCACGGCCCCAACGGCGGCCTGAGTCCGCAGGACATCCGCACGGCCTATGCCATTCCCGCGCAATTGGCACCGGGCAAGCAGGAGACCCTTGCGCTGTTCGAACAAGGCGGCTTCCTGAGCAGCGATATCGCCACCTACGTGAAGAAGTTCGGACTGCCGAACGTGCCGGTGAAGGTCCGCAACGTCAACGGCTATGCCGGTGCGGTCAACAATACAGGCGTCGCTCACGAGGCGGCGCTGGACATCGACATGGCCATCGCGGTGAATCCGCAGTTGCAGCAGATCCAGGTCTACGAAGAAGGCGACGATCCGTATCCGGTGGCGCTGCTGGCGGCGCTGGGCGCCATCGCCGACGACAATACCGCGCAGACGGTGAGCATTTCCTACGGGATGGACGAGGAAATCCTGGGCAATGCGGCGCTCGCCGCGGAGGGTCAGGTGCTGACGCAGATGGTCGCGCAAGGCCAGGGGGTGTATGTCAGTTCCGGCGACGAGGGCGCCTACGGACGCACCGGCAGCGGCCTGCACGGCGAGGATCCGGGCACCCAGCCGCTGGTCACCTCGGTCGGCGGCACCGCGCTGTTCACCCGGCAGAACGGCAGCTACCTGAACGAAGAAACCTGGAACCTGCTCGGCAAGGGCGAAGGCGCCACAGGCGGTGGCATCAGTGCCTACTGGCCGATCCCGGACTACCAGCTGATCGCCGACGCCCAGGGCAAGCAGACGTCAATCGCTGCGCCCAACCACGGCTCGTCCACGCAACGCAATTTCCCGGACGTGGCCGCCGTGGCCAGCCCCAGCACGCCGGTCGCAGTCTATTCCGAACTGGACGGCGGCTGGATCAACCTAGGCGGCACCAGCGTCTCATCGCCGATCTGGGCCAGTTTCATGTCCATTGCCGACCAGGCGCACCAGTACGCGGGACTGGGGCGGATCGGCTTCGCCAATCCGTTCCTTTACGGCTATATCGACGGTGCCGTCTCACTCGATACCAAAGACGTGCTCAAGGGCAGCAATGGCAACGCCAACCTGTTCGGCGGCGTCGCCGGCTTCTCTGCCGGCCAGGGCTACGATAACGTGACCGGGCTGGGTTCGATGCTGTCTTCCTCGCTGCTGATCGACTCGCTGCTCACTGTGCACGACAGCAGCACGCCACCGCCGAACCAGGCGCGCGGCGTGCACGCCAGCCCGACCACGACGACGAGCACGCTGGAATGGAGCGCAGCGGACAACGCGACCGGATACGAGCTGATCGCGGAAGACTACGCCAGCGGCGCGGTGAGTGGCTACGCGCTCACCCGCGGCACGCGCTACACGTTCAAGGACCTCAAGCCGAACACCTACTACGCGTTCCTGGTCATCGCACTGAACAAGGGCGGGGCGAAGCTGAGTTCGCCGGTGATCGTCAAGACCGCGAAGAAGGGCTAGCGCCCAGGCCGCCGTCCGGGCCGTGCGCGGCCCGGACCGGCACGGCGCACGCGGCGCCTAGAACGGATCGCTGCCCGGGCGCAGTTCGATGCCCAGGATCGCCGCCAGCCGCTGCATGTCCTCGTCGTCGCGGCTGAGCGCCATCCAGCCGGCGCGGTCGTCGCCGCCGGTGTCCCAGCACCAGATGCTGTAGCCGTACTCGCGCAGGCGGTCGTAGGCCACGCCCAGCAGCGAGGCCATGTCGTGGGCGCCGAGGAAGTCCTCGTCGTCGAGGTCGCCGCCCCAGTCGATGCGCAGGTTCCAGCGCGCGGCCAGTTCGTCGATCGCGCCGACCAGCGCTTCGGCGTCGCGGCCGTCCACGTAGAAGCCGGAGCTCCAGTCGATGGCGTCCTTCAGCGTCCACAGCCAGCCGTCGCCGTCGCTGTCGCCCTCGCCCGCCACCTCGCGGTAGGCGTTGAACTGGCGCAGCGCGGTCTCCTCGTCGCCGGGATTGATCAGCAGCAGCAGGTTCCAGATCAGCTCCTGCTGGGTATCCGGATCGTCGGCGTCGGCGTCGCCGCTGAGGTCGTCGGGGTCGTCGTAGTCGGCGCTGTTGTCGGGCATGGCGGCGGATCGGTGCTGCGGGACGCGCAGTGTGACGCGCCGCGCGCGGCGACGGAAGCGCGGCGAAACTCGGCAGCGGCGCCGCAGGCGTTTATCCTTCGCCCCCGGAAGACGGCGCCACCCGCCGCCAAGCGAGCCCACCACGATGAGCGATACCCCTCCCGATCACCTGGCGATCAGCCCGCAGAGTCCGTTCCACGATGCCGCGGCGCTGGCGCGCGGGGTCGGCATCCGCTTCAACGGCGTGGAGCGCGACAACGTGGAGGAGTATTCGGCCAGCGAAGGCTGGATCCGCGTGCAGGTTGGCAAGGCGCGCGACCGCCGCGGCAATCCGATGACGATGAAGATCAACGGCCAGGTCGAGGCGTACTTTCTGGAAAAAACCGGCTGAGCGCGGCGCACTGCCGGCGCTCGGCGATTCGCGCCACGGCATGCGCCGCCCGCGGCCGCCGGCTCAGGACTTGAGCCGGTAGCCGCTGCGGAAGATCGCCCAGACCACGGTCAGGCACAGCGCCAGGAACACCCCGGTCATGCTCGCGCTGACCGCGATGTGCACGTCGGCCTTGCCGAAGAACGCCCAGCGGAAGCCGCTGACCAGGTACACCACCGGGTTGAACAGGCTGATCTTCTGCCACAGCGGCGGCAGCATGCCGATCGAGTAGAAGCTGCCGCCGAGGAAGGTCAGCGGGGTGACCACCATCAGCGGGATCACCTGCAGCTTCTCGAAACCGTCGGCCCAGATGCCGATGATGAAGCCGAACAGGCTGAAGGTCAGCGCGGTCAGCACCAGGAAGCCGAACATCCACAGCGGATGCGCGATCTCGTACGGCACGAACGCGCGCGCGGTGAGCAGGATCAGCAGGCCCAGCAGCACCGACTTGCTCGCCGCCGCGCCGACATAGCCGATCACCACTTCCCACCACGCCACCGGCGCCGACAGCACCTCGTAGATGGTGCCGGCCCAGCGCGGCATGTAGATGCCGAACGAGGCGTTGGAGATGCTCTCGTTGAGCAGCGACAGCATCACCAGCCCGGGGATGATGTAGGCGCCGTAGCCGATCCCGTCGATGGCGCCCATGCGCGAGCCGATCGCCGCGCCGAACACCACGAAGTACAGCGAGGTCGACAGCACCGGCGAGGCGATCGACTGGGTCAGGGTGCGGAAGGTGCGCGCCATCTCGAAACGGTAGATCGCGGCGATCGCGTGCAGGTTCATGCGCGCGCCTGCGCGCCGGCAGACGCCGGGCGCACCAGGTTGACGAAGATCTCCTCCAGCGAGCTTTCGCTGGAATGCAGGTCCTTGATCTCCACGCCGTGTTCCTCCAGTTGCCGCAGCAGGCTGCCGATGCCGGTCTGCTCGGCCTGCACGTCGTAGGTATAGGTCAGCGTGGCGCCATCGGCGGACAGCTCCAGCGGCTGCGCGGCCAGCGCCGCGGGCAATGCCGGCAGCGGCGCCTGCAAGGTCAGCGCCAGCTGCTTCTTGCCCAGCTTGCGCATCAGCGTGCGCTTGTCTTCCACCAGCACCAGCTCGCCGCGGTTGATCACCCCGACCCGGTCGGCCATGTCCTCGGCTTCCTCGATGTAGTGCGTGGTCAGGATGATGGTGGTGCCCTGCTCGCGCAGGCGCCGCACCATCTGCCACATGTCGTGGCGCAGCTCCACGTCCACGCCGGCGGTGGGTTCGTCCAGGAACAGGATGCTCGGCTCGTGCGCCAGCGCCTTGGCGATCAGCACGCGCCGCTTCATGCCGCCGGACAGCGTGGAGATCTTGCTGTCGCGCTTGTCCCACAGCGACAGTTCGCGCAGCACCTGCTCCAGGTAGACCGGATGCTTCGGCTTGCCGAACAGGCCGCGGCTGAAGCGCACCGTCGCCCCTACCGTCTCGAACGCGTCGGTGGCCAGTTCCTGCGGCACCAGTCCGATCCTGGCGCGCGCGGCGCGGTAGTCGCGCACGATGTCGTGGCCGTCGGCCAGCACCCGCCCGCTGCTGGGATTGACCAGGCCGCAGACCACGCTGATCAGCGTGGTCTTGCCGGCGCCGTTGGGACCGAGCAGGGCGAAGATCTCGCCGCGCTGGATGTCCAGGTCGATGCCTTTCAGCGCCTGGAAGCCGCCGGCATAGGTCTTGGTGAGCTGCTGGATGGAGATGATCGGGGACACGGGAACTCCTTGCGCGGCGGACCGGACCGGCCCCCGCGACGAACGTCCGACAGGGTAGAGGTCCGCTACGCTCCGATAAACCCCGATCGGCGGAAGCAGTCTCCCGCGTACGGGATAGTGGTGGTTGGGCCGGGAATCGAGAATCGAGAATCGAGAATCGAGAATCGAGAGAGCCTAGCAGCCGCATCGTCACGAGCATGGCAAGCTAAAGCGTCCGCCAGCCGAACCAACCTACAGCGCGCGCCCCTATTCCCCATTCCCTATTCCCCATTCCCAGCTTTCAATTCTTCCGCCGCGCCTCCAGCAGATCCAGATTGCGGATCAGGCGGCGCGCGATCTCGTCGGAGATCCTGCGCTGGCGGGTCAGCCTGAACAGCTCCTGGCGTTCGGCCTGCAGGCCGGCGTGGCGCAGCTGGTGCAGCACGTCGTCCAGCCGCCGCGCCTCTTCCGGATCGCTCTCCATCGCCTCGCCATGGTCGAGGTGGCGCTGGTACAGGGCGCTGACCCGGATCGCCGCCTCGTTGTAGAGGTCGGCGTGCTCGCTGTCGTGGACCAGCCGCTGCCGCAGTTTCTCCACCGCCGCCAGCGCCGCGCGCGAGGATTCGCGCCGCGCCAGGTCCTCCTCCAGGCGGTCGCTGGGCTCCTCCGGCAGTTCCAGGCCGCGCAGCAGCCGCGGCAGCGCCACGCTGGCGACCAGCAGCGAGGTCACGATCACCGCGCTGGCCAGGAAGATCACCAGGTCGCGCGCCGGGAACGCGGCGCCATTGGGCAGCAGCAACGGCAGGGTCAGCACGCCGGCCAGGGTGATCGCGCCGCGCACGCCGGCCAGCGAGGTGGCCACGATGATCCGCCACGGCGGGCTGGGCTGGGCCTCGCCGCGGCGCCGCGCCTTGAGCAGATTCCAGCGCAGCGACAGCCATACCCACATGAAACGCAGCAGCAGCAGGCCGGCGTAGATCGCCAGCGCGTAGCCCAGCAGCCACCACGGATTGAGGTGCCCGGCCTCGTCGATGTTGTGCACCGCGCCCTGCACGATCCCCGGCAGCTGCTCGCCGAGCAGCACGAACATGATGCCGTTGAGGGTGAACTGGACCATGTCCCACACCGCCGAGCGCTGCACGCGCATGCTGCCCGGGGCGCGGCCGCTCAGTTCCACGTAGCTCATGCTGATGCCGGCGGCGACCGCGGCAAGGATGCCGGAGGCGTTGATCGCCTCGGCCAGCAGGTAGGCGGCGAACGGCAGCAGCAGGTTGACCAGGATCGCTGCGCCGGGCTCCTCGCCGACCTGGCGCCAGATCCAGCGCTGCGCCAGGCTCGCGCCCAGGGTCACGCCGACGCCAGCGGCCACGCCGACCAGCGCCACCCACAGGAAGGTCAGCGAGGCGTCGGCCAGCGAGAACGTGCCGGTCATCGCCGCGGCTACCGCGAACTGGAAGCAGACCAGGCCGGACGCATCGTTGAGCAGCGATTCGCCCTCCAGGATGTGCATCAGCCGCTTCGGGATCGGCGCCCGCGCGGCGATCGAGGACACCGCGATCGGATCGGTCGGCGACACCACCGCGGCCAGCGCGAACGCCACCGCCAGCGGCATCGCCGGGATCATCCAGTGGATCAGGAAGCCGGCGCCGACCACGGTGAACACCACCAGGCCCAGCGCCAGTTCCAGGATCGCGCCCTTGTCGCGGAACAGGCCCTGCTTGGGGATGCGCCAGCCGTCCAGGAACAGCAGCGGCGGCAGGAACAGCAGGAAGAACAGCTCCGGCTCCAGCGTGTAGCCCTTCTTGAACACCCCGGCGATGACCGCGCCCAGGCCGATCTGCACCAGCGGCAACGGCAGCGAGAACGGCAGCACGCGGACCAGGTAGCCGCTGGCCACCACCGCCAGCAACATCGCCAACACCACTTCGATCGAATGCATGCTCGTCCGGACGGCGGCGCCGCGCCGCCGGCACCGCACCATGAATGGGGGAAGCGGCAAGCAAAGCGCACCGCAGGCGCGATGTCCAGTGGCGGACGCGCGCGGCATTTATGCGACGGCGTGGAACAGCGCAGGCTGCGCCGCCGTGGCGGCGCAGCCTGCGCTCCGCGGCACCGCACCGCGGCACGCGCTACCATCGAACCGATCTGCGCGCAGTGGGGCCGGTTAGCGCTATCGGGACAGGCCCTAAACCCAGCGTACCGCCGCCGTCGGAGACTCCATGCTCAGCATTCAAGAACTCAACCGTTTCATCGACGGCCAGGCGGTGAGCGACAACATCACGCAGGTCTGGAACCTGATCGGCGCGCATTTCGAGCAGGCCCAGGCGAGCCTGCCGGCCGAACAGGCGATGCCGCGGCGCGAACTGTCGTTCCACGATCACGTGCGGCTGCTGGGGTATCTGTGCCTGCTGCTCGAGGGAATCCCCGGCGACCTGGTGGAGATCGGCGTGTGGAAGGGCAAGTCGCTGGTGCTGATGAACGAGGTCAGCAACCGCCAGCGCCGGGTGATCGGCCTGGATCCGTTCGCCTTGCCGAACCAGTTCGAGGAATTCAACCACTATCGCCAGCTGCTGCTGCCCAATGCGCAGTTCATCCGCGGCTACTCGGAGTTCTGCGCCCAGCACTTCTACAACATGAAACCGGAAGTGGCATTGCTGCATATCGACGGCGGCCACACCGGGCGCAACGTGCTGCTGGATTTCCTGCTGTATGCGCCCAGCGTGGTCACCGGCGGGTTCGTGGTGTTCGACGACTACGGCGACCACCAATCCTCGCCGGAAGTCGGCCCCGCGGTCGACCTGCTCAGGGCCGCCGGCTACTTCAACGACTTCCATGTGCTGGGCTGCGCGCATGGGTTCGAGAACAGCTACGTGCTGCAGCGCCTGTGAGCCGGCGGCACCCAGGCGCCGCGTGACGCATCGCCACGATCAGCGGTCCTGTTGCGCATCCGCGACGCGCGGCGTTTCGCCCGCCTGCGCCAGCGCGCGCAGGTCGTCCACGAACCCGCGATAGGCCGCCTCGCCCGCCTCGCCGCCGCGCTGGCGCAGCACCCACGACGGATGCACGCTGGCCAGCGCGCGGGTGCCGTCGGCCAGCGTCTGCCACTGCCCGCGCTGCGCCATCAGCGCAAAGCCGTTGCCCAGCACCGCGCGCGCTGCGGTGGCGCCCAGGCACAGCACGATGCGCGGCCGCACTCGCGCCAGTTCGCCGGCCAGCCAGAAGCGGCAGGCCTCGACCTGCGCACGGTCGGGAGTGCGGTGCAGCCGCGCCTTGCCGCGCTGCTCGAAGCGGAAGTGCTTGACCGCGTTGGTCACGTACAGCCCGGCGCGGGCGATGCCGAGCTCGACCAGCGCGCGATCGAACAGGCGCCCGGCCGGGCCGACGAACGGCCGCCCGCTCAGGTCCTCCTCGTCGCCGGGCTGCTCGCCCACCACCATCACCGCCGCATCGTGCGGCCCCTCGCCGAACACGGCCTGCGTGGCCGGCTGCCACAGCGCACAGCGGCGGCACTCGCGCGCGGCGGCGCGCAGCGCATCGAGGCTGCCATCGGCATCGACCGCGACCGGCAGCGGCGCGGGAATGCGCCGGCGTACCGGCGCCGGCGCACGCTCGGCCATCGCACGCACGCGCTGCCCGGCATCGCGGATCAGGCCCGGCAGCAACTGCGTCTCCGGCAGGTTCTTCCAATACTTCTGCGGCATTTCCTGGCGCATCATGCCTGGATTGAGCCGCGCCGGATTGAAGGTGTTGGCGTAGTAGATGCGCCACAGCGCGTCCTGCGCATCGTCGGCCGGCGCATCGGCGCGCTGCGCGCCGGCGCCGAACTGCAGCGCCGCACCGTCCCAGCGCACGCTGCGGTACGGGGTCAGGATCGCCCAGCGCATGCCGGCGAAGCGGCGCGCGAAGAACGGCGCGATGCGATCGACGATGCGATGCTCCGGCTCGAACCAGGCGACGAACGCCTCGTCCTCGCCGGGCACCTCGCGAAAGCGCACGAACGCCTTCATCTTGTGGCTATCGCGGCGCACCGCCTGCGCCCACTGCTGCGCCCGATGCACATCGGCATCGGTGACCCGCTGCAACAGCGCACGCTCGCCCGAGGCGATCCGCCACAACAACCGATACAGCAACGCATGCCGCTGCGAATCGCGATGGCACAGCACCGCCCCGGCCAAGGCCAGGAACTCCGCCGACACCCGCGGCGCCGCCACCGTCGCCGGCAACGCGGCCACCTCGGTCCCGATCAGCAACCCGCCCTGCGCATCCCCCTCCCAGAGCAGCGACGCCGGCGCCACCTGCGCACACCACGCCGCCCGCGCCGCCGCCCGCCACGCCTCCAGCCCCCACCCCGGCACCACCTCAGCCCGAAACACGATCCAATCCCCGCATCACCCCACCAGCACCAAAGCGACAGACATCAGCGCCACCACCATCACCACGGCCACAGCTGTTGCTGTTGCTGTTGCTATTGCTATTGCTGTTGCTATTGCTGTTGCTATTGCTATTGCTATTGCTGTTGCCGTTGCCGTTGATTTTGCTTTTGAAACTTCCCGCCTTAAAGCGAGCCGAGCACCGCAGGCGCGAGCGGCCGAAGAGGCGCCCTTGTTTGAGCGAAGCGAGTTTGGGCGCCGTGCCGCTCGTGCCGAGGAGCGCAGGGCACCGGTGCGGCTGTATCGCACCGGCTCGTGTCGGGCGGGAGCGGTTTTGGTTACTTTTGCCAAGACAAAAGTGACTCGCGCCGACCGGCGCGAAAGCTCTTGATCTTGATCTTGATCTTGCTTCAGCTAATGCCTCTGCCTCCGCAGTTGCAGTTGCAGCCGCCAGCGCAACAACCCAGCCCCCACAACCCCACCCCACCAAGTCAATCAAACAACCCACCCTGCCGCGGCGCCGGCGCCAACTGCGCCCGCAGCCGCTGCGGATCGTCCAGGCGCCGCCGCGGATGATGATCGAGCACACTCACGAACGGCAGCACCTTCTTCATCGGCATCCGCAACCGCGCCAGATCCCCGACCCGCAACCGCGCATGCCGCCGCGACAACAGCAACCGCTCCACATTGCGCGTGCCCAGGCCCGGCACCCGCAACAACAGCTCGCGCGCCGCCGTATTCAGATCCACCGGAAACCGCTCCGGATGCCGCAATGCCCAGGCCAGCTTCGGATCCACATCCAGATCCAGCATCCCGCTGGCCGCCTCCGGCGCGATCTCCTCCACCGAGAAATCGTAGAAACGCAGCAGCCAATCGGCCTGGTACAGGCGATGCTCGCGCTGCAGCGGCGGCGCCTGCAGCGGCAATGTCGACGAGGCATCGGGGATCGGACTGAACGCGGAGTAATAGACCCGCCGCAGCCGATAATTACCGTAGAGATTGTGGCTGGTGTGCAGGATCGCACGGTCATCGGCCGCATCCGCGCCGACGATCATCTGCGTGCTCTGCCCGGCCGGCGCGAAACGCGGCGGCGTGGCGCCAAGCTTGCGCTCGGCCTTGCGCGCCGCCTTGCTTTCCTCGATGCGCCAGCGCAGCTCGCCCATCGCCGCGCGGATGCCGCCGACGCTCTTTTCCGGCGCCAGCTGCGCCAGGCCGCGCTCGGTCGGCAGCTCGACATTGATGCTGAGCCGGTCGGCGTAGCGGCCGGCCGCGGCCAGCAGTTCCGGCGAAGCATCGGGGATGGTCTTGAGATGGATATAGCCGGCGAAGCGGTGCTCCTCGCGCAGCTGCCGCGCCACTTCCACCAATTGCTCCATCGTGTAGTCGCTGTTGCGGATGATGCCGCTGGACAGGAACAGGCCCTCGACGTAGTTGCGCTTGTAGAAGTCCAGGGTCAGCTTGACCACCTCGGCCGGGGCGAAGCGCGCGCGGCGCACGTTGCTGGAGACGCGGTTGACGCAGTACGCGCAATCGAACACGCAGAAGTTGGTCAGCAGGATCTTCAGCAGCGACACGCAGCGGCCGTCGGGCGTGTACGCATGGCAGATGCCCATGCCCTCGGTGCTGCCGATGCCGCCGCTGCGCAGCGAATGGCGCTGGCCCGTGCCGCTGGAAGCGCAGGAGGCGTCGTATTTGGCCGCGTCGGCGAGCACGGCGAGCTTTTCGAGGGTATTCACCCGCGGACGATGCGCGCTTGCCGTCTCAGTCTGTGAGACGGCAATGCGTCTTCGCCTTCACTGCGATGAACCGCTCAGGCACGCGCCGGCGCGCTGCGACGGTCGGGCTCAGGCCGCAGCGCGCTGCGCCGCGCCGTCGAACCGGTACAGGTCCATCGCCAGCAACCCGGCGGCGATGCCGGCATCGATGCGCTGCGCGCCCAGCTCGCCCTCGCCGGCCGCGCCCATCGCGAAGTAGATCGGCAGCCAGTGCTCGTCGGTCGGATGCGCGCGCGCGGCGAACGGCGCCTGGCGGCGGTAGTCGAGCAGGGCCGGCAGGTCCTCGCGCAGCAAGGCCTGCTCCACCCAGTCGATGAACGGGCGCACGTACGGCGCGTCCTTGCCGTCGGCATAGCGGCCGACGTCGTGCAGGTTGTGGGTGATGCTGCCCGAGCCGATCAGCAGCACGCCGTCGTCGCGCAGCGGCGCCAGCGCGCGGCCCATCGCCAGCTGGTGCGCCGGGCCCAGTTCCGGCTGGATCGACAGCGGAATCACCGGGATGTCGGCCTGCGGGTACAGCAGCGACAACGGCACCCACACGCCATGGTCCAGGCCGCGGCGCTCGTCCACGTGGGGCTGCAGGCCGGCGCGCTCGAGCCGTTCGGCGACCTCGCGCGCCAGCGCCGGCGCGCCCGGCGCCGGGTACTGCATCTCGTGCAGCTCGCGCGGGAAACCGCCGAAGTCGTGGATGGTCTGCGGCTGCGCCGCGGCGCCGACCAGCGGCCGCCGCGCCAGCCAGTGCGCCGACGCCACCACGATCGCGCGCGGCCGCGGCAGCGCCGCCGCCAGCTCGGCCAGGCGCACGCCGACCAGGCCCGGATGCAGCGCGGTCATCGGCGAGCCATGCGAGATGTACAGCGAGGGCAGACGGGACATGACGGGTTCTCCAGGAGGACGAGGCGCTGCGTCCGGCGAGCGGATGTGGCCGCGGCCGGCGCCGCCATCGCAGCAGGAACACAGCGTATTCCCGGCGCAGAGGCAGATAAATTACCCTGCGACCGGATATCTATTTCAGGAACGGCAACAATGGATACGCTGGACGCGATGCGCGTGTTCGTCACCGTGGTCGACCGCAACGGCTTCAACGCCGCCGCCGATGCGCTGGGCATGTCCACCGCCAGCGTCACCCGGCAGGTGGCCTGGCTGGAGAAGCGGCTGGGCCTGCGCCTGCTCAACCGCACCACCCGCCGGGTCAGCCCGAGCAGCGTCGGCACCGCCTACTACCAGCGCTGCCAGGTGCTGCTGGCCGAGTTCGACGACATGGAGGCGGCGGTCGGCGAGCAGGCGCTGACCCCGTCCGGCACCCTGCGCATCAACGCGCCCTTCAGCTTCGGCATCGCCCGGCTGGGCCCGCGCCTGGCCGGCTACCGGGCGCGCTATCCGCAGGTGGCGCTGGACCTGTCGCTGTCCGATCGCATCGTGGACATCGTCGAGGAAGGCTACGACATGGCGATCCGCATCACCCGCCAGGTCACCTCGACCCTGATCGCACGCAAGCTCGGCGAAGTGCAGGCCTCTCTGTACGCCGCGCCGGCCTATCTGCAGCGCGCCGGCACGCCGCGCCTGGCCGCCGACATCGCCGGCCACGAATTCCTGAGCTACAGCTACCTGCCGCTGGACGAGATCGCCCTGCATGGCCCCGACGGCGAAACCCGGGTGCGCGTGCAAGGCGGGCTGCGCGCCAACAGCGGCGACGTGCTGCGCGAAGCCGCCATCGCCGGCATGGGCATCGTCCTGCAGCCGGACTTCATCGCGCAGCAGGCGCTGGAGGACGGGCGCCTGCAGCGGGTGCTACGCGACCACCAGCTCGCCCCGATCGGCGTGTATGCGGTCTATGCCAGCCGCAGCCACCTGGCGCCGAAGGTGCGCAGCTTCATCGACTATCTGGTCGAAGTGGGCATCGAGCGCGAGATGCACGCCGCCGCGCCCTGACGCGGCGCCCTGACTCGCGTGTGGCCGGCGTGGCGCAGACACCGGTCGGACACAACATCCCGCGCGTGGCGCTGATCGCAGCGGCGGCGCATGCGCACAATGCCAGCGCTTCGCCCCCTCCCCTTCCTCTCAGGAGTTCGCCCATGAGCAAGATCGCGATCGTCTATTTCAGCGGCTACGGCCATACGGTCAAACAGGCCGAGGCCGTGCACGCCGGCGCCGCCAGCGTCGGCGAGGCCACGCTGTATCGCATCGATGAGGACGGCAACCTGCCCGACGCCGCCTGGGAAGCGCTCGGCCACGCCGATGCGATCGTCTACGGCAGCCCGACCTACATGGGCGGCCCGGCCTGGCAGTTCAAGAAGTTCGCCGACGCCAGTTCCAAGCAGTGGTTCTCGCAGGCCTGGAAGGACAAGATCGCCGCCGGCTTCACCAATTCGGCCTCGCTCAACGGCGACAAGTTCTCCACCATCGAATACTTCTGGACCCTGTCGCAGCAGCACGGCCAGGTCTGGGTCGGCACCGGCCTGCTGCCGGCCAACACCAAGGCGCACGGCCCGGCTGACACCAACTGGACCGCCGGCTCCGGCGGCGCGCTGGCGGTCTCGCCGTCGGACGCCTCGCCGGAGGAAGCACCGCGCGCCGGCGACCTGGAAGCCGCCAGGCTGCTCGGCAAGCGCGTGGCCGACTATGCGGCCAGGCTGAAGGGCTGAGCCGCGCGACTGCGTCGCCCCACCGCCACGGTGGCGACGCGACGCCCTGGCAGCGGATCGTCGCCAGCAACGCATGCCTTGGTGCACGGCCATGCCGTCTCGGTCACGTGCCGTTGTCGGTGTTGCGGCCCGCCAGCAACTGCCGCTCGCGCATCCACAGGAACATGGGCAGCGCCAGCGACACGCCGACCATCAGCAGCGCCACGATCGGTAGCCAGCGCCTGCGCATGCCCAGGCGCCGACCCTCGACCAGGACCAGCGCGATCACCGCCATGGCCGCGATCAGCACGTCGCACCAGGCGAACAGCGACGGCGGCGAGGCCACGATCTGACGCAGCAACAAAGGCAGGTCGAGTCCGTAGTGCTGCAGCCAAGGCCAGAAAGCTGCAAGCGGCACCA
Source organism: Xanthomonas hyacinthi (assembly GCF_009769165.1). NCBI lineage: Bacteria > Pseudomonadati > Pseudomonadota > Gammaproteobacteria > Lysobacterales > Lysobacteraceae > Xanthomonas > Xanthomonas hyacinthi. The sequence continues at coordinate 1,353,613 of NZ_CP043476.1, forward strand.
CCGTTCCGACAACGCACAATCCCAGGTAAAGGCTACGCATCGCGCTGGCTCCTGCAACGAGTCAGCGCGAGCTTAACCTCACGCCGGCGCATTCGCCGCACGCAGATGGTCGATGAACACGCGCAGTTTCGGTGCCAGGTGTTCGCGCGCCGGATAGTAGAGATGGAAGCCGGCGAAGGGTTGCTGCCAGTCGTCGAGCACGCGCACCAGGCGGCCGGCGGCGACGTCGGCGGCGACGATCGATTCGAATCCCTGCGCCAGGCCCAGCCCCGCCAGCGCGGCGGCATGGGTCAGGCCGCTGTCGTTGAACACCAGGGTGCCGGTCGCCTCCACCTCGAAATCGCGGCCGGCGCGGGTGAACTCCCAGGCCATGCGCCGGCCATTGCTCAGGCGATGCACGATGCAGTCGTGTCCGACCAGGTCGGCCGGCGTCTGCGGCGGCGGATGGCGCCGGAAATAGGCCGGCGCGGCGACGATCACCTGGCGCTGCATCGGCCCCAGCGGCACCGCGATCATGTCGCGGGCCAGGCGTTCGCCCAGGCGGATGCCGGCATCGAAGCCCGCGGCGACCACGTCCACCAAGGCCGGGTCCACGCACAGCTCCACTTCGATCTGCGGATAGCGCGCCAGGAACGACGGCAGCCACGGCATCACCAGCTGGTCGGCGACCACCCGCGGCAAGGTGATGCGCAGGCGCCCGGCCGGGTGCTCGCGCACCGTGTCCAGGTCCAGGAACGCCGCCTCGATCTGCGCCAGGCCGGGTTTCACCCGTTCCAGGAAGCGCGCGCCATGTTCGCTCAGCGCCACCCGGCGCGTGGTCCGGTGCAGCAGGCGCACGCCCAGCTGCGCTTCCAGCGCACGCACCGTCTGCGACAAGGCCGAGGCCGAGACGCCGAGTTCGTCGGCGGCGCGGGTGAAGCTGGCGTGGTGGGCGACGCGGGCGAAGGCGACCACGGCAGGCAGGGGACTGGCGGCCATTATGAAGCTCAACTTCAAGGAAGATGCAGACTATGCCAGTTTATCCGCCTGGCCGGGCGGCGCATCCTGCCGTTCCCGCGGCCCCGATCCGCTTGCCAGGAAGCTGCCCATGTCGCTAGCCCACTACCGCCTGCTCGGCCGCTCCGGCCTGCGCGTCAGTCCCATCGCGCTGGGCACGATGACCTTCGGCAACGACTGGGGCTGGGGCGCCGACGCCGCCGAAGCCGAGCGCCTGTTCGCGCGCTATGTCGAGCGCGGCGGCAATTTCATCGACACCGCCAACATCTACACCAACGGCAGTTCCGAAACCCTGCTCGGCAAGTTCGCCGCAGGCCGCCGCGAGCGCCTGGTGATCGCCAGCAAGTACACGCTCAACCCCTTCCCCGGCGATCCCAACGGCGGCGGCAACCACCGCAAGAACCTGCTGCAGTCGGTGGAGGCCAGCCTGAAGCGGCTGCGCACCGACTACCTGGACCTGCTGTACCTGCACATCTGGGACGACACCACGCCGGTGGAGGAAGTGATGCGCGGCTTCGACGACCTGGTCCGCGCCGGCAAGATCGTCTACGCCGGCATCTCCGACACGCCGGCCTGGCAGGTGGCGCGGATGCAGACCCTGGCCGACCTGCGCGGCTGGTCGCCGCTGGTGGCGCTGCAGATCGAATACAGCCTGGCGCAGCGCACGGTCGAAGCCGAACTGGTGCCGATGGCCGAGGCGCTGGGCCTGGGCGTGCTGGCCTGGTCGCCGCTGACCATGGGCATCCTCACCGGCAAGTACGGCCGCCAGGACCTGGCCGCGGTGCAGCGCCGCGCCGCAGACGGGCAGGCCAGCGCCGAGCGCGGCGATACCGCGCATGCGCACGAGATGCTGACCGAGCGCGCACTGGACATCGCCGACGCAGTCAAGCAGGTCGCCGCGGAGATCGGCCGTTCGCCGGCGCAGGTGGCGCTGGCCTGGCTGCTGCAGCGGCCCGGCGGCGGCGCGATCCCGATCGTCGGCGCGCGCACCCTGGCGCAGCTGGACGACAACCTCGGCGCGCTGGAATTGCAGCTGGATGCGCCGCAGCTGCAGCGGCTGGACGCAGTCAGCGCGGTCGCGCATCCGTTCCCGCACGCGTTCATGCGCCTGCCGATGCCGCGGCAACTGGTGTCCGGCGGCACCCGCCTGCAGCCGCGTACGCCGGCGCTCTGAACCGTGCCACCGGCATGCGCTCGAACACGGCGCCGACTTTGCGCAAATGCCCGCCGTGGCATGCTCGGCGCCTGCACGCAGCGCGGCGCGGCGCGTTTGCAGGATCGGACAAGGATCCTGCGCGATCGCGATAACGCCGCGCCGCGCTGCGCTCGCATCCTGCGTGCCCCGCGACGACAGCGTCCGCGCCGCATTTTTTCTTCTACGTCGCTTCCCACTTCCCACTTCCCGACAGGAGCTTCCCGATGCAAACCCGCACCCTCGGCCGCAACGGCCCCCGCGTGTCCGCCCTCGGCCTCGGCTGCATGGGCATGAGCGCGTTCTACGGCGGCCGCAGCGACGACGCGGCCGCGATCGCGGTGATCCATGCCGCGCTGGACCACGGCGTCACCCTGATCGACAGCGCCGACATGTACGGCCCGCATACCAACGAAGTGCTGGTCGGCAAGGCCCTGGCCGGGCGCCGCGACCAGGCGTTCCTGGCCACCAAGTTCGGCATCACGCTGGACCCGAACGATCCGGCCGCGCGCGGCATCGACGGCCGCCCCGACTACGTGCAATCCGCCTGCGAGGCCAGCCTGCAGCGGCTGGGTGTGGACCACATCGACCTGTACTACCAGCACCGGGTGGACCCGAACGTGCCGATCGAGGACACCGTCGGCGCGATGGCGCGGCTGGTGGAACAGGGCAAGGTGCGCTTCCTGGGCCTGTCCGAAGCCGCCGCCGGCACCATCCGCCGCGCGCATGCGGTGCACCCGATCACCGCGCTGCAGAGCGAGTACTCGCTGTGGTCGCGCGACCCGGAGAGCAACGGCGCGTTCGCCACGGTGCGCGAGCTGGGCATCGGCTTCGTGCCGTATTCGCCGCTGGGCCGCGGCTTCCTGACCGGTGCGATCCGCTCGCCGGAGGACTTCGAGGCCGACGACTACCGCCGCCATTCGCCGCGCTTCCAGGGCGAGAACTTCGCCCGCAACCTGCAGCTGGTGGAACAGGTGCGCGCGCTGGCCCGGGCCAAGGGCGTGACCCCCGGGCAGCTGGCGCTGGCCTGGGTGCTGGCGCAGGGCGAGGACCTGGTGCCGATCCCGGGCACCAAGCGCCTGGCCTATCTGGAAGAGAACCTGGGCGCGCTGCAGGTGACGCTGAGCGCGGCCGAACGCGCGCAGATCGAGGCGATCTTCCCGGCCGACGCGGCCGCCGGCAGCCGCTACCCGCCGGCGATGATGGCGTCGCTGCAGCGCTGAGCTGAGCTGCGCTGCGCGATCGCCGGCGCGGCGCGGGCGGATTTGCCCGTGCCGCACCGGCGTCGCATGATGCGGGGCGTGATCTCGTTCATCGTTCCCGCCCACGACGAAGCCGCCCTGATCGGCGACACCCTGGCGTCGCTGCACATCGCCGCGCAGGCGCTGCATCTGGATTTCGAAACCCTGGTGGTCGCCGATGCCTGCGGCGACGCCACCGCACAGATCGCGCAACGCCACGGCGCGCAGGTGCTGGAGGTGCAGTTGCGGCATATCGCCGCCACCCGCAATGCCGGCGCCGCCGCCAGCCGCGGCCGCTACCTGCTGTTCGTCGATGCCGACACCCGGGTCAATACGCCGTTGCTGGCGGCGGCATTGCGCGCGCTACACACCGGCGCGGTCGGCGGCGGCGCGCAGGTGCAGCTGCTCGGCGAGATCGCCTGGCACGAACGCGCGGCGCAAGCCCTGTTCGGCTGGCTGTTGCGCCGCACCGGCATCGCCCCGGGCTGCTTCCTGTTCTGCACGCGCAGCGCATTCGCCGCCGCCGGCGGCTTCGACGAGCGCTACTACGCCGGCGAGGACGTGGCGTTGAGCCGCGCGCTGGCCCGGCGCGGGCGCTTCGTGATCCTGCGCGAGCCGGTGCACACCTCCGACCGCAAGCTGCGCAGCTTCAGCAAGCGCGAGCACCTGGGCCTGCTGCTGCAGTTGCTGCGCCGCGGCCGCGGCATGCTGCGCTCGCGCGATGCGCTCGGCTTCTGGTACGGGCAGCGCCGCGGGCGGTGACGCGGTTGCCGGCGCCGATCCGCTGGCAGTACGCTGCGCCCCCCTTGCGCGAGCTTTCGCAATGACCGTCGACCCCAGCAGGCCCATCGCGGTGCGCATCCTCGGCACGGGCGACTATCTGCCGACGCGGCAGGTGGCCTCGGACAGCTTCGACCGGCGCTGGGGCAAGCCCGCCGGCTGGACCCTGCGTCACGCCGGGGTCGGCATGCGCCACTACGCCGGCGCCGACGAACCGGCCTCGCTGATGGGCGAACGCGCCGCGCGCGCGGCGCTGGCGGCGGCGCAGCTGCAGCCGCACGATGTGGATTGCGTGATCTGCGCCTGCAGCGTGATGGAGCAGGCGATCCCGTGCAGCGCCGCCTTGCTGCACGCCCGCCTCGGCCTGCAGGGCAGCGGGCTGCCGGCGTTCGACATCAACGCCACCTGCCTGAGCTTCATCGCCGCACTGGATCTGGCCGCCTGCGCGATCGCCGCCGGCCGCTACCGACGCGTGCTGATCGTGTCCAGCGAGATCGCCAGCGTCGGGCTGAACTGGGACGACGTGGACACCGCGCCGCTGTTCGGCGACGGCGCCGCGGCGGTGGTGCTCGGTGCGGACAACGGCGACAGCGGTTCGCAACTGCTGGCCGCGCACCTGGAAACCTATTCCGAAGGCATCGCGCATTGCCGGGTCCGCGCCGGCGGCACCCGCCTGCGCCTGGAGCATGGCGTCGAGGCGCTGCGCGCCGGTTCGTTGTTCGAAATGAACGGCCGCGCCACCTATCGGCTCGCCGCGGCGAAGTTGCCGGGCTTCCTGCAACGGCTGCTGCACAAGGCCGGCGTGGAGCTGGCGCAACTGCAGCGGATCGTGCCGCACCAGGCCAGCGCCAAGGCGCTGCGGCATCTGCAGGTCGCGCTGCGGCTGGCGCCGGACACGCTGGTCGACGTGATCGGTGCACGCGGCAACCAGATGGCGGCGTCGATCCCCAGCGCCCTGCACCAGGCCATCGCCGGCGGCCGCATCGTGCGCGGCGACCTGATCGGCCTGGTCGGTTCCGGCGCCGGGCTGGCGTTCGGCGGCGCGGTGCTGCGGTACTGACATGGCGCGCATCCTGGTCACCGGCGCCTCCGGCTTCATCGGCGCGCACATCGTCCGCGCCCTCGCCACCGACGGCGCGCAGGTCCGCGCCAGCGGCCGCAATGCCGCCGCGCTGGCCGCCTTCGCCGGCGACCCGCGCATCGACGTGGTCCGCGCCGATCTGTGCCGCGACGATCTAGCGCTGCTGCTGCACGGCTGCGACGCGGTGATCCACTGCGCCGCGCTGTCCGCGCCGTGGGCCAGCGCCGAAGTGTTCCGCCAGGCCAACGTGGTCGCCACCGCGCGCCTGCTCGCCGCCGCGCAGCGCGCGCAGGTGCGCCGCTTCGTGCACTTCAGTTCGCCGAGCATCTATTTCCGCTACGCCGACCAGTACCAGGTGCGCGAGGACTTCACCCCGCCGGCGCGCTGGATCGGCGGCTATCCGCAGACCAAGTGGGAAGCGGAGGAAACGGTGCGCGCCGCCGCCGCGGCCGGGCTGCCGGCGCTGGTGCTGCGCCCGCGCGCGGTGTTCGGCCACGGCGACAACGCGATCGTGCCGCGGCTGCTGGCGGTGGCGCAGCGCGGCTGGTTCCCGCTGGTGCACGGCGGACGCGCGATGATCGACGTGTGCTGCGTGGAGAACGCGGTGGCCGCGGCGCTGGCCGCGCTGCGCGCCGAGCACCTCGGCGATGGCCGCGCCTACAACATCAGCAACGGCACGCCGATCGCGGTGCGCGACCTGCTCACCGAATTGTTCGCGGTGCTGCAGCTGCGCGTGCGCCTGCTGCCGGTGCCACGCCGCCTGGCCCTGGCGCTGGCCACGCTCGGCGAACAGATCGCCTTGCGCCGGCAAGGGCAACCGGAGCCGCGGCTGAGCCGCTACGGCATCGGCGTGCTCGGCTATTCGCAGACGCTGGACATCGGTCGCGCGCGGCGCGAACTCGGCTACGCGCCGCTGCTGTCCACCGAGGCCGGGATCGCGGCCCTGGGGCGTACATGATCCGGACGCAGCCACGTCTGTGCCGGACGAATGCCGCAGCGCACCCGCGCAGGCGGACCCGCGCATGAGCGCACCGACGCTGCGCTGGCGGCTGTACGAAGCCGGCCACTGCACCCATCCCGAACGCGCCACGCGCCGCGGCGCGGCGCTGGCGCCCTGCCAATTCCCGGCGCTGGCGACGCTGCTGCAGCACCCGGTGCACGGCAACCTGCTGTTCGATACCGGCTACTCGCAGCACTTCCTCGCCGCCACCGCGCACTTTCCCGAGCGCCTGTACCGCGTGCTGACGCCGGTGCACCTGGCGCCGGGCCAGTCGTTGCGCGAACAATTGGCCCGCGACGGCATCGCCGCGGCAGCGATCGACTGGATCGTGCTGTCGCACTTCCATGGCGACCACGTCGGCGGCGTGGCCGATTTCGCGCAGGCGCGCATCGCCTGCGCGCAGCAGGCCTGGGACGATCTGCAACGGCGCGGGCGGCTGGCGGCGCTGCGCGAAGGCTTCCTGCCGGCGCTGCTGCGCGGCGCGCGCGCGCGCATGCACTGGTTCGAGGCATTGCCGGCATGCGCGGCGCCCGCGACGCTGCGCGGTTTCGGCACGCTGCGCGACCTGTTCGGCGACGGCAGCGTGCTGCTGGTGCCGCTGCCCGGGCACGCACCCGGCCACTACGGGCTGTGGTTCGAAGACACGCACGGGCCGGTGTTCCTGGTCGCCGATGCGGCCTGGTCCAGCGCCGCGATCGCCGACGGCACGCCGCCGCCGGCCTTGGTCACCCACCTGCTCGGCGAGCACCGCGTCTACCGCGACACGCTGGCGCGGCTGCATGCGCTGCGCCTGGCCGAACCGGCGCTGCGCATGGTGCCCTCGCATTGCCGGCAATGGCGACCCGCCGCCGCCGCGATCGCCGATGGCTAGCGCGCCAGCGGTGCTGATCACCGGCGCACGCGCGCCGGTGGCGCTGGACCTGACGCGCCGCTTCGCCGCGCAGGGCTGGCGCGTGCACCTGGCCGACAGCGTGGCCTGCCGCATCTCCGGCTGGTCGCGCGCGGCCAGCGCCAGCCATCGCATCGCCTCGGCGCGCTACGCCCCGGCCGCCTACATCGCCGACCTCAACGCGCTGGTCGCACGCGAGCGCATCGCGCTGCTGCTGCCGACCTGCGAGGACGTGTTCTACCTGGCCCGCTACCGGCAGGCGCTGCCGGCGCAGTTGGACGTGCTGGTGGACGCCTTCGACACGCTGCGCGCGCTGCACAGCAAATGGCAATTCCTGCAATTGGCACGCGCCATCGATGCCGACGTGGACGTGCCGGACAGCGCGCAGGTGCGCAGCCTGGCGCAGGCGCGCGACTGGGCCGGCAGCGCGCCGCTGGTGCTGAAGCCGGAATACTCGCGCTTCGGCGTGCACGTGCGCGTGCATCCGCACGGCCTGCCCGCCAGCGCGCCGCCATTGTCCGAACAAGGCGACTGGGTCGCGCAGCACTATTGCGCCGGCGAGGAACGCTGCTCGTACGCGGTGGCGCGCGACGGCGTGCTGCTGGCGCATGCGGTGTACCGGCCGCGCTACCGCTTGCAGCGCAGCTCCAGCTATTACTTCGACGCCGCGCCGGCGCCGCAGATCGAGCGCTTCACCGCGCAGCTGGTCGGCAAGCTCGGTTTCAGCGGACAACTCTCCTTCGACTGGATCGTGTCGGCGCAGGGCCGCTACAGCGTGATCGAATGCAATCCGCGTGCGACCAGCGGCCTGCACCTGTTCGCCGCGGCCGATCCGCTGGTCGCGGCACTGGACGGCAGCCGCCGCGATCCGATCGCGATCGTGCGCCCGGCGCCGACGCGCGCGGCGATGCTCGGCCCGCTGATGCTCGGCGTCGCGCTGCCGGCGGCGCTGCGTCATGGCCGGCTCCGCCAGTGGCGCGACGACTACGCCCGCGCCGACGACGTGCTCGCCCCGCGCGGCGATCGGCGCCCGCTGGCCGGCGCGCTGCGCGACCTGGGCAGCCATGCGCGGCTGGCGCTGGCCCAGCGCTGCACGATGCGCGAGGCATCCACCCGCGATACCGAATGGGACGGCGAGGCCCTGCCGCCGCCATGAACGGCGCCGCCGAGGCCTGCACCGACTACGCCGTGCAGGCGCAGCGTTTCGCCGAACTGCATGCCGGCGGCGATGCGCAGCGCGTGGCCGGCAACCTGTACGCGCGCATCGAGATGCTGCAGGCCGGCACGCTGTCGATGCCGGTCACGGTGAGCGAGGAGCGTGCGGGCAACGCCTGGGTGTGCTCGCCGCGCACCACCTATGCCGACTACGCCGCCGAGGAGGCCGTGCGCCTGCTGCCGCGCGCACTGGCCGCACCGCTGCGCGGGCTGTGCGGCGGCATCGGCGCGTGGCTGGACTGGGCACGGATCGACCGCGCGGTCACCCTCAACAACTGGCTGCTGTCCACCAACCTGTATCCGCCGCTGCCGCGCGAGGGCCTGGGCGCGCTGCTGGACGCGGCACGCGCGCGCTGGCCGCAGCATGCGCTGTGGTTCCGCTCGCTCAACCGGGTGGACACGCCGCAGTGGCTGGATGCGCTGCAGGCGCAGGGCTTCACCCTGATCGGCAGCCGCCAGGTGTATCTGTACGACGACTGGCCGGCGCTGCTGCAGCACCGCGACCTGGCCCGCGACCTCAAGCTGACCGCGCGCACCGACCTGCAGCGCTGCGGCAACGCCGCCATCGGCGAGGCCGACTACCCGCGCATCGCCGCGCTGTACGCGCAGCTGTACCTGGACAAATACTCGCGCTGCAATCCGGCCTACCGCGCCGGGTTCCTGCGCGCCTGGCACCGCGCCGGACTGCTGCACTTCGACGGCTTTCGCGACGCGGGCGGCGCGCTGGTCTGCATCACCGGCCTGTTCGGCGTGGGGCAGACGCTGACCGCGCCGATCGTCGGCTACGACCTGCAGCAACCGCAGCGGCTGGCGCTGTACCGCACGCTCACCGCCTGCGGCTTCGAACATGCGCTGCGCCACGGCCGCCGGCTCAACCAGAGCGCCGGCGCGGCCAGCTTCAAGCGCCAGCGCGGCGGCACCCCGGTGATCGAATACAGCGCGGTGGACGCGCGCCACCTGCCGTTGCGCCGGCGCCAGCCGATCGCCGCGCTCGGCGCGCTGACCGAACGCATCGGCGTGCCGCTGATGCGCCGCTATCGGCTATGAAAAGCAGCGGGCCGCACGCGCGGACGCAACCGAGCGACCGGAACGATCGTCGCGTAGCGCATTGCCCGCGTTCGCTGGCGCGGCCCGCTGCGCATCGCGCGCGTGCATCCGGACACGCGCAGGCACCGCAAGGGGGCAACCATGGCTGAGCCGCTGCGCATCGCGCGCGTGCATCCGGACACCGGCGTGCCGCGCGTGCGACGCTAGCGGCCATGAACGACTGGCATCCCTCGCTGTACCGGCACTGGTTCGCCGTGGCCCGCGCCGACGCGCTGCGCCAGCGGCCGCTGGCGGTGACGGTGATGGACCGGCATGCGGCGATCGCGCGTTGCGCCGACGGCAGCCTGCTGGCGCTGGAAGACCGCTGCCCGCACCGGCACGCGCCGCTGTCGGCCGGCCGCGCCACTGGCGATGGACTGGCCTGCCCGTACCACGGCTGGCGCTTCGACCGCGACGGCGCGCTGCGCGAGATTCCCGGCCTGCCGCCCGGGCAGACGCCGCCGGCGGTGCGGGTGCGCGCATTCGCCGCGCGCGAACACGACGGGCTGATCTGGCTGCGCCCGGACCCCGCCGGCGACGCGCAGCCCGCACCGCTGGTGCAGGCCTTGCAGCCGCCAGCGCGGCGCTTCCTGTGGCGCACGCGCTGGGACGCGCACGTGGTCGATGCGCTGGAGAACTTCCTCGATCCGCTGCACACCCACCTGCTGCATCCAGGCCTGGTGCGCCGCGGCGGCGAGCGCACGCCGATGCGCGCCTGCCGGCACACCACCGCCGACGGCTTCCACGTCGACTATGCCGGCGCCGCCGCGCAGAGCGGCTGGCTGTACCGATTGTTCGAATCGCCGCGCACGCTGGAACGCGCGCATTTCGCCGCGCCCGGCACTGCGCAGATCGAATACCGCTACGCCCGCGGCGGCCGCGTGCGGATCAGCCTGCACTTCACCCCGGTCGGCCCGCACAGCACCGAGGTGTTCGCCAGCCTGCACGTGGACGGGCGCTGGGCGCCGGCGTGGGCGGTGCGCTGGCTGGTGTGGCCGCTGCTGCGCCAGATCGGCGAGCAGGACCGGCGCATGCTCGCACTGCAGGCGCGCAACCTGCAGCGCTTTCCCGGCGTGCGCGGCGCCTCCACCGCGCTGGACCTGGTGCGCGAACCGCTGCGCCGCTACTGGGACGGCGAACCGCTGCCTGCCCCCGGTGCGCAGCACGGCATCGAGCTCATGCTGTGACCGGATCGCGCCTGCCCAGCGCAGCGATCGCCTGCGGCAACGGTGCCGGCCGTCCCAGCAGATAGCCCTGCACCAGGTCGCAGCCATGCGCGCGCAGCCACTGCAGTTGTTCCTCGCTCTCCACGCCTTCGGCGACCACTTCCAGGCCCAGGCTGCGGCCGAGCGTCAGCAAGGCCTCGCAGATCGAGGCGTTGCGCGCGTCGCGATGCACGTCGGCGACGAAGCTGCGGTCGATCTTCAGCGTGTCCAACGGCAGGTCGCGCAGGTAGGCCATGCTGGAGAAGCCGGTGCCGACGTCGTCCAGCGCCACGCTCACGCCCAGCGCACGCAGCTGCCGCAGCACCTCCAGCGCCTGCTGCGGCTGCCGCATCAGGCTGCTCTCGGTCAGCTCCAGGTGCAGGCCGTCGGCGGCCAGGCCGGCCGCGGCGCAGGCCTGCACCAGGTCCGCGACCAGGTCGCCGTCGAAGAACTGCAGCGCCGACACGTTCACCGCCACCGGCAGGTCGGCCCAGCCGTGCAGCGCCAGCTGGCGCCGCGCCTGCGCGGCGGCCTGCAGCACCCAGCGGCCGAGCGGCAGGATCAGCCCGGTGTCCTCGCACAGCTGGATGAACTGGTCCGGGGCGATGCAGCTGCCGTCGGCCTGCGGCCAGCGGATCAGCGCCTCGAGCAGGCGCGGCGCACCACTGTCGGCACGCAGGATCGGCTGGAAATGCAGCTCGAACTCCTGCCGCGCGATCGCCTGATGGAGGCGCCCGGCCAGGCGCAGGCGTTCGCCGATGCGCGCGGACATGCTGCGCTCGAAGCGGGCCACGCTGCGCCCCTCGGCCTGCGCCGCATGCGCGGCCTGCGCGGCGCTGCCGATGGTCTCCTCGGCGCCCGCGGCATCGTCCGGGCAGCGCGCCACGCCGATGTGCGCCTGCAGCTGCTGGGTGAAGGCGCCGCCCTGGACCGGTGCGGACACCGCCTCGAGCAGCGCCTGCAGCGCCTGCGGCAGCTGCTGCGGATCCAGCACCGCCAGCACGAAGTCCTGCGACGGCTGGTGCGCGGTCAGGCCGAACCGTTCCCCCAGCCCGCGCAGCCGCGCCGCCACCGCGCAGCGCACCGCATCGCCGGCGGCGTGGCCCAGGGTGTCGCCGATCAGCGCCAGCCCGCGCAGCTGCACATAGGCCACCGCATAGCCGCCCGCCTGCTGGCGCGCATCCAGCGCCTCGGCCAGGGCGCGCGGATTGAGCAGACCGGTGGCGACGTCGTGGCTGGCGCGGAACGCCAGTTCGCGCTCGTCGGCCATGCGCTGGCTGACGTCCTCGGCCAGGATCAGGCGCGCCGGCACGCCGCCGAAGTCCACGTCCGCGCTGTGGATCCGCACCGACAGCAGGCTGCCGTCCTTGCGCCGGTGGGTCCACACGCTCGGCGCGTCGAAGCCGTCGCGCGGCTTGCGCACGTTCTGCAACAACCGTTCGGCCTCGCTGGGCGGGCGCAGTTCGAGCAGGGTCATGCCCAGGAATTCGTCGCGGCTGTAGCCGTACTGGCGGATCGCCGCCTGGTTCACCTCCAGGAAGCGCAGGCTGTCCACCGCGAACAGCCAGAACGGCAGCGGGTTGCGTTCGAACATCAGCCGGAACCGACGCTCGGCGTCGAGCAGCCGCGCCTGCACCTCGATCCGTTCGCTGACGTCCTGCACCGCACCGGTCATGCACAGCCCGTCGCGGCCTTGCACCCGCGCACCACGCGCGGCCAGCCAGCGCAGGCCGCCATCGGGCAAGTGCATGCGGTACACCACGTTGTACTCGCCGTTGCCATGCAGCGCCGCGTCGTACAACTGCTCGATCCGCGCACGATCGTCGTCATGCACCCGGGCCAGGAACGCGGGCAGGCTCATGCGCAGCTGCCGCGCCCCGAACAGGGCGCCGGTCTGCTCGGCCAGCAGCAGGTGGCGCCGGTCGGCCTCGACCCGCCAGGTGCCGATGCCGCCCATCGCGTGCGCCAGGCGCAGCTCCTCGTCGCCGCGGCGCAAGCGCTCCAGCAGTTGCCGCTGGCGGTCCTCGGCGCGGCGCAGGCTGCTCAGCAGGTAGGCGAACCCCACCAGATACAGCAGATAGACCAGCAACGCCGCGGCGGCGAACCAGCGCCACGGCGCCAGCGCCTCGCGCACCGCCAGCCCGGCGACCACCAGCACGGGATAGTCGCGCCCGCCGCTGACCGCCAGCATGCGCGCCTGCTGGCCGAACACCGCCTGCTGCATGCCCAGCGCGCTGCCTTGCGGCAATCCGCGCACTAGGCCCAACGGCAGCGGCACGCGGGTACCGGTGGCGCCGGCGGCGGCGCTGCTGGCCGCAAGCAGCAGGCCATGCGTATCGGTCAGCGCGACCACCCCATCGCGCCCGGCATCGACCCCGCCGACGATGCGTTGCAGCGCCGCGACCCGCCAATTCGCCACCACCCAGTCGCCCGACGCCAGCGGCAGCGCAAGCGGCACCACGGCTTCCCCATCGGCCAGGCGTCGGCACGGGCCGACGAACACGCCGTCGCCACTGCGGCGCGAGCCCAGCGCCCATTCGCGCAGGCCCGGATCGCCCGGCCCACCGAACCGGCGCCGGCCCTGCGCATCCAGCAGCGCGACGTCGTGCAGCTGCGGATGGCGCCGCAACACCCCGCGCAGCGACGCCTCGATCAGTTGCGGGATCAGTTCCGGCGCGCGCCTCGGCGCGTCGGCCAGCAGCGCTTGCGCGGCCACGCCTTCGCCGCGCAGCGCCTGGCTGAGGGTGTCCAGTTCCAGCTGCAGCAGGCGGTCGGCGCCGGTCGCCAGCGCCAGGCTCTGCCGCTGCGCGGCGGCCAGGCGGTTGCCGCGGTCCTGCACCAGTACATAGGCCAGCCCGCAGGCCAGCAGCAGCGCCAGGGCCAGGCCCCAGACCAGGATCGCGCGCAACGGCGCGCGCAACGCGCGCCGCAGGCGCTGCCTGAAGCGGACGTCGTAGCTCTTGTCGGCGGCGGAGAAACGGCGCTGCATGGGTCCTGCATAGAGCGGCACGGGCGCGGCGATCTTGACCGGATGGCGGCGCCGCGGCGCACGCCGTACGGCGCAGCGCCCCTACCGTTCAGCTTTGCCGGCGCGGCGGCGCCCGGCCCCGCGCGCCGGCAGCTGCCGGCGGCCTGCTCAATCGGGCCACTGCGCCAGGCGCTGCGGGGCGATGCCGACCCGGCGGCAGGCGCGCTGCGCGATACCGTCATTGAGCGCGATGCGAAACAGCGGCGCCAGTCCCTGCAGCACCCGCGCCGCGGCCGCGGCCTGGGCGCCTTGCAGGCGCCCGCGCCCAAGCATCGCGCTCGCCCAGGGTGGCAGCAGCGCCGCGCCGGCGCCGAGGAACAGCTCGCGCGACAGGCCCGCCGCCGGCACCGGCAGGCGCAACCCGGCCAGGACCGCGAGCACCTCGCGCGAGCGCGCATCCACACGCAATTGCGGGCGCACCTGTGCGAAGTAGGCCAGCACCTCGCGCTCGCTGGCCGGCACCGCCTGCGCGCCGAGCGCCTCGGCCACGCGCCGGCCCTCGGCGTAGTAGCGATCGGCGATGGCCGCCGGCACCGCGCGGCAGTAGCGGCGATAGCCCTGCAGGAAGCCATACGCCTCGGTGACATGGACCCAGGTCAGCAGCGCCGGATCGGCGGCGGCGTAGGCGCGGCCGTCGGGCGTGTGGCCGCGGATCCGCGCGTGGATGGCGCGCACCCGCTGGATCTGGCGCTGCGCCTCGGCCAGCGGCGCATAGCTGGTGGCGGCAACGAACTGGGTGGTGCGGCGCAGGCGCCCGACCAGGTCCTGGCGGAAATTGGAATGGTCGTAGACGCCGGCCAGCGCCAACGGATGCAGGGTCTGCAGCAGCAACGCGCACAACCCGCCGGAGAGCATGCCGGGGAACTCGGCATGGACGCGCCAGGTGACGCTGTCGGGGCCGAACAGGCCGGCATCGCCTAGCGGCTGGTCGTAGTCGATGCCGCCCTGCCCGCGCGGGAACACGCCCAGCACCCAGCGGCGGATGCGGGCGGCGGCAGGGGCGGTGAGCGTACGCAGCATGACAGTCATCGCACCACCTGATTAGGGCCTGTTAACGCTATCGGGGGAAGTATCCCCCGGCAAGCCGGGGCTTTTGTCCAGCGGATCTTCCAGCTGAAAGGCTGGCAGGTTCGAAAGCGACCCCAGGCAGCGCCCGCGCATTGAGGCGACGCTGTCCCGGGCCGAGCGGCCTGATCAGCGCTGGGCGACGGATCTGGGTCGGGAAGACGCGATGGCGTGATCAAGCTTGATGAGCGCTTGTCACTGCACGGTTTGAAGCATCGCCGCGTTACCGGCACCGAGGGCAGTCGAGGCGATACGCAAGATGCGGCGGGACACGTCTCTTCGTCGACGACCGATGGTTACGACCACGAATTGCCGGTCGTGAAACCGCCGCAACGGCGCTGAATTTTCTCAACAATTTTCCCAAGGACATAAAACAGGTGCTTCGACTCGCGTCCAAGCGCCTGGTGTCCCACCAACAACCGCAATTTCTCCGTAAGCCATTGTAATTTATATACTTATAAATAAAAATTAGTTATAACGACTCACAATTTGACTCACTTCTTGACCTACTTAGCTGGGCTTCTTTGGCCAACTCTGGAAGTCAAGCATGCCCAAGTGGAATCGATGTCCCAACCATGGACCATGGCTCCTGGGTTCGCTATCGACTGGGCGCTCTTGGCCAGCCTCCTGTGGGACAAGGAGAGCACTGAATGCGAGACACGACGTGTCGGTTCATGTACCCACACGGCCGTCTTTGCCAGAGCCGTCGGCTCCCATAGGCTTCCACATCGAAATGGACAGCCACCCAGGCGCATTCTGGAATATCACGATGGCCTCGACAGGCTTACCGCAAACAGAGAAACGAGCGCCATTCTGCAGCAAGTGTGTACCTGATCCTGCAGATACTTCTCTACTCAACGTCCGCCAACGGCCCCTGCTCGTACCACCAGCCACGATAGGCAGGCGCGCCGGAGCGACGATGACATCCACGTACACTATGGACCACGCCGAATGGAATTTCGCTTTTAAGGGTAAGCGCCACTCTAAAATGGCGAGAAACTGGAAAAATAGCTAACTGACCTTCTAGACCAGAGTAAAGCGATGGGGACTGTTCTCGACGACGGCTTCCAGAGCATTTATCAGCCTACTATCAACAACCAACGGCTCCTGCTCCAACCAAAGACCATCTCGCACCAGATCGCGCACCAGTTTGGGCGCATCGCGCAGATCTAGCGTAGCAGACCATGGTTGTTTCACCTTCCTGGGAGCAACGCACTCGGACCAGAACGGGGGAACGAACCAGTGCAGGTCCGACCGCCGCTCCCGCAGCTTTAGGAAAATGCGCACGCCGTTCGGGTCCAGATCACCGAAGTGAACGAGAGGAACCTCGGGTTTTACCTGGGCGAGCAAATGCACGACGGTGCTTGTATCCCAACCCGGAACATGGGCGATGAGCCATCCATCCAGTGCCGGCATATCACGCCAGGCGCCTTGGTTTTCAACCAACAATACTGCTCGCAGAGGGCCTTCCAGGGTGAGGCCATCGAGGAAGGCCCGCTCCGGAATCGGCGCTTCACCGAGCGAACTGGCAAGTGTCCATAGATCCAGGATGCCCTGCGTGGTCTGTGCCACGAGTCCACGCGGTGGTCGCAAACGCAACAGGCCGTCATGCGTCTGTTCGGTGCTGGCCAGCGGGGCTTGCCGGCGCGGTGTCACTGCCGCTTTGGAGTGTGGTGCGGTGAGTGCGGCCGCCGTCCGGCGATTGAGGCGTTCCGGCAGCACTGGAAGTCGTCCTGCGCGGCGCGCATCTTCCAGGCGAGCCCAACCGTCGGGCGTGGGAGCAAATCCACCCGCCGTCAGTGCCGCCAGCTCGTCCTTCCAGTCCGGCCATACCCGTTCCAACAGCGCAACGAGTTCGGCGCGATAGGCCTCGACCAGAGCGATCTGGTCGCGCCGACCAGTCGCGCGGTTCCAGGAGAGCTCGGCTAGAGTGTCATATGCCTTCGCCTGTGAGGCGCGCCGCTTGAGCGTCCCCTGCATCAGCAGTTCGAGCAGAGCGATGCGCTGCTGCGGTGTCTGCCACATCAGCCTGCGCTCCGGGTACGACGGCCGAACACCTGGACTTCCTCGTGCCCTTCGGGCGTCACCTGACGCACCAGGTGATAGGTTGTATTGCCTCCGGCTCGTGCCACTTCGGGGGCCGCTATCATCAACTGCAGATCCAGTGTCTGGCACAGGTCGAACAGGACGCCGAGATTGTCCGTAGACAGGCGGTTGGCCTCGTCCAGGAACAGGAAACGCAGCGAACCATGGACTCGCTTGCCGCGCAACAAGGTCGCGTCGCGCTCCCATTCGGTGAGAATCACCATCATCAACGCGGCGCCGACGCCGATTGCCTCACCGGTCGACAAGCGTGTTGGGTTGGCGATCTCCCAGTCGGCGCCTGACTTGCGGCGGACCTCCACTTGCAAATGCACGTATTCCCGATAGTCGAGCAGGCGTTGCCCTGCGGAGCGACCTCCGCCGTAGCGGCGAAAGATCTCGTCGAGTGCCTCCTCGATCGGCATGTCCGTTTGAAACAGCAGCTCCTGGGCCGCGCCTTCACGCAGAGCGCGCAGGATCTGCTCCATGCGTTCGACTGGCTGCAGGCGCACACGGATGTTCTTGATGTTGCCGAAGCTGACCTTCTCCAAGTTGTTGGTCAAGCGGGTGACCTGACCACGCGCCTTGCGGATCTGCACATCGATGCCGCGCGCCACATCTTCGCTGGTTCCGCGCAGGTCGCTTTCCTGACGGGTGAGACGCTCTTCGAGGTCGGATAACTGGTCGCGCAGCCGGACAAGCGCTTCGCGCGGGTCATCGACCTCGGCCACTTGGGCCGGCAGGCGACGGCGCAGCCAGTCGCGCACGGCCAACCAGAGTTCCAAGATGGCATCAGCGAAGGCGGCATCGGACGTATCGCGCAGCAACTGCAATTCGGCGAGCAAGGTCTCCCCGCCGCGCGCACTGCCCAAGCGCTCCAGCAGGACGACTCGGCGTATCTTGGCCTCCTGGACAAAATTGATGTGGCCGCGGATGTCGGCAAATCCTTCAGGGGTTTTGGTCAGCAACTCGCCTACCAGGCCATCGCGCATCGCCCAGCCGAGCAGGTCGTCCCAGCGCTTACGTGCCGGCTCCGCCTCGCGGCGTTCGGCGGCAAGTTTGTCGTCAGCCAATTGCAGATCCTGCTGGGCGCTCTGCAAGCCATGTTCCTGGTTGCCTTTAGCAGTCAACAATTCATCGCGTCGTGCCCAATGGGTATGCAGTTCCTGTTCCAGCCGCTCGACCTCGGCAATAGCTGACGAAAGGGCCTCCTCGGTAGGAGCGGGTATTCCTAGGGCATTGAAATATTCAGCAGCGGATTCATGTCCATGTTTTGCGTTGGCGTACTGGCTCTGTATAGCAAGAAAGCGCGTGTGCGCTCGGTCATACTGGGCTTCCGCCTGGGCGACCTTGTTCTCGATATCTTGCTGTAACGTTTCGGCCTCGCTCAGTTGCGCTTGCAGCGCCGGAACCAGTTCCTGCGAGTCTTCGAGCCGGCGTGGCGCTTCCTCCCAAGCCAGCGCTTCAGCGTTGTCGCACAGGTATTCGAGTGCTTCGACTCCAGCATCAAGCTGCTGACGTTGTTTCTCCAGGGCATCCGTGTGGCGCTTCAGGTCTTCCATGTCCATGTCCGACAGCGGAAGCTGGCGCAAGTCGCCAAGCCCACGCTCCACACGAAGGGCACGCTCCTGGTTGGCGGCGATCCAGTTCCTGGCCTCGCCTGCCTGCGACGCTCTTTCGCTAAGTGTCTGCACCCGCTCGGCATGGTCAGGCGGATCGAGCAGCATCGCCTCGCCCAGCAACGAACGCAGCCTGCCAATACGTGGCTGCAGCGCCTGTGCCTCTGCAGCATGGCGATCTGCCGTTTCGCGCTGCTGTTCGATCTGTTCGTCGGTCAAGGCGATCGCCTGCTGCGCCTCGATGATGGCGTCCGCAGGATCGCCTGCCAGCCACACCTCCAGTCCGGCAAGCAGCGCATCGCCATCCGCCAGCAGCCGTTCCAGCGTGCGGCGCACATTCCTCGCCGCGTTCAGTTCAAGGGTTCTCTCCTCGGCCTGCGCCTGCAGGTCAGCCGCGCGCTTCTCCCGCGCACGCCGCCCTAGGCGCGGCTTGGCGGGGATACGGGACACGCGCAGGGCGATACCTTCCTGGACGACGAGATCACCTTCGCCTGCCATCGTACTGCCGGAGGCTTCTGCCAGACGATAGAGGTCGGCATCACGAGACACCAGTAGCACGTCAGTCAATTCCTCTGGCCGGTCAATAGCGATGCGGGTTGCCACAGTGGGATCGTCGACGACCAGCGCCTGCGCCAGGGCGCCAAGTCGGGCTTCCAGCACCGCCGCCTCCTCGATCGCCACTTCTTCGTAACTGCCGGCCAGCAATTCGGCACCGAGCCGATCCTTGAGCTGCAACAACGCGGGCGAAAATGGACCACCAGCCGCCAGCAGCTCGCGCGCCTCCTGGATCAGCCGCTCCTGTGCTTGCCGTGCCTGCTGTTCGGCCCGGCCCGTCTCGGCGTGCTGTTCGCTCAAGAGGGGCCGGGCTGCATCTAGGCTGTTCCGATCCTTCACCCGGGTACCGAGGTGCTCGGACAGGCGGATGGCGCATTGTGCTAGCGTGCACCATTGCGGCTCCCGTGCCAGTAAGTGCCGAAGCTGTTTCTGGAGGTCTTCGCGCCGGCGCCGTAGCTCGGCCACTTCGTGATTGGCCGTGCGTTGCGCCTGCTCGTGTGCTGACCGTTCGGCTTCAGTGCCGATCAGCAAAGCATCGACGACCTGCGTAGCAGGAGCCTGGTTCAGAACCACACCCACCTCGCTTGCCTGTGCGCGCACCCGGGCCTGCCGGACCTGCAGCTGCTGCGCTTCGGCCAGTTCGCGCTCAATACCAGGAAGCTGCTCGGCCAATACGCTCAGTTGCCGATGATGATTCAATGCTTCAGTGGCCACATCGTGCGCAGCGATGACCTCGACATCCCGTCCCACGAGCCGTCGCAAAGCCGCCAGGAGCTGCTCATGGCGCGCACGGTGCTCCAGCGCGTCGGACAGGCGTGTCCTGGCCTCCCGACGCTCCCGATCAATGCGCTCGAGTGTGTCACGTGCCGAAGCAAGATGGTCGGCGAACTGCGCGGGTAGCAAGGGTGCAGCCTGTACATTCGCCTCGGCTTGCCGCAGCCGTCGGGTGGCCTGGCGATAGGCAGCGGCGCGGCGATGCAGCTCCTCGATGCCCTGCTGCAGATCGGCGAGTCCCTTGGCGGCACGCATGTAGTCCTCCCGGGCACGCTTGAGTTCCTCGCGATTACGCGTGCGCAGTGTCTCAGCCTCGCTTTGCAGCCTACCCGCTTCCTGCGCTTCGCTCTCGGTCTCCGCGAGCCGGGTGACACACTGTTGCAGGGTACTCAACGCCGCCAAAGCATCTTTCATTTTGGCGCACCAAATGCGCGCGGATTCGAGCACACGGTCGAGTTCGCCCTTGCGAGTATCGAGCGCATTCAGCTCGGCCAGGATCTCGCCGAGCACTTCGCGCGCAGCCTCTTGTGCCTGGAAGGCATGATCACGTGCGCTTTGCGCCTCGACCATCCGGCGCGCCAACTCGTCGGCGCGTTCGCGCGTCGCGAGGAAGGCCGCGGCGAACATAGCCTGGCCCGCTTCGAAGACACTGCCGATCTCCTGCTCCAGACGGCGCGACTCCTGCACTTCCACCCGCGTGCGCCGGCAGGCGTCCAGATTCGTCCGCATTCTCTGCAAGGTGTCGGCGAGACCGCTTTGCTCCCTGAGCAGAAACGAGCGCAACTCCGAAGTGAGTACCCGCGAGATACCGCCGGTCATGCTGGTTCGCAGCATTTCGTTGAACTTATTGCGCTCCTCGTCTGTACCGAGGCGCAGGGGCATCACGCCCTGGTCGAACAGCGCGGCGAAGTACTCCCGCGCCGACGGGAACGACTGTAGTCGTCCGCCAAGCCGCGCTGCGTTGTCGCGCAGTTCCTGCAACTCCGGTACAGACTCGACACCGCCCTGCGCGACCAGCAACAGATCCTGCAGACGAACCGCAGGGTCGAGATTCCAGACGATGAACGAGATTGGCTCCACGGAAGGCTCGCCCTTGCGCTCCAGGTGCACCCCCGCAACCAATCGTTGTGCGCCGGCAAGGACAAAGTCGATCACTGCATAGGAGGGGCGTCCAGGATCACCGAGACGGCCCCAAATGCCCTTGTCGCCGCCGGTCGCCCCGGTCTCGCCGAGATTGGTGAAGCGCAGGCGAGACATGTCGGGAAGCAGGGCAACGTAGGCGGCAATCATCACCGTGGTCTTGCCGGCACCGTTGCTACCCTCCAGCGCAGTGACGTGCCGGTCGAGCAGGTAGCGTTCGTAGAAGACGCCTTTCCAGTTGACCAGGACCAGTGCCTCGGCAAGCGTTCGGCTCATGACGACATCTCCTCCCCTTCCGCGTCACCGCCATCATCATCCACGTCTGGAGCATCGCCCAGCAACACCTCGCCGTGCGCAACCAGCCGCTCCAGTGCGTCGCCAGGATCGGTGAGTCCGCGAACCGGCTCAGCAAAGCGCATCAATGCTGGCCGTAGACGCAGCCGGGAAACATCCACGACATCGACGAAGCCTAGATCGGCCAGTTTGCGCAGAGCCTCGTCCACCTTGCCACGCACGGTCTCCGCGGCGATGCGTTCGTCATACTTCCGCCTACGCGGAGTCAACGTGCGTACCAGCGCATCGGTGCCCAGCAAGCCGGACAGTCGCTGCAACAACGCTTCCCGCGTTGTCATGCCGCCGTGCTGCAAGGATGCGGGATCGAGATACAACAGCGCCAGCACCTGCCCAACGAGCATTTCGCCGACGGACAACTGGCGACGCCCTAGTCGATCGCCGTTGGGCAGCAAATAGAAATAGCCATCACTGCGCTGGATCAGTTCGCCGCCGAATCGCCGGTAGAAAGTCTCGAGCAACGCCTGCGCGTCGACTAGATAATCATAGAGACTGCCGTCATCACGACCGATATGGCGTCCGTGGCGCAGCATAAGATCCACCTCAGGAAAGCGTTCGTCGGCAATCACCAAATCCAGGGAAGCGAATCCGGCATCACTCATTGCGCTTTCCTCTGGCCCTGAACGTTCCAATCCTCGATCTCAAGCCGTTCGTCTACCGCGCGCCATGGCCGTTCGCGGCTCGAACGCAGGCGGGCGAACCGCGCTACCGCGTCGGCGACCCGCCCCACAGTCACGTAATGGCTGTCTTCGGTCAACGTGGCGATTACTCGCAAAGTCACCCCCGCCAGGGAATCGATGCCCTCCTCGAGTGCAAGGTTCACCAGCACCTCGATATCCGCCAGCGCATTCTCGGCCTCCACCCAGGCCGGCTCGGCCTCGCGATCCGTCCTTGGCCTGGCCACCGCTGGACGCTCGACGCGTGCTTCGAGCGGGCGCAGCAGGCAGATGGACCCCGCATGCGCAACCACCAGATGGAAAGGCTTGTTCTGCCAGCCCACTATCTGGTCGCGCAAGCGTTGGCTCAGCGCCCGATCAGGATCCAGCCTGACCACGTCGCGTAGGTAACGATGCACGTATTGGTAGTACTCGGACCATGCCTTCTGGCGCGCGCTGCCCCAGGCTGCGATCCGGTCGACATGTTCGATGACCCGCTGTGCTGCCTCCTCGGGCTCGGCACGTTGCGCCGACATGGCCAGTGCCTGGATGTCCTGTAGCAATGCGACGAAATGGTGCGCATCGCGCAGCAGGATCTCATTGAGTTCGCGCAATGTGCGGGTCGTTGCGTCAAGCAAGGCCTGGCATCGATCGACTGCACTGAACCAGTCGGTGGATAACAGGCTGGCGATCTCCGCCTGGACTTCTTCTTGCTGAGCATCGAGCCCGCGCTGCCGGCGTTCGATGCCTGCCACCAGATCGCCCACCGTGATCCTCAAGGGCGCAACCACGTGCCGGTGCCAATCCTCGTCATCCTGGGCCTTCCTGGCTGTCGCCAGCACGTCGGCGAGTTGCGCACGCAAGATACCTGTCAACAAGCTGAGGCTCTCCCTCGTCAGCGCCTCGTCTGTCAGAAAATACTCGATCACCGCAGCGGCAAGTCGCGTCAGCGCGTACTCGCCCGCCCTCACGATACCGGCGCCATCGACCCGGGCCAGCATGCGCTGCTCACGCAGGCGCTGGATGGCATGGGTCGCGCGCTTGCGCGGGTTCTCGGCAGCGGGTTCGACGACATCGCAGACTTGCTCGAACAGGTCGACCAGCAAATCCTCCTCGAATGACGCCAGCCCAGCCTTGTCCGCCCTCAGGTAGAGGCCCGCGAGAAAGCAAATGTCTGCCGTCTTCAGGTCTAGATTGACCTGGTCCCGCACCAGCGAGGCAATAAGGCGATTGGGGTCGGCTACTGTCATGCGCGCTGAATCAAACCCCTTGTCACACCGCAATCCTGCAGCGGCTTCATTCCGGATGCATAACCTTCAAGCATGGATAACCGCAGCGGCATTAGCCTGCTCCAATCGCTCCATGGCATTCGGTGCGATCTCAGGTTCATCCGAGTATGCTTCGCGCATCATCATTTTGTAGTGTGCCAGATGCCTGGACTTGACGAAGATCGCCTTGAAGATCCGCAAGTAGCTCTCCACCATGGCATCGTCGACCGCGACATACAGGTCGTCGTGCGAAAAATGGGAGCCATCATTGACCCATGAAAAAAGCGATCGGCAGATGACCTTTTCGCTTCCCTCGAACAGGTTGCAGATGTCGTCGGTATCGGTTCCGCCGAGGATCTTGAAGTAGTTCTCGAGAATACGCCGGAGGGTGTTCTGGATCGAAAGATTAGATCGGTCGCCCCGCCGCACCTCCGCCCACAGCAACTCATATGAGGTGACGATCGGGTTGTTCGTATGGGCTTCTATTCTGGAAGCGTGGTGGGATTTGCGGACAACCCAGAAGGTTTCCTCGCTACGCATGGCGGTTCTGTCGGTGCGCCGAGGGTTGAAGGTCACTTCCTTGTGGAAGTAGACGTTGTGGGTCAGCACGAAGACCTGTTTGATGTGACCGATCCCTTGGCGCACCTCATCAAATAGCGCCTTGATCAGGCTACTGACGATGAATAGGATGTCGCTGTCCAGGCTCGAAACCGGATCGTCGAAGACCACAACCCGGTCGGTCGTCACGCCGCTTTCCGAATCGCTGCCTTTGAGCAGATGATAGAAGTAGAGGAAGGTGACGAAGGTGCGTTCTCCTTCGCTCAAGGTTTCCTTCGCGTCCACGCCATCGGGCCGCCGCAGCACATAGGCGGTGCCGCTGTCTGCCTTGCCCAGGGAGAAGCCATGGAAGCCGAACGAGGCCAGCAATGCGTTAATCGCATCGATGGTCGGTTGGACGCTGGTGGTCGCGCGCTCCAACTCGGCAATCTCCTTCTGCTTCTGCCGCCGGTCTATCTCCGCCACCTCGATCTTGCCGGTCAAGGCCATGATCGCGCCTGTCAACCCCTGCTTCCTCGTCGAATAGTCTTGCAAGGCGGTAGCCAACTCGACAGCGATGATGTGTTTCCATACCTGGTTTGCCAACTGCCGCTTCTCCTTGCCCAGATTGGCCACCGTAGCGTTGTGTGCCTCGATCTGCTCGTTGGCCGCCACAAGCGCCTGGGAGATTCTCTCCAGCGTGTCGGCCAAGGGCTCCAGTGCAACGAGTTGACTTGGCTCGCGTTGCTTGTCGGCCAGATGCTGGCGATTGAGGGCGATCCGGGAAGCCAGCAGGGCCACTTCTGTCCTCAGTAGTTCTGCATCGAGGAATCGGCAAGGCGCATCGAGGGTTGCGGACAATTGCGCCAGGAGGTAGTCGGCCGAGGCGGCATAGGCCTTGGCCAGATCGTCGATGGCATGGCTAGCGGCCAGGAACGTGCCATCAAAATAGGCCTCCAGGCTGGCCGCAAAGGAGGCTTCAGTGGTCTGCTGGCAGAAGGGGCAGATGCTCGCTGCTTCATCGAAGTAGGCGCGCCCCTGTCGCACCCAGTCGCTATTGCCCAACGCCTTGATCATTGCCGCGATATCGACATCTTCCCGACCAAGAACGCGCTTGCTCAGGATTGGATTCGATTCGTGGAACAAAAGGGCATCGAACGACGGGGATACGACGAGGGACTCCGGTGCAGGTGAAGGGCCAAAAATAGTCTTGGCCTTCTCATGGAGATCGGCCAATGGAACCAATGCCGCTGAATTTCCGGCATGCTCTAGCAGCACACGGGCTTTGAAGTTCTCGGCATTGTTGCGCACGCCCTGGAATGCCAGGGCGAATTCACTGTCGTACTTTCTTTTCTGGGCCCAGCAAGCCTCCTGAAATTGGGTCTCGAGATCGGCAAGTTCTTTACGCTTACCTCCCTGGCCATCCAGCCCCTCCAAAGTCTCCTTCAGATTGGCGATGCGTCCACTGTAACTATCGGATTCCTGCTTAAGTGCCACGATCTTGGCAATATTGTCGACGTTCTTTGCACCAAGGGTGAAGATGCCCTTGAGTTCTACGGAAGGGCCGAAATTACGTGCAACGAAGTCACGGTTGTAGACCATGACCTGCAGGGGAGTACCGTTCTTCCAGCCGATGTGGCAGCCGGGATAGCCGGCGGGGTCTGCAATCACCCGGGAGATCGTGGTTTTGCCACAGCCGTTGGCGCCGTAGAGGAAATTGAACTTCGTCAGCCCATCGAGCGCTTGGGCCTCCTGTCCATACGAGGCTACCCCCGCTATCTGCATCGATTCGATCATTCGCCTCTCTCCTCCGAGGATCGCTGCCGATCTCTGATCGGCCCGCACTACAGGAATTGCAACGCCTTCTCCAGACGCGCCCGGCTGGCCGCGCGCAACTGCTGCAGCCCCAGTTCGCGGGCCATGGCGTAGAACGCTCCCTCCCCCTGCTCGCCACGGTCCGTCACCTCGCGGGCCAAGGCCGACAGTTCAGGCAGGCTGATCTCGTCCGCCGGTCGCACGCTGTTTTCGTCGCCAGGCCGCCGAAAGGCGGGCGGTATGGCTGGATCGAGGTGAGCTGGCCAATAGAACACGCCCACGTCCTCTTGCGTGGTGCTGTAGTTGGCCTGCGCCAGTTGCAGCACGCGGTCGCGAATACGCGAACCGGTGCGCAGCCAGCCGTGCGCGCGGGCTATGCGCCGCGTCAGTACGCCATCGAGTACCGGGCCTTCGCGTTCGACCACGTGGGCAATCACGGCCGATAGGGTAGGCACATAGTCGTCGTCAAAAAACGCGTCCGCATCGATACCCGCTACCGTCGCGGCCGGATCGGTGATCAGGAAAGATGCCGCCAACGATGCCGGCAGCGGTTGCGTCTGAGGATGAGGGGCAGCCGGCGCCTGGCGGGTGTAGATATCTTCTGCGGCTACCGGAGGTGGGGCGGCAATCGCGATTTGCGTATCGGGCTGGGCAACAATGGGCGTTGCTGTACCGGCACCGTCTGCCGCAATAGCCATCGCCCGGGCGATCGCCGCCTCTGCGATCTGACGAGCTTGCGCTTCGCGCTGGGCCTGTGCCTCGCGCTGGCCGCGTGTCTCGACTAGCAGGGTCTGCAGGCGAGCATCGAGTTTGTCCAGCGTGCTGGCTGGGTCGATCCACCAGTCGGTAGACCAAACGCGTACCACCTTCCAGCCCAATCCACGCAGCACCTGCTCGCGCAACTTGTCGCGGTCGCGGGCGGTCGCACTGCGGTGATAGGTGGCGCCATCGCACTCGACACCGGCCAGGTAGCGGCCGGGCGCATCGGGATCGATCACGCCAAGGTCGATGCGGAACGACGAGGCACCAACCTGGGTCTGCACCCGCCAGCCGCGCTGGACCAGGGCAGCGGCCACGGCCTGCTCGAAGGGACTGTCGAAACCACCCAGGCTGCCGGGACTAGCCTCGACCAAGGCGCGCGCGCCACGCTCGGCGAATTCGAGGAAGTGCTTGAGGTCGCGCACGCCTATAGCCTGGGTGCGGGCCATATCCATCTGCTCAGTCCTGAGGCTGGCGAACACGCGCAGTTCGTGGCGCGCCCGGGTGATGGCGACATTGAGCCGGCGCTCGCCGCCCTGGCGGTTGAGCGGCCCGAAGTTCATCGCCAGTTGGCCAGACGCATCCGCTCCATAGGTGATGGAGAAATAGATGATGTCGCGTTCGTCGCCCTGGACGCTTTCCAGGTTCTTGACGAACACCGGCTCCAGCTCGCTCTCGGCGAACCAAGGTTCCAATCGCGGATCCTTGCGCCGTGCGTCATCGAGCAGATCCTCGATCAGTTTCTGCTGCTCGGCATTGAAGGTGACCACGCCGATGGTCAGACCGCTTTCGCGGAAGCCCGGTGACGTCAGGCGCGCCACCACGTCGGCCACCAGCGCTTTCGCTTCTGCAGGATTGGTACGCGAGCCGCCTTTCTCGTAAGTTCCGGCGATCTGCTGCAGGCTGACCGCATGATCGTCGGTGACCGGCGAAGGGAAAGTAACCAGCTTGCCGTCGTAGTAGTTGTGGTTGGAAAAGGCGATCAGGCTTTCGTGGCGGCTGCGGTAATGCCAATTGAGATGGCGGACCGGCAGGTTGGCGCCGATGCATTCATCGAGGATGCTTTCCAGGTCGGCCTCGACATCCTCGTCGTCCAGATCCGATTCGGCACGGTCGAAGAAGGCAGTCGGCGGCAATTGCTTGGGATCGCCAACCATCACCACCTGGCGACCACGGGCAATGGCACCGATCGCGTCCCACACCGGAATCTGCGAGGCTTCGTCGAAGATCACCAGATCGAAGGCGTTGGCGCCGGCATCCAGGTATTGGGCGATCGATAGCGGGCTCATCAAAAGACAGGGGGTGAGCTTGGTCAGCGCCTGGGGGATGCGCAGCATTAACTCGCGCAGTGGCAGGTGTGCGCGCTTCTTGCTCATCTCGTGGCGCAACACGCCCCATTCGGAGTTGCGGCTGACGTTCTCCTGGGCCGGCATGTCAGCGCACAGCCGGGCGCGCAGCCAGTCGCGGGTCAGGCCGGTGAAGCGTTCGTCCAACTCGCGGAAGTCGCGGATGCGCTGCTCGTGCTCGGCGCTGACGAAGCCGCGGATCACGGGCTCTTCGTCTACCGCGGCATTGAGCCACCAGCGCGCGTAGTTGGCCTCCAAGGCGCGTCGCGCCTGGCCGGGCGCCACATGCCCCTGTTCCATGCCGAGCACCAGGGGGCCTAGACCCAGTGCGAATGCTTGTTCGCGCACCTGGCGCCAGGCGCACCAGTTGCGCAAGCCATGCTCGGCGCGGACGATGGCTTCGCAGCGCTCGATCAACTGCGGCAGCGGCGAGGCATGCAATTCGGCCTGCGCCGTTTCGGCGAACTGCCCGACAGTCGCCAACGCCCGCCGCCGTGGTTGCAGTTGCTGCCAGGCCTCGATATAGCGCGAACCGGCGCCGACGATCTGGCCGCCCGGCTCCAGCAACGCATTGGCATCGCCCAGCAGGGTATGCAGCGTCGCCTTGTATGCGCCGATCTGCTCGGGCGTGGCGGCCAGGCGGGCGACGGCGGCAGCGACGGCGGCGTGCAATTGGCAGGCTTGCGCTGCGTCGTCCAGCCGCGTGCCCAGCCCCTGCCACAGCCCGGCGCTGGCTTCCCTCAAGTCGTCCAGCGCGTCCAGTGCCTCCTCGACCTCGGCACGTTGCTGCAGAAAATGCCAGTCGTTGGCCAACGTGGCGCCGCAGGCGTTTTCCGCCACCTGCACGTGCTCGGCCTGCAATGCGCCCTGCTGCAGATGGGCGCGCCGATCCGCCAGGAACTCCAAGGCGGCGCGCAGCCCATCGATGCGGGTGGCCTGTCCCGTCCACAGCCGCTCGGTGGGCTGCTCCAGCGACGCCAGGGCGGCGATCTCCTGATCCAACTGACGCAGGCGCCGCGCATTTTGCAAATCTGCCCGCAAGGCATTGCCGCAATGACCCTCTTCGATCAGGTCAAAACCCGCATCCTCCCAGGGCTGGTCGTCGCGCAGGGCGGTCAGTGCCGTTTGCCAGCGCAAGGCAGTGCGGACAGCCTCCGTTTGTGTCTGCAACCCTTTCCAGACGTCTGCAGTTTCCTTGCCAAAGCTAAGCGCTTGTACTTGACGGCGAAGCGCTCGAATAGCGTTCCATTGCTGCAAGTCGTTGCCGACGTTGGGCGCTATGACGCCGCTGACGGCGCTGACCAGTTGCGCCTTGACCTTGCGCTTGCCCAGCCAGGATCTGGGCCAGAACGTTTGTTCGGCCAGTTCCCAATCCACTTGCAGTTGCGCCACGTCCAGGCGCTCGATGGCCTCGTCATAAGGCACCGACAAGCTGGCCTGACGTTGTACGAGTTGAGCCAGTAGCTCCAGGCCCTGGTTGAGCAGCAAAATGGTGCGCACCGGCCAAGGCTCGCCCAGCCGTGCGTACGTCGCTTGGCGCTCGGCCAGCGCGGTCAGGCCCCGCTCGCAGGCGCTGACGATCGACGTCGGCCAAGGCGGGGATAACTGTGCATTCAACTCGGCGTGCCGGCGCACCAAGGTAGCGCCTTCCTGCACACGCTGAACCAGGCGCCTGGCATCGGGGCGCAGAATGAAACGCCAATCGTGCCCGGCCGCGCGGGGCAGACACTCAGCAAGCAACGCCAGGGCCTGGCAGGCCTCCTGGGTCGAGGGGGTGGCAGGCAATCCACTCGCTTGGACGAAGGCCTGTGCTGTGTCGATCGCTATCTGTGCGGCGGGCAACACTTCGCGCGCGGCCGCGACCAGTTGCTGCTGCCAGGACGGCGACCAGCCGCCTTGACCCACCATGACCAGCGGATGGCTGACCAAGGCGGCATGACCAATGACCTGGGCATTGACCTCCAGCCGGTCGGCAAGGCTGCGCAGTCGATCCATGGCGACCCGATCATGCTGGCTGGGCGAAGGCCAGGCCAGCCGCAGCGCGGTCACCTCCTGGCCGGCACTGACCTGGCCGATAGCGGCGAACAGGCTCAACCCGTTGCCGTGGAGCTGGTGCAGGCGCTCGACGTAGATATTGAGTTCATCGCGCAGGCGCTGGAGCTTTTCCGCTTCGGCATGCCACTGCTGCGCATCCGCCAGGCCGCTGCTTTCCCAGGCTGACTGCAATTGCGCCAGCACATCGAGCTTGCGTGCCTTGCTCGAGTGCAGTTCCAGGCAGAACTCGCCCAGGCCGATCTCGCGTAGGCGCCGGTAGACTACGTCCAGCGCCGCGATTTTCTCGGAGACGAACAGCACCCGGCGCCCTTCAGCCAACGACTGGGCGATCAGGTTGGCGATGGTCTGGCTCTTGCCGGTGCCTGGGGGCCCGATCAGCACGAAGTCCTTGCCCTGCGAAGCGGCGAGCACCGCCGAAAGTTGCGAAGAGTCCGCCGGCAGCGGGCAGAACACCTGACGCGGGTCGAAACGTTGGTCGAGCTGGCGCACGTCGGGAAACGGCGTGCCCGAGGGATAGGCCTCGCGTGGGGTATCGAGCAAATGCCGCACCACTGGGTTCTGTCGCAATTGCTCGCTACGCTCCGCCAGATCCTTCCACATCAGGTACTTGGCGAAGGAGAACATGGACAACACCACGTCCTCGTTGACCTCCCAGCCCTTGATGTCCTTAATGGCGTAACCGACCGCTTTCCAGACCGCCCCGATATCCAGGCCTGCCTCATCGCGCGGCAGTTCGCCTTCAGCCACACCCAGGCCGAGTTGGAAATCCTGGCGCAGCATCTCAATCAGAGTCGGATTGAAGCGCGGCTCGTCATCGTGCAGGGTCAGCATAAAGCCGGAACGTGCGCTCTTGCGCTGCAGGCTGACCGGCACCAGAATCAGCGGCGCCCGGTAACGTTGCTCGGCGCGATCGTCACGCGTCCAGGACAGAAAGCCCAAGGCAAGGTACAACGTATTGGCACCGCCTTCCTGCAGCGTATTGCGCGCGCCGCGGAACAGCTCCACGAGACGGGACTCCAGTTCCGCCTCTGGCACGCTGACGAATACTTCGCGGCGTCTGAGCGCATCCAGCGCATGGGACCGCCGCACGTCTTCGCGCTCACGAGCCTCATAGATCGCTTGGTTGCGTGGATCGGCGCCGTCCATCAGGTCGGGCCGCGGCGACAGCTTCAGCGGCTGCCCGCTGGACAACAAGTCCTCCAGCGCTCCCGGATCCGGGGCATCCAGCTTCAGTGACTTCTTGCCGCCCTTGAAGTTGAGCAAGTTGTTGCGCAACGAGAGATCGAGCAGTTTGCGCTGCCAGCGCGCCAGCCGATCTATAGGATCCAGCAGAGGAGCTTCCAGGTCGCCATCTCGCTCATCATCCGACAATGCCGGGGCTTCCTCGAAGACCGGCAAGGTTGGCTTGGCAGGTGAGATCTGCTCCTCAGCAGGGGCGCGTGCGACAGCATCCGCACTGGCCAGTGGCTTGATCCGTTGCAGGCGGGCGCGGCGGATGTCCACCGCCAGGCGGAATACGGCGTCCTCAGTCTCGCTCACCTGGTGCGCGCCGCGTTCAGCGGCATAGCTGAAGGGCACAGCTGGGCGCTGGGTGATCAAGGTGGTCTCGAACAACACCAGCTCCCTGAGCTTGAGCCGCTTGCGCAATGCTGTGATGTCGTCGACCACGGTGGTCGAGAACTCCTCCGGCTTAAGCCAGAACCCAGCGAAGGCGTGGCCCTCGGTGAAGATCAGCAAAGGGTTCAGCCCAGCCTGCTCCAGCGCAGCACAGAACAGCAAGGCCAGGTCGAAGCAGGTTGCCAGTCCCGATTCGGCGATCTGGCTCGGACCACGCACCTTCTGCCCGGACTGCTCGAAGCTGGCGGGCGGCAGCGCATAGTCCAGACCCATACCAGCCACCGCACCCCAGATAGCCGAAGCCAGCTCCCAAGCGCGCTTGACGCCTCCGGAGTAACCATCGAGCGCCGAGTTCCTGCCGTTCTGGCGCAGAATCTCTGCCGCCTGCTTGAGCAAACGTTCCACGGCTGGTTCGTTGGGCTGAACGAAAGCGGCCACCAGATCCGGGAGATGGGAAAGCCCACCCCATTGGTTACGTGGCAAGAGTTCCAGGCGGAACTCGCGTCGGGCCAGTTCCTGGGAGGAATCCTCCCTTGCCGTGCAGTGAATCGCCAGCGAGACCGTGGCCAACTCCGATTCGGTCAGCCGCGCCAACATGCCACCGTCCAGCGCCAGGTCCAGATCGCGGATCGGATAGCGGGAACCGGCTGCAAGCGCATCAATGCGCCAGCGCTTTGGCTTGAGAAAAGCCGGGTCCGAGGTAAGGACCAGTTCCACGTTATCGAATGTCTGATCGGTGTCGTTAACGAGACACAGCTCCCGAACCACGGGGACCGCGTTCTGGAAGTCGGCCAGATTCAGCTTGGCGACTAAGGTCGCATCGATTCGCGGCTCGGCCAGAGCGCTCTGCCCGTCCGGTTGCATTTCATCCATGGCCCCCCCCTGCTTGTCTGCGACCCACCCGGATCAGATCGACCGCACCCCAATATTTCTTGGCTCATAGTAACGCCGAATCCAGCTCCCAATGCTACCTCCAGCCGAGCTGGCGACCATCTCTGAGCCGGCCTGGTCCCGCACGGCGCCGCCACCACAGCAGCGGTTGACGATAGACGACGTGGTCGCTTTGCAGGTGGACGACGACGCGCACCTGTGGACGGCTCGGCGCAGCCAGCAACGGCGGCGGCGTGACACCCGGTCATGCTGTTCGGCGACGGAGCGGCGCTGTCGGCACTGACCCGCAACCTGATCGACAACGCGGTGCGCTACGCGCCGCAGGGCGGACAGATCGAAGCCGGATGCGCGCAGGCCACGCGCAGGCCCTGCTCATTGCCGAGAACTATCGCCGAGGCAGCACGCGAGCGCATTCAAGCGGTTCCATCGGGAGTTCGGCAGCGGAGCGGAAGGCAACGGACTGGGTCTGGCGCTCTCATGGGACTTCCCAGCAGACCCACGTAATTTCCCCGCGCAGAGGCCAGAAAAGCCTTTCTTCAAGCCAATCATTCGAGCATTCCGTGGCACCTACGTCGATCATCGACTATTCGAGCCCCCGGCAGCCGTAGACAGTTGCTCGGCGCACCTCCCAGAACAAGAAAGCCTGGCTCGCAAGCTAGCCATCCTCGTTGGCGGCTCGGCCTGGGGATCAAGACCTTCCAGTACTAAGGAACCTCTGATTCTGCTGATGATCCAAGTCATCAGCCCCCCCTCCCGCGGTGATTGCCATGTCTCGAACCCAGATGACCCTGTCGCTGCAGCACGATGCCAGCTTCGATGTGCACCGCAAGCCGACGCGGCGCGACGTGTTCCTGTCGCAGATGGATCAGGTGGTGCCGTGGGCGCCGCTGTGCGCGTGCATCGCGCCGTTCTATCCGAAGGTGCGAGCGAGCGGCGGCCGTCCGCCGGTGGGGCTGGAGCGGATGCTGCGGATCCATTTTCTGCAGCAGTGGTATGCGCTGAGCGATCCGGCGGTGGAAGAGGCGCTGTACGACGTGCCGGCGATGCGGCGGTTCGTGGGGATCGACCTGGGGCGCGAAGCGGCGCCGGACGAGACGACGGTGTGCAAGTTCCGGCATCTGCTGGAGAAGCACGGATTGGCCGAACAGCTGTTTGCAGCGGTCAATGCTCACTTGCGCGAGCACGGCCTGCGGCTGTCGTCGGGGACGATGGTGGACGCAACGATCATCGCCGCGGCGCCGTCGACGAAGAACAAGGCGCGCTCGCGCGATGGGCAGATGCACCAGACCCGGAAAGGCAAGCAGTGGTACTTCGGAATGAAGGCGCACATCGGGGTGGACCAGCGCACGGGACTGGTGCACCACGTGGTGAGCACGGCGGCCAACGTGGCCGACGTGACCCAGACGGCGCATCTGCTGCATGGCCAGGAGCAGCATGTGTTCGCCGACGCGGGCTATGCGGGGGCGGCGACGTATGCGCCGGCCGACGGACGCACCTTCTGGGTTGCAGAGAAGCGCAGCAAGGTGAAGGCGATCGCGCACCCGGGGATGCGCGCAATCACCGAGGAACTGGAACGGGCCAAGGCTTCGATCCGGGCGGCGGTGGAACATCCGTTTGGGGTACTCAAGCGGCAGTTCGGCTACGTCAAGGTGCGCTACAAGGGCCTGGCCAAGAACGCGGCGCAGGTGACGACGCTGTTCGCGTTGGTCAATCTGTGGAGGGCGCGCAGGACATTGCTGTCGGTGGCATAGGAGGGGTGCGCCCGCAGATCGCCCAAAGGCGGGATGCGGGACAAAACGCGGGCGATTGGATGTAAAACC
Organism: Xanthomonas hyacinthi; assembly: GCF_009769165.1. Lineage (NCBI taxonomy): Bacteria > Pseudomonadati > Pseudomonadota > Gammaproteobacteria > Lysobacterales > Lysobacteraceae > Xanthomonas > Xanthomonas hyacinthi. Next base: position 1,387,676 of record NZ_CP043476.1, read on the forward strand.
TGCGAGATGTTGCCCTGCCTCCGTGTTGCGAGCAGGGGAACCTCGGCTACGGCTGGTAGATCAGGCATTCCCAAGGTAATCAGGAAACTCGTGTCCAACAACGCCGATGCCTTCATCCCTGATTGCTCCGCAATTCTTCCAGCCAGTCATCCGGCACGTCCTTCCACGCTTGCGTACCTTTCTGCACCAGCTTAGCGAATGCTGCTTCGTCCCATCCGGAATTCTCCGGCTGAAATGCCACTAGGCTGAGGTTGCGAAGTTCGCCGGACTTGAGGCTTTCCTCTTCCTCAGCCCGCACCAGCAAAGTGGCTGGCTTGTAGAGGCGGTTTCTTTCTTCGTTGGCGAGTAACTGCTGATCGGCAACGATGGTGAGCGCGCGGCCATCAGCCAGCTTCAGGTGGACGTTGGCTTTGGTAGCTCCACCCAAGTCGGTCACCAAACCGGTCAGGTACTTTTCGACAGGCACCCAGGCCGCTTCAATCTGATTGCGGAACCCGGTTTGGGAGTTAACAAGAACGGTGACCGCATTGCCCTCGTCTGCCAGTAAATAACGGCGATGGGGGTTCTTGCGGGCGGCCCTCTGCCAGCGCTCAACCACGGCGGCCCGCTTGGGGTCGATCAGACCCAGCGTGGCGGGATTCTGCAATTGAGCCACGTCTGCCCATAGGCCGACAGCTGCCAGCAGGCCATTGGCGACCAGGGCAAGAGAGCCTTCTTCGATTGAAACGATGGTTTGGCTCGGATCGACCTCCTTGCCAGCACCCTTAAGGAACTCGGTGACATCCTTCTGGAACTCACCCAGCAATGCCAGCGGGACGTGCGACGGCCCGACCGGCGCATCGTCGATGCGGTCGCTCAGGGCGAAGCGAAGAGTGTCACGTGGCTTCATAACCTTGGATTGTAGCGCCTGGCAATCGCAGGCTGCGAGACCGCGCGCGCAGACAGATGCAGGTGCGGTGTAGCTGTTGAGGCCGGCATAGGCAAACGGGCACCGAACGGGCACCAACAGGAGAACGCAGGCAACGCCAAGGGCTCTAGATGAAGCCAAGGGCTCTAGATGAATGCAAGTCATTGAATTTATTGGTGGGCCCACCAGGATTCGAACCTGGAACCAAAGGATTATGAGTCCTCTGCTCTAACCGTTGAGCTATAGGCCCGGAAGCGTCCGGAACGGGCGGCGATGCGCCGGCCGCCGGCTTGGCGCCTCTAGCGTGCATGCAGAGGAGGCGCCGAGGCGGGCGTGAGTTTAACGTCCGCGGCGGCGCCGTGTCTTCCCGGGGGTGTCGATGCACACCGACTGATCGGCCGCAGCGGCGCGTTCCTGACCGGTGCCGCGCCTGATGCTCGCCCGTGTCAGGGCTCGTTGGCGTGGTGGCAACGACCGCATCGACAGCCGATGCGGTCATTGGGGATCCGCCAGCGGGGCAAGCGCAAGCGCCCTCCCCTCAATCCTCCATTGCATCACAATGAGATCGTCCCCAATCCCGAATTTCCTTGATGGAGCCCCTCGGTTATGCCCATGAATAGCCGCTCCGCCCAGTAACTCTGTTTATCATAGTTATCGCTGGGCACACTATCCAGCGCGAGAAGAATTGGAGTCAAGTTAGCACTGGCAAACGTCATGGCGGAACGGTGACATTCTGCGAGCATGTGGAAGTCACCGGCTCTCGCACACCTCGCAGAGAGGTGAAACGGCATAGATTGCTGGCCCTTAAGAAGCAAGCCGGCTAAAGCGCTAATAGGATCGCATCTGTCGCCCCCCATCGCGTCGGCCGCAAGCAACATCCTACACGTGCGTCCATTCCCATCTTCGAAAGGATGAACTGTTAGTAGCGTTATGTAGGTTGAAAGAGCGAGCGCATTGTTGCGTTCCGCTTTCGCAGTCCACGCAGCACGTAGTCGAAAAATTTGTCGACACGCTTCTCGGGCCGATACCGGATTCGGGGGCAAATAATCTCTACTATATGCGTTTGGCGTTAGAACCCGATTTGTCGTAGTGCGAATTTTTGCCTTGTACGCCGTTAACGATTGGGCCCTAACAACGCACGTGTCCAGCGTCCCCGCACTTCGCAGTGACCACAAACCCCGCTTCAAGCTGCGGAAACCCTCAAACTGTTCTAGTAGCTTCCGGTGATTCGCTAGGTAGTCCGGCAGGCTTGTCGTGCTGCCATGCATCAAAAGCGCCGCGACCCATGCGGGTGCGGCGCCATTGAATGAGGGACATTGCCCCTCCCAGGCAAGTTCACCGAGGTCGGCGAATGCTGACTGAACCCATTCGGTGCTTGCTGAGAACTGTGGAATTTCCCTGTCTAGCATCATGGTCCGTATACAGAGATCACGTCTGCGGATCCTCCTGTCGCCTGCAGCTTTTGCAGGTTCGCCCAGAGATCAGCATTAGGTCGCGGATCGGGACCTGCGGATGCTGTTCCCTGGGCCTGCGTATTGGCTCCCAGTTGGCGCAAAAACTCTGTCGTCTGAATCTGGACAGCCTGCGCATTTGCTTGGCTATCATAATTCGGGAAATACTCAGAGAACAGCGCATCCGCCCGGTGATCTCCCATGATCTTCGCTACCTCCATACGTGCGCGAAATGCATTCTGGGTGCTCTGATCCACATCGCCTTTGTTGTTCTGAATCTGCTGCTTGAGCTGTGCGACAGCTGCCTCCTCATACGCATAAATGGAGCCATGCGAAGCTGCATTTTCCAGAACTGAGGCGGCGGAAGTCGTTTCGCCTCGGTCCAGTAGTCGCAATCCCCACAGAGTTTGCGACCGTGCGTCTGTGCGAGATGTTTTGAGCATCTCATCCGGAATAGCCTTCGCCGCCTCTATTTCCTCTTTGGTTAGGAATTGGTGGCTTTCCAGCCAAGCCCGCTCGTCCGCGGACAAGGCCACCATCCTGGTGTCTCCCGCAAGAATGTCGCCGACCGCGACTTCCTTTGGTGCGGATGACTGCTTCTTCGTTGCCAGTCGTCGGAGCTCCTTCTCTGCAGCTGTGTACTCTCCCAATTGTCGGGGCGCACCATCTGCGGCAACTTCCGAGGATTCGGGAGCACCCTTCTTGTAACTATATGCCGCTACTCCAGCAATTAGCGCGAAAACCAAGGCGCCGAGTGCAACTGCCTTATGCCTCATGAGCGAATTCCTTTCCATTTAGTGACAGTAGTACTTCATAGCGTCCGACCATGTCCGGCATCGAGCTTCAACCTGTGCATTTGCCCAGACAGGTCCTGAGACGAATGTGTCAATGGCCCCCCACTGCAGACCAGCCGAGTATGCATTCGCTTGCCCCTCCACATCAGCTTGGAAGAGCGGATAGACACTTGCTGGGATAGCAGCCTTAGCGCCGGCGATCATATCGTTCTTAAGATCAGCGTCGCACCATGCTTTGGTCTGCCACGATGTTCCATAGCAAACATCGTGCTTGTTGCAAGCCGCTGTAAAGATTCCGCCATACGATGCCGCACTCACTGAATTCGTGAACGAAACGAGAAAGTCCGGTACGTCTAGAGAAGACGTTCCACATCCGTTCTGAATCAAGGGCGGCGGACTATTTACATTGCAGTTCGGTTCTGGGTTGGCGGTGAGGTCTTCGCACACAGCTTGCGGGTCCGGTTGCCCATACGTTTGGGTGTTGTCATAGCTGCCGGAGCCGCTTCCGCCACTTCCCCAGCCGGGCGGGGCGGACTCCCAGACATAGCAATTAGTGGGCGTACACGGCAGACTCAACTTCCAAGTGCAACACCTCACAGAGCGTAGGGTGTTGCGATGGGAAGACAGTACAGTCATCTGAGTAGTGAGGAACGCGCGGTGCTTCAGGTCGAACGCGATCGGGGAACGAGTCTTCGTGGGATCGGTCGCCGCCTGGGGCGTAGCGCATCGACGCTGAGCCGCGAGATCCGGCGTCTGGACAGCGGCGTGTACTCGGCGCATGCGGCAGCCCTGGTGTATCGATCGCGGCGATCGCGCAGCGTACGAGCACGCAGGCTGATCGCGGGCGCGGTGCTGTTCGAGTTCGTCCACGACCGTCTTGTGTTCGATCGCTGGTCGCCGCAGCAGATCGCGGCCACACTGCGGGACATGCATCCAGACGACGCCAGCCAGCGGGTCAGTCACGAGACGATCTACGCGGCCATCTACGCGCATCCGCGCGGCGGCCTGAAGCAGGCCCTGGTCGATGCATTGCGCCAGAGCAAGCCCACGCGAGGCCGCAGGCGCACCACAGCAGCGGCGCGCACCTGGGTACCGGAGGAGCTGCGCATCGTGCATCGGCCCGAAGCGGTGGAACAGCGCCTGCTGCCGGGGCATTGGGAGGGCGACCTGATCAAGGGCGCGTTCAACCGGTCCTGCGTGGGCACGCTGGTCGAGCGCAAGACACGCTTCGTGGTGCTGTGCAGGATGGATGGCTGCACCGCGGACGCCGCGCTGGAAGGCTTCACTCGCCAGATGAAGAAGCTGCCGGCCTTCCTGCGCGAGAGCCTGACCTACGACCGCGGAACGGAACTGACCTGTTACGAGGAGCTGATGCGACGGTTGAACATCGACGTGTGGTTCGCCGATCCGTATGCGCCGTGGCAGCGGGGCAGCAACGAGAACACCAATGGCCTGCTGCGCCAGTTCCTGCCCAAGGGCGTGGACTTGTCGCAAGCGAGCCAGGAGTACCTCAATCACGTCGCCAAGCTGATGAATGGGCGTCCTCGCCAGACATTAGGCTGGGCCACGCCGGCAGCGGCCATGGAGAAGGAAATCCTCGCCTTCAAATCACGTGTTGCACTTGATTCTTGAGACCGCCCTCCACCCCCCCCCCCCCGCGTAAGCCAAAGTCGCCGCTGTGGTTCCAGCCACAAGGATGGTGCCTATGACTAGGCCAAGAACGTTCCCTCTCTTCATTGCGTGGTTCCTTCCAGTTGAAATAACGGCGTGCTCGCGGCGACGCCGCGAACAGACGTAATAGTCAAGCTCCCCGACGGTTTGACCGTCTGCTTAGAATTTATCTGATAAATGTTAAATATGAGTGAAAGAGTATTCTTGGTGGCGACAGCTTTTTTTGGAAGCCAGCTATGTCGCGCGCAGTTGTGGCCCTGCCACGCATGCGGTCTTTGTGCACGGCTTTTCCCGCCCCGCAATCGATCGTCTACCGCATTTCCAGTAACGCTCCGGCGCCAGCACGCGCTCCTAGCCGCCTGCGAAACCCCACGTAAAAGGAAACCGCGCATGCCGAAGATCGGAAGTGCCCCGAGGCAACGCTGTAGACGCAAGATCCAAGAAACAGGGCCAGGATGCGTCTGGTGGGCCCACCAGGATTCGAACCTGGAACCAAAGGATTATGAGTCCTCTGCTCTAACCGTTGAGCTATAGGCCCGGAAGCGTCCGGAGCGGGCGGGCGATGCGTCGGCCGCCGGCTTGGCGCCTCTGGCGTGCATGCAGAGGAAGGCGCCGAGGCGGGCGTGAGTTTAGCGTCCGCGGTGGGTTGTGTCTTCTTGGGGCTGTCGATGCGCGCACTGCTGGCTCGCATGCGCCGTGGCTAAGGAGGTAGCGAATCGCCCGATTGCTATTGCTATGATCCCTGGTCTCCCGTGTGTGGGCGGGCTTCAGCCCGGGCAATGGGCCGGGACCGCGCGTCGGGGCTGAAGCCCCTCCCACAACGGCCGAAGTCGGCTATTTCCCCTATCGCCCGACGGCAGAACGTCGGCGCGCATCGGCAACCGTGTCGACGGCCGATACGGCGGCGCCGCTGGCCGCGCACGCGACGTCGCTAAGCGCGCAAGCGCCCTCCCCTCAATCCTCCAACCCCAACACCAGCACCCCCAGCGGCGGCACGGTCAGCGCCAGCGAGGTCGGGTAGCCGTGGGCGCCGACGTTGTCGGTGCGCACGCTGCCGCCGTTGCCGACGTTGCTGCCGCCGTAAATCTCCGCGTCGGAGTTCAGCAGTTCGCGCCAGCGGCCGCCGCGCGGGACGCCGATGCGGTAGCCGTGGTGCAGCAGCGGGGTGAGGTTGGCCACCACCAGCAGTGGGGCGTCGCTGCCCTGGGCTGTACGCACGTAGGCGAACAGGCTGTTGCCGGCGTCGTCGCCGATGACCCAGGCGAAGCCGTCGGGGTCGTCGTCGCGGGCGTGCAGCGCGGGGTGTTCGGCGTACAGGCGGTTGAGGTCGCGGACCAGGCGCTGGATGCCGCGGTGGCGTGGGTCGTCGAGCAGGTGCCAAGGCAGCGCGGCGTCGTGGTTCCACTCGGTGGGCTGGGCGATTTCGCAGCCCATGAACAGCAACTTGCGCCCGGGGTGGGTGTACATGTAGCCGAGGTAGGCGCGCAGGTTGGCGAAGCGCTGCCAGTCGTCGCCGGGCATGCGCCCGAGCAGGGAGCGTTTGCCGTGCACTACTTCGTCGTGCGAGATCGGCAGCATGAAACGCTCGGAATACGCGTAGACCATGCTGAAGGTCAGTTCGCCGTGGTGGTAACGGCGGTAGATGGGGTCCAGTTCGATGTAGTGCAGGCTGTCGTGCATCCAGCCCATGTTCCATTTGTAATTGAAGCCCAGGCCGCCATGCGCCAAGTCGGCGGTGACGCCGGGCCAGGCGGTGGATTCTTCGGCGATGGTGATGGCGCCCGGCGCGTGTTCGGCGACGATCTGGTTGAGCCGGCGCAGGAAGGCGATGGTCTCGTAGTTCTCGCGGCCGCCGTGGATGTTGGGCACCCACTCGCCGGCATCGCGGCTGTAGTCGCGATACAGCATGGAGGCGACGGCATCCACGCGCAGGCCGTCGACGTGGTAGCGCTGCAGGAATTCCAGGGCGCTGGCGATCAGGAAGCCGGAGACTTCGCGCCGGCCGTGGTTGTAGATGAGCGTGTTCCAGTCGCGGTGGAAGCCTTCGCGCGGGTCGGCGTGTTCGTACAGCGAGGTGCCGTCGAAATGGGCCAGGCCGTGCGCGTCGGTGGGGAAATGCGCCGGCACCCAGTCGACGATGACGCCGATGTCCTCGCGGTGGCAGCGGTCGACGAAGCGGGCGAAGCCGTCGGGCGAGCCGAAGCGCGCGGTCGGCGCGAACAGGCCCAGCGGCTGGTAGCCCCAGGAGCCGCCGAACGGATGTTCGGTGACCGGCATCAGTTCGATATGGGTGAAGCCCATGTCGGCGACGTAGGGAATCAGGCGCTCGGCCAGCGCGTCCCAGTCGAGCATGCTGCCGTCGTCGGCGCGCATCCACGAGCCGGCGTGGATCTCGTACACGCTCAGCGGCGCGCCGGGGCTGTGGCGGCGCGCGCGCGCCGCCATCCAGGCGTCGTCGCGCCACTGGAACGGGGTGGGATCGGCCACAATCGAGGCGGTGCCGGGCGCCAGTTCGGCGCGGCGCGCGACCGGGTCGGCCTTGGCCGGCAGGTCTTCGCCGCGCGGGCCGCGCAGCGCGTATTTGTAGTGCGCTCCGGCGGCGACGCCGGGCACGAACAGCTCCCACACGCCGGCCTGGTGGCGCAGGCGCATCGGGTGGCGGCGCGCATCCCAGCTGTTGAAGTCGCCGATCACCGCCACACGGGTAGCGTTGGGCGCCCACACCGCGAAGCGGGTGCCGCGCACGCCATCGACTTCGACCACGTTGGCGCCCAGCGCGTCGGCCAGCTGCAAGTGGTGGCCTTCGGCAATCAGGTGCAGGTCGAAATCGCTGAGCTGCGGGCCGAAGGCGTAGGCGTCCTCGGTGTCCTGCTCGCCGCCGGGCCAGCGGATGCGCAGCCGGTAGCAGCCGTCGTCGGGCAGCGTGGCGGCGAAGAAGCCGGGGCTGGGGCCTTCCTGCAGCGGCAGCTCGCGGCCGTCGTCGAGCACCGCGGTGACCGCCTCGGCGCCGGGCAGATGGCTGCGCAGCACACGCGCGTCGCCGATGCGGTGCGCACCGAGCACGGCGAACGGATCGCCGTGGCGGGCGTTGGCGAACGCGCGCAGCGTCGCCTCGTCCCAGGTGTGGCCGGCATCACTCATCGCATCGCCTCCTCGGGCGCGGGAAAGCGCTCGAGTATGCGCAGCAGTCCCTGTATCGGCACCATGATCCAGGCCGGACGATTGGCGGCCTCGTAGCGAATTTCATAGCTGGCCTTCTCGGTCAGGAACAACACGGTGGTGGTTTCGAAAGCGGCCGGCGCCACCCACGGGTGCGGGCTGGCGTCGAGCACCTGGCGGTAGGCGGCCAGGAAGGTGGCGCTGGCGCGGCTGCGGAATGCGGACAGGAAGGCGTCCAGCGCGGTGTCCAGGCCGACCCCGGCGCGCGCCGCGGTGCCCTCTTCGCCGCGGGCGGAGACTTCGCTGGCGTAGTCCAGCGAGCGCAGGAAGCCGGCCACGTCGTGCAGCGGGCTGGACTTGGCGCGGCGTTCTTCCAGCGACTTGGCCGGCTCGCCTTCGAAATCGATCAGCACCACGTCGTCGAACGCGACCAGGATCTGGCCGAGGTGGAAATCGCCGTGCACGCGGGTCAGCAGCGCGCCGTCGAGCAAGGCCGGCGCCTGCCGCAGCCAGGCGTCCAGGCGCGGGCGCTGCGCGAGCAAGGCGTCCACCGCCACGCGCTCGGCGCCATCCTCGCTGCCGTCGCGATGCGCGGACAACGTGTCCCACATCGCCTGCACCTGCTGCTCGACGCCGGCGACCACCTGCCGCGCCACCACGGCGTCCACCGGCTGCGGCGCGAACCCGGCGGCGTCGGTGGGCTGCGCCAGCGCGTCGTGCAGTTCGGCCAGACGCCGCCCGACCACGGCGGCGAAGGCGTCGTAGCCGGCCACGCTCTCGTGGCGTGCGGCCTCGTCCTGCGCGGCGGCGTATTCCTCGGCGCCGCGCGCCAGGTGGTCCAGGGTCCAGCGCCAGGCATCGCCCTGGTTGCGCACGAAGCCCTGCAGCAGCGCCAGCGTGGTCTCGCCGCCCTGCGCATCGACCCGGGTGACGTGGCCGAACAACGGCGCGGCGTTGGCGTAGCCGATCGCGGTGAGGCGCGCGCCGAGTTCGATCTCGGGATTAGCACCGGCGGAGACGCGGCGCAGCAGCTTGAATACGGCCTTGTCGCCGACGATCAGCGAGCTGTTGCTCTGCTCGGCCGACAGCCAGCGGATCTCGGCATCGTCGGCGATCTCGACCGCGGCCAGCGCCGGGATGGCGCAGAAACGGATCTGTTCGGGCGCGGCATCGGCACCGGCGTGCGACTCGCCGTCGATCGCCAGCACCGCGCCGTCGCGCAACGCAGCCAGCGTGGTGCGGGTCAGCGAGCGCAACGCGAAGCCGTCGGTGAGGTAGCCGACTTCGCGACCATGCCGCACCCGCGCCAGCGCCAGCTGTTCGGCCAGCACGCTGGGCTGTTCGCGGTCCCAGACGATGCCCAGCGGCAGCATGTAGCGCTCGTATTGGCCGTGCTCCAGCTCCGCTTCGATCTCCAGCAGGGTCAGCCCGTCGCTGCCGGGCAGCGGCGTGCGCCGGGCGATGCGCACGCCGCGCAGCGCGCGGTCCTTGGCCGCGAACCAGCGCCGCGTGGACAGCCACGCCGGCAGGATGTCGCGCTCCAGCGTGTCCAGGTGCGGCAGCAGCGCGTCGGCATCGGCCGCGCCGCGCAGCACCAGGGTCTGGTAGTCGGGCAGCGGCATCGGCGCGGGCACGTGCCAGTCCGGCAGGGTGGCGTTGCCGACCAGCTGGAACGCGTAGAAGCCGAACGCCGGCACGGTGAGCAGGTAGGTCAGGCGCCCGATCGGCGGGAAGCTGCCGCCGCCGATGATGTCCACCGGCACCCGGCCTTCGAACTCGGACAGGTCCAGTTCCACCGCCTGCAGCGTGTGCGACAGGTTGGCCACGCACAGCACGGTCTCGTCCTCGTGGCAGCGCAGGTAGGCGAGCAGGCGGCGGTTGCCCGGATACAGGAAGCGCAGCTGACCACGACCGAACGCGCGGTAGCGCTTGCGCACCGACAGGATGCGCCGGGTCCAGGTCAGCAGCGAATGCTGGTCGCGCTGCTGCGCCTCGACGTTGACCGCCTGGAAGCCGTACAGCGGATCCATGATCGGCGGCAGCACCAGCGCGGCCGGGTCGGCGCGCGAGAAGCCGCCGTTGCGGTCGATCGACCACTGCATCGGCGTACGCACGCCGTCGCGATCGCCGAGGTGGATGTTGTCGCCCATGCCGATCTCGTCGCCGTAGTACAGCACCGGCGTGCCAGGCATGCTCAGCAGCAAGGAGGTCATCAACTCGATGCGGCGGCGGTCGCGCTCCAGCAGCGGCGCCAGGCGCCGGCGAATCCCCAGGTTGATGCGCGCGCGGCGGTCGGCGGCGTAGGTCTGCCACAGGTAGTCGCGCTCCGAATCGGTGACCATCTCCAGGGTCAGCTCGTCGTGATTGCGCAGGAAGATCGCCCACTGGCAGCTCTCCGGAATTTCCGGGGTCTGGCGCATGATGTCGGTGATCGGGAAACGGTCCTCGCGCGCGATGGCCATGTACATGCGCGGCATCAGCGGGAAGTGGAACGCCATGTGGCATTCGTCGGCATTCTCGCCGAAATACTGCTGGGTGTCTTCCGGCCACATGTTGGCCTCGGCCAGCAGCATGCGGTCGGGATATTCGGCGTCCAGCGTGGCGCGGATGCGGCGCAGGATGGCGTGGGTCTCGGGCAGGTTCTCGTTGGAGGTGCCGGAGCGCTCGATCAGGTACGGCACCGCGTCCAGGCGCAGCCCGTCCACGCCCAGGTCCAGCCAGAAGCGCATCACTTCCAGCACTGCTTCCAGCACCGCCGGGTTGTCGAAGTTCAGGTCCGGCTGGTGCGAGTAGAAACGGTGCCAGAAGTACTGCCCGGCGACCGGGTCCCAGGTCCAGTTGGAGTTCTCGGTGTCGCAGAAGATGATGCGGGTGCCGGCGTAGTCCTGGTCGCTGTCGGACCACACGTAGAAATCGCGCTCCGGCGAACCGGCCGGCGCATTGCGCGCGCGCTGGAACCAGGCGTGCTGGTCGGAGGTGTGGTTGATCACCAGTTCGGTGACCACGCGGATGCCGCGCGCATGCGCCTGCGCCACCAGCCGTTCGAAGTCGGCGATGCTGCCGTAGTCCGGGTGCACCGCCATGTATTCGGCGATGTCGTAGCCGTCGTCGCGGCGCGGGCTGGGATAGAACGGCAGCAGCCAGATGGTGTCCACGCCCAGGTCGGCGATGTAGTCGAGCTTGGAGATCAGGCCGGGGAAATCGCCGATGCCGTCGTCGTTGGAATCGAAGAACGACTTGACGTGCACCTGGTAGATGATCGCGTCCTTGTACCAGAGCGCGTCGCGCACCAGCGGGCTTGCCTGGCTGTCGGCGGACAATGGAACTGCAGCATTCATGAAGTGGCTCCGGCGCGGAGACGCCATAGGGAAAACGGCCGCGAGGGATCGAGGCGAATGGTGTGCTGCTTGCCGTGCCAGGCGAAGGCGTGGCCGTCCCACAGGTCGTGCACGGCGACGCTGGCGTGGTCGGGCAGGCCCAGCTCCCACAGCGGCACTTCGATCTGCGCCTCCTGCGCGACGTGCGGGTCCAGGCTGATCGCCACCAGCACCAGGCTGCGGCTGCGCGCCAGGTGCGCTTCGTCGAGGAACTTGCCGAAATACAGCACCTGCGCGTTGTGCGCCAGGTAGAAGCGCGTGCCTAGGTGCGACTGCAACTCCGGGTGCTGGCGCCGCAGCAGGTTCAGGCGGGTGATCTCGTCGACGATGTCGCCGGGCGCGCGCTCGGGCCACACGCGTAGCTGGTACTTCTCCGAATCCAGGTATTCCTCCTTGCCCGGCGCCAGCGGCGTGGCCTCGCACAGTTCGAAGCCCTGGTACATGCCCCACAGGCCGGACAGCGTGGTCGCCAGTGCGGCGCGGATCAGATGACCGCCGCGGCCGCTTTGCTGCAGGAACACCGGGTTGATGTCCGGCGTGTTGACGAAGAAATGCGGGCGGAAGCATTCGCGCGGAATGCCGGCGTTGAGTTCTTCGATGTAGGCCTGCAGTTCGGCCTTGTGCTGGCGCCAGGTGAAGTAGGTGTAGGACTGCGAGAAGCCGACCTTGGCCAGCCGGTACATCGGCTTGGGCCGGGTGAAGGCTTCGGACAGGAACACCACCTGCGGATGGCGGCCGCGCACTTCGGCGATCAGCCATTCCCAGAACGGGAACGGCTTGGTGTGCGGGTTGTCGACGCGGAACAGGTGCACGCCTTCGTTGACCCAGAACAGCACCGCGTCGCGCAGCGCGTTCCATAGCTCCGGCACCGCGCCGCTGGCGTAGAAATCGACGTTGACGATGTCCTGGTATTTCTTCGGCGGATTCTCCGCGTACGGGATCGAGCCATCGGCGCGCCAGGTGAACCAGTCCGGGTGCTCGCGCAGCCACGGGTGGTCCGGCGCGCACTGGATCGCGAAATCCAGCGCCAGTTCCAGGCCCTGCGCGGCGGCGGCGGCGCGCAGCCGGCGGAAGCCGTCCAGCCCGCCGAGTTCGGCATGCACCTCGGTGTGCCCACCCTCGGCCGAGCCGATCGCGTACGGGCTGCCGGGTTCGCCGGGTTGCGCGGTGACGGCGTTGTTGCGGCCCTTGCGGTTCTTCTCGCCGATCGGATGGATCGGCGGCATGTACAGCACGTCGAAGCCCATCGCACGGATATGCGGCAGGCGCGCGATGACGTCGTCGAAGCTGCCGTGGCGCGCGAGGTCGCCGCTCTGCGAACGCGGAAACAGTTCGTACCAGCTGGAAAAATGCGCGCCGCGGCGCTCGGCCTCGACGCGGAAGGTCATCGGGTATTCGGTGCGGAACGGCTTGTCGTCGGCGCGTGCCATGGCCTCGGCGGTGCCCGGTTCGAGCAGGACTTCCGCACGTGCTGCAGGATCATCGCTGCGGGTAATGCGCGCCACGATCGCCTTCAGCCGTGCGGCCAGCGCGCCGCGGCTGCGCGCGCGCGCCGCCTCGACCTGGGCCAGTGCTTCCTGCACGTCCACCGGCAGCAGGGTGCCGGCGGCGCGCTTCTTTTCCAGGTCGGCGTGGGTGGTGGCGAACACGTCGCGCCAGGCCTCGATGCGGAACTCGTAGCGGCCCAGCCGCTCCAACGGGAATTCGCCGCGCCAGCGATCGTTGCCCAGCGCGCGCATCGGCGCGCTAGACCAGGTGCGTGCGTCGGCGGCCCGCCACAGCAGCGCCACCGCGATGCGGTCGTGGCCGTCGCAGAACGCATCGGCCTCCACGCAGATGCGGTCGCCGACGCTGCGCTTGACCGGGAAGCGGCCGTCGTCGACCGATGGCGTCACCGCTTCGATGCAGACCCGCGCCGCGCCGGCGGCGACCTCGGCCGGCGTGCGTACACGCGCCGCGGCCAGCACCGAACGCGCCGGCACGCTGCGGTAGATCCGTACTTCGCCGGCTTCCAGGGTGCCGCCCTGATCGCCCTGGATCGGCTCGCCCTGGTCGCTGAGCAGGGATTCGCTGTCGCCGAGCAGGCGCAGCAGCGCCGAGCCCGGCACCGGCAGCAGGTGGTCGCGGTCGCTGTTGAGCAGCACCAGCCAGGGCGCGGCGCCGAGCGGTTCCACGGCCACCGCGGTCAGCGCGCCGTCGCGCAGCAGCGGGCGCAGGCGCAGGGCGTGTGCGGCATCGACCGGGATGGTCGGCACTTCGTCGACATCGGTGTCGGCCGGCACCGGCACTGCGGTGGGTTGAGCAATGACCCAGGCATCGCCGAACGCAGCAGCCAGCCGCACGCGCTGCGTGCGCTGCAGCGGCGGTGGCGCATCCGAAGGCGCGTCGGGATCGATGGTAGCGACCACGCGACGCGCCAGGCTGCGCAGCGCCACGTCCTCGTCGAAGAACCAGCTGCCGCGTCCGTCCCACCAGGCCAGCGACGAGAACGCCGCATCGAAGCCGGCGCCGTGCAGTCCGCGCAAGGCCTCCAGGCCCAGGCCAGGGGTCCAGGCCAGGAATGTCGCCGCAGGCATCTGCGCTTGTACATTGGCGATCAGGCTGCGCCACAACGTGGCCGGCACGCGCTGCGGCTGCAGCACGCGGAAGCCGGCCAGGCCGCTGCGCAGCCAGTCGCGCAGACGCACGCTCCACCAGTGCGCCAGGCCCGCACCCTCTTCGGCGTAGGCGAAGCGGCCCTGCGCGATCTCCGGCGTGCCGCGCTGCGTGCGCGGATCCGGCAGCGCCGAGCTGCGCGCGCGAAACCAGTGCGGATGTTCCTGCAGCAGGCGGCTGCCGCCGCCGATCTCGTCGATGCGCAGATCGATCAGCAGCTTCAGGCCGTGCTGCTGCGCCAGCGCCAGCCATTGCCGCAATTGCGTGTCGTCGGCGGCATCGTCGGCAGCGGGATCCGCCAGCCGCCCCTGCGGATCCTGCGCGAACGGATTGGGCAGCAGCACATGGTCGCAGCCGTTGGCCTGCGCGGCGGCCATGGCCGCCTCCAGCGCGACCGCATCGTGGCTGGTCAAGGGGGACAGCAGGCAGACATGCATTCGGATATCCCGTTCGGCGTCAATGGGGAGTGCACGATCCGGACCGCGCCGATCGCCGTCGGCAGCGCGGATCGACCGTCGCACAAGACGGAGACGGAATGCGCCTGCACGCTGTGCCGCATCCGCATCAGCCTCCGCAATCTGATTCGGCGCCGGGGCGCCCATGGCGCTCGAGGCGATGCGACAGCGCCACAAGACCACAGCCGATGCCAATGAAATGTGTTCATGGCATTAAATGCGCGCATACATCGGTTGGCGGCGGAGGTCGGCCGAGCGGTCGCCACAACGCCGACGCAGCAACGCGGCATGGGCGTTGGCGAAGAACTACGTGCCGCACCAAAGCGCCGCCGACGCTTTAACGTCATCGTCCGTTCACGCGCTTGCGACGGCTTGCATCCGCAGGCAGGCCTCTTCGCCGGCAGCGAAATGCCGGAGGCGATGCCAGCGGCCGCACCGGTGCGGCTATCGTCGTCGCGGCAACATGCCACGACGACGCTACGACGCTGGCTTATTCGCTCATCGAATAGGCGCGCGCAGCCCCGCCCGCGGCCCAGGCGGTGTTCGGTTCGGCCTGCAGGGTGAAGCGCAGTTCGCCGCCAGCCATGATTTCCTCGTGGCGCAGGAAGACGCGCTCCAGCGGGCGGCCGTTGAGGGTGACGCGGCCGATGTAGGGATGCGCCTCGTCCAGGCCCTCGGCGACGATGCTGAAGCGCTTGCCGTTGGGCAGCGCCAGGGTGGCGTGCGGCAGGAACGGGCGGCCGATGATGTACTGGTTGCTGGCCGGCGCCACCGGATAGAAACCCAGCGCGGTGAACACGTACCACGCCGACATCTGCCCCAGGTCGTCGTTGCCGGCCAGGCCGTCGGGACGCGCCGCGTACTGGCTGCGCATGATCTGCTGCAGCCGCGCCTGGGTACGCCAGGGCTGCCCGGCATACGCGTACAGATAGGCGACGTGGTGGCTGGGTTCGTTGCCGTGCGCGTACCAGCCGATCAGCCCGGTGATGTCCTCCATGTGCTCGAACACCTTGGGATCGACCTTGGCCTCGAACACCTGATCCAGCCGCGCCAGCAGCGTGTCCACGCCGCCGTGCGCGCGGGCCAGGCCGGCCACGTCCTGCGGCACGTACCACGAGTACTGCCAGGCGTTGCCTTCGGTGTAGTCGCTGCCGTAGCCGCTGGCGCTGGGATCGAACGGCTCGCGGAAACGGCCGTCGCGCTTGCGCGCGCGCATGAAGCCGGTGCTGGCGTCGAAGGCGTGGCGCCAGTTGCCGGCGCGCTTGCCGAATGCGCTGGCGACCTCGGTGCGGCCCATCGCCTGCGCCATGCGCGCGATGGTCCAGTCGTCGAACGCGTACTCCAGCGTCTTGGATGCGGCCTCGGCTTCCTCGTCGATCGGCACATAGCCCAGTTCGCGGTACTGGGCGATGCCGTCGTAGGGACCGTAGTCGGCACTGGCCACCATCGCCTCGAGCGCGGCGTTGGTGTCGTAGCCGCGAATGCCCTTCATGTAGGCGTCGGCGATCACCGGCACCGCGTGGTAGCCGATCATGCACCAGGTCTCCAGGCCCTGGAACGACCACACCGGCAGCACCCCGTACGGGCTGTCGCGGCGATGCGCGAGCAACGAGTTGACGATGTCGTTGGTGCGCTGCGGCGGCTGCACCAGGGTCAGCAGCGGATGCAGCGCGCGGTAGGTGTCCCACAGCGAGAACGTCGAATAGTTGGTGAAACCTTGCGCCTGGTGCACCGCGTTGTCCGGGCCGCGGTAGCGGCCGTCGCTGTCCATGAACAGCGTGGGGCCGAGCAGGCTGTGGTACAGCGCGGTATAGAACTGGGTGCGCTGTTGCAGCGGTGCGTCCACTTCGATCGCGCCCAGCGCCTGCGCCCATTGCGCGCGGGCGGCGCGGCGCACGCCGTCGAAGTCCCAGCCCGGCACCTCGGCGTCGAGGTTGGCGATGGCGCTGTCCTCGCTGACCGGCGAGATCGACAGCTTCACCAGCAGCGGCTCGCGCACGGCCGCGCCGAAGTCGAAGCTGGCCACCAGCTGGCGGCCTTCGATCTGCGCGCGTTGCGCCGGATCGGTGTCGCCCGGTGGCGGGAAGCCCTTGTAGGGGATGTCCTGCTCGGTGTTGTGCAAGGCGTGGCCGCGCAGCGGCTGCGAGAAGCGCAGCGCGAAATACAGCTGCCGGCCCGGCGCCCAGCCGCGCGTCTCGCGGAAGCCGGTGACGGTGCCGTCGGCGCGCACGCGCAGCCGCGACCAGCTGATCTTGCCCGGGTAGTCGTACAGGCTGGTGCGCAGGTCCAGCAGCACGTGCGCCGGCTGGCCCCTGGGGAAGGTGTAGCGATGCACGCCGGCGCGCGCGCTGGCGGTGAGTTCGGCGCGCACCTTGTAGTCGTCCAGGGTCACCGCGTAGTAGCCGGGTTCGGCGCGCTCGTCGGCGTGGCGGAAGCGCGCGCTGTAGCCGCTGCCGGGCATGTCCGGATCGCCGCGCTGCAGCCGCACCGCGCCGCTGATCGGCATCAGCAGCACGTCGCCCAGGTCGGAATGGCCGCTGCCGGAGAAGTGCGTATGCGAGAAGCCGACCAGGCTGCGGTCGTCGTAGCGGTAGCCGGCGGCCCAGCCGTAGGCGTCCTTGCGCGGCTGGATGCGCGTGTCCGGGCTCAGCTGGACCATGCCGAACGGCACGGTGGCGCCGGGATAGGTATGGCCTTCGCCGCCGGTGCCGATGAACGGATCGACCGCGGCGACCGCGCGCTCGCCGGGACTGGCTGCAGCCTGCTGGGTGGCGGCGTGCGCGGCCGGCCACACGGCGGCCAGCAGCAGCGCGGCGGCCGCGCGCCTGGTCCAGGTGTTGTGCATGGCGTCTCCCCGGGTCGAATCGGTCCAACGAACGGATACCACAAAGCCGCCATGCATTTTGCTGCACTGCAAAATGCGCAGCGGATCACGACGGCGCAGGATGGGCGGCCTTTTGAACCGGTCTAATCGTCGTGCCGTCGTCCCCCGCCGACAAACGCGTCACCGTGTCCGACATTGCCGCCGCCTGCGGCGTGTCGCGGGCGACCGTGTCGCTGGTGCTGCGCAACAGCCCGCTGGTGCATGCGGACACGCGCGCACGGGTGGCGGCGGAGATCGCGCGGCAGGGCTACGTCTACCACCGCGGCGCGGCCAGCCTGCGCGGGCGCGCCTCCAATGCGGTGGCGCTGGTGGTCAACGACCTGGCCAATCCGTTCTTCGCCGAATTCGCCGGCGGCGTGGACGCGGCGCTGGCCGCGGCCGGCTACGTGATGCTGATGGGCAGTACCGGCGAATCGCCGGAGCGCCAGCACAGCGTGCTGGCCTCGCTGATCGAACACCAGCCGGCGGCGCTGATCCTGTCGCCCACCGGGAACACCGACGCGACGCGGCTGCGCCAGTTGCTCGGCGCGCGGTTGCCGGTGCTGCTGTTCAACCGCGCGCTGGACGGCGGCTGGCCGCTGCTGGCGCTGGACAACCGCCGCGGCGCGCGCCTGGCCACCGAGCACCTGCTGGCGCTGGGCCACCGCGCGATCGCGTTCTTCGGCGGCCACCGCCAGTCCAGCTCCTGCGCCGAACGCCGCGCCGGCTACCGCGACGCGCTCGCCGCCGCCGGCATCGCCGCCGACCCGGCCTGGCTGATCGAATGCACGCCGACCCGGCTGGACGCCGCGCGCCAGGCCGGCGCGCTGTGCGCGCGCGACCCGCTGCCGACCGCGCTGGTCTGCTACAACGACGTGGTCGCGCTGGGCCTGGCCAGCGGCCTGGCCGAACGCGGCCGCCACGCCGGCCGCGACTACGCGCTGATCGGCTTCGACGACATCGCCGAAGCCGCGGTCGCCACCCCGCCGCTGTCCACCGTCGCCGTCGCCCCGCGCGAACGCGGCATGCAGGCCGCGCAGCTGGTGCTAGACGCGTTGCGCCGGCAACAGACACTGCCTGCGCTTACCATCGCCCCGGCCCGGCTGTGCCTGCGCGCCAGCAGCCGGGTCGCCCTATCGTCCGTTCCCGGAGTCGCTGCATGAGCCGTCGTCCGCTGTCCAACACTGCCGCCATCGCGGTGGTCAGCATGATCTTCTTCACCTGGGGCGGCCTGACCAGCCTCAACGATGTGCTGATCCCGCACCTGAAAGCCGTGTTCCAGATGAACTACGCGCAGTCGATGCTGATCCAGTTCACCTTCTTCGGCGCGTACTTCCTGATGTCGCTGCCGGCCGGCGCGGTGGTGGCGCGGGTCGGCTACAAGGCCAGCATCGTCATCGGCCTGGTGGTCGCGGCGATCGGCGCGGCGATGTTCTATCCGGCCGCGCGGCTGCCGTCGTACCCGCTGTTTTTGACCGCGCTGTTCGTGCTGGCCAGCGGCATCACCTTGCTGCAGGTGGCGGCCAACCCGTACATCAGCCTGATCGGCGAACCGGGCAAGGCGCCGAGCCGGCTGAACTTCGCGCAGGCGCTGAACTCGCTGGGCACCACCACGTTCCCCTGGCTGATCGGCCCGCTGATCCTGGCCGGCGTGGTGCTCGGTGCGGACCAGCTGACGGCAATGAATCCGCAGCAATTGTCCGTCTATCGGATAGAACAGGCGCGATCGGTGGAAATTCCGTATCTGATGCTCGCCGGCGGGCTGCTGTTGCTGGCGCTATTCGTGGTCGTCATGCGTATTCCTTCGCTGCGAGAGTCCGGCGACACGGCGACCGAATCCGAACATGGCTTTATGGACTCGCTACGCCATCCGCATCTCCGCTGGGGCGTGCTTGGCATCTTCATGTATGTTGGGGCAGAGGTTTCAATCGGTAGTTTTCTGATCAACTACATTGCCGAACCCGGTATCGGCGCGCTCACAGAATCGAAAGCCAGCGGCTATTTGTCGCTTTACTGGTTGGGCGCGATGATCGGCCGCTTCGCCGGCGCCGCGCTGCTGCAGGTGATTCCGGCGCGCAAGCTGCTGGCCGCCTTCGCCGGCGTCGCCTCGCTGCTGCTGATCGTGACCATGATCAGCAGCGGCCACGTGGCGATGTGGAGCGTGATCGCGATCGGCCTGTTCAACTCGATCATGTTCCCGACCATCTTCACCGTGGCCATCGAACGCCTCGGGCCGCTAACCAGCAAGGCCTCGAGCCTGCTGATCATGGGCATCGTCGGCGGCGCGATCGTGCCGCTGGTGCAGGGCGCGCTGGCCGATGTGGTCGGCATCCAGCACGCTTTCGTGATCCCGCTACTGTGCTACGCCTACATCCTCTGGTACGGCCTGCGCGGCTCGCGGCTGTCGGCCAACCTGCCGGCCGAGGCGCCGGGCGCCACGCCGGCGGCGCGCGCGATGCATTGATCCGCGGCACGGGCGCGGCGGCGCGCTGCCGCCGCGCCCGTGCCTGGCCGTTCCTCCCCTTCCCCCACCCACCTGGCTCCCAGCGACCGCATGAACCTGCCTGCCACGCCCCTGCCCGACTTCGCCGATGCCGCCGTGCTGCGCGCGCATATCGCCGACACCATGGCCTTCTACCATCCGCGCGCGATCGATCCGGCCGGCGGCTTCTTCCACTACTTCCGCGACGACGGCAGCGTCTACGACGCCGGCCACCGCCACCTGGTCAGCAGCACCCGCTTCGTCTTCAACTACGCGATGGCGGCCACCGAGTTCGCCGATTCGCCGCGGGCCGCCGAGTACCTGGACGCCGCGCGCCACGGCCTGCGCTATCTGCGCGAAGTGCACCGCGATGCCGCCAGCGGTGGCTACGTGTGGACCCTGCGCGACGGCGTCGCCGAGGACCGCACCCAGCACGCCTACGGCGCCGCCTTCGTGCTGCTGGCCTATGCCACCGCGAAGAAGGCCGGCCTGGACACCGACGCGTGGATGGACGAGACCTGGCAGCTGCTGGAAACCCGCTACTGGGACGCCGCCGCCGGCCTGTATCGCGACGAGGCCACGCCGGAATGGGTGTTCTCCAGCTACCGCGGACAGAACGCCAACATGCACCTGTGCGAGGCGCTGATCGCCGCCTACGAGGCCAGCGCCGCGCCGCGCTACCTGCAGCGCGCGCTGCTGCTCGCCGACCACATCACCCGCCGCCAAGCGGCGCTGGCCGGCGGCCTGGTGTGGGAGCACTACGACGCGAACTGGCAGGTGGACTGGGACTACAACCGCGACAATCCCAAGCACCTGTTCCGGCCATGGGGCTTCCAGCCCGGCCACCAGGTGGAATGGTCGAAGCTGCTGGTGCTGCTGCACGGGCATCTGCAGGCCGCCGATGGCGCGGCGCCGCAGTGGCTGCTGCCGACCGCGCGGCACCTGTTCGACACCGCGCTGGCGCACGGCTGGGACGCGCAGCACGGCGGCATCGTCTATGGCTTCGCCTCGGGCACCGAGGCCGCGCCGGAAGTCGGCGTGCCCGACGTGGCGCGACACCCGACCTACTTCTGCGACGACGACAAGTATTTCTGGGTGCAGGCCGAAGCGATCGCCGCGGCCGCGCGGCTGCTGGCCGCGAGCGGCGATGCGCGCTATCGCGCCACCTACGACACGCTGTGGGCGTATTCGTGGGAGCACCTGGTCGACCACCGCTACGGCGCCTGGTTCCGCATCCTCGGCCGCGACAATCGCAGCTACAGCGACGCGAAGAGCCCGGCCGGCAAGACCGACTACCACACCATGGGCGCCTGCCACGATGTGCTGGCGGTGATGCGCAGCAGCCAGGCATTCGCGTAACGCTGACAAGCTGAGATGCACTGTGGGAGCGACTTCAGTCGCGACGAGGCTCTGCCAGGAACGCCCGTCGCGACTGAAGTCGCTCCCACAAGGGTTGGCTGACTGCGCCGCGCAACATCGACCGCCATTGCTCGCACCGCACCCCCCCCACGCCATCGCCCACAAAAAAGCCCCGCACATGGCGGGGCTTTTCCGTTGCCGCGAACCGCGCTCGATCAGTCGATGTCGAGGAAGCTGCGCAGCTGCTCGGAGCGGCTGGGATGACGCAGCTTGCGCAGCGCCTTGGCCTCTATCTGGCGGATGCGCTCGCGGGTGACGTCGAACTGCTTGCCGACTTCCTCGAGGGTGTGGTCGGTGTTCATGTCGATGCCGAAGCGCATGCGCAGCACCTTGGCCTCGCGCGGGGTCAGCCCGGCGAGCACGTCGCGCACGGTCTCGGACAGGTTGATGTTGGTGGTGTTCTCGATCGGGGACTCCACGTTGGTGTCCTCGATGAAGTCGCCCAGATGCGAATCCTCGTCGTCGCCGATCGGGGTTTCCATCGAGATCGGCTCCTTGGCGATCTTCATCACCTTGCGGATCTTGTCCTCCGGCATGTCCATTTCCTTGGCCAGCTCCTCCGGCGTGGCCTCGCGGCCGTATTGCTGGAGCATCTGCCGGGAAATGCGGTTCAACTTGTTGATCGTCTCGATCATGTGCACCGGGATGCGGATGGTGCGCGCCTGATCGGCGATCGAACGGGTGATGGCCTGGCGGATCCACCAGGTCGCATACGTGGAGAACTTGTAGCCGCGGCGGTATTCGAACTTGTCCACCGCCTTCATCAGGCCGATGTTGCCTTCCTGGATCAGGTCCAGGAACTGCAGGCCGCGGTTGGTGTACTTCTTGGCGATGGAGATCACCAGGCGCAGGTTGGCCTCGACCATTTCCTTCTTGGCCTTGCGCGCCTTGGCTTCGCCGTAGGCCATCGCCCGGCTGATTTCCTTCAGCTCGGTCAGGCTCAGGTAGGTCGCCTGCTCCACCGCCACGGTGGCTTCCTGCTCGGCGACGATCTGGTCCTTGACGTCGCGCAGCGCCGAGGACCACTTCTGCTTGCGCTTCAGTGCATCGTCGACCCAGGCCACGTTGGTCTGGTTGCCTTCCCAGGAACGGATGAAGTCCTTGCGCGGCATCCGCGCCACGTGGGTGGCCAGGTGCAGCACGCGGCGCTCGTGGTCCTTGACCTGGGCCATGGTGTCGCGCAGCTTGCGCACCAGCACGTCGGTCAGCGGCAGTGGCAGCTTCAAGGTGACGAACACCTCGGCGATGTCGGTGCGCAGCTTGGTGACCAGCTTGTGCTCGGCGCCGTTCTTGGCGTGCGCCTTCTTGAACTTGGCGTATTCGGTGGCCAGCGCGTCCATGCGCCGCGCGACCTCGGCCGGATCCGGACCGGTCGGGCCGGCCTCTTCCTCGGCCGCCTCGACTTCCTCGTCGTCGTCGTCGCTGGCATCGGCGGCGCTGTCCTCGTCGCTGGCGACCACGACCGGCGCCGGCTCTTCCTCGATCAGGTCGTTGAAGCCGACCACGATCTCGGCCAGGCGCTTCTTGCCTTCCTTGTGCTGTTCGTAGTCCTCGAGCAGGGTCTGCACCGCCAGCGGGAACGCGCCCAGCGCGGCCTGGACCTGGCTGAGGCCTTCCTCGATGCGCTTGGCGATGGCGATTTCGCCTTCGCGGGTCAGCAGCTCGACCGTGCCCATCTCGCGCATGTACATGCGCACCGGGTCGGTGGTGCGGCCACCTTCGGTGTCGAGCGCGGTCAGCGCCGCGGCGGCCTCTTCGGCCGCGGTGTCGTCGACTTCGCGGTTGCCGGTGTTGCCGTCGTTGAGCAGCAGGGTCTCGGCGTCGGGGGCGACTTCATGGACATCGATGCCCATGCCGTTGATCATGCTGATGATGTCTTCGATCTGCTCCGGATCGACCAGGTCGTCGGGCAGATGGTCATTGACTTCGGCGTAGGTCAGATAGCCCTGTTCCAGGCCCTTGCTGATCAGTAGCTTGATGTCGGATTGCTGGGCAGGACGTTCGTTGGCCATGAGTGCTCGCGCCACCGGCAGGTAGATGAATGAGTGGACCTAGCATTATAACAGCCCGGACCGCCGCTTGCCGGACAAGGAGCTGAATCGCTCCGCCAGGAGCGCCCCGGCCTAGGGCCGAAGCAGGAAGGTGACCGGGCCGTCGTTGACCAGGCTGACGACCATATGGGCACCGAAGCGCCCGCTTTCCACCCCCGGCGGGTGCCGCGCGCGGCAGATTTCCAGCAAGCGGTTGAAGCCGCGTTCAGCCTCGGCCGGCGCCGCCGCGGTGGTGAAGCCGGGGCGCATGCCCGAGCCGGTGTCCGCGGCCAGGGTGAACTGGCTGACCAGCAGCAGGCCGCCGCCGGTGTCGCGCAGCGCGCGGTTCATGCGTCCGCTGGCGTCGGCGAACACGCGGTAACCGAGCAGGCGCTCGGCCATGCGCTGGAACCTGGCCTCGTCGTCGCCCGGCTCCACCGCGACCAAGGCCAGCAAGCCGGGGCCGATGCGGCCGACCACCGCGTCGTCGACGCGGACTTCGGCCTGGGTGACGCGCTGGATCAGGGAGAGCATGGGCGGGATTCGGGATTCGGGATTCGGGATTCGGGATTCGGGAGCATCCGGTTTCGGCGCGGCGCTGTCATCCCGCCGGGATCATGGCCGAATCGCAGCGCCTGGCGGAAGCCGGGCCGGCGCGCACGCGGGCCGATCCGCGATGCCGATCGGGCCGTGCGGACGCGCTCGGCCTGGCGCGGTCGGCGCAGCGGATAAACTGGGGCGATGAAATCCGCACCCCTCGCAACACCCCTCGCCACCGTTCTGTACCGCTGCGCCGCCGCCGTGGCGCGCCTGCCCTGGCCGTGGCTGCGGCGCCTGGCCGACGGCCTGGCCTGGCTGTGGCTGCGCCTGGACGCGCGCGAGAGCCGGGTCACCCGCCGCAACCTGGAACTGGCCTACCCGCAGCTGCTGCCCAGCGAGCGCATCGCGCTGCACCGCGACGTGCTGCGCTCCACCGCGCGGCAGGCGTTCGAGACCCTGGTGCTGTGGACCCGGCCGCCGGCGCAGAACCTGGCGCGGCTGCGCCAGCGCCACGGCCAGGCGCTGTACGACGCCGCGCTGGCCTCGGGCCGCGGAGTGATCGTGGCCGCGCCGCACTTCGGCAACTGGGAGCTGCTCAACCAGTGGCTGGCCTCGCGCGGGGACATCGCCATCGTCTACCGCGCGCCGGCCTCCGCGGTCGGCGACGCCTTCCTGCAACGGGTGCGCAGCGGCGACAAGGTGCGCCAGGTGCGCGCCGAAGGCCCGGCGGTGCGGCAGCTGTTCAAGGTGCTCAGGGACGGCGGCGCGGTCGGCATCCTCCCCGACCAGCAACCCAAGGCCGGCGACGGCGTGTTCGCGCCGTTCTTCGGCGTGCCGGCGCTGACCATGACCCTGCTCAACCGGCTGGCCGAACGCACCGGCGCGATCGTGCTGTTCGCGTGGTGCGAGCGGGTCGGCAACGACCTGGAATTCGCGCTGCAGGTGCAGCCGGCGCCGGAAGCGATCGCCGACCCGGACCCCCTGCGCGCCGCGACCGCGCTGAACGAAGGCGTGGAGCGGGTAGCGCGCCGCGATCCGGCGCAATACCAATGGACCTACAAGCGCTACACGCTGCGCCCGGATCCGGCCGAAGCCAACCCCTACGCCACGCACAGGCATCCGCACTGACCCGCCGCACCGCCCTAATCGTCGTGCGGCTGCGCCGGGCCGGCGAGGATGCGCTGGTAGAAGGCCAGGTCCAGCCAGCGCCCGAACTTGAAACCGGCCTCGCGCACGGTGCCGGCATGCACGAAGCCCAACTGCTGGTGCAGCGCGATGCTGCCGGCGTTGCTGGCGTCGATGCCGCCCACCAGCACGTGCACGCCGCGTTCCTGCGCCACTTCGACCAGCCCCAGCAGCAAGCGCCGCCCCAGGCCCTTGCCGCGGTGGTCGCGGTGCACGTAGACCGAATGCTCGACGCTGTACTTGAACGCCGGCCAGGCGCGGAAGGTGCCGTAGCTGGCGAAGCCGAGCAGGCTGCCGGCCGCGTCCTCGACCCCGATCACCGGGAAGCCGCCGGCGCGCTTGGCCGCGAACCAGCCGACCATGCTCTCCGGCGGGCGCGGCCGGTAGTCGTAGAGGGCGGTGGAATGGACGATGGCCTCGTTGAAGATCTCCAGGATCGCGCCGGCATGGCGGTGTTCGGTGCATTCGACGAGGTGCATGCGCAGGTCCTGGAAACGGGATCGGCATAGTAAAAATGAATCGGTCGCGGTTGAACATCCCCGGCGCCGCGCTTGCCGGATCAGGGCGGCCGCAACCGGGTGGGTGAGCGCGCGGGCGCGGGCGGTTGCATGCGATGCATGCCGAACGGCGCACAGTGCGTTCCATCGCGCGGATACTGGCGGCGCGGCCAAACCACGCGACAATGCCCCCCCCCGCAACCGCTGCCGCGCCCGCCCACGCGCGGCGCGAGCCGGGTGCGCCGGCGCCGACCCGCCTTGAAGCAGCGCCGCAGATCCCCATTTGGAGTCGTGCATGACCAGCCCCGCCCCCACCTCCGTGCACGCCTTCGGCGATCCCGCCGCGATCCGCAGCGAGCGCGCGGCCTCGGAGCTGCGGGCCGGCCGCCCGGTGGTCGTCGAGGACCGCCACGGCCAGGCGCGCGCGGTGCTGGCGCTGGACAGCAGCACCGCGCAGTCCTACCTGAGCTTCGCGCAGGCGGCGGCGCAGCGGCATTACCTGTTTCTCACCCCGACCCGCGCGCAGGTGCTGGGCCTGGCCGCGCCGCAGGGCGCGCGCATCGCCCTCGCCGACCAGTCCTACGATGCGCTGGCGGCGCTGGCCTACCTGCGCGACGGCACGCTGCCGGCGCACTGGCTGCCAGGCGACGCGCTGGATGCCGGCGCGGTGGAGATCGCGCGCCTGGGCCTGCTGCTGCCGGCGATGGTGGCGGCGGACCTGGGCACCGACGCCAGCGCCTTCCAGGGCTGCCAGTGGCTGCAGTTGCAGGACCTGGAACACGGCTGCGCGCTGGCCTCGTCCGGCGACTACGAACTGGTGACCCGCACCCAGGTGCCGCTGCGCGAGCTGGGCAGCAGCGAATTCGTGGTGTTCCGCGGCGGCGTGGCGCAGCGCGACCAGGTCGCGATCGTGATCGGCCAGCCCGACCTGTCCGCGCCGATGCCGGTGCGGGTGCACTCCTCCTGCCTCACCGGCGACCTGTTCGGCTCGCTCAAGTGCGACTGCGGCGACCAGTTGCGGCATGGCCTGGCCAAGCTCGGGGAACTCGGCGGCGGCGTGCTGCTGTACCTGGACCAGGAAGGCCGCGGCACCGGCATCGCCACCAAGATGCGCGCCTACGGCTACCAGCACGACGGGCTGGACACCATCGACGCCGACGCGCAGCTGGGCTTCGGCGCCGACGAGCGCCGCTACGGCAGCGCGGTGGCGATGCTGCGCGGACTCGGCATCCAGCGCGTGCGCCTGCTGACCAACAATCCCTCCAAGGCCGAGCGCCTGCGCGCGGCCGGCATCGACGTGGTCGAGCGCATCCCGATCACCGGCGCGATCACCGCCGAGAACGAGGGCTACCTGCGCACCAAGGCCGCCCGCGCCGGTCATGCGCTGGATGTGGACGCGCTGATCCACGCCGCGCGCTGAGCCGCGACGGCGCAAGCACCTGCAACGACGGCAGCGGCGCACGCCGAACGACAGGGCGCGCTGGGGATGGAGCCTCCAGACACCTCGCACCCGCTCGCGGAGCACGCCGGGCGCCGCCCGCGTTACGATCGAGGCCCTCGCGGCGCGCGTGCGCAGTGCCCGCCCATCGCTTCGAGAGCCCGCCGTGACCGCACCGCCGCCCCTGGATCCCTCCGCCACCGCGCTTGGCGCCGACCCGCAGGCCGCCATCGCGGCCGCGGCCGCGGACGGCTGGCAACCGCTGCCGCTGCGCGGCGCCTGGCTGGCCGCGCTCGGCGGCGGCTGCATGCTGGGCCTCAGCGGGCTGATCGGCGCGGCGATCTTCGGTCTCTCCCTGCACAGCCGCCAGACCTTGCTCATCAGTGCCGGCGCCGCGGCGCTCGGCGCGCTGTTCGGCGCCTGCATCGGCTTCGTGCGCCATCGCCGGATCCGCTGGCGGCTGGACGCGCAGGGCCTGGACCTGCGCCGCGGGCGGCTGTGGCAGAGCGAGGTGCACGTGCCGATTTCGCGCGTGCAGCACCTGGACCTGCGCCGCGGCCCGCTGGAGCGCGCCGCGCGCCTGGCGACCCTGGTGGTGCACACCGCGGGCACCCGGCACAACGCGGTGGCGGTGCCCGGCCTGGACCAGGCCGACGCCGAGCGCCTGCGCGAACGCCTGGCGCACCAGCTCGACCACGACGACGACGCGCTGTGAGCGCCGCCGTGGACGCCGAGGACACTGCGGTCCGGCGCCTGCACCCGTGGTCGTGGCTGTTCGTGCTGCTGCAGCACCTCAAGCATTTCCTGCTGCCACTGCTGGCGCTGGCGGTGTTCGGCGGGCGCGACGACCGCAACCACCATATCGACCAGCTGATGCTGCTGCTGGCGGGCAGCGCGCTGATCGCGGTGTCGCTGCTGCGCTACCTCACCTACCAGTACCGCATCGGCCGCGACAGCCTGAGCATCCGCAGCGGCTGGCTGCAACGCAGCCTGCGCGAGATCCCGTTCGCGCGCATCCACAACGTGGCCGTGCACCAGTCGCTGCTGCATCGGCTGTTCGGCGTGGCCGAAGTGCGGCTGGAATCGGCCGGCGGAACCAGGCCGGAAGCGCAGATGCGGGTGCTGCGGCTGGACCAGGCGCTGGCGCTGGAGCGGCAGATCCGCCATCGCGCGCGGGACGCCGCGGCAGCCTGCGCGGACGCCGCCGCGGCCAGCGACGTGCTGCTGGCGCTGCCGACCGCGGAGGTGCTGCGCCAGGGACTGATCTCCAACCGCGGCATGGTGGTGGTGGCGACCGCGTTCGGCGCCACCTATCACCTGTTCCCCGAGCGCATGGTCTCCAACGCGATCGAACGCTACGGACAGCAGCTGTTCGGCTACGCCAGCAATCTGCACCTGGGCTGGATGGCCGGCGCCGTCACCGCGACGCTGCTGCTGGTCACGCTGCTGCTGATCATGCGCGCGCTGTCGATGGCGCTGGCGCTGCTGCAGTATCACGGCTTCCGGCTCAGCGAGAGCGAGCGCCGGCTGACCGTGGAGCGCGGCCTGCTGACGCGGCTGCGCAGCAGCGTGGCGCGGCGCCGGATCCAGGCCTGGACCCTGCACGAGGGCGTGCTGCAACGCCTGCTGCGGCGGCGCAGCCTGCACATCGACACCGCGGTGATCGATGGGCACGGCGAGCAGGGCCGCGCGCTGAAGGAATTGGCGCCGCTGGCCACCCCGGCAGCGGCCGATGCACTGCTGCATCGGCTACTGCCGCAGATCGCCTGGCCGCCGGCGCACTGGCATGCGATCGCCATGCGCGGCTGGTGGCGGCTATGCCTGCCGGCGCTGTGCCTGGTGCCGCTGGCCTGCGCCGGGCTGTGGCGCGGGTTCGGCGCCTGGGCCGCGCTGTCGCTGCTGTGGCTGCCGTGGTCGGCGTTCAAGGCCTGGCGCCAGGCGCAGCGCATGGCGTATGCGCTGGACGCGCGCTACGTGGCGGTACGCGGCGGCTGGTGGCGACGCTGGTGGCGGCTGGCGGAAATCGACAAGCTGCAGGCGCTGCAGCTGACCCGCTCGCCGCTGGACCGCTGCTGCGGCACCGCCACGCTGTGGCTGGATACCGCCGGCGCCCGTCACGGCGAGCCGCCGTTGCGGGTGCGGCGGCTGCCGGAAGGCGAGGCGCGGGCGGTGTATCGGCAGCTGCGTCATGTCATCCATGCCCGCGGAGGCCGCGTCGGTTCCGGCAAACCCGCGGCCGGTCCCTCATGGCGCAGCGCATGACCGAAGATCGAGCCACGCTATGCGATAGCGGCCGCAACCCTGTCATGGCCGCCAGGCGCGGTCGCCGCTTCGAGGCTTCGCCCTGTCATGAAAACCCGAGTCCGCCCTCAATCCAGTTGATACATGGTCACCACGCAGGCGCCTCCGAGTCCGATGTTGTGCTGCAATCCAACGCGCGCACCGGCCACCTGGCGGCGTCCGGCGTGTCCACGCAACTGCCAGACCAGTTCGGCACACTGCGCCAGCCCGGTCGCGCCGAGCGGATGGCCTTTCGACAGCAACCCGCCCGAAGGATTGGTGACGACGCGGCCGCCGTAGGTGTTGTCGCCATCGAGGATGAAGCGCTCGGCCTCGCCCGGCGCGCACAGCCCCAGCGCTTCGTAGCTGATCAGCTCGTTGGCGGTGAAGCAATCGTGCAGTTCGACGACGTCCACGTCCCGCGGGCCGATACCGGCGGCCTCGTAGACCTGAAGTGCGGCGTGCTGCGACATGCCGTAACCGACCAGGTCGAGCATCGACCCGCCGAAGCTGTCTTCACGATCGCTGGTCAGCGCCTGCGCGGCGATGCCCACCGCGCCGGCGATGCCGTGGCGGCGAGCAAACGCGCCGGAACACAGGATCGCGCAGGCCGCGCCGCACGTCGGCGGACAGCATTGGTAGCGGGTCAGCGGATCGTAGACCGACGCTGAAGCCAGCACCTGCTCCAGGGTCAGCGGCTGAGCGAACAGCGCATAAGGGTTGTGCGCAGCGTGCGCGCGCGCCTTGACCGCGATGCGACCGAAGGTGTCCGCACCGATTCCGTAGGTCTGCCGATACTCGCGCGCGGCGGCGCCGAACAGGCGCGCCGCCAACGGGGCGGCACTGTCGTCCCCCTGCGACATCTCCAGTACCGCCTGGTGCCGCGACAGCGGCGATTCGCGGTCGCCGAAGACACTGCCGAGCGCGCCTGGCGCCATCTTCTCGAAGCCCAGCGCCATCGCACACTCGGCCGCGCCGGATGCGACGGCCTGCCGCGCCAGCCACAGCGCGGTCGAACCAGTGCAGCAGTTGTTGTTGACGTTGATCACCGGGATGCCGCTGAGTCCCAAGCCATACACCGCGCGCTGGCCACAGGTCGAATCGCCGTAGACGTAGCCGGCATGAACCTGCTGGACCTGCGCATAGTCCAGACCGGCGTCGGCCAGCGCCAAGCGAGCGGCTTCGGCCGCCATGACATGGTATTCGGGACTGGTGCCGGGCTTGGAAAAACGGGTCATGCCGACGCCGGCGACCTGGACACGCTGGTGCATGCAGGCGTTCCTCAGAAAAAGAGCTTCATGAAGCGGACCTGGGCGACGAGCCGTTGCTTGAATCCGCCTTCGACGTCGAACTGGGCGCCGAGCATGCCGTTGATCTGGAAGGTCGGCGTGAACATGTGGCTGGCGAAGATCTTGATCGTGTCGCCGCGGGTTTTCTGCATGGCATACACATCGCCGATGTAGCGCTTGCCGCCGAACATACCGGAGTAGCCGAACGAGACCGAGGTGGCGGCCGTCAACTGCCTGCGCAGATAGGCCTGGGCCTGCCAGGCGGGATCGACCGCGACTTCCACGCCGCGCTGCCTGTGGTCCTTCTGCCAGGACACGTCCAGCGCACCATCGAAAAACCAGCCGTTGCCGAAGCCATGGATCACGCCCAGCTGCGGCATGAAACTATAGGTACCCGAACCGATTCCCGACTTGTCCAGGTCGTACTCGGCGGTCGGCAGCACCACGTAACCGGTCAATCCGACTGTCGTACCTTTGCCCGGATCGGCCGGGGCGGCGAAGAACATGGTGAAGCCCAGGGTCAGATCGCCGACACCGCCGTTGCTGTCGGTGCGGGCACCGCCGACCTTGAAATTGTCGAGGCTGCCGAACGGCAGGAATGCCTGATACGCCACCGGCATGGCGCCGATCTGGCTGTAATGCAGGACGCGCAGGATGCCGAGGTTGGTGTCCAGACTCGAACGCGGCACCTTGCCTGCGCCGTCGAGCCGGAATTCGTCGCTGTGGGCGTGTTGTAGATAGACAAGGCCCAAGTTCGCGCCCTTGGGCAGCACGGTGTAGTCGGCCGGCACGATGTCGAGCGCGGCGGCGTTGCCTGCGAACGACCCGGCGATTGCGAATGCGACGGCGATGCAACGCTTGCTTGACATGTGAACTCTCCCGATCCGACTGCAGTGATGGATGTGCGCCAGCGGGCAACCTGGCCCGTGAAGGCGATGGCGTTCAGGACGCGGCTTGTTTGGCCAGCAAGGCGGCGCGGATCTCCGGCTTGACGATTTTGCCGACCTTCGAGCGCGGCAAACTCGGCCACAATTCGATCTGTTTGGGCGCCTTGACCCCGCCCAGCCGTTGCTTGACGAACGCGATGAGCGCGTCGGCGTCGGCGCTGGCGCCATGGCGTAGTTCGACCGCGGCGACGATGCGCTCGCCCCATTTGGGATCCGGCAGGCCGATCACGGCGCAGTCCTGCACCGCCGGATGCGCCTGCAGCGCCTGCTCGACCTCGATCGAATAGACGTTGAAGCCGCCGGTGATGACCATGTCCTTGGCCCGGTCGACCACGTACAGGAAGCCGTCGCGGTCGAGGTAGCCGATGTCGCCGGTGCGATGCCAGCCGTGGAGCGAAGCCTCGGCGGTGGCTTGCGGATTTTTGTAGTAGCCGGCCATGACCAGCGAGCCGCGCACGACGATTTCACCGCGCTCGCCCGCGGCCAGGAGATCGCCGTCGGGGTTCATGATCGCCACCTGCAGCAGTGCGCCCGGCCGCCCGGCCGAGGCCAGGCGCGCGCTGGCGATGGACCCGTCGGCGGCGTAGTGATCGGCCGGAGCCATGGTCGCGATCACCATGGGCGCCTCGGTCTGGCCGAAGAACTGCGCCATCGGGCCGATCCGCCGCAGCGCCTCGGCCAGCCGTTCCGGGGAGATCGGCGCGGCGCCGTACCAGAAGCATTGCAGCGAACTCAAGTCGGTCGCGTCGAGCTGCGGGTGTTCGAGCAGCATGTAGATCGCGGTCGGCGGCAACAAGGTATGGGTGACGCGATAGCGGACGATCGCGACAAGGAATTGGCCGTAGTCGCTGCCCGCCATGACCACGATGCGCCCGCCCAGCGCCAGGATCGGCAGGCTGAAGACACCGGCCGAATGGGTCAGCGGCGCCAGCGCCAGGAAGGTCGGACGGCCGCGAAACGGATAGGCGAGCAAGACCTGCGCGGTCATCGCCTCCAGGTTGCCCCCGGTCAGCATCACCCCCTTGGGCGTTCCGGTGGTGCCGCCGGTCCCTGGCAGCATGACCACCGCGTCCGCCGGGTCTCGCTGGAAGAACGTGTCCTGCAGATCTTGCAGCCATGCCTCAAGCGAGATCGCGAAAGGCAACTCGGTGTCCAGGCACACCGTCGCGCGCAATTTCGGCAAGCCCGGCAACATCTGCTGGACCATCGCCGCATAGGCGCTATGGAAGATCAGCAGCGCGCAGTCGAAATCGTCGAGCACCGCGCGATTCTCGGATGCCTCGTTGCGCGGATTGATCGGGCACCACACCGCGCCGGCCCGGGAAACGCCGAATACGCAGGCGAAGGCGATGGCATGGTTGCCCGACAGGATCGCCACCTTGTCGCCGGGCGCTACCCCGCTGCGCGCCAGCGCGCGCGCGACGCGGTAGCTCCAGGCCTGTACCTGGGCATAGCTCAGGTCGGCGCCGTCCATGCTCAGGCACGCCGCCTGAGCGCCGAGCGAGGCGCCCTTGTCGAGATAGTCGATCAGCCGCATCGCAACGCCTCCTGTCGGTCAATCGTGCACGCTCAGCACCGGCGCCTGCACCAGACCGAAGCTGCGCAATGCGCCGAGCAGTTCGCGATGGCCGAACGCCTGGCAGGCCGAGGCGAAGCCGGCACGCCGGGGCGGCTGTTGCAGCAGCCACGCGGCGGCGAAAGCCTGCAGCAGACCGGTCTGCCGATAGTTGCAATTGCCGAAGATCACGCAATGCGCGCGCCCCAGCGGCCCGGAGGCATGGACCGAATCGACCGACTTGTTCAGGCGTGGGTTTTCGCGCGGCGGCATGCTGTTCATCACCCCGGCCGCAGTCTGCGCCAGCACCGCGTAGCGCTGCTCGGGCGGCAGGTCCTTGGTCGCGTCAAGCGCCGCGGCGACGATCTTCGGCACGCCCTGCATCAACGCCTTGCTGAACACGCCGCCCAGTGCGCGTACGTTCGCGACCCGCGGATCGCGCCTGAACCAGACCGGATGCGAGGTGCCGCCCCACGGCAGCGCCAGCGCGGCCTCGTGCTGACCGGGGATCGACAATGGAGAGAGGCCGGCGTCCGGCTCCCACTCCACGTAGCGGTTCTGCTGCAGGTAATAGGCCTTGGACATCGCCGCATTGACCAGGATGGTCTGAGTCGAGGCGACGGTCGGGCTGCCGCCCCAGAACACCGCGATGTCGAGTGTGTCCAGCCCCGGCGTTTCCAGGCAAAGCTGTGCGGCGATCTCGCCGGTGGTGTACATGTGGGCGATGCCCGGCGACAACAGCAGACCGGCGTCGCCGAAACGCCGGCCCCAGGTTTCGTCGAGGTGGATCAACCAGTCCTGCTCGCCAGTCGTGTCGGCATAGTGGCAGCCAGCGGCGAGGCAGGCGGCCACCACGTCATTGCCGAAGCGGCTGAACGGCCCGACCGTGTTGAGCACCACACGCGCGCCGCGGAACAGCTCGGTCAGCGCAGCGGCGGTGTGTTCGACCGCGACGATTTCGTAGTCGGCGGTCTCGATGCCCGGCACGTTGGCCTGCATCGCCGCATCGAGCTTGTCGCGGCTGCGCCCGGCGGCGATGAAGCCGATGCCGTACTCGCGCAGGTATTCGCAGATCAACCTGCCGGTATAGCCGGAGGCGCCGTAAACCACGACGGGTCGCTTATCGTTCATCGGTTTTCTCCCTGGAAGATCGCAGGCGCGCTCACATGCCCATGCCGCCGTCGACCGGCAGGCCGGCGCCAGTGATGAAGCGCGCCTGCGGCGAGGACAGGAACACCACGGCATCGGCAACGTCGCCGACCTCGGCCAAGCGGCCCAGCGGGGTCTGCTCGATCACGCTGGCCACCGCCCCGCCCACGTCGACGGCCAGGCCGTTGACGACGATGTCGTTCGCCAGCTTCATGCCCATCTCGGTTGGAATCAGGCCGGGGTACAGGCAGTTCACCCGTACCCCGTAGCCGAGTTTTCCAGCCTCCATCGCCGCGACCCGGGTCATCCGGTCCACAGCCGATTTGGTGCTTGAGTAGCCGGCGATGGCCGGGAACGCGATGGTCGCTGCGACCGAAGCGATGTTGACCACGCTGCCGCCCTGCCCGGCGGCGGCACCGGGACGCATCGCGCGGAAAGCGTGCTTCATGCCGAGGGCGACGCCGACGATATTGACTTCGCACATGCGGCGCAGATCGGCCGCGTCGAGGTCGATGACCAGCGCGGTGATCTCGATGCCGGCGTTGTTGACCAACAGGTCGAAACCACCGAATTCGGCGATGGTCGCCGCGACGGCGCTTTGCCACTGCGCGTCATCGACCACGTCCAGGCGGACGAAGCCGGCCCGCCCTTGCCTGCTCAGTTCGGCCGCGGTCTGCCGGCCGAGATCTTCGAGAATGTCCGCGATCATCACCGAAGCGCCCGCGGCGACCAGCGCCGCGGCGATGGATGCCCCGATGCCACGCGCGCCGCCCGTCACCAGTGCCTTGCGTCCCGCCAAATTCCGCTCGCCCATATCGCTCTCCCGTCGGTGTGATGACCCAGCCCGCGATGCGCGCCCGGAACGCAATGCCGCCGCCGAGCGATCTTGACACTCGTCAAGAAAAATCTTGACGTATGTAAAGTTATCTCTGGACGATTGTCACGCTGCGCTGCGCAATGGCAAGATCGGGCAGCCCCGCAGCAGCGAGAACCGACGTGCCGCCCCAATCCCGCCCGCGGAGCAAACCCGTCTCCAAGCCGTCCACTTCCGAGGTGGCCGCGTCGAAACCGGGCGCACACCGCTCCACCGCCAAGCCGCCGGCGGACAAGTTCGCCCAGCGCCGCGGCGAACTGGCCCAAGCCACCCTGCAGACCCTGGCCGACCTCGGCTATGCGCGCACCAGCCTGCGCGAGATTGCGCAGAACTCGGAGTACAGCCACGGGGTGCTGCACTATTACTTCACCGACAAGCTCGATCTGATCAGCTGCAGCATCCGCGCGTACAAAACCCGCTGCGCCACGCGCTACGACGATGTGATTGCGCACGCCGGCAACGCCGAGGAACTGGTCGCCGGCTTCCTGAAGCGCCTGAGCGAAACCCTGCGCAACGACGCCCCGGTGCACAGCCTGTGGTACGACCTGCGCTCGCAGGCATTGTTTGAGCAATTCCTGCGCGCCGACGTGATCGAGATCGACCTGCTGCTGCAAGACATGGTCTGGCGCGTGGTCTCGCGTTATGCGCAGATGGTTCGGCACGAACTGGCGGTGGCGCCAGAGGCCGCTTACGCGCTGCTCGACGGGCTGTTCCAGCGCGCGCTTCTGCGCCATGTCAACGGCGACACCGCAGCGGCAACGGACCTGCGACGGCAAGTGCAGGAGGCGATGCCGCTGCTGCTGGTGCGATCCGCCTGACTTTCAAGCGCGCGGCGCGGCGCCCCACACCGTCGCGGCCGCCGCATGCGGTCACGCCTCGCGCTGCGGCGCAGCCTCACCCGCGCGCGCCGCGGCCCCAATAGCCGATGCGCCGGCGGATCTTCAGCTTGCGCCAGAAATTCCACGGCTTGCGCCGGGGATTGCGCGCACCCTCGGCGACGAAGGCGTCGATCGCGCGCAGCACGCGTTCGCTGGACTGGCCGTCGCGGTAGGGATGCAGGCCGTCGGCGAAGTCGCGGATCGCCGCCATCAGTTGCGGCGGCCGCGCCAGCGCGCGGCGGATCGCCGGCTCGAACTGCGCCGGATCGTCGATGTCGATCAGCTGCGGACCCGGGCGCCGGTTCTTGAACGTCACCACCGGCTTGTAGGTGAGCAGGAACTCGTTGAGCGCCGAGGAGGTGTCCGAGCACATCAGGTCCACCTGCGGGAACAGCTCCAGGATGTTGTCGTTGTCGGCCAAGTGCAGGTAGTCGTTCTGCAGCGCGCGGTAGCGTGCGACCAGGTCCGGATCCATCTTCGGATGGAAGGTCACGATCCAGCGCCACTCGCCGCTGCGCGACAGCCGCGCGACCTCGTCGTGGAGGATGCCGGCCGCGCTCCACGACGGCGAGAACGTGGAGTGGTACAGGATCACCGGCGGCTGCCGCACCGGCGCCAGCGCGGCGCCGATCTCGCGCATGAACGGGTCGATCTTGGGAAAGCCGGTTTCCTTCACCGCGAAGTGGCCGAGCCTGCGCGCCAGCGCGCCGAACGCGGCGGTGTCGCGCGGGCCGGTGGTGCAGTACAGGTCGAAGAAGCCGCGCACGTAGATGTGCCGCGGCTTGCCGGCGTCGAAGCCGTGGAAGGTCTCGACCTTCACCCCGGGGAAGAAATGCGGCACCGCATTGCTGGAGGTGATCACCGCATACGGATCCCACGCCAGCACCTCCTCGACCGTGGCCAGATGGCGCTCGTCGGCGCTCAGATCGGCGGCGCCGGGGCCGTCGAAGAACCACGCCGCCGCGTCGCCGCGCGCGCGGATCGCCGCCTGCAGCGGGCGCAGGATCGCCAGCGCGTAGCGTTCGGACCCGTACAGCAGATAGTGCTTGCTCATCAGTGCTCCAGATCGTGCCGTTGCAGCTGCGCCCGCGCCTGCTCCACCGAGGCCGGGTTGTACTGCATTTCGTAATAGCGCATGCGCTTGTACAGCGCGTAGCTGGCCGCGGTCTGCGCCACCACGAAGCCGCGCCAGCCGTCGAACATCGCCAGGCGCAGCAGGTAGTCCTTGAGGAAGGCGCCGGCGAACACGAACGGGCTTTGCCACATCCGCACCGGCTTGCGCGTGTCGCGCCAGCCGAGCGCCTTCAGTTCGGCGTAGCGCAGCACCTTGAGCTGCTTGTGCACCAGGGTCGGGTTGTGCAGGTGGTTGAACGGCGGCGCGAACTCGGCGCTGGCGCCGTCGAAGCGCAGCGATTCGTGCACCCGCGCATCGCTCCAGCGCGCCCGCCCGCGGTGGTACAGCCGCGCCAGGCGCTCGCCGACCATCGGCCGGTACCAGCGCATCGGCGCGCCCATGTACCAGGTGCTGCGGCGCAGCCACACCGCGTCCAACCGGTCCTCGGCCAGCAGCTGCGGCAGCCGCGCCAGGCATTCGGCGCGCAGCGCGTCGGACAGGAATTCGTCCGCGTCCAGCACCAGGATCCAGTCGTGCGCGGCCTGGGTGGAGGCGAAATTGCGCTGCGCGCCGAAGCCGAGCCAGGCCTGCTCGACCACGCGCGCGCCATGCGCGCGGGCGATCGCCGCGGTGGCGTCGCTGCTGCCGCAGTCCACCACCAGCTTGTCGGCGGCGAACGGCACGCTGTCCAGGCAGCGCGCGATGTTGCCGGCTTCGTTGTAGGTCATCACCACCAGGCTGAGCGGCAAGGTGGTCGCAGCGGCGTCGGCCATGGCGCTCGGTCTCCGGGACAGCGGTGCAGCCTGCGGTCGCGGCGCGGACGGCGCCGCGCCGGTCGGCGGTGCGGGATCGGCAGTCTACCGGCTTCCGCCAGCGCCTTCAGCGGCGTCGGCGCGCGGCCGCGGCGCTTCGGCGTCGCAGGCCGCCAGCCCGATCAGCACGCCGACCAGGGACACGTAGAAACCGGTGGTGACCTGGTGCGCGAACATCGACTGGGTCATGCCGCACAGGATGTAGGCGGCCACCACCATGATCCCGGTCGCGGCCGGGCCATGGAATTCGGGACGCGGGCGGCGCCGGTACAGGCGCAGCAGCAGCCACAGCGGCACGCCGTAGACCAGCACGATCAGCAGCGTGCCGGGCAGGCCCTGGGTCGCACTCCATTCGGCCAGGTCGTTGTGCGCATGGCCCAGGTGGCAACGCTCCACCCAGGTCTTGCTGCGGCAATCCGGCAGGCGCAGCATCGCATTGTCGAAGCGGCCCACGCCGACCCCGACCAGCGGATGCTCGACGAAGGTCGCCGCCGCCACCTGCAGGCGCTCGATGCGCGCACCGGCCGAGGAATCGCTGTCGCCGCGCTCGTAGCGCTGCACGTCGTGATGCAGTTCGGCCAGGCGCGTCTGCCGGGTCAGCGCCGGCACGCTCAGCACCAGGGTCGCCGCCAGCGCGGCGAGCACGCCCAGGATCACCAGCCGCACGCGACCGCTGCGCCAGCGCACGCACAGCGCAGTGACCACCAGCAGCAACAGCATGCCCAGCCACACGCCACGGCTGCCGCTGAGCAGGATGGTCGCGCAGCCAGCGACGATCGCGACGATGGTCCATGGCCAACGCCCGTGCGGCCGGCAGAACACCGCCACCACCATCAGCACCAGCACCACGTCGGCGAGCACGATCGCGTTGGTCCAGCCCTCGGCACGCGGCTGGCCCTGCAGCACCTGCACGATCGCCAGCGCCACGGTGGCGAAGATGCCCAGCAACGCGCCCCACCACAGCAGCTGCCGTGGCGGACGCAGT
Organism: Xanthomonas hyacinthi; assembly: GCF_009769165.1. Lineage (NCBI taxonomy): Bacteria > Pseudomonadati > Pseudomonadota > Gammaproteobacteria > Lysobacterales > Lysobacteraceae > Xanthomonas > Xanthomonas hyacinthi. The sequence continues at coordinate 1,426,482 of NZ_CP043476.1, forward strand.
GCGTAGACCCACAACGCGGTCCAGGGCAGCACCAGGAACCGGGTGCGGTTGTCGATGTCCTTTAACGCCTGGCCGAAGTACAGCAACGAGAACAGCGACAGCCCGATCACCAGCAGCGCCAGCACCCACAGCCAGCGCAGCGATGGCTGCAGCCCGGCCGCCGCGCGGCGCATGCGGTCCAGCGCCAGCAGGCTGGTCGCCAACAGCAGCAGACCGAACGGCAGCAGCCCGCCCGGGATGCCGACCACCAGCGCCGGCAGGCACAGCAGGCCCAGCGCGGCGCCCCACTCCGCCAAGCAATGGCGATGGGACGGGAACGCGGCCAGCGGCGCTGCGGCGCGGGGCGGGGTGGCTTCTTCGGTCATCGCGTGGAAAACGGACGAAAAGACGATGGGGGGCGATGATCCAAGTGCGACCCCTAACCCGACCTGACCTGCACGCGGCCGGTCGCGGCCGGCGCCAACGTGGCCGGCGGCGGCGCATCGCCGAGCAGATCGGCCACCACCGCCTGCAGGCGCTCGCCGAACTCGTGCTGGCGCGACTCGAAGAACGCGCGCGCCGCGGTGCCCAGCGCATCGCATTGCATCGGCGCCAGCGCCAGCGCCTGCGCCATCGCCCGCTCGATGCCGGCCGCGTCGATCCGGTAGCGCACGCCGAAGTTGTCCTCGCGCTGGCCGACCGGCGCGATCAGCACGCCGCGCTCGGCGCTCACCAGTTCGTTCATCGGCGCGCCGTCGGTGGCGATCACCACCGCGCCGACGCTCAGCGCCTCCATGATGTAGTGGCCGAAGCCCTCGACCTCGGACGGGCACAGGTGGAAGCGGTGCGCGTTCTGCAGCCGGCGCAGCTCGCGCTGGTCCAGATAGCCGGTCAGGTAGTCGATGTTCTCGGCCTCGATCGGGCGCGACTTCTTCGTGCTCTGCACCACCGTCAGCCGCGGCCATTCCGGATGCCGCGCCCAGGTCTGCAGCAGCACCGCGGTGCCCTTGGCCGAGCTGCGCCCGGCCACGTGCAGGCAGACGCGCTCGCGCGGCACCTCCGGGCGATAGCAATCGTTGCTGCAGAAGCCGATGAACGCAGTCGCCGGACCCAGCGCGGCAAAGCGCCGCTCGGCCTGCCAGGTCTTGCATAGCACCCGCTGGAAACGCGGCAGCCAGCGCAGCCACTTGCGGCGGAACCATTCCGGATTGGGAACCAGGGCATTGCACCGGCCGGCGCCCAGGCAGCGCGGATACACCCGTTCCAGGAAGATCTGCAGATCGGCGCGGCCGCGCAGCAGGCTGCGCAGGGCCAGGCGCAGTTCGCGCAGGTGGTTGGCGAAGCGCATCGTGCCGAAGCCGAGCACCTCCACCCGGTAACGGCCGCTGCTGCGCAGCGCCTCGGCGACCACTTGCAGGTCGCGGCTCAGGCCGCCGCCGTTGTCGCGGCTGATCAGCCGGATCAGGCGCATCGGCACGCACGCCCTCCTGCGCGCACGGCGCCAGCGTTGCGAGCGAAGCGGGCGCGGGCGCGGCTCACTCGAAACGGTCCTTGTCCTGCTCGCGCAGGCGTTCGCGGTCGCCGCTGGTGACCATGCATTGGCCATGCACGGCGGCTGCCGGCACCAGCCACCAGTTGCGGCGGTTGGACACGCCGGCCAGGGTGCTGGCGCGGCGATCGATGCAGCCGAGCATCGCCGCCTCCTGCACCAGCAGCCAGCGCCGCTGCGGCGCCTGCGCCTGCCAGGCCACGCCGCGGCGCAGCTGCTCGTCCCACGGCACCACGAAGCCGAAGGTGGTCGCGGCGCGGTCGGCCATCAGCAGGTTCTGCTCCTTCCAGGCTACCAGGCCCAGTTCCGCGTCCGGTCCGATGCGGCGGCCGGCCGCCTGCATCACCCCGCGTGCGGAGCTGGACATGTTGATCAGCGGATACACCAGCAGCCCGATCAGCACCCACAGCATGCTCAGCGTGGACACCATCGCCAGCTCCGGGCGCCGCCGCGTGAACAGCGCCAGGCTGGCCACGCCCCACAGGCCGATCGCCAGCAGGATCCAGGCCAGCGCCTGCACGGTCGGCAGATCGACGCCGCGCTGCTCCATCATCTGCGCGCGCAAGCCATGCCCGGCCAGGATCGCCGCGCCGACCCCGCCCAGCGCCACGGTCAGCGCCACGGTGAACGCCAGCAACAGCCGCCTGACCCCGGTCTTGCGCAGCAGCCCCGGGATCAGCGGCGCCATTGCCAGGCACAGCATCGGCAGCGCCGGCAGGATGTAGACGTCGCGCTTGCCGGTGGGAATCGAGAAGAACAGCAGGATCAGCGCCCACCACGCCAGCGGCAGCAGGTAGCGCGGATCGCGCCGGCGCAGGCGCCGCGCCCAGGCCGGGATCGCCCACGGCAGGGCCAGCAGCAGCGGCAGCCACATGCTCGGCATCACCCCGAAGAAATACAGCGGCCCGTGCGGATGGTCCCAGGACCTGGCGTAGCGCCCGGCGGTCTGCCGGAACAGGATGTCGTCGAGGTAGGCGCGGTACTCCGGCTGCTGCGCCGACAGCGCGGTACTCACCATCGGCACCAGCCAGATCGACACCGCGGCCAGGAAGGCCAGCGGCCCCAGCCAGAAGCGCGGATTGCGCACGCCGACCTTGACCCCGCGCCACTGCGCCAGCGACGCCGCCGCGGCCGGCAGCAGCAGCAACAGCGCCAGCGCGCCCACGCCCTTGGTGATCGTGCCCAGGCCGGCGGCGAACCAGCCCAGCGCCCACATCCGCCAGTCGGGTCCGCGCAGCACGTGGCGCAACAGGCCGTAGTTGGCCAGGGTGATGTAGAACACCACCAGCGGATCGATCTGCGCCTTCTTCGCCTGGTAGGTGAAGTGGAACGCGAACAGCAGCGCATACGCCGCATACATGCCGACCCGGCGCGTCCACAGCCGCCGGCCCAGGTCGTAGACGCAGGCCAGCGTGCCCAGCCCGGCCAGCAGCGACGGCAGCAGGAACGCCACCCGCCAGTTGCCGAACACTTCGTAGAACGATGCCTGCAACCACATCAGCATCGGCGGCTTGTCCGCATACAGCTCGGTGCCGCGGTGCGGGAACAGCCAGTTGCCGCTGTCCACCATCTGCTTGGCGACCAGCGCGAAACGCGGCTCGTCGGCCGGGTGCGGATCACGCAGGCCGAGGCCGGCGCCGAGCACCAGCAGCGCAAGCAGGGCCAGCAACCAGAATTCTCGGGACGCGCGGGTCTTCAACATGGGACGCGATGATACCGGGGCCGCTTCACGCCGTCTTGCGCAGCCGCGCATAGAAGAACCCGTCGCGATCCTGCTCGCCCGGCAGGCGCTGGCGACCGCCGCCGGACGCGTGCCCACAGGCGGCGCCGGGATCCTCAGCCACCGCATCGGCGGTCCGCGCCAGGAACGCCTGCAGCTGGCGCGCGTTCTCGTCCTTGAGCAGCGAACAGGTGGCGTAGACCAGCACCCCGCCCGGCCGCAGCACCTGCCAGCCGGCGTCCAGCAGCCGCGCCTGCAGCGCCTGCAGCGCGACCACGTCCTCGCGCCGCCGGTGCAGCAGCACGTCGGGCTGGCGGCGCACGATGCCGGTGGCCGAGCACGGCGCGTCCAGCAGCACCGCATCGAATGCCTCGCCGTCCCACCACGCGTCCGGCTGCGCCGCATCGGCGACCTGCAGTTGCGCCTGCGCGCCAGCGCCGGTGCGTTCGAAGGTCTCGCGCACCCGCGCCAGGCGCCGCGCGTCCACGTCCAGCGCGGTCAGGCGCAGCGTCGGGTCGCGCTCGAGCAGGTGCGCGGACTTGCCGCCGGGCGCGGCGCAGGCATCCAGCACGCGTGCGCCCGGCGCCGGCGCCAGCACGTCGGCGACCTGCTGCGCCGCGCCGTCCTGCACCGACACCCAGCCCTCGGCGAAGCCGGGCAAGGCGCTCATCGCCACCGACTCGGCCAGGCGGATCGCCTCGGCCAGGTCCGGCACCGCCTGCGCGGCGATGCCGGCCTCGGCCAGCTGCTGCAGATAGGCGTCGCGCGTGCTGCGCTGGCGGTTCACCCGCAGCCACAGCGGCGCCGCCTGCTGGCTGGCGGCGAAGATCGCCTCGGCCTGTTGCGGCCAGTCGGCGTGCAGCGCGTCGCGCAGCCACAGCGGCCAGCCGGCATCGGCGGCCACCGCCGGTAGCCCGTCGCGCAGCGCGCGGCGCAGCAGGGCGTTGACCATGCCGGCCTGGCGCGGCCGGTCCAGCGCCCGCGCCGCCTCCACCGTCGCCGACAGCGCCGCGTGCGGCGCCAGGCCGAGCGCGTCGAGCTGGGCGAAGCCGGCCATCAGCAGCATGCGCAGTTCGGCGTCGCGCTGCGGCAGCTGCTTCTGCAGCCACAACCGCAGCGCGGCCTCGTAGGCCGGGCGCCGGCGCAGCACGGCGAAGCAGATCGCCTCGACCAGGGCGCGGTCGCGCGGATCGGGCAGCGCCGGCAACGCGGTGGCCAGTTCCGCCTTCAGCGAACGGCCGCGGTCGATCACCGCGCTCAGCACCCGCGCGGCAACCACGCGCGGAGCCACGCCCGGCGGCATGGCGGCGGCAGGCATCGCGGCAGGCGTCTCGGTCATGCGCGATCGCGCCGGTTCAGGCCAGCACCGGCAGATCGCGCCGGGCGTTGAGGTAGTCGGCGGCGGTGATCGCCTTGCCGCCTTCGCGCTGCAGCACGCGCAGGCGCAACGCGCCCTGGCCGCAGGCGATGTCGATGCCCTGCCTGGAGGCGGCCAGCACCGTGCCCGGCGGCTGCGCATGCGCCAGTTCCAGCGCCACCGCGCCGTGGATGCGCACGCGCTCGCCGGCCAGCACCGCTTCGGTGATCGGCCACGGATTGAACGCGCGCACCCGCAGCGCCAGCTGCGCCGCCGGCTGCTGCCAGTCCAGCCGCGCCTGCGCCTTGTCCAGCTTGTGCGCGTAGGTGACGCCGGCGTCCGGCTGCGGCTGCGGCACCGGACGGATGCCGGCGCGCAGCAGGCCCAGGCCGTCGGCCAGCACCTGCGCGCCGAGCGCGGCCAGCCGGTCGTGCAGCTGCCCGCCGGTCTCGCTGTCGCCGATCGGGGTGCGCTGCGACAGCAGCACCGGACCGGTGTCCAGGCCCGCTTCCATCTGCATCAGGCACACGCCGGTTTCGCTGTCGCCGGCCTCGATCGCGCGCTGGATCGGCGCGGCGCCGCGCCAGCGCGGCAGCAGCGAGGCGTGCACGTTCCAGCAGCCATGGGTCGGGATCGCCAGCACCGCCTTGGGCAGGATCAGGCCGTAGGCCACCACCACCATCAGGTCCGGCTGCAGCGCGCGCAGGGTCTGCAGCGCCTCGGGCGAACGCAGCGTGTCCGGCTGCAGCACCGGAATGCCGCGCGCGATCGCCTCCAGCTTCACCGGCGACGGGGTCAGCCCGCGGCCGCGCCCGGCGGGCCGGTCCGGCTGGGTATAGACCGCAACCACTTCATGGCGCTGCGCGGCCGCGCGCAACGACGGCACGGCGAAGTCCGGCGTACCGGCGAAGACGATTTTCATGGAGGCTGGGAACCGGGAATGGGGAAACGGGAATGGGCAAAGCGCGGACCCGGAAATGGCACGGGCACCGCGCTTACGATTCCCGTTTCCCCATTCCCGGTTCCCGGCTTCAAGCCACGTGCTTGCGCGCCTTGGCCAGCTTCTTGCGCACCATCTCGCGCTTGAGCGGGGAGAGGTAGTCGACGAACAGCTTGCCGTCCAGATGGTCCATCTCGTGCTGCACGCACACCGCCAGCACGCCGTCGGCGGACAATTCCTGCGGCTGGCCGTGGCGGTCCAGGTAGCGCACGGCGATGGCGTCGGCGCGGGTCACGTCGGCATAGATGCCGGGCACCGACAGGCAGCCCTCCTGGTACACCTGCTCGCCGTCGCGCTGCACGATATGCGGGTTGATGAACACCTGCGGGGTGTTCTTCTCTTCGCTGACGTCGATGACCATGAAGCGCTGGTGCACGTCCACCTGGCTCGCGGCCAGGCCGATGCCGGGGGCCTCGTACATGGTCTCGAACATGTCGTCGAGCAGGCGCTGGAACGCCGGGGTGGCGACGTCGGCAGGATCGACCTGCACCGCCTTGGTGCGCAGGCGGGGATCGGGGAATTCGAGGATGGGAAGCAGGGCCATAGCGGTACCCAGATGGGGGCGCCGGAAAATTCGGCAAGACCGGACAATTCTACCCCGTTCTCGCCGGCGCTTGCGCCGCGCCCCGGGTTCTGGACTATAGTGCGCGGACCTGTTGGGGAATCAGGCTCCGCACTCATGTTCAATCGACTCCGTACGGTCGTCGCCGTGGCGATGCTGACCGTGGCGACCTATGCCGCTTGCGCGAGCATGGCTGCCGAACACCCTGACACCTACGTGGTGCGCAAGGGCGACACGCTGTGGGACATCGCCGGGCGCTTCCTCGGCAAGCCGTGGCTGTGGCCGGAAATCTGGCAGGCCAACCCGCAGGTGCAGAACCCGCATCTGATCTACCCCGGCGACGTGCTCAGCCTGGCCTACCTGGACCGGGTGGCCCGCGCCGCGGTCAAGCCCGGCCCGCGCCAGGACGCGCCGATCGACGCGATCGCGCTGTCCGACGTCGAACCGTTCCTGAAGAACCTGCGCGTGGCCGACAGCATCGACGGCCTGCCCTACGTGGTCGGCGTCGAGGACAACCGGCTGCGCGCCACCGTCGGCCAGCTGGTCTACGCGACCGGGCTGAGCGCGCCGCAGGCCGGGCAGCGCTACGCCGTGGTGCGCCCGACCGTGCGCTACGAACTGCCCAGGCTCAGCGACGACCTGAACGCCGAGGGCCGCAGCACCCCGGGCACCGGCAACCTGTGGCAGACCTTCGTGGCGCCGGACAACAAGCGCCGCGAGACGCTGGGCTACGAACTGGCCCAGGTCAATATCGGTACCGTCACCCGCGTCTCCGCCGACGGCAGCCAGGCCACCACCCTGCTGCTGCAGGACAGCGCCCGCGAAGTGCGCGCCGGCGACCGCCTGATCGCGGTCGAAGCGCAGCCCTACGACCTGCAGTTCATCCCGCATCCGCCCGCGGCGCAGGCGCTCGACGCCGGGCTGCGGGTGCTGGCGGTGGCCGACGCGTTCAGCGCCGCCGGCCCGCACGACGTGATCGCGATCTCCGGCGGCAGCCGCGAAGGCATCGACAACGGCACCGTGGTCTCGCTGTGGCGCCATGGCACCCGGGTCAACGACCGCGTGCAGCGTCCGAACACCTCGCGCGCCGACGACGGCTTCACCGGCGGCCGCGGCACGGTGGCCCTGCCCGACGAATACGCCGCGCACGCGATGGTGTTCCGCACCTTCGACAAGGTCAGCTACGCGCTGGTGATGGACGGCATCAAGCCGACCCGGATCGGCTACGAGGTGAAGCACCCGGACGCACGCTGACCTGCGCACGCGGGCAAGTCCTACATCCGCCGCAGACGGCGCCCGAGGGCGTCGTCTGCGTTTGCGGCCTAGCCTGGGCCTGTTAACCCGATTGGAATAGGCCCCAGACCGATGTCCGCCTTGCCCGGCCACACCCACTGCGCCCCTGCCTGCGCCGATCCGGCGCTGTTGACCCTGTCCCTGGCCGGCGGCGCCAGCGCCCCGCGCCGGCGCCTGCTCGAACACTGCGGCAGCCCCGCCGCCGCATTGGCCGCCGGCGCCGCCGCCTGGCGCGCCGCGGGACTGGATCCAGCGCAGATCGCGGCGCTGCGGCGGCCCGACCGCGCCGCCGTGGACGCCGCGCTGGCCTGGCTGGCGCAGCCGCGCCGGCACCTGCTCGGCTGCCACGACCCCGACTACCCGGCGCTGCTGCTGCGCAGCCCCAACCCACCGCTGGCGCTGTACCTGGAAGGCGACCCGGCGGCGCTATGGCATCCGGCGGTGGCCGTGGTCGGCAGCCGCGCGCCCAGCGCCGGCGGCCGCGACAATGCGCAGCGCTTCGCCCTGGCGCTGGCCGCGGCCGGATTCGCGGTGACCAGCGGCATGGCCACCGGCGTCGATGCCGCCGCGCATGCGGCGGCGCTGTCGCGCCAGGACGGACTCACCGTGGCGGTGGTCGGCACCGGCGCGGACCTGGCCTACCCGCGCCAGCATGCCGCCCTGCGCGAACGCATCGCCGCGCGCGGCGCGGTGGTCAGCGAGCATCCGCCCGGCACCCCGGCGCGGCCCAGCCACTTCCCGGCGCGCAACCGGATCATCGCCGGGCTGGCGCTGGCCACCCTGGTGATCGAGGCCGCCGCGCGCTCCGGCGCGCTGATCACCGCGCGCCTGGCCGCCGAGGCCGGACGCGAGGTGTTCGCGTTGCCCGGTTCGATCCACAACCCGCTGGCGCGCGGCTGCCACCGCCTGATCCGCGACGGCGCCGGGCTGGTGGAGAGCGCCGAGGAGGTCCTGGCCGGGGTCGCGCCGCTGGCCGCGGAACTGGCCGACGCCTTGCGCGGACGCCTGCGCGCCCCCACTGAAGGGATCGCCGACGACCCCGGCGCCACGCCGGCCTTCCCCGATCCCGACTACCAGCGCTTGTGGCAGGCGCTGGGCCACGACCCCACCTGTATGGATTCAGTGATCGCGCGCACCGGATTGACGGCCGCGGCGGCGTCCTCCATGCTGCTGGTCATGGAACTGGATGGCTACGTGGCGATCGAACAAGGTCGTTACACCCGCAAACCCTAGTTTCTTCACCTCCACAGCGTCTAGCGATGCAGGCCGAGGGCAATGAAAGAGAGCATTCTGGATGTCCTGCTGTACCTGTTCGAACATTATTTCAGCGAGGACGCGGACCCGGTCCGCGATCGCGACTCCCTCCAGAATGGCCTGATCCAGGCTGGCTTCAGCCCCACCGAAATCAGCAAAGCGTTCGATTGGCTCGATGCCCTGGCCGACCAGCGGCCGGCCGTGCCGCAGCCGCGCATCGACGGCCCGATCCGCATCTACCACGGCCCGGAGCTGGACAAGCTCGACGTGGAATGCCGCGGTTTCCTGCTGTTCCTGGAACAGCACGGCATCCTCGACAGCGATCAGCGCGAGCTGGTGCTGGACCGGGCGATGGCGCTGGACCAGGACGAACTGGACCTGGACGACCTGAAATGGGTGGTGCTGATGGTGCTGTTCAACCAGCCCGGGGCCGAGGCGGCCTACGCGTGGATGGAAACGCAGATGTTCGTCGACGAGCCGGAGCCGGTGCACTGAGGCGCTGACGGGGCATGCACGGATGCACGAGGAACCGGCCCTGAGTGCCTGGCACTACGTCGACGCCGCCCGCGACCGGCACGGCCCGCTGAGCACCGCGGTGCTGCTGGAGCGGCTGCGCGACGGCCTCCTGGACCGCGCCACCCTGGTCTGGCGCGAAGGCCTGCCGGAGTGGCGGCCGCTGCACGCGCTCGCCGACGAACTGGGTCTGCCGGCGACGTCGGCGCCGCCCCCGCTGCCGCCAGCGGCGAGCGCTGTCCCGAACGTGCCCGCCGCGGCTCCACGCAATGGCCTGTCCGGCTGCGGCATCGGTGCGCTCGTCGCAGTGGCGATGGGCGTGGCGCTGCTGGCGGTGGCCGGCATCCTCGCCGCCATTGCCGTCCCTGCCTATCAGGACTACACGCTGCACGCCAAGGCCGCGCTGGCGATCGGCAGCGTGGCGCCGCTGCAGGCGCAGATCGCCAGCTTCGCCGCGCAGCAGGGGCGCTGCCCGGTGAACGGCGACGCCGGCTTCGGCACCGCGCAAAGCTACGCCAGCGAATTCGTCGCGCAGGTGCGCATCGGCCGTTTCGACAACGGCCACTGCGGCCTGGAAGCCACGCTGCACGCGCCCGGCAAGGCCAGGCTGGATGGCAAGGCGCTGTGGCTGGACTACGATGAGCGGTCTTCGGCCTGGAACTGCAGTTCCGAGCTGGACGACCGCTACCTGCCCGCGCATTGCCGCGGCGGCTGAGCGGCAACGGATGTTTCGACCGCAACCCTGGGGAACAGGAATGAGTGAGTGGTACTACGCCGACGCCGCGCAGCAGCGCCATGGACCGATGCCGGCCGAGCAACTGCAGCAGCGCTTCCAGCGCGGCGAGGTGGGCCTGACCACGCTGGTCTGGCGCGACGGCCTCAGCGAATGGCATCCGCTGGCCGATTTCGTCGACGAACTGGGTCTGGCCCAGGTGCCGGCGGCGATCACGCCGGACGCCGCCGTCGAGGCGCCGTCCGCGCCGTCCGTGCGCGCCGCGCAGGCATTGCCGGCGGCCTGGACCGTGCCGGACGCCGATGCCGCGGCGCATTCGCCTTATGCCGCGCCCACCGCCACGCTCGGCGAGGAACCGCGCCTCGTGGCTGACGGCGAGGTGGTGCAGGCCGGCTTCTGGAAGCGCGCCGCCGCCTACCTGATCGACGGCATGCTGGTCGGCGTCATCTCACAGACGATCCAGATCGTGGTCTTTGCGGGCTTCTTGGGCTTCAGCAGCCTGGGCAGCGGTAGCCCCGATTTCAGCACCCCTGGCGGCATCGTTCTGCTGGTGCTGGTGTACCTGGTGCCGCTGACGATGTCGGCGCTGTACTTCGGCCTGTTCCACGCCTCGACCAGGCAGGCCACGCTGGGCAAGATGGCGGTCGGCATCAAGGTGGTGCGTCCCGATGGCAGCCGGATCAGCGTCGGCCGCGGCATCGGCCGCTACTTCGGCTTCCTGCTGAGCAGCCTGACCATCTTCATCGGCTTCCTGATGGCCGCCTTCACCGAGCGCAAGCAGGCCCTGCACGACATGCTCTGCGACACCCTGGTGGTGGACAAGTGGGCCTATACCGACCACCCGGAGTGGCAGCAGCGCAAGCTGGGCACGGTCACCGTGGTGATCCTGTCGCTGTTCGGCGTGCTGATGATCGGGGTGCTGCTGGTGCTGCTGCTGCTGATCGGCGTGGCGGCTAGTGGAAATTGGCACTGACGGCCGGGCCTCGGGACCGGGGACCCGGGACCTGAAGAACGGGGGTCGGTAGCGCTTCGTGAGCTTGCGCGGTTTCCGGCATCGCGGGGTGGGGGCGCTTGACAGTCGCCGCCGGACATGACCACTAATAAAAAAGAGACGCAGCTGAACGCCCGGGGTCCCTGCCCCCGGGCGTCGGCCTCTCTGAACACCGCAACGCTTCACTAACCGGAGCAATTGCGCCACCCTACCGCCCCCAGGGCGCCCGCCCCGCCCATCGAAGCCCAGTCCGCCATGTCCAAGCACCTGCTCATCGTCGAATCGCCCGCCAAGGCCAAGACGATCAACAAATACCTCGGCAAGGACTTCCACGTCCTGGCCTCGTATGGGCACGTGCGCGACCTGATCCCGAAGGAGGGCGCGGTGGATCCGGACGACGGCTTCGCGATGCGCTACGCGCTGATCGAGAAGAACGAGAAGCACGTCGAGGCCATCGCCAAGGCCGCCAAGATCGCCGAGGACATCTATCTGGCGACCGACCCGGACCGCGAGGGCGAAGCGATCAGCTGGCACATCGCCGAGATCCTGAAGGAGCGCGGGCTGCTCAAGGACAAGCCGCTGCACCGGGTGGTGTTCACCGAAATCACCCCGCGCGCGATCAAGGAGGCGATGGCCAACCCGCGCCAGATCGCCGTGGACCTGGTCGATGCGCAGCAGGCGCGGCGCGCGCTGGACTACCTGGTCGGCTTCAACCTGTCGCCGGTGCTGTGGCGCAAGGTGCAGCGCGGCCTGTCCGCCGGCCGCGTGCAGTCACCGGCGCTGCGCATGATCGTCGAGCGCGAGGAGGAGATCGAAGCCTTCGTCGCCCGCGAATACTGGAGCATCGGCGCCGACTGCCTGCATCCCTCGCAGCCGTTCGCGGCCAAGCTGGTCAAGCTCGACGGGCAGAAGTTCGAACAGTTCACCATCACCGATGGCGACACCGCCGAAGCGGCGCGGATGCGCCTGCAGAAGGCCGCGCAGGGCGCGCTGCACGTTACCGACGTGGCCAGCAAGGAGCGCAAGCGCCGCCCGGCGCCGCCGTTCACCACCTCCACGCTGCAGCAGGAGGCCTCGCGCAAGCTCGGCTTCACCACCAGCCGCACCATGCGCGTGGCGCAGAAGCTGTACGAGGGCGTGACCCTGGGCGAGGAAGGCACGGTCGGCCTGATCAGCTACATGCGTACCGACTCGGTGAACCTGTCGCAGGACGCGCTGGCCGAGATCCGCGACCTGATCGCGCGCGACTTCGGCACCGGCGCGCTGCCGGACAAGTCGAACATGTACCAGACCAAGTCCAAGAACGCGCAGGAAGCGCACGAAGCGATCCGCCCGACCAGCGCGCTGCGTACCCCGGCGCAGATGGCCAAGTACCTGGACGAGGACGGCCGCCGCCTGTACGAGCTGATCTGGAAGCGCGCCGTGGCCTGCCAGATGGTGCCGGCGACGATGAACACCGTCACCGTGGAACTGGCCGCCGGCAACGAGCACAGCTTCCGCGCCAGCGGCACCACGGTGATCGACCCGGGTTTTTTGGCCGTGTACGAGGAAGGCAAGGACCAGAAGGCCGCCGAGGACGAGGACGAGGGCCGCAAGCTGCCGCCGATGAAGCCCGGCGACCGCATCCCGCTCGACCGCATCCATACCGACCAGCATTTCACCGAGCCGCCGCCGCGCTTTTCGGAAGCCTTGCTGGTCAAGACGCTCGAGGAATACGGCATCGGCCGTCCGTCGACCTACGCCTCGATCATCCAGACCCTGCTGTTCCGCAAGTACGTGGAACTGGACGCGCGCCGCTTCCGTCCGTCGGACGTGGGCCGCGCGGTCAGCAAATTCCTGTCCGGCCACTTCACCCGCTACGTCGACTACGACTTCACCGCCAAGCTCGAGGACGAGCTGGACGCGGTGTCGCGCGGCGAAGAGGAATGGCGGCCGCTGATGGAGAAGTTCTGGGGTCCGTTCAAGGAACTGGTCGAGGAGAAGAAGGAATCGGTGGACCGCTCCGAAGCCACCGGCGCGCGCGAACTCGGCACCGACCCCAAGACCGGCAAGCCGGTCAGCGTGCGGCTGGGCCGGTTCGGACCGTACGCGGCGATCGGCAGCACCGCCGAGGACGCCGAGGACAAGCCCAAGTTCGCCTCGCTGCGGCCGGGCCAGAGCATGCACACCATCACCCTGGAAGACGCGCTGGAGCTGTTCCTGATGCCGCGCGCCTTGGGCGAGGACAAGGGCGAGGAGGTCAGCGTCGGCATCGGCCGCTTCGGCCCGTTCGCCAAGCGCGGCAGCGTCTATGCCTCGCTGAAGAAGGAAGACGACCCGTACACCATCGACCTGGCGCGCGCGGTGTTCCTGATCGAAGAGAAGGAAGAGATCGCGCGCAACCGCATCATCAAGGAATTCGCCGGCAGCGACATCCAGGTGCTCAACGGCCGCTTCGGCCCGTACATCAGCGACGGCAAGCTCAACGGCAAGATCCCCAAGGACCGCGAGCCGGCCACGCTGACCCTGGAAGAAGTGCAGAAGCTGCTGGAAGAGACCGGCAAGCCGGCACGGCGCGGCTTCGGCGCGAAGAAGGCCGCGGCCAAGAAGGAAGCGGCGCCGAAGAAGAGCGCAGCCAAGAAGGCCGCGGCCGACGCCCCGGCCAAGCCCGCGGCGAAGAAGGCGGTCAAGAAGGCGGCGAAGAAGACCGTGAAGAAAGCGGTCAAGAAAGTAGTCGAGAAGGCCGCCGCCAGGCGCGCTTGACCTGCGGGCGGCAAGGGCGGGCGCAGTAGCGAACGCCCTTGCCGCCCGCCAGCGTTGCTCCGCCGCGATGACCTGCCGCATCATGCGCGCATGACCGATCTGTCGCTCAGCCAAGCCGTCGCCGTCCTGCAGCAAGGCGGGGTCATCGCCTATCCCACCGAAGCGGTCTGGGGCCTAGGCTGCGATCCGCACGACCAGGCGGCGGTGACCCGGCTGCTGCGGATCAAGCAGCGGCCGCTGGAGAAAGGCCTGATCGTGGTCGCCGCCGAACTGGAACCGTTGCGCCCGCTGCTGGACGTGGCGGCGCTGCCGCCGGCGCGCCTGGCCGCGGTACTGGCCAGCTGGCCCGGGGCGCATACCTGGGTGCTGCCGGCCGCGGCGCAGGCGCCGCCCTGGATCACCGGCGCGCACCGCGGCATCGCGGTGCGGATCAGCGCGCATCCGCAGGTGGCGGCCCTGTGCCGCGCCTGGGGCGGGGCATTGGTCTCGACCAGCGCCAATCGTGGCGGCGAGCCGCCGGCGCGGCAGCGCGCCGACCTGGACCCGCAGCTACTGGCTGCACTCGATGGCGTGGTCGCTGGCCAGACCGGCGGCCTGGCCCAGCCCACCCCGATCCGCGACGCCGTCAGCGGCGAGATCCTGCGCGCCTGAGCGGGTTGCCGATCCCCGCCCGGTCCCGGCTTTCCCTGGCCGGCGAAGGCGCGCAAGATGCGCGCATGCCCGCTCTCGTCCGCCCTGCCCTGCTCCTGTGTGCGCTGCTGCCGTTGGCCGGCGCCGCGTGCGCGCAGAGCACGCAGACCACGCAGACCACGCACAGCGATGGCGCGCAGGGTTCGGTGCGCATCTACCGCTGCGTCGGCAGCGCCGGCGCGGTCAGCCTGCAGAACGCGCCCTGCGAGAACGCACGCCAGCAACAGGTGCTGGACATGCAGCGCCCGCGCGATCCGCCGGCGCGCCCGACCACCACGCTCAGCACCGATCCGGCACGCGCCGCCGCAGCGCCGGCGCCGCTGCCGCAGCGCGAGATCCGCATCGTCAGCGTGCAGCCGCCGCAGCCGATGTACGAATGCGTCACCAGCGAGGGCCAGCGCTATACCAGCGACGACAACGAAGGCAATCCGCGCTGGGTGCCGCTGTGGACCATCGGCTATGCCGGCGGCGACGGCGACGGCCATCGCCGCGGCCATGGCGGTGATGCAGGCAGCCGCCCGCGCCCGCCGCCGGTGTATCCCGGCGCCGGCGTGGTGCTGCCGGCCGGCAGCACGCTGCTCCGCGACACCTGCAACGCCCTGCCGGCGCAGGAAGTGTGCGCGCGCCTGGGCGACCGCCGCTGGGAACTGATCCGCCGCTACAACAGCGCGCTGCAGAGCGAGCGCCGCGCGCTGGAAACCGAGCAGCGCGGCATCGACGCGCGCATCGACCGCGACTGCGGCGGTAGCTGATGCGCCGCAGCGCCTGCCTTGCGGCGCTGCTGGCCTGCGCCGGCGCCGCGCAGGCAGAGCAAGTGGTGTTCTATCGCTGCACCGATGCGCACGACAACCTGACCGTGCAGAACCAGCCGTGCCCCAAGGGCATGCGCCAGCAGAAGAAGATCATGCAGGGCGTCGGCCGCGCGCCCGCGCAAGCGCCGGGTGTCGCGCCAGCGGCCCCAGCCGCGCCCGCACCGCCGGCACCCGCACCGGCACCCGTCGCCGCCCCGCCCGATCCGCCGACAGCACCGGCGCAGACCGCGCCGCGCCTGCCGCCGCCCGCGCTATACGCCTGCACCACCTACGCGCAGCAACGCTACGTCGGCGAAGTCGCCGAGCCCGCGCCGCGCTGCGTTCCCTTGCGCACCACCGGCCTGGACGGCAGCCCCGACAAGGCCGGCGGCAGCGCCTGCGAAGTGCTGCGCGACCGCTGCGAGGCGCTGCCCGAGGCCGGCATCTGCGAGGCCTGGAAGAGCCATGTGGCCGAAGCCGAGACGCACTGGCGCTTCGCCGTGCCCGAGCACGCGGAGCAATTGCGGCAGGAATTCCTGCGTCGCCAGCAGCTGCTCGAGGCGAGCAGCTGCGGCGCGCCGGACTAGGACGGTTTCGGCCTGGTTGTTACCGTGCGCGAAATATTGTGGGACTTCAGTCGCCCCCACAATATGGCGGCAGGACCTAAAACCCGTAGCGCAGAAATCCGCCGTCCACCGCGATGCATTCGCCGGTGATGTAGCTGGCCGCCGGCAGGCACAGGAAGCCGACCGCGGCCGCCACTTCCTCCGGCTCGCCGATCCGCCGCATCGGCGTGCGCTCGATCACCTGCTCGTAGTAGTCCGGATCCGACAGCGGCCCCGAAGTGCGGCGGGTACGGATGTACCACGGCGCCACCGCATTGACCCGGATCCCGTCCTCGGCCCATTCGGCGGCCAGGTTGCGGGTCAGCTGGTGCAGCGCGGCCTTGGTCATGCCGTACGGCGCGCCGCTGCGCACGTGGGTCAGCCCGGACACGCTGCCGACGTTGACGATCGCCGACGCCGCATGCTGCGCCAGCAGCGGATGCGCGTAGCGCGACAGTTCGAACGCGGAGAACAGGTTGGTCTCGAAGATGCCGCGCCACTCGTCCTCGGTGTAGTCCACCGCGGCCTTGCTGAGGTTGCCGCCGGCGTTGTTGATCAGCAGGTGCAGGCCGTCGGCGTGGTCCTCGACCCAGTCCAGGATCTCGCGCCGGTCCTCGTCGTCGGCCACGTCGGCGGCCAGCGCCAGGATGCGGCGCTCGGGATAGGCATCGGCCAGCTCGTCGCGCGCCGCCTCCAGCGCATCGAGGTCGCGCGCCACCAGCAGCAGCTCGGCGCCGAAACCGAGCAGTTCGCGCGCGATCGCCAGGCCGATGCCGGCGCTGGCGCCGGTGATCAATGCGCTCTGTCCGTCCAGCCGCCAACGTTGCTGCATCGCCTTGCCTGTCTGCACCGGGGTGGGCGTAGGATAACGCTCACGCTCAACGAGGTCGCCCCTATGCACGGTTCATTGCGCTTGCTGACGTTGGCACTCTCGCTGCTGGCCGCGCTGGCCGCGTGCAAGCCGGCACCGCCGAAACCGGCGGACAAACCACCCGAACCCCAGGCCGGCGCGCTGCGCGCGGCGATCGCGCAGCCGCTGGACCGCGCCAAGCAGGCGCAAGCGAGCTCCGAGCAGGCCGTGGCCGCGCAGAACGCGGCGATCGTCGCCGCCACCGGGCAATAAAAACGCCGGCGTCGGCCGGCGGCGTTCCTTGCTTGCAGCGGCGCGCGCCGGATGGCGGGCGCGCCTCACGCCTGCATCAGAAGCCGCAGAAGCAGTAGGCCAGCGCCTTGACCGGGGCGCCGGGGCGCTTGTCGGTGGCGTCCTGCACGAAGCGCAACTGGGTGTCCAGCTCCGGCATGCTGCGCGCCAGCACGGCATGCGCCAGCGCCGAATCGCCCAGCATCCACGCGCCCATGCGGCTGCCGGCGAAACCGTTGACGAACTGCGCGAACGGCGTGG
The DNA here is from genome assembly GCF_009769165.1 of Xanthomonas hyacinthi. NCBI lineage: Bacteria > Pseudomonadati > Pseudomonadota > Gammaproteobacteria > Lysobacterales > Lysobacteraceae > Xanthomonas > Xanthomonas hyacinthi. Next base: position 1,443,663 of record NZ_CP043476.1, read on the forward strand.
CCGGCTTCTCGATGTAGCGCACGCGGTATTTGTCGCGATCGCCCAGCTTGGCCCGCGCGGCGGCATCGGCCACCGCGTCCTTGAAGCCGCCGAACGCGTCCACCAGACCGCGTTCCTTGGCCTGCGCACCGCTCCACACGCGGCCGCGCGCGACCCGGTCGATCGCCTCGACCGGCTTGTTGCGCGCCTGCGCGACCTTGCCGGTGAAGTCGGCATAGCCCTTGTTGATCACCGACTGGATCACCTGCCCCACCACCGGATCCATCGGCCGGGTGACGTCGAACGCCCCGGCGAAACGGGTGGTGCCGACGCCGTCGGTATGCACGCCGATCTTGTCCAGGCTACGGGTCAGGTTGGGGATCATGCCGAAGATGCCGATCGAGCCGGTGATCGTCGACGGATCGGCGTAGATGCGATCGGCGTTCATGCTGATCCAGTAACCGCCGGACGCGGCCAGATCGCCCATCGACACCACCACCGGCTTGCCGGCCGCCTTCAGCGCCACCACCTCGCGGCGGATCTGCTCGGAGGCGAATACTTCGCCGCCCGGCGAATCCACGCGCAGCACCACCGCCTTGACCGCCTCGTCGTCGCGCGCCTCGCGCAGCAGCGCCGCGGTCGATTCGCCGCCGATGCGCCCGGCCGGCTGCTCGCCGCCGCTGATCTCGCCCGCGGCGACCACCACCGCCACCTGCGGCCGCGAATCCACCGGCGAACGGCGCAGATCCAGCTGCTGCAGATAGGCATCCAGATCGACGCTGCGGAAGCCGCTGTCGGCATCGTCGTCGGCGACGCCGCGCTTGGTCAGCAATTGCTCGACCTCCTCACGGGTCTTCAGGCCGTCCACCAGCTTCTGCTGCAGCGCGAACTTGGCCATGTCGCCGCCGGCCGCGGCGATGCCTTCGGGCATCGTGTCGATGCCGGCGGCGATCTGCTCCGGCGCCAGCTTGCGCGCCCTGGCGATGTCGGCCACGTAGCGCTGCCACACGTCGTTCATCCAGAACAGGTCGGCTTCCTTGGACGCCGGCGAGGCCGCATCGAGCACGTACGGCTCGGCCGCGGACTTGAACTCGCCGACCTTGAACAGGTGCACGTCCACGCCGAGCTTGTCCTGCAGACCCTCGCGGAAGTACTGGCGGTAGCGGCCCAGGCCTTCCAGCACTACCGAACCCATCGGATCCAGGTAGACCTCGTTGGCCTGCGCGGCCAGCAGGTACTGCGCCTGGCTCAGGCTGTCGCTGTAGGCCACGACCTGCTTGCCGGAGGCGCGCAGGTCCTGCAGCGCCGCGACCACTTCGCGCATCGAGGCGAAGCCGCTGGGCTGCAGCTTGTCCAGGCGCAGCGCCACGCGCTCGATCTTCGCATCGGTCTTGGCCGCTTCCAGCGCGCGCAGCAGATCGCGCAACTGGATCTCCTCGGCGCCCTTGTCGCCCATCGCCTTGGTCAGCGCGCGGCTGACCGGATCGGCGCTGAACTGCTCGACCAGGGTGCCTTCCGGCGCGATCAGCAGGGTGGTGCGGTCGCGCAGCGTCTTGGCGCCGTCGCCGCGCGCCATCGCGAACACGAGCGCCAACAGGAGCAGCAGCAGGAAGCCGAAGAACACCAGGTTCAGGATCAGCCGGCGGGTAAAGTTCATCACATCCCATAGGCCAACGAAGAAGCTGGCGATGGGGCTGCGACGCACGGGTTGGTTCATGGAAAAACTCCGAAAGGAAGGCGTCTTGCGCGCGTGCAGCATACCGGCTGTGCCGGCGCCACACATGCGCCTGAAGTCAGGGGGTCAGGCAGCCGCGGCGGCGAGCAGGCGCCCGCTGCTGAGCCGGAAGCGCGCGGCCATCATCACCGCCGCCGCGGTCAGGCCCAGGATCAGCCCGATCCACATGCCCTGCGGCCCCCAGCCCAGCCACAGGCCGAGCCCGGCGCCCAGCGGCATGCCCAGGCCCCAGTAGGCGCACAGGGCGAGCAGCATCGGCACGCGGGTGTCCTTGAGCCCGCGCAGCGCGCCGGCCGACAGCACCTGCACCCCGTCCGGGAACTGGAACGCGGCCGCGTACAGCAGCAGCGTGGAGGCCAGCCCGGCCACCGCGATGTCGCGGGTATAGACGCCGACGATGGCGTCGTGGCCGAACAGCAGCACCAGCGCCGACAGCGCCTGGGTGCCGAGCACGATCGTATAGCCGGCCCAGGCCGCGCCGCGCACGCCGACCGCATCGCCGGCGCCGGCGGCGCGCCCGACCCGCACCGTGGTCGCCTCGGCCACGCCCATCGGCACCATGAAGCACAGCTGCGCCACGTTGATCGCGATCTGGTGCGCGGCCGCCGGCACTTCGCCCAGCCGCGCGATCAGCAGCGCGGTGACGATGAACAGCCCGCCCTCCATCAGGATGGTGATGCCGATCGGCAGCCCGGTCTTCAGCAGCCCGCCGATCGCGCGCAGGTCCGGCGCCTCGAAGGTCGCGAACAGGCGCAGCGGCGCGAAGCGCCTGGAGCGCGCCAGGTAGATGGCGAAACACAGCGCCTGCAGCCACATCATGATCGCCGAGGCCATGCCCAGCCCGCCGGCGCCGCGCGCGCGCAGCCCGAGCAGGCCGAAGGTCAGCACGTAGCCCAGCGGCGCCAGCACCAGCAGCCCGCCGAAGCCGAGCAGCATGGTCGGCAGCGTCCAGTGCATGCCCTCGCTGAGATAGCGCATGCAGAAGTACAGCACCATCGCCGGCACGCCCCAGCGGATCGCATGCAGGAAATCGCGCGCGCCGGGCACGATCTCTGCGGCGATGCCCAGTTGCGGCAGCACCATCGGCATCACGCTCAGGAACGCGAACATCAGCGCGCCCAGGCCCAGCGACAGCCACAGCGCCTGGCGGAACATCGGCCCGATCTGCGCATGGCGCTTGCCGCCGTCGAGCTGCGACACCGACGCGGTCAACGCGATCAGGGTGCCGATCGGAATCATCATCGGCAGCCACAGCAGCGCGGTGCCGACCGTCACCGAGGCCAGCGTGCGGGTGCCGTGGTGCCCGGCGATCACGTTGTCGACGAAGCTGATCAGGCCGGCAGAGATGTGCCCCAGGACCAGCGGCAGGGCGAGCTGCGCGGTGCTGCGCAGTTCGCAGCCCCGGACCGTGGCCGGGGTGGAGGACGAAGACATTGCAAGACTCTGGCGATCCCGCCGACTGCGGCCGCGCGGGAGGCGCCGGCGCCGGGTGGCGGAGGGGCGGCAGTTTACCCTGTGCAGGGGCTTTTTCGGGACTCGGGACTCGGAGAGCAAGCGACGGATGCTGGGCGCTCAGCGCGTGGCGCGCTGGCGCAGCCAGGCCGCGCGCGTGTCCGCACCCTGCGCCAGCAACTCGCCGCGCAGCGCCGCGCGCTCCTGCGGTGGGGTGCGCTGCGACAACAACGCCAGGTGCTGGCGCTGTTCGGCCGGCAGCGTGCGCAGCAGGCCCAGCAGCGCCGCACGCTGCGCGTCGGGCACGTAGCCGAACAGCGGCTGCAGCGCCCAGTATTCGCTGCCCAGTTCCGGACCCAGCAACCAGCCATGGCGTTCCAGCGCATCCAGCGCGGCGAATTGCGCGCGCAGCGTGTGCTGCTGCTCCGTCGGCAAGCCGGCGAAGGCGCTGGCCACCTGGCGCAGGCGCGCCTGCACCGCGGCGTCCAGCGCATCCCAGGCGGACTGGCGCTCGCGCAACTGCGCCGGGGTCAGCGCCGGCGGCGCGTCGCCTGTGGCGGACGCTGCCGGCGCGGTTGCGACACCGCCGGCCGGCGCCGCCGCCGCGGCTTCGGCGGCCTCCTCCGCGCTCGCGGCGCTGCGCTCGATCCGTGCCGGCGGCGCGCCCGCCGCGTACCACGCGAAGAAGTCCAGGTCGTAGACCGCCGGCTCCGGCAACGGCGCCGGCGCGGCGGCCGGCAGCGGCGGCGCCGTAGGCGCATCCGACTCCTCGGCCGGCAGTTCCTCCACCTGCACCGGCCCGGTATCGCCCAGCGCCAGACCCGAACCAGCGCCCGCCGTCGCCGGCCGCGACGGCATCCTGCCCCACCACAGCGTTCCGAGCAGGGCCAGCACCACCAGCACCGCCACCGCTGCCGACAACCGTGGCCGGGTCAGGCCGCGCCCGCCGCCGCGCCGGCGCGGACGCACCGCCGCCGGCGCGAGCGCAGGCGCCGCACCGGCGAGCGCCGCATCGCGCAATTGCGCCAGCGCCTGCAGCCGCGCCGGCGGCAGCTCGCGCAGATGCTGCTGCGCGGCGTCGGCCAGGGCGCGCCAGCCGGCCGCATCGGGACGCCCGCCGGCATCGCGCGGGCAGGCCCGCGCCAGCGCCTGCTGGTAGTCCTGGGTGGATTGGTGCAACACCTGCGCCGCGGTCGGCTCGTCCAGCCCGGCCACGATCCGCAGCAGCAGCGCCAGGCGGTCGGCGGCCGTCACCTCGCCCAGGTGCGCCAACGGCGCGGGCCAGCCGCTGCCGGCCGTGGTCGCGACCTGGCGCAGCGACGGCACCGCGCCGAGCAGTTTCCAGAAGCGCAGCGGCCAGTCGGCCATCGGCAGGGTCGCGGCATGGCTGCGGAACGCGCGCATCGCCGCGGCCAGCGCCGGCGCGCCGCGCTCGACGCTGCCGCTCTGCAACTCGGCCAGCACCGCGGCACGGCGTTCGATGCCGCGCAGGAAGGCGGCCAGGGCGGGCGCTGCGACCGCGCCGTCGGAGGGGGGCGCGGCGGTCATCGGAACTCCATCATCGGCGCGATGATAGCGAGGCGGCCGCCGCGCCGCGCGCTTGACAACGACGCGCCGATCGGCTGCTTCAGGCGCCAGCGGGGCGGATCGCGGCGGCGGGTTGTGCACAACCCGAGGAAGGCCCCGCCGATGCCTCCTGTCAAGCCCCGCAAAATCATGTTGCAGCCATGTTTCACGGCTAAGTTACTGTTATTCAATGAATTTATTGGAGTGGCGCTTTTTTGTCCAAGTTGTGGCAGAAGCTTGTGAATCCATCTTCACGGCGTGGAGCATGCCTTTCATGCACAGCTTTATCCACAGCAGGTGTGGATAAATTCGATTCTCCAAGCGGGGCAGCTATTTACGACGCGTTTATCAGTTTTGGAGCAGCTATCGCGCGCAACTCGCGCAGCCGCCGAGTGCCGACCGGCCGGCCACTGGACCCGTTGCGGCGACCGCTAGACTAATGCGGATGCCCCCCCTTGCCGCCACCCTCCGCGTCGCCCTGCCGCTGCCGCTGCCGCAGCTGTTCGACTACCTGCCGCCACCCGGCGACGCCGCCGTCGCCGGCGACATCGGCCGCCGCCTGCGGGTGCCGTTCGGCAACCGCGAACTGAGCGGGGTGGTCGCCGCGCTCGGCCAGGTCGAGGACAGCGAGGGTCTGCGCGCGGCGCTGGCGTGGCTGGACCCGGTCCCGCTGCTGCATGGCGAGCTGGCCGACTCGCTGCACTGGCTGGCGCGCTACAGCCATGCGCCGCTGGGCGAGGTGCTGGCGACCGCGCTGCCGGTGACCCTGCGCCGCGGCGAGGCGCTGCCCGACACCCACGCCTGGGCCTGGCGCCTGACCGAGGCCGGCGCCAGCCACCGCGCCCGCCCCGGCACCCGCCCGCACCGCTTCGCCGCGCTGCTGGCGGACGGCGCCGTGGACGAAGACCGGCTCGACCAGGCCATGGACGACTGGCGCAGCGCCGCGCGCAGCCTGGCCAAGCGCGACTACGCCGAACGCATCGCGGTCCCGGTCGGCAGCGCCGCGCCGCAGCCACAGCCCGGCCCCACCCCGAACGACGAACAGCAGGCCGCGATCGACGTGGTCGTCGCCGCGCCCGGCTTCGCCCCGTTGCTGCTCGACGGGGTCACCGGCAGCGGCAAGACCGAGGTCTACCTGCAGGCCATCGCCGCGTGCCTGGCGCGCGGCCGCCAGGCGCTGGTGCTGGTGCCGGAGATCGGCCTGACCCCGCAGACCCTGGCGCGGTTCCGCGCGCGCCTGGGCGTGCCGGTGCACGCGCTGCATTCCGGACTCACCGACAACGAACGCGCGTGGGTCTGGGCCGCGGCCTGGCGCGGCGAGGCGCGGGTGCTGGTCGGCACCCGTTCGGCAGTGTTCGTGCCGCTGCCGCAGGCCGGGCTGATCGTGGTCGACGAAGAGCACGACGGCAGCTACAAGCAGCAGGACGGGATCCGCTACCACGCCCGCGATTTCGCCCTGGTGCGCGGCAAGGCGCTGGACGTGCCGGTGCTGCTGGGCAGCGCCACGCCGTCGCTGGAAAGCCTGCACAACGCCGCCGCCGGCCGCTACGCGCACCTGCGCCTGACCCGCCGCGCCGGCGACGCGCGCGCGCCCACGGTGCGCGTGCTCGACGTGCGCAAGCGCCCGCTGCAGGACGGCCTGTCGCCGGAGGTGCTGGCCGGCATCGGCAGCGCGCTGGCCGACGGCGGCCAGGTGCTGGTGTTCAAGAACCGCCGCGGCTACGCGCCGGTGCTGCTGTGCCACGACTGCGGCTGGACCGCGCCGTGCCAGCGCTGCAGCACCCCGCTGCACGCCACGCCGATGACCGTGCATGCCGGCGGCAGGCGCCTGCAATGCCACCATTGCGGCGCGCGCCAGCCGGCGCCGCTGGCCTGCCCGGACTGCGGCAGCCTGGCGCTGCAGCCGCAGGGCATCGGCACCGAGCGCCTGGAAGAGCGCCTGCTGCAGGCCTTCCCCGAGGTGCCGGTGCTGCGCATCGACCGCGGCACCACCCAGCGCCGCGACGCGCTGGAGACGCAGCTGGCCACGCTCGGCACGCAGCCCGGGATCCTGGTCGGCACGCAGATCCTGGCCAAGGGCCACGACCTGCCGCAGCTGACCCGGGTGGTGGTGGTCGGCATCGACGAAGGCCTGTTCTCGGCCGACTTCCGCGCCAGCGAGAAACTGGCGCAGCAGCTGATCCAGGTCGCCGGGCGCGCCGGCCGCGCCGCGCGTCCGGGCGAGGTCTGGCTGCAGACCCACCATCCCGGCCATGCGCTGCTGGAGACCCTGGTGCATGGCGGCTACCACGCCTTCGCCGCCGCCGAACTGGCGCAGCGCGAGGCGGCCGGCTTCCCGCCATTCGCGTATCTGGCGCTGCTGCGCGCCGAAGCCAAGCAGGTCGAACACGCCAATGCCTTCCTCAGCGCGGTGCGTGTGCTGCTGCCGGAGCAGGCCGAGGTGCAACGCTTCGGGCCGATGCCGGCGCCGATGCCGCGCCGCGCCGGTTTCCAGCGCACCCAGTTGCTGTTGTCGGCGCCGACGCGGCGCGCGCTGCATGCGGTGCTGGACGCGGCGGTGCCGGCGATCTATGCACTGCCGCAGGCGCGGCGGGTGCGCTGGTCGCTGGATGTGGATCCGCAGGATCTGTACTGAGCCGAGTGCGTTCTCAGCCCGGCGTGGCCAGCGCTTCCACCAGCTGAGCGCAACGCAGCCGCGTCGCCGGCATCCACACAGCGCCACGCGCCGTCGCCGTGGCCAAGGCCGCAGGCGGCGCTGGCGATCGCCGGCCTGCCCAGCGCCAAGGCCAGCAGCAGGCCACGCGGTGGCGGCTCGACCCAGGCCGGCAACCCCACCACCGCGGCCGCCTGCACGCCCGCGGCCATCGACCCGACCCGGCGCACGTCCAAGCCGCTCCAGAACTGCGGTGTCTGCTGCGCGCCCGGCGGCAACGGCAGTTGCACCGGCAAACCATGCAGCGCCTCGCGCAGTTCGAACGCGCCCTTGCGCGCCAGTGCCGACGCCGCCACGCCGTGCTTGGGCGCGTACGGGGCAAGGAAGCGCGAGGGCGCCGATGTCGATAAGCGACCGCGCGATGCCGCCGTCGCGTGCGCGCCCAAGCGCGGCGTGGCCTAGCCCGATAGCGGTAACAGGCCCTAATATAGCGGCATGCCGTTCCAGCCCACAGGTCCCGCGCGGCACCTTGATCGCGGCCTGCGTGCCGCGGCCGCGATCGTCGCGGCGGCGGCGTCCATTTCGCCTTTGCATCCACCTGGAGTCCTGCATGGCTAGCGCGCCCGTGCCGCACCTGATCGTGGTCGGCGGCGGTTTCGCCGGGCTGTGGGCCACGCGCGCGCTGGCCAAGGCGCCGCTGCGCATCACCCTGATCGACCGTCGCAACCATCACCTGTTCCAACCGCTGCTGTACCAGGTCGCCACCGCCGGACTGTCGTCGCCGGACATCGCCGCGCCGCTGCGGCAGATCCTGCGCAAGCAGGACAACGTGGAAGTGCATCTGGGCGACGTGATGCGCGTGGACAAGCAGGCGCGGCAGGTGCAGTTGGCCGGCGGCGCGACGCTGGACTACGACTACCTGCTGGTCGCCACCGGCGCCACCCATGCCTATTTCGGCCACGACGAATGGGCCAGGCACGCGCCCGGGCTGAAGACCCTGGACGACGCGCTGCACCTGCGCCGCCACCTGCTGCTGGCGTTCGAGCGCGCCGAAGCCGAGAGCGACCCCGCCGCGCGCGCGGCCTGGCTCAGCTTCGCCATCGTCGGCGGCGGCCCGACCGGGGTGGAACTGGCCGGCACCCTGGCCGAGATCGCGCGGCATACGCTCAAGCACGAATTCCGCCGCATCGACCCGGCGCAGGCCAAGGTGCGGCTGATCGAAGCCGGCCCGCGCGTGCTGGCCTCGTTCCCGGAACGGCTCTCGGCCAAGGCGCAGAAACAACTGGAAAAGCTCGGCGTGGAAGTGCTGACCGGGGTGCCGGTCGCCGCCATCGATGGCAGCGGCTATCGGCTGGGCAGCACCTTCGTGCCCGCGCGCACCGTGGTCTGGGCCGCCGGCGTGGCCGCCTCGCCGCTGGCGCGGACCCTGGACGTGCCGCTGGACCGCAGCGGACGCGTGCAGGTACAGCCGGACCTGAGCGTGCCCGGGCATCCGCAGGTGTTCGTGGCCGGCGACCTGGCCGCCCTGCAGCAGGCCGACGGCAAGCCGGTGCCCGGGGTGGCGCCGGCGGCCAAGCAGATGGGCCGGCACGTCGCCGAGAATCTGGCGAAGCGGCTGCGCGGCGAACGCGGCGACGCGCCGTTCCGCTACGCCGACTACGGCAACCTGGCGACCATCGGGCGCATGGCCGCGATCGTGCATCTGGGCCGCCTGCAGCTGTCGGGGCTGCTGGCCTGGTGGTTCTGGCTGGCCGCGCACGTGTTCTTCCTGATCGGCTTCCGCAACCGCCTGGTGGTGCTGCTCAACTGGGCCTGGGCGTACTGGAGCTACCAGCGCGCGGCGCGGATCATCCTCGGCGACGACACGCGCGCTGCGACGCCCGAGTCGGCCGCGCCGGAGCCGCCGCCGGCCGCGTGACACCCCGCGACCGGGCTGCGATCCTAGCCGCCCTTTGGCGCTGCGCAGCGCTGTCTTGGCGACCTTCCTGTTCCTGCTCGACCTGCTCGGCACCTTCGTGTTCGCGATCAGCGGCACCACCGTCGGCGTGCGCCACCGCCTGGACCTGTTCGGCGTGCTGGTGCTGTCGTGCACGCCCGCGGTGTCCGGCGGCATCGCCCGCGACGTGCTGATCGGCGCCATCCCGCCGGCCGCGCTCGGCGATGCGCGCTATCTCGGCGTCGCCTGCCTGGCCGGGCTGCTGACCTTCTACAGCCACAACACGGTGGAGCGCCTGCGCAACCCGGTGCAGATCTTCGACGCGCTCGGCCTGGCGCTGTTCGCGGTGTACGGCACCAGCAAGGCGCTGGCGTTCGGCCTGGGTCCGCTCAGCGCGACCCTGCTCGGCATGCTCAGCGGCATCGGCGGCGGCATCGTCCGCGACCTGCTGGTGGCGCGCACGCCGGTGGTGCTGCAGGCCGAGCTGTACGCGGTGGCGGCCTTGCTCGGCGGCGGCGTGGTCGCCGCGGCGCATGCGCTGCACCTGCCGCAGGCGTGGGGACTGGCGATCGGCGCCACGCTGTGCTTCGGCCTGCGCTTCATGGCGATCCGCTACGGCTGGCATCTGCCGGTGGCGCGCCCGCCGGAGCCATGACCCGGTCCGGCGCTTCAACCATAGTTGAGTTCGCCGGCATAGCTCATCACCAGATACAGCACTGCCGGCGCGTCGCCGGGATTGCGGTACGCGTGGGCCTGATCGGCACGGAAATGGATCGCGTCGCCAACCTCCAGCGCATGGGTCTGTTCGCCGACCTCGATTTCCACGCTGCCGGCGTTGACCACCAGGTTCTCCACGGTGCCGGCCGCATGCGCACCGGCGCGCTCGATCGCGCCAGGCAGCAGGCGGATCTCGTAGAACTCCACCGCATGCGCGCCGATGAACGGGAACAGCGCGCGCGATACATAGCCGCCGTCGGCCGAGACCAGTTGCTTGGCATCGCAGGCGCGTAGCACCGTGGCCTGCTGCGCCCGTGCGCCGTGCAGCAGCTCGATGAGCGGCACGTCCAGCGAAGCGGCGATCCGCACCAGCAGCTTCAGCGTCGGGGCGCTGCGGCCCTGCTCGATCTGCCAGAGCATCGCGCGGCTGACCCCGGAGGCCTTGGCCAGCACCTCCAGCGACAGCTGCCGTTGCCGGCGCAATGTCGCCAGGCGCTGGGCGACCAGCGCGCCGAGGTCGGCCGGGTCGGCGGGACTGCCGTCATCGACCGCCACCATGGCAATCCCTCGATTTCCGCAGTCAGCCGTGGCGCCCCGCGGTGCGCGCGCTGCGCAGCAGGACTGCCGCAGCGGTCGGCTGCGCCGGGCGGAACACCGCCACCTGCGCCGCGCCGCTCGCCGGATGCACCCACAAGAACTCGCGGCGCCGGCTGCCCTGCCCGCAATCGCGCAGCGCCTTGCGGCGGCGGTAATCCCCAACGTCGTAGAGGTTCGCGGTGGTGTGGGTGCTCATGCGGGTAACAGACGTGTAGCCGAAGGTGGCCGTCAATCTGCTGCCGCGCGCGCCGGCAGGGAAACAACCTCTCGACATAGCCATATAACCACGTCCAATAAAACGGATATCCGTTCAGGATAACGAATATTTTCCTTTTAAAATCATACTGTTGAAATGTTGATGACTTCTTGTCATGATGACATTGCCAATTGCGATCAACCCCTTCCTCATCCCGACTGGAGCCTGCCATGAACACCGCAATGAACATGATGTCGATGCCGATGAACAACATGACCATGCCGGGCATGTCCGCCATGCCGATGGCGACCATGATGCCGATGATGTGTCACATGGATTGCTCCATGACCGCCGACGGGATGATGTGCGTGATGAAGCCCGCCGAAGGCTGTTCGATGGAGATGCTGAAGGACTGCTGCGACATGATGATGTCGATGATGGCCAGCGGCACTCCGTGCGGCATGATGTGCGGCAACATGCCGATGATGGCCTGCTGCGGCATGCCGATGATGCCGGAGATGACCTGCACGATGGAGTCGCAGGGCATGGTCTGCATGATGATGCCGACCGGCATGATGAGCATGGACATGCTCAAGATGTGCTGTGAGAGCATGGACCGCATGATGGGTTGCGGCATGCCGATGACCATGATGTGCGGCAACATGCCGATGATGGTCTGCATGCACTGAGACTGCGTAGCCCACAACAAAAACGGCCCTCTCGGGCCGTTTTTTTGTCTCCGCGGATCCGGTCGTACGGACCTGGCGGAGGACCGGCATTAGGCCACGAACAACGCCTTCATCTTCTTCAGCGCGTTGGCCTCGATCTGGCGGATGCGCTCGGCGGACACGCCGTACTCGTCGGCCAGCTCCTGCAGCGTGATCTTGCTGTCGGCATCCAGCCAGCGGCGCTTGATGATGTCGCGCGAACGCGCATCGAGCTCGGCCAGACCCTCGCGCAGCAGCTGCAGCTGGTTGTCCTCGCTGTCGGCGCGCTCGTAGGCCTGCGAGGGATCTTCCTCGGCGGCCATCAGATAGGCGGCCGGCGACGGCGGCGCGTGATCGTCGTCGTCGGCGGACGGCGCATCGAAGCCGATGTCGCGGCCGGACAGGCGCGACTCCATCTCCAGCACCTCGCGCTCGGACACGTTCAGGTCCTTGGCGACCGCGGTCACTTCCGCCGCGTTCATCCAGCCCAGGCGGGTCTTGGACTTGCGCAGGTTGAAGAACAGCTTGCGCTGCGCCTTGGTCGTGGCGACCTTGACGATGCGCCAGTTCTTCAGGATGTACTCGTGCATCTCGGCACGGATCCAGTGCACCGCGAAGCTGACCAGGCGCACGCCCATTTCCGGGTCGAAGCGCTTGACCGCCTTCATCAGGCCGATGTTGCCTTCCTGGATCAGGTCGCCCAGCGGCAGGCCGTAGCCGTTGTAGCCGCGGGCCACATGGACCACGAAGCGCAGATGCGAATGGACCAGCTCGCGCGCCGCATCCAGGTCTTCCTGGTCGCGGTAGCGCACCGCCAGCGCGTGTTCCTCTTCGGACGTCAGCACCGGGATCTGGTGCACGGCGCCGATATAGGCATCCAGCGAACCGAGCGGACTGGGGATCGGGAGGTTGTTGGCCACCAGCGCGGTGGCAGGTATGGTCTGGCTCATAGGACTCATCTTAGCAGTCAGCTAACTAGACTGCTGGGTACAGTAAAAAGTTCCTGCGTTCCGTTTATGGGCCATTCGAATCAGGAAACGGACTGTGATGGAGGCCACTGGAACGCTGGGGAAGGCAGGCGTAACCGGTTACCAAGGCCAAACCTAGCATCGGGGCCGCGAAATTTGCGTACACGCGGCGCCCCCCCCGGGCGCTGCCGTCGAACCACCGTTCAGCCGCCGCCCGCCGCCGCTTCCAACGCCGCGCGCGGCGGCAGGCTCCAGTCGATCGGCGCGGCGCCGCGGCGACGCAGGTACTCGTTGGCCGCGGAGAAATGCTTGCAGCCCAGGAAGCCGCGGTGCGCCGACAGCGGCGAGGGATGCGGCGCCTTCAGCACACGGTGGCGGCGGGTGTCGATGACCTTGCCCTTGGCCTGGGCATAGCTGCCCCACAGCAGGAACACCAGGCCTTCGCGCTCGCGGTTGAGGGTCTCCACGACATGGTCGGTGAAGCCCTCCCAGCCCTTGCCCTGGTGCGCGCCGGCGCGGCCTTCCTCGACCGTCAGCACCGCGTTGAGCAGCAGCACGCCACGCTGCGCCCACGGCAGCAGGCAGCCGTGGTCGGGACGGCGGATGCCCAGGTCCTCCTCGATCTCCTTGTAGATGTTCAGCAGCGACGGCGGCACCGGCACCCCGGGCAGCACCGAGAAGCACAGCCCATGCGCCTGGCCGTAGCCGTGGTACGGATCCTGGCCGAGGATCACCACTTCGACCTGCTCGAACGGGGTCGCCTCGAACGCGGCGAAGATCTGCCGCCCGGGCGGGAAGATGCGTGCGCCGGCGGCCTTGCGCTGGCGCAGGAACGCAGCCAGTTCGCGCATCTCCGGGCGCAGCAGCCAGTCGCCGACCTGCGCCTTCCACGAGGGTTCCAGCTGTATCCGGGTGTCGTCTTCGTTGCTCATGCAGGTTCGGCGGATCGGTCGGTCAGAAGGTCACGGCGGTATCGTTGAGCTTGGCCAGGCGCAGCTGGAACAGCACCTTGGTGACCAGCAGGCGCTCCTCGATCGGCTTTTGCACCAGGTCGTTGGCGCCGGCGCGCAGCAGCTCGGACTGGTTGTGCGGATTGCTGTCGCCGGTCATCACCAGCACCGGCATGCGCCGCTTGCCGTAGGCGAAGTCGATGCGGATGCGCTGCACCACGTCGCGTCCGTTGAGTTCGCCCTTCAGGGTGACGTCGGTCAGCACCAGGTCGATGCGGCGGGTGGTGCGGCCCAGCGATTCGGCGGTGAGCAGCGCGAACGCGTCCTCGGCGGTCAGCACGTGCACCACGTGCAGTTCCTGGCGCTCGAGCATGCGCTTGGTCGCCTCGGCCACCACGCGGCTGTCCTCGACATAGAGGATGGTGGCGCCGGCCACCGGCTGCGGCTGCACGTAGCCGCGGATGAAGGTCGCCAGCGCCGCGTGGCCCAGCGCCTTGTCGAAGTAGTCGGTGACGTATTCGGTGAAGCGGCGTTCGACCAGATGCTGCTGCGCGTCGCCGGAGACCACGATCACCGGCACGTAGGCTTGGCCGGCCGCCTCGCGCACGCTGCGCGCCAGGGCCAGCCCATCGCCGTCGGGCAGCGCCAGCGAGGTGGTGACCAGGTGCACCGGACCGGCCTCCAGCGCCGCGCGCGCCTCGGCGATGCTGGCACAGCCGACCACCTCCACGTCCGGCAGTTCGCGGTGCAGCACATCGGCGATCAGCTTGCGCACCAGCTTGGAGCCATCCACGACCATCACCCGCGGGGCGTCGCTGATCAGGTGCTTGAGCTCGTGCCGGGACATGCGCGCCTCAGGTATCGGTCGGACGCGTCTGGCGCAGGAAGTGGCCGGTCACCAGCCAGGCGCCGAGCCAGCCCAGCAGCAGGGTGCCGAGCAGCACCAGCGCCGCGTGCAGCGCGTCCAGCCCGTGCAGCGCGAAACGGCTGCCGTAGCTGTCGGCCAGTTCCGCCAGCGGCGGCCCCAGCGCCAGCCCGGAGGCGGCGATCAGGCCCAGCGCCAGCACCCCGGCACCGAAGCCGTACCAGGCGCCCAGGTACAGGAACGGACGGCGGATGAAGCCGTCGCTGGCGCCGAGCAATTGCAGCACGCCGATTTCCTCGCGCCGCGACTGGATGTCCAGGCGCACCGTATTGCCGACCACCAGCGCCGCACCGGCCCCGAGCAGCACCGACAGCACCTGCACCAGGCGCTCGCCGAAGCGCAGCCAGCCGTCCAGGCGCTTGCGCCACAGCGCGTCGTGCTGGACCAGGTCGGCCTGCGGCAGCGCGCTCAGCGCGGCGGCCAGCTGCGCGTCGTCGGCCGCGGCCGGGGTGACGATCAGCAGCGTCGGCAATGGATTGTCGTCGAGCGCGTCCAGCGCCTCGCCGAGCCCGGCGCTGTCGCGCAGCTCGGCCATGCCCTGCTCGGGCGTGCGCAGCGCCACCGCGGCGACGTCGGCACGGCCGCGCAGGGTCGTCGCCAGCGCGTTGGCCGCGGCGGCATCGATGTCGGTCTTCAGGAACACATTGATGTCGCGCGACTGCTGCACGCTGCCGGCGAAATGCTTGAGGTTGTCCAGCGCGATCGACAGCCCCAGCGGCAACGCCAGGGCCAGGGCCATCACCGCCATCGTCAGCAGCGTCGCCCACGGCTTGCGCATGGCCCGGCCGAGGCTGTAGACGATGCTGTGCAGGTGGTGGTCCCACCACACCCCCAGGCGCGAGGGCGCGGCGCTGCCGGCGGCATTGCGTGCGCTCATTCGGCCAGGTCCTGCGGGGAGATGTCGTCGGCCAGGCGGCCGTGGTCCAGGATCAGCACGCGCTTGCGCATCTGCTTGAGCAGCGCCAGGTCGTGGCTGACCACCAGCACGCTGGTGCCGCGCGCCGGCAATTCGGCGAACAGTTGCATGATCTCGGCGGCCAGGGTCGGATCGAGGTTGCCGGTCGGCTCGTCGGCGACCAGCAGGCGCGGTTCGCCGACCATCGCCCGGGCGATGCCGACGCGTTGCTGCTCGCCGGCCGACAGCTGCGACGGCAGCGCCTTCTCGCGATGGCCCAGGCCCATCCGCTCCAGCACCGAACGCACGCGCTTGCCGATCTCGGCGCGGCGGGTGCCGCGCAGGATCAGCGGCAGCGCCACGTTCTCGGCGATGCTGCGGTCCATCAGCAGGCGGTGGTCCTGGTACACGGCGCCGACCTCGCGCCGGTGCAGCGGCACGCGGCGTCCGCGTACCTTCAGCAGGTTGCGCTCGCCGAACAGCACCGCACCGCGCGAGGGACGCTCGCTGAGGTGGATCAACTTGAGCAAGGTGCTCTTGCCCGCCCCGGAATGGCCGGTGACGAACAGCATCTCGCCCTCCTCCACCTGGAAGCTGACATCCACCAGCGCCTCGTGGCCACCGGTGTACTGTTTGCTGACATTGTCGAACCGCAGGACGCTCATCCGGCGATTATGCCGGAGCGGCCCGGGTTTTCGTCCACAGTGCGCGCGCCGCGCACGGTGGAGTGCCGGTTCAGGAGCCGGAGACCAGCGAACGCAGCTTGCGGCCGAGGCGGGTCAGGAACGAATCGTTCGCTGCGGCGGCCGGCGCCGCGGCACGCTCGCCCTGGCGCGCAGCCCTGACCTGCACCGGCTTGGCCGGCGCGTTGCTGGTCGCGCCTGCGGCCGCACCCTCGGCACCTTCCAGCGGCCGGCCGCCGCGACGACGCCGGCGCTTGCGCGGCGTGCGCGCGCCATCCACCGCAGGCGCGTCTTCGGCGGCCGCGCGGGCCGGCCTGGGCGTGGCCGCCGCGACCGCTGCCACGGCTTCGGTGGCGACGACGGCAGCCGCTTCCGCGACGGCGTCCGGCACTGCCTCGGCCTCGGCCGGGCGCGGCGTCCGCGGGCGCCGCGGCTTGCCGTCGGCACTGCGCGCTTCGCCGCGGCCGCCGGCACCGGCAGGGCCGCTGCGGCCAGCGCCGGGCTTGCCGCGGCTGCTGCCGCCGCCGCGCCGCTGCTCGTCGGCCTCGCGCTGCGCACGCGCCTCGCGGAAGATGTCGCCGATGCTTTCGTCGGCATCCGCATCGACCTCGGCGGTCTCGCCCTCGACCGCCGCGCGCGGGGTGCGCGGCAGCGCCACCAGCAGTTCGGCGGTGACCGGCTCGACCGGGATCTTCTGTTCGATGTAGGCCTCGATGTCCGGCAGGCTCATCGCATAGCGCTCGCAGGCGAAGCTGATCGCGTCGCCTTCCTCGCCCAGCCGCGCAGTGCGGCCGATGCGGTGCACGTAGTCCTCGGCGTCGAACGGCAGGTCGTAGTTGTAGACGTACTTGACGCCGTCGATGTGCAGGCCGCGCGCGGCCACGTCGGTGGCGACCAGGATCTCCAGCTGGCCCTTCTGGAAGCGGTTGAGCAGGGTCTCGCGCTTCTTCTGCGGCACGTCGCCGGACAGCACGCCGACCCGGTAGCCGTGGCGCTCCAGCGAACGCGCCACGCGCTCGACGAAGGCCTTGGTGTTGACGAACACCATGGTGCGCGCGCCCTCGCTGCGCGACAGCAGGCCCAGCAGCAGGGTCAGCTTCTCCTCGTCGGAGGGGAAGTAGATGCGCTGGCGCACGCGCGCGGCGGTGATGGTCTCGGTCTCGACCACAAGCTTTTCCGGCTCGTTCATGTGCTCGTAGGCCAGCTCCAGCACGCGGTGGCTGAGCGTGGCCGAGAACAGCAGGGTCTGCCGGGTGCCGCGCTCGGGCATGCGCCGCAGCAGGAAGCGGATGTCCTTGATGAAGCCCAGGTCGAACATGCGGTCGGCTTCGTCGAGTACGCAGATCTCGCAGGCGTGCAGCGACACCACCTTGTGCTGCTTGACGTAGTCGATCAGCCGGCCCGGGGTGGCGATGATCACATCCACACCCTGCTGCAGCAGCTCGCGCTGCTTGTCGTAGTCCACGCCGCCGTAGACCAGCGCGAAGCGCAGGCCCAGGTCGGCGCCGAACTTGACCGCGTCCTTGTGGATCTGGATCGCCAGTTCGCGGGTCGGGGCCAGGATCAGCGCGCGCGGATCCTCGGGCTTGCGGTCGGCCAGCGCCGGGCGGCTGAGCAGACGGTTCATCACCGTCACCAGGAACGCCAGGGTCTTGCCGGTGCCGGTCTGGGCCTGGCCGGCCACGTCGCGGCCCGGCAGGGCCACCGGCAGGGTCAGCGCCTGGATCGGCGTGCAGCGGGTGAAGCCGGCGCCTTCGAGTCCGGCCAGCAGCGCCGGTTGCAGCTCGAACGCGGAAAAAGTCACATCGGTCAGCGGTTTGTCGCTCATCATTCCATCTTCGTCAGGCCACCCCGCCCGAAGCGTAAGGTCGCGGCTTGCATCGGCCCCGGCAGCGTCGCACACTGGCTACTTCCATTACCGGGTCGCGCGACAGGGGGAATCCCTTGATTTCGCCGCGCAATGCCCCAGTTTAGCGCAATGCGGCGGCCACCCGGTCCGGCCGGTCGCATTGGCCCAGGAGATACCCCAAGTGAACGATAAGGTCCTACATGTCGGCGACGCCGATTTCGATACCGCGGTGCTGCAGTCCGGCGAACCGGTCCTGGTGGACTTCTGGGCGGAATGGTGCGGCCCGTGCAAGATGATCGCTCCGGTGCTGGATGATCTGGCCGACACCTACGACGGCAAACTCAAGGTGGCCAAGGTCAACGTGGACGAGAACCGCGCCACCGCGATCAAGTACCACGTGCGCTCGATCCCGATGCTGCTGCTGTTCAAGGACGGCCAGGTCCAGGCCACCCAGATCGGCGCGGTCGGCAAGGGCCAGCTGACCCAGATGATCGACAAGACCCTGGGCGGCGCGGCGGCCTGAGTCCGTTGTCGCTGGCCGCTCCGGATCGGAGCGGCCGTATGGTAGCGGCCCGCGGCATCGCTGCCGGCCGGCTGAATCGCCCGGTAACGCCTGCTTGCCGTGGTTGCGCGGCGATGATAGTGTCGGCGCATCCGGTGGCATTCGCGCACCGCACCCCCTCTGGAAGATTCTCTTCTAGACCCCTTCCCAACCCGTTTGCCCCCACGCTGGGCGCTCGCACTCATAGCGAGGAATCACCACTTGTCCGATCACACCATCACCGAATCCGGGAGCGTCGATGCCCCCGCCGAGAAGCGCGCGCGCAAGCCGCGTGTCAGCAAGCCCGTTGCCGGCGCTGAAGGCGGCGCCGAGCACGGCGCACCGGCGCAGCCGAACCTGCCGCTGAACCCGGCGCCGGCCCAGGCCGAAGCGCCCCGCGCCGCGCCGCAGCAGGAACGGCAGGAACGCGCGCAGGCCCCGTTGCAGCCGCCGCCCCAGTCCCAGTCCGCTCCCGCCTCCGGCGGCGATGCCCAGGGCCAGGGCGGCGGCAACCAGAACGACGGCGGCGAGCCGCGCGAAGGCGGCAACCCGCGCTTCAACAACCAGAATCCGCAGAACCAGAACAACCAGCAGGGCAATCGCCGCGACCGCTTCCGCAATCGCCGCGATCGCGGCAACGGCGGCAGCGGCAGCGGCAGCGGCGGCAGCGGTGGCGGTGGCGGCCGCTTCCCGGACAACGGCCTGCCCAACGACAACGGCGCCAACGAAGTGTTCGTGCCGCGCCCGCACGCCAACGTGCCGGAAGGCTTCCCGATCTACTCGCTGAGCGATCTGAAGCGGATGCCGGCGCAGAAGCTGCTGGACATCGCCGAGCAACTCAACATTCAAGACGGCGTGGCCCGCGCGCGCAAGCAGGACGTGATCTTCGCGCTGCTGAAGGTGCTGACCCGCCATGGCGAAGGCGTCGCCGCCGACGGCGTGCTGGAAATCCTGCCGGATGGCTTCGGCTTCCTGCGCGCGGCCGAGGCCAGCTACCTGGCCGGCCCCGACGACACCTACATCTCGCCGAGCCAGATCCGCCGCTTCAACCTGCGCACCGGCGACCACCTGTCCGGCCGCATCCGCTTCCCGAAGGACGGCGAACGCTACTTCGCGCTGTCGATCGTCGACACGATCAACGGCGAGCCGCTGGAAGCGAGCAAGAACAAGGTGCTGTTCGAGAACCTGACCGCGCTGTTCCCGCGCAGGCGCTTCACCCTGGAACGCGGCAACGGCTCCTCGGAAGACATCTCCGGGCGCATCCTCGACCTGATGGCACCGCAGGGCAAGGGCCAGCGCGCGCTGATCGTGTCCCCGCCCAAGGCCGGCAAGACCATGCTGATGCAGCAGGTGGCCACGGCGATCACCACCAACCATCCCGACGTGCACATGATCGTGCTGCTGATCGACGAGCGGCCGGAAGAAGTGACCGAGATGCAGCGCACCGTGCGCGGCGAGGTCATCTCCTCCACCTTCGACGAGCCGGCCGCGCGCCACGTGCAGGTCGCCGAGATGGTGATCGAGCGCGCCAAACGCCTGGTCGAACACAAGAAGGACGTGGTGATCCTGCTCGACTCGATCACCCGCCTGGCCCGCGCCTACAACAACGTGGTGCCGTCCTCCGGCAAGGTGCTCAGCGGCGGTGTCGATGCCAACGCGCTGCACCGCCCGAAGCGTTTCTTCGGCGCGGCCCGCAACGTCGAAGAAGGCGGCTCGCTGACCATCATCGCCACCGCGCTGGTCGAGACCGGCAGCAAGATGGACGAGGTGATCTACGAGGAGTTCAAGGGCACCGGCAACAGCGAAGTGCACCTGAACCGCCGTATCGCCGAGAAGCGCGTGTACCCGGCGATCGACATCAACCGCTCCGGCACCCGTCGCGAAGACCTGCTGATCGAGCCGGAGCTGCTGCAGAAGATCTGGATCCTGCGCAAGCTGCTGCATCCGATGGACGAGATCGCGGCGATGGAGTTCCTGCTGGACAAGATGAAGAACACCAAGTCCAACGACGAGTTCTTCGGTTCGATGAAGCGCTGAGTCGACGCAGCGGCAAGCCGAACAAGAAAACGCCCCGCATCCGCGGGGCGTTTTTGTTTGCAGCGCAAATCGCAACGCGCTGGCCGCGCTCAGCCGCCCTGCTGCAGCGGCGTCAGCAGGCGCGGGCCGTTGTTGTCGACCATGTACACGCCGCCGGCCGACAGCGTGTCGGGCGAGAAACCCGACGCATCCTTGCCGGTGTCCCATGGCGCACGCGCGCGCGGGCCGGGGACGTAGCTGATCCAGTGCCCGTAGCTGCTGTCCATGTCTTCGTTGGGCTGGTCGCGAAGCGAATAGTCGACCGGGACGCGCACCGCCCAGTACGGCGCCGACACGTCCTTGCCTTCGGTCGGCGGGCGGAACGTCCACTTGCGCGCCGCCGCCAACGCGCTCCTGGCGAAGATCTCGCGCAGCTTCTTCATCTCGCTCTCCGAGCCGACGATGCGCAGGTTGACCTGCTCGACCGCGGCATCGGCGACGCTGCCGTCGCGCGCCACCTTGAGCACCAGGTACGCCGAGCCGGAGGCGCCCAGGCGGTACACCGCTTCCGGATACGCCGGCGGCGCCATCTTCAGCGAGGTCACCGCGCGCGGATCCTTGGGGTCGTAGGCGGCGAAGCTGGCATGGCGGATCTCCACCTGATAGCTGTCGCCCTGCTGGCGCTTGGCCACGATACGCAGCGTCATCGGCGCGCGCGCCGGCACCGGCTTGCCGTCGCGCAGCGCCGGCTCGAATGTCCACTGTTTCACCGAATCGCGCACGAAGCCGATCACGCCCTCGGGCAGCCTGTCTTGCCGATCGATCGCCAGCGCCGAGACCGCGCCGTCGGCCTCGATGTCGATCTTGCCGGTCACCAGCAGACTGCTCTCGACCTGCTTGCGCACCGCGCCTGGCCCGGTGCCGGCAGCGAATCCGGTGGCCGCCAGCAGCGCCAGCAGCAGACCGCCCCAACGCCACGTCGATAATCCCGATTTGCGATGCATCGCGCTGTCCTTGCATGGATGAAGCGCCGATTACAGCGCAGCCGGCTTACGCATGCAAGTCAGGCCGGCAAGTCAAGCCAGGCGCAGCGATTCCGGGTACGGCGGCGCGTCCGGATAATCGTCCTGGCGCAGTCGCGCCTGCAGCTCGCGCCACCACTGCGGGTCGAACAGTTCGCCATGGGCACGCCTGACCGCCTCCAGCGAGGCGGCGGGCAGGCCCATGAACAGCGCGAAGCGCTCCGGGAACACGTCGCGCGCGGCGACATGGAACCAGGGTTCGGCGGACATGGCTTCCTCGTCGTTGCGCGGCTGCGGCCAGTCGCGGAAGCTGCAGTCGGTGACCAGGCACAGCTCGTCGTAGTCGTAGAACACCGCGCGCCCCTGCCGCGACACGCCGAAGTTCTTCAGCAGCATGTCGCCGGGGAAGATGTTGTTGCGCGCCATGTCCTTGATCGCCTGCGCATAGTCCAGCGCCGCCTCGCGCGCCGCCTCGGCGGTCTGCTCGCGCAGGTACAGGTTCAGCGGGCGCAGCCGCCGCTGCACGTAGCACAGCTCGAAGATCAGGTCCTCGCCGTCCTCGCGCAGGCTGCGCGCGCAGCCTTGCAGCAGTTCGGCGAGCAGCGCCGGAGCGAAGCGCGCGCGCGGAAAGCGCAGCGAACGATACGGCTGCGCGTCGAGCAGGCGGCCGACCCGGTCCAGGTTGAACACCAGCGCGTACTTGTCCTCGACCTGCTCGCGGCTCATCGTCTTCGGATAGGCGAAGCGGTCGCGGATCAGCTTGAACACCAGCGGATAGCCGGGCAGGGTGAACACCGCCATGACCATGCCCGGCGTGCCCTCGGCGTGCACCAGCTGCTCGTCGGGCTGCGCCTGAAAGTGGCGGAAGAAGGTGCGGAAGCGCTCGGTCTTGCCCTGCTTGGCGCGGCCGAGCATCGTGTACAGCTCGTCGATCGGCTTGTGCGACAGCAGGCTGCGCAGGAATACCACCGCATCGCCGACGGTGGCCAGATCGGCCTGGAAATAGCTGCGCGAGATGCCAAACAGCTGCGCCACGTCGTTGCGCCGGGTCAGCACCGCCTCGGCGCGCAGGCCGTCGGCATCGTTGACCAGCGCGATCACGCAGGGCGAGAAGCGGTGTTCGCCGAACACGCGGCCGACCAGGTAGGCGCGGCGCTCGCGGTAGAACACCGTTTCCAGCAGCTCGATGCCGCGCACCGGCTGCTCGCCCCAGTGCGCCAGGTCGTCCTGCAGGCGCACCGCGATGGCCGCGGCGCAGCGCGTGCGGTGCGCGTACGGCACCTCGAATGGATAGTCGCCGAGCACGCGTACGAAGGCGTCCACCGGCCGCATCTCGGAGACCGCATAGTTGTGCCGCGCCACCGGATGGGTGATCGCATCGGTCGGTTCGATGTCCAGCGCCACGAACTCGATCCGCGTATCCACGCCCTGGGTGCGGAAGAAGCGCCGGGTCAGCGTGTTGTAGAAGGTCTTGTACAGCTCCTGGTCGATCAGCCCGTGCAGTTGCGCGGCGAAGCTGTCGCGCACCTGCGCCCACAGCGTGCGGTCGTGGGTCTGCCCACGCAGCAGCGTGCGCAGGCGCAGCATGCACTCGCCGATGCACTGGTCGTACAGCGCGATGCGCTCGACCGCGTCGTTGCGCGCGGCGTTCCAGTCGCGGGTCTCGAAACGGCGGCGGGCGCGGCGACTGATCTGCGCGAAGCGCGCGTGATAGTCCTCGAACGCATCGCGGATGCTGCGCGCCACGGCGTCGGCGCAGGGTTCGGCGGATGCGGGCGGAGCGGGCGGGTCGGTCATGGCCGCAGTCTACCCGCGGGCGCGGCGGCGCTTGGGCGCGGCCTGGGTGGCCATTTCCTGCATGCGCCTTAGGTGCTCGGCGGCCTGCATGCGCAGCCAGTCGCGGAACGCCAGGAAGCCGCCATGCGCGGCCGAGCGCGGCGGATACACCAAGTAATGCGACCACGCCGTCTTCAGCAGATGCGGCGACAGCGGCACCAGCTGGCCGGAGTCGATCAGCAGGCGCGCCCGGGTGATGCGGCCCAGCGCCACGCCGACGCCGTCCAGGGCCGCGCGATGGTGCGATTCGGAGTCGTCGAACACCGCCACATAGCGCGCTGGCGGGGTTTCGCCGATAGCTGCGAACCAGCGCTCCCACTCGCCGTCCGGATCGCCGAGCAAGGGCCACTGCGCCAGCGCGGTGCGCTTGCGCGTGCCCATCCGTGCGATCAGCGCCGGGCTGGCCATCGGCACCAGCCATTCGTCGAACAAGGCCTCGGCGACAACCCCGGGCCACTGTCCGCTGCCGATCCGCAGCGCCGCATCGATCTGCGGCTGGCGCTCGAAATCGACCAGGCGCTGGTCGGACAGCAGATTGATCTCGATCTGCGGATGTCGCGCCAGGAAATCGCCCAGGCGCGGCACCAGCCAGGCCGATGCCATCGACGGGGTCAGGCTGATCGTCAGCACGTTGTCGCGGCGCGCGGCGAACGGCTGCAGCGCCTCGCCGATCGCATCCAGGTGCGGGCCGATGCGCTCGAGCAGGCGCCGCCCGTCCGCGGTCAGCGTCACCCCGCGCGCGTGCCGGTCGAGCAGCCGGTAGCCCAGGCGCTGTTCCAGCGTGCGCATCTGATGGCTCAGCGCGCTGACGGTGAGGTGCATCGCGATCGCTGCGCGCGACAGATTGCCGAGCCTGGCGACGCTGACGAAACCTTGCAGCGCGTGCAGTGGTGGTCGCGCCATGTTGAATCCTCTTCAAGTCTGTCTTGCAGAATGGTCGCTTTTTCTGGCCTCAGCTTGCGCCTATCGTCGATTCCACTCAAGTCAGGAGCACGACGATGGGCATCTACAGCGATCTGTTGTTCCACCAAGGGCATATCGCCGACCTGGCGCTGGCGCGCGCGCTGGCCACCACGCCCAAGGCACCGACACCCCCAGCGCCCGATACCGCGACGCGCGTCGCGGCGGCCGACGCGCAGGCGACAGAAGAGAAGAATCGCGAGTATGCGCTGCTGCGCCGCAGGATGACCGCGCTGTCGCCATTCCGCTGACGCGCCGGTGGTATCGGGACAACGGCCACGCACCCCAGCGATCGCTGTGTGCTGTGCTGCGAAGGCGCAGCACCTGCGCCGCCGCTACCGATCGGCAACGCGCAGCCGACGCCGCCCCATCGCAATGGCGCTGGCCAGCGCTCGCGTTCGCCGCGGCAGGCGTAGCGGTACAGCCGCAAAAAAACCCGGCCGACGCGCGTGCGTCGGCCGGGTTCGTAGAGCAGCGGCAGTGAACTACTGCGCCGACAGCGTCTGCAGCGCGGCGTTGAACGTGGCGCTCGGCCGCATCGCCTGGCCGACCAGGGCCAGGTTCGGGCGGTAGTAGCCCTGGATGTCGACCGGCTTGCCCTGCACGCCATTGAGTTCGGCGACGATGGCGGCCTCGTGCTGCGCCAACTGCCTGGCCAGCGGTGCGAAGCGCGCCTGCAGCGCCGCGTCCTCGTCCTGCGCGGCCAGCGCCTGCGCCCAGTACAGGGCCAGGTAGAAATGGCTGCCGCGGTTGTCGAGTTCGCCGACCTTGCGCGAGGGCGACTTGTCGTTGTCCAGGAACTGGCCGTTGGCCTGGTCCAGGGTCTTCGCCAGCACGCCGATCGTTGCGTTGTGGTGGCGCTGGCCCAGGTGCTCCAGCGAGGCGGCCAGGGCCAGGAACTCGCCCAGCGAATCCCAGCGCAGGTAGTTCTCCTCGACGAACTGCTGCACGTGCTTGGGCGCCGAACCGCCGGCGCCGGTCTCGAACAGGCCGCCGCCGGCCATCAGCGGCACCACCGACAGCATCTTGGCGCTGGTGCCCAGCTCCATGATCGGGAACAGGTCGGTGAGATAGTCGCGCAGCACGTTGCCGGTGACCGAGATGGTGTCCTCGCCCTTGCGGATGCGCTGCAGCGAGAACGCGGTCGCCTCCACCGGCGGCAGGATGCGGATGTCCAGGCCGCTCAGGTCGTGGTCCTGCAGGTAGCGCTCCACCTTCTGGATCATCAGCGCATCGTGTGCGCGCTGCGGATCCAGCCAGAACACCGCCGGGGTGGCGCTCAGGCGCGCGCGGCTGACCGCCAGCTTGACCCAGTCCTGGATCGGCGCGTCCTTGACCTGGCACATGCGCCAGATGTCGCCGGCTTCGACCGCATGCTCGAGCAGCAGCGTGCCGCCAGCGTCGCTGACCCGCACCACACCGTCGGCGGCGATCTGGAAGGTCTTGTCGTGCGAGCCGTATTCCTCGGCCTTCTGCGCCATCAGGCCGACGTTGGGCACGCTGCCCATCGACGCCGGATCGAACGCGCCATGCCGCTTGCAGTCCTCGATCACCGCCTGGTACAGGCCGGCGTAGCAGCGGTCCGGGATCAGCGCCTTGGTGTCCTGCAGCGTGCCGTCGGCATTCCACATCTTGCCCGAGTCGCGGATCATCGCCGGCATCGACGCATCGACGATCACGTCGCTGGGCACGTGCAGGTTGGTGATGCCCTTGTCGGAATTGACCATCGCCAGCGCCGGGCGCTGCGCGTACACCGCCTGCAGATCGGCCTGGATCTGCGCGCGCTGCGCGTCCGGCAGCGTGGCGATGCGCGTGTACAGGTCGCCGATGCCGTTGTTCGGATCGAAGCCAACCTGCTTCAGCGCCTCGGCGTGCTTGTCCAGCACCTCCTGGTAGAACGCGCCGACCACCACGCCGAACATGATCGGGTCGGAGACCTTCATCATCGTCGCCTTCAGGTGCAGCGAGAACAGCACGCCCTGCTGCTTGGCATCGGCGATCTGCGCCTGCACGAAGCTGGCCAGCGCGCGCTTGCTCATCACTGCCGCGTCAATGATCTCGCCGGCCTGCACCGCGGTCTTTTCCTTCAGCACGGTGACCGCGCCGTCCTTGCCGACCAGTTCGATCCTGACGCTGCCGGCCTGCGCGATCAGCACCGAGCGCTCGCTGCCGTAGAAATCGCCGTCCTGCATATGCGCCACGTGCGAGGTGGAGTCGGCGCTCCACGCGCCCATGCGGTGCGGGTGCTTGCGCGCGTAGTTCTTCACCGACAGCGGCGCGCGGCGATCGGAATTGCCCTCGCGCAGCACCGGATTGACCGCACTGCCCTTGACCCGGTCGTAGCGCGCCTTGGCCTCCTTCTGCGTGTCGTCCTTCGGCTCGTCCAGGTAGTCCGGCAGTGCGTAGCCCTGCTGCTGCAGTTCCTTGATCGCGGCCTTGAGCTGCGGCACCGAGGCGCTGATGTTGGGCAGCTTGATGATGTTGGCTTCCGGCGTGGTCGCCAGCTGGCCCAGCTCGGCCAGGTCGTCGGCGATGCGCTGATCCTCGCGCAGGTATTCGGGGAACTGCGAGATCAAGCGGCCGGCCAGCGAGATGTCGCGGGTTTCCACCGCGATGCCGGCGGTGCCGGCGAAGGCGGCGACGATCGGCAACAGCGACTGCGTCGCCAGGTACGGGGCTTCGTCGGTGAGCGTGTACAGGATCTTGGGCGTATTCGACATGAGTGACGTGGGCTCTCTTGCGATTCGGGAAGGACGCGCTGCCGCGGGAAAGGCTGCCGATGGCACGGCGCGGACGGTGTGCGCACGGCAGCGCTTTTGGCGAAGGAAAACCCAGCGACGGCGATGGCATGACGGCCACCGATTGTCGCGTTTTCTGCGCGCCGGAGAAAGGCGGTTGCATGGAACGGTGGAGACCACCGACGCCGGAGCAGCGCGTGCGCTTCTTGTACCGCACGCGGCGCGGCGGCGATGGCGTGCGTTGGCTCGCAGGACAAATTCCGCCATCGCCTGTGGTGCAAGGCGGCGCACCTTCCATGCGCATGCGTATGGAATCACCTCGACAGAGTGGTACGCATGCCGTGCTGAATGGCTTCTGGTCGGACGCAACCGCGCCAATACGGCCGAGTATGTTTTCGTCGGCAGGATCCATGCACGACGCGCAAACAACGGAATCATTGGTGGTCCATCAACCGCGATGGCAGATCGACCCTCGCGCTGCTCAACGCGCGCTGCCTTGGTGCGGCAGCGCGGTCGCCATGCAACGGTCCAACCCGGGCACAACGGTCCAACCCGGGCAGAACAGCCAGGTATATGCTTGCCTGCGGCGCCACCGGCACGGTGCCGGTACGATGATGGACAGGGGACAAGGATGGAGTTCTACGCACACTCTGCCAAGCAACGGGACCGCGGCGACTGGCAACCGCTGGCCGCTCACCTCGTCCAGGTCGGCGCGCGCGCCGCCGAGCACGCAGCACCCTTCGGCGGCCAGAGCTTGGCCCAGGTGGCGGGCCGCCTGCACGACCTGGGCAAGTACACGCAGAAGTTCCAGGCGCGTTTGGACGGCGATCCGACACGCGTGGACCACGCAAGTTGGGGGGCACGGATTGCCCGCGAGCGCTATGGCAACGCCGGTACCCTGATCGCCTACGGCATCGCCGGCCATCACACCGGGCTGGCCGACGGACGACCCGGGCACCAGGCGCAGTCGCGCCCCTCGCTGTACGAGCGCTTGTCCGACGACTACCGTGAGCGCGAACTGCCGCCCCTGCTGCCGGACTGGGAACGCGAGCTGGCTCTGCCGGCCAAGCTGACATTGCCGGATGGTTTCATCGGCCATACGCGGCTGGAACGCCGTCCCTTCCAGCTATCCCTGCTCGCCAGGATGGTGTTCTCGTGCCTGGTCGATGCGGATTTCACCGACACCGACGACTTCTATCGACGCGTGGAAGGCCGTCCATCGCGCGCGGAAGAAGCCGGCACGCGGCCTACGCTGGCACAGTTGCGCGAACGCCTGGACGCGCACTTGGCCGGCTTTCCCCGCGAGGGCGGCATCAACCCGCTGCGCGCGCAGATCCTGCACCAGGTCCGCGCGAAGGCCGGCATGCGTCCCGGCCTGTTCTCGCTCACCGTGCCCACCGGCGGCGGCAAGACCTTGGCCTCCCTGGCGTTCGCGCTGGACCACGCCATCGCCCATGCCCAACGCCAGGGACTGCGCCGGGTGATTTACGTAATTCCGTTCACCAGCATCGTCGAACAGACCGTGCAGGTGTTCCGGCATGCGCTGGGCGTGCAGGACCGCGACGACGTGGTACTGGAGCACCATAGCGCCTTCTTCGACGATCCGCAGTCCGCGCCGGAGGCGATCTCCAAACGCAGGCTGGCGATGGAAAATTGGGACGCGCCGATCGTCGTCACCACCGCGGTGCAGTTCTTCGAGAGCCTGTTCGCCGACCGACCTGCGCGCTGCCGCAAGCTGCACAACATCGCCGGCAGCGTGGTGGTCCTGGACGAGGCGCAGACGCTTCCGCATGCACTGCTGCGCCCCTGCGTGGCGCTGCTGGACGAACTGGCGCGCAACTACCGGGTCAGTCCGGTGCTGTGCACCGCCACCCAACCGGCGCTGCGCCTGGACCAGGGCTTCAAGGGCGGCCTGGAACACGTGCAGGAACTGGTGGACGATCCACCGGCACTGTATGCACGGCTGCAACGTGTCCACGTGCGCCACGTCGGCACGCTCGACGACGACGCGCTGGCCGACCACCTGCACCGGCGCGAGCAGGTGCTGTGCATCGTCAACAACCGCCGCCACGCCCGCCACCTGTTCGACGCGATCGCCGATCAACCCGGCGCGCGCCACCTGACCACGCTGATGCACGCACGCCACCGCAGCACGGTGTTGGCCGAACTGCGCGAAGACCTGAAGGCGGGCCGGCCATGCCGGCTGGTCGCCACCAGCCTGATCGAGGCCGGGGTGGACGTGGACTTCCCTGCCGTGCTGCGCGCCGAGGCCGGCCTGGATTCCATCGCCCAGGCGGCCGGGCGCTGCAACCGCGAAGGCCGGCGGCAGCTGGACGCCAGCGAAGTGCTGGTGTTTGCGCCTGCAAACCGGGATTGGGCGCCGCCGAAGGAACTGGAACTGTTCGCCGAGGTCTTCCGTGGGGTCGAGCGCGCCCACCGTGAGAACCTGCTGGCAATGGATGCGGTCGCCGAATACTTCGCGGGACTCTATCGCCGCCTGGGCGATGGCCGGCTCGACCGCGAGGACCTGCTCGGACTGCTGCGCGACGCCGGCATCGACGCCCTGCCACTGGACACGCTGGCGCGCAAGTTCAAGCTGATCAACACCACGATGCGGCCGCTGATCGTGCCCTACGCGCCGGGTCGCGACGAGGAGGTGCCCGAGGTTGCCGATATCCTGCGCCAACTCGAACACGCCGAGCAGGTGGGCGTGGCCGGCGCCGCCCGCCGCCTGCAACCTTGGCTGGTGCAGGTGCCCGAGCAGACCTACCAGGCACTGTGGCAGGCCCATGCCATCGCCGCGGTCGCACAGGCGCGCTACGGTGAGCAGTTCATGCGGTTGGTCAACCCGCGGCTGTACGACGCGCGGTTCGGGCTGCATTGGGAAAATCCTCAGTTCCTCGATACAGAAAAGAACGTCTGGTAGGCGCCATCCAAAAGTTAAAAAATCGCCAGTTGCAACTCATTAGAATCCAGATTAGGCTGAACTGAACTGGCCCAACACGCTGAGCATGCTGCCAACCATGTCTAGATCGCAACAGGAAGAAGCCGAATCAAATTACCCGGTCAGCTTGAGATTAGACATAAAAGGCAGCGAGAAACCTGCGATCTGGCCTTGGGCAATTGTCGTTCTCACTGCTCTGGTAGCTGGATCACCGTGGCTAGGAACAACTATTGATAAAAATGTTCTGAGAGCGTGGATTGAAACTAATGTAGTGCGACTGGAGTGAAAACGCCCCCTCTCCGTTGGAGAGGGGCATTCCGTGAAAGCCCGCCCTTGCGGGCCGGGGGAACAAGGATGAATTACGGCGTCAGGCTCCATGTCTGGGGCGAGCGGGCACTGTTCACGCGCCCGGAGATGAAAGTAGAGCGGGTCTCGTACGACATCATCACACCATCGGCGGCGCGCGGCATCCTGGAAGCCATCCACTGGAAGCCGGCAATCCGCTGGGTGGTGGACGGGATCCAGGTACTCAAGCCGATCCGCTTCGAATCGATCCGCCGCAACGAGGTCGGCAGCAAACTGTCGGCGGCCAGCGTGAGCAAGGCGATCAAGGCAGGGCGCACCGATATGCTGGTCAGCTACGTCGAAGAGGACCGGCAACAGCGTGCTGCCACCATCCTGCGTGAGGTGGGTTACGTGATCACCGCGCACTTCGAGCTGACCGACAAGGCCGGCTCCGATGACAACGTCGGCAAGCACCTGGACATCTTCAACCGGCGCGCGCGGCGCGGGCAGTGCTTCCAGGCGCCGTGCCTGGGCACGCGCGAGTTCCCGGCCAGCTTTGCACTGATCGAAGACGACGCTGCCTTGCCGGCCACCGACCCCGCGCTGGCCGGCGAACGCGACCTGGGCTGGATACTGCACGACATCGACTTCGCCGACGGCATGACACCGCACTTCTTCCGCGCGCGCATGCGCGATGGCCGGGTCGAGGTGCCGCCACCGGGCGATGGCGAGGTACGCGCATGATCCTGTCCGCCCTCGCCGACTACTACCAGCGGCTGCTGGACGATCCCGCATCGGGCATCGCCGCGCCCGGCTATAGCCAGGAGAAGATCGGCTACGCAATCGTGCTGGCCGCCGACGGCAACGTCGTGGCCGTGGAGGACGAACACCACTACGACGGCAAGAAGCGGATCGCCAAGGCATTGAGCGTACCGCAGCCAGAAAAGCGCACCGTAGCGGTCACGTCCAACTTCCTGTGGGACAAGACCAGCTACGCGCTCGGGGTCAGCGCCAGCAGCAAGCGCAGCGAGCAAGAGCATGCGGCGTTCCAGGTACTGCACCAGCACGCGCTGGACGGCAGCGACGATCCTGGTCTGCGCGCACTGCTGGCATTCCTCGACAGCTGGTCGCCCGCGCAATTCGCAGAGCACCCGCACTTCGCCCGGCACAGCGAGGCACTGTTGGATGCCAACGTGGTGTTCCGCCTGGATGGCGACACCGGCTATCTGCACCAGCGCGCCGCCGCGCGCGCCGCCTGGGAGCGGCAACAAGGCCAGGGGGCCGACAGCGTATCCGGCACCTGCCTGGTCAGCGGCGAGCGCGCGCCGCTGGCGCGGCTGCACCCGGCGATCAAGGGCGTGAACGGCGCACAGAGTTCCGGCGCATCGATCGTCTCGTTCAATCTCGATGCGTTCACCTCCTACGGCAAGAGCCAGGGCGCCAACGCCCCGGTCTCCGAGCAGGCCGCCTTCGCCTACACCACCGCGCTCAACCACCTGCTGCGGCGCGATCCGCACAATCGGCAGCGGCTGCAAATCGGCGACTCCACGGTGGTGTTCTGGGCGCAGGCGAAGACCAGCGCGCAGGCCGAGGGCGCCGAGGACCTGATCGCCGATTTCCTGCACGGCGGCGAAGCCGAAGATCCTCGGATCGCCGACGGCCAGGCCACCCAGCGCCTGCAGCTCGCACTGGAGCAGGTGCGACAGGCTCGCCCCTTGCGTGAAGTGGATGCCGACGAGGCGCGCATCTTCGTGCTCGGCCTGGCTCCGAACGCTTCGCGCCTGTCGATCCGCTTCTGGGAAACGCAGACGCTGGCCGGCTTCGCTCGACGCTTGGCCGACCACTACCACGACCTCGCACTGCAACCACCGGCCTGGAAGCGCCCGCCAACGCCGCAGTTCCTCGCCCTGCAGACCGCCCCGGTGTACGGAGAGCACGGCAAGCCCAAGGCGGAGGACGTCTCGCCGCTGCTGGCCGGTGAGCTGACGCGGGCGATCCTCGCCGGCACGCGCTATCCGCGCAGCCTGTTGGGCGCCATCGTCATGCGCTTCCGCGCCGACGGGCAGGTCAACCCGCTGCGTGTGGCGTTGTGCCGGGCCGTACTGGTGCGCGAGGCGCGTTTGGATACGCAACAAGGACTGTCATCCACCCTGGGAGAACCCCCCGTGAGTCTCGATACTGCCAATACCGACCCCGGCTACCTGCTGGGCCGACTGTTCTCATCGCTGGAAAACCTGCAACGCGCCGCACTCGGCGGCCAGGTCAACGCCACCATCCGCGATCGCTACTACGGCGCCGCCTCGGCGACCCCGGCCAGCATCTTCCCGGTCCTGCTGCGCAGCGCGCAAAACCACTTCGGCAAGCTGCGCAAGGACAAGGCCGGCCTGGCGGTGAACCTGGAAAAGGAGATCGGCCAGATCATCGACGCGCTTCCCAACAGTTTCCCCCGCACTTTACCCATCGAAGAGCAAGGCCGTTTCGCGATCGGCTACTACCACCAGACCCAGGCGCGCTTCGTCCGCAACGACGGCAAGGACGCCCCCGACACCGCTTCCGAAGGAGATAACGCATGAGCGCCATCGCCCACCGCTACGAGTTCGTCTACCTGTTCGACGTGACCAACGGCAACCCCAACGGCGACCCCGACGCCGGCAACCTGCCACGCCTGGATCCGGAAACCAACCGCGGCCTGGTCACCGACGTGGCGCTCAAGCGCAAGATCCGCAACTACATCGCGCTGGAGAAGGAGAGCGCGCCGGGCTACGCGATCTACATGCAGGAGAAGTCGGTGCTGAACAACCAGCACAAGCAGGCCTACGCCGCGCTCGGCATCGAGCACGAAGCCAAGAAACTACCCAAAGACGAGGCCAAGGCGCGCGAACTGACCGCCTGGATGTGCAAGAACTTCTTCGACGTGCGCACCTTCGGCGCGGTCATGACCACCGAGGTCAATACCGGCCAGGTGCGCGGCCCGGTGCAGCTGGCCTTCGCCAGTTCGGTCGAGCCGGTACTGCCGCTGGAGGTGTCGATCACCCGCGTGGCGGTGACCAACGAAAAGGATCTTGAGAAGGAGCGCACCATGGGGCGCAAGCACATCCTGCCTTACGGCCTGTATCGCGCCCACGGCTTCGTCTCGGCCAAACTGGCGGAACGCACCGGTTTCTCCGAGGACGATCTGCAACTGCTATGGCGCGCGCTGACCAACCTGTTCGAGCACGACCGCTCCGCCGCGCGCGGCGAGATGGCCGCGCGCAAGCTGATCGTGTTCGAACACGAACACCCGATGGGCAACGCACCGGCACATGTGCTGTTCGACAAGGTCAAGGTCGAACGCGTCGAGAGTGCCGACAACGGGCCGGCACGCGGCTTCTCCGATTATCGGGTTCTGATCGATCGCGACCTGCCGACCGGCGTCACCGTCACTGAACTGTTCTGACCGTCGCGGAGAGCGGGAACCATGGACGACGACGATCTGATCCCGCTCTCCGCCCTCCAACACTACCTGTATTGCCCGCGCCAGTGCGCGCTGATCCATGTGGAGCGGCAATGGGCGGAAAACCGGCAGACCGCCGAGGGCCGGCTATTGCACCAGCGCGCCGATGCGCCGCAGAGCGAGCGCAGGCGCGGTGCGCGCACGGTCACGGCAATGCCGCTGCTGGCGCTGGAACTGGGTATCACCGGCAAGGCCGATGTGGTCGAATTCCATCGCGACGGCGCCAGCGAATTCGCCTACCCGGTGGAATACAAACGCGGCCGGCCGAAGTCGCACCGGGCCGACGAGGTGCAGCTGTGCGCACAGGCCTTGTGCCTTGAGCACATGCTGGGCCATCCCGTCGCCGCCGGCGCCCTCTTCTACGGGCAGACGCGGCGGCGCAAGGATGTCGTCTTCGACCAGGCGCTGCGCGAACTGACCCTGCGCACCATTACCGAAACCCGCGCAATGCTGTCTTCCGGCACCACGCCGAGTGCGAGCTACGACGCGCGACGCTGCGATGCCTGTTCCCTGATCGACCTATGCCAGCCGCGACTGCTCGGCCGCGGCAGCGTCGAAAGTTGGCTGCGCCAGCAGCTCGAAACCGAGGAGCAGTGACAATGCGGCGTCAACTCAACACCCTCTACGCCACCACGGACGGCGCCTGGCTGCGCAAGGACGGGGCCAACATCGTGATGGAGGTCGAGCGCCAGGAACGCGCCCGGCTGCCCGTGCACATGCTGGAAAGCCTGGTCTGCATCGGCCGGGTCGCGGTATCGCCGCAGCTGCTGGGCTTTTGTTCCGAACAAGGCATCAGCATCTGCTACCTGACGCCGCAGGGCCGCTTCCTCGCACGCGTCGAAGGCCCGGTTTCCGGTAACGTGATGTTGCGGCGCGAACAGTACCGCCGCAGCGACGACCCTGCGCGCTGCGCCGCCGTCGTCCGCAACCTGCTGGCGGGAAAGATCCACAACCAGCGCGCGGTACTGGCCCGCGGCTGGCGCGACCACGGCGACCGACTCACCGACGTTACCGCCTTTCAGCACGCGCTCAAGCGGCTCAAACGCATCCCGCAACGCATCCTCAGCGAGACCAGCGTGGACGTGTTGCGCGGCCTGGAAGGCGAGGCCGCCCAATCCTATTTCGGCGTGTTCGACCAACTCGTACGTGCCGACGCACCGGTGCTGCGCTTCGGCGGCCGCAACCGCCGTCCCCCGCGCGACGCGTTCAATGCCCTGCTCTCCTTCCTCTATACCCTGCTCACCCACGATTGCCGTTCCGCCCTGGAAACAGTCGGCCTGGACCCGGCAGTCGGCTTCCTGCACCGCGACCGTCCCGGACGGCCAAGCCTCGCCCTGGACTTGGCCGAGGAATTCAGGCCATTGCTCGGCGAGCGCCTGGCGTTGTCGCTGATCAATCGCCGCCAGTTGAACGAACGCGACTTCCAGATCTTCGACAACGGCGCCGTCCTGCTGAAGGACGATGCCCGCAAGATCGTTCTGGTGGCCTACCAGGAACGCAAGCGCGAACAACTCCAGCACGCCTTCCTCGGCGAGAAGGTGGATATCGGCTTGCTGCCCTTCGTCCAGGCCCAGCTGCTGGCCCGCCACCTGCGCAGCGACCTGGATGGCTATCCCCCCTTTTTCTGGAAATGAAAAGGCCGCCGCGCCATGATGGTTCTGGTCAGCTACGATGTCAGCACGAGTTCCCCCGGCGGTGAAAAGCGACTGCGCAAAGTTGCCAAAGCCTGCCGCGATCTCGGCCAACGCGTGCAATTCTCGGTCTTCGAAATCGAAGTCGAACCTGCGCAATGGGCCGCATTGCGGCAGCGCCTATGCGACCTGATCGATCCCGCCGTCGACAGTCTTCGCTTCTATCAGCTCGGTGCGAAATGGGAAGCCCGTGTAGAGCACGTCGGCGCCAAGCCCAGCCTGGATCTCAAAGGCCCGCTGATCTTCTGACGCGAACCGCAAGCGACCGGGAAAAGCCCGGCAGGTTCGCGGAATTCCACAAACCATTGATTAAAAAGAAAAATATTTCAGAGCACCCGCTAACTGCAAGTAGGCGGCAACTGAATTCGATTGTGCCTCTTAAGGTTCCGCACAAGTGCGGACTTTTTCCCAATGCCCATCAGCGCTTATGCTCAGGGGGGTCGCGTCCTCACGGGCGCGTGGATTGAAACATGAACGCGAGATCCGGCCAGGCGAGAGGCTGAAGGTCGCGTCCTCACGGGCGCGTGGATTGAAACCGGGGTGGTTGCCCATGGATGCCTGCGTCTGGATTGTCGCGTCCTCACGGGCGCGTGGATTGAAACGTTAGCTACTGCTCGGACTACCCTGAGTGGAATCGTCGCGTCCTCACGGGCGCGTGGATTGAAACAACATCGCGTTTAGCGACGGCACTACCGACCCGAGTCGCGTCCTCACGGGCGCGTGGATTGAAACCGCTGCTGAAAGATGGGTCATCCGGCTTGCGTGAGTCGCGTCCTCACGGGCGCGTGGATTGAAACGAGGCCAGCACGGAGTTTGCGGAGCTGGCTGAGGGTCGCGTCCTCACGGGCGCGTGGATTGAAACGCAAGCTGCATTATCCCGCTGACGGCCGGGCAAGCGTCGCGTCCTCACGGGCGCGTGGATTGAAACTTGCGGAAGAACTTGGCGGCGTCGCCGGCCGTGTGGTCGCGTCCTCACGGGCGCGTGGATTGAAACTCGTTGTATTGCTTGCCGTAGGCGCGCAGCGCCTCGTCGCGTCCTCACGGGCGCGTGGATTGAAACTGCAGGTCGTAGGTTCTCGCATCGCCCTGGTGGGTCGCGTCCTCACGGGCGCGTGGATTGAAACCAACGCAGCGGCAGTGCCCAGTTGCCTGGGGAAGTGTCGCGTCCTCACGGGCGCGTGGATTGAAACAACTTGCGATGAACAATCACCTGTCCACCGAGCAGGTCGCGTCCTCACGGGCGCGTGGATTGAAACAAGGCACTCGGTGTTGCGACAAGACAGCGGTCCCGTCGCGTCCTCACGGGCGCGTGGATTGAAACCCCGTGGGTCTGATCGAACGGTTCCTACGCCTGTGTCGCGTCCTCACGGGCGCGTGGATTGAAACGTTGATGGCCTGAAAGTCGGCGACACCTACGAGCGTCGCGTCCTCACGGGCGCGTGGATTGAAACCTGATGATCCACAACGCATGGGTGATGGCTGTCGGGGTCGCGTCCTCACGGGCGCGTGGATTGAAACTTGACCGGCGCGTTCCGTCTCGGTGCCCAGGTGTGTCGCGTCCTCACGGGCGCGTGGATTGAAACCCAAGCTGGCTGTTCACCGGCTCGTCGAAGATGGTCGCGTCCTCACGGGCGCGTGGATTGAAACGGTGGCTATGCACCAGCGCAAGCACGTCGCCAAGAGTCGCGTCCTCACGGGCGCGTGGATTGAAACTATGGACCCGCGTCCAGTTTTCCGCCGCCCCTGGGGTCGCGTCCTCACGGGCGCGTGGATTGAAACAACTGCCCCTGGCCCCAATCAGTAGTCCCGCCGCGTCGCGTCCTCACGGGCGCGTGGATTGAAACGGTTTCAGCGATTCAGGCCTGGCACACGGCCAGGTCGCGTCCTCACGGGCGCGTGGATTGAAACGCGCCAAGAACGTCGCCCAGCAGCAGCCGCCCAAGGTCGCGTCCTCACGGGCGCGTGGATTGAAACTGCTTGAGGATGCTGGGATCAATTCGGCATTCCGCGTCGCGTCCTCACGGGCGCGTGGATTGAAACTGGATCGAGCACGGGCTGAACGAGCTGGCCGACGTCGCGTCCTCACGGGCGCGTGGATTGAAACGTCGTACGCAAGCGATGCCCCGCCAAGCCATGGGTGTCGCGTCCTCACGGGCGCGTGGATTGAAACATCCATGGCGACGCGATCCTCTCGGCGCACCAGGGTCGCGTCCTCACGGGCGCGTGGATTGAAACCCGAAGGACATGTTGAGGATCCGTGCGCCCTGAGCGTCGCGTCCTCACGGGCGCGTGGATTGAAACCTGACGATTCGTGAGCGGCTGCTGCACTGGCTGGTCGCGTCCTCACGGGCGCGTGGATTGAAACCGGTAATTGATCCTTGCGGCGTCGTACTCGTGATCGTCGCGTCCTCACGGGCGCGTGGATTGAAACCTCCTGCAGGAGAGCGCTTCTCGGAAACCTCTGGTCGCGTCCTCACGGGCGCGTGGATTGAAACTTCAGCATGCCGCCCATCGGCCCGGCCGCGGTCTCGTCGCGTCCTCACGGGCGCGTGGATTGAAACTTTTTCGGCGTGCAGGAGGGGGTTATGGGTTACTGTCGCGTCCTCACGGGCGCGTGGATTGAAACTGGTATTGGTCGCGCTGGTCGAAAGTGGCCTGCCGGGTCGCGTCCTCACGGGCGCGTGGATTGAAACAAGGAGGCAGGCTTTCTCTGCCAGCCTCCCCAAGTCGCGTCCTCACGGGCGCGTGGATTGAAACATGCTGCCGGTTACAGTCTGCGCATTAGCGTTCAGTCGCGTCCTCACGGGCGCGTGGATTGAAACGGGTTGACCTTGTTGCGCAGCACAGCGGCGGACATCGCGTCCTCAAGGACCCGCGGATTGAAGACACATCTGCAGGCAGGTGATCCCGTCGCGGGCAAACTCGCCGCCCCACCACAGCACGGGGATTGAAACACATTGTATTTGCCCACAAAAAAAGCGCAGCCTCGCGGCTGCGCCCAGCGTGCCGCGCCAGCCGGGAGAGAGACGGCTGGCGCGATCCGTGTCTGCGGCATCGCTCAGCGATGCGCGAGAGGCCTCACTTGACCTCGAATTCCTGCGGCGTTCCGGCCGGCTGGCCGTTCACGGTGACCTCGGCCTTGTACTTGCCGGCCGGCCAGCCCTTGGCGTTGGTGAAGGAAATGTTGGTGGTTTCCGCACCGGCGGTGGTCAGCGTCGCACTCTGCTCGCCAGCGGTCTGGCCGTCCTGGAACAGCAGCTTGACGCCGACACGGGTGTTGGTGGAGGAACCCTCGGTCTTCACCGAGACGATGATGCTGTCCTTGCTGGCCAGCGTGGTCAGCGGCGCCACCGTCTTGTCCGCGCCGGCGGTGTTGCCCACGGTCACCGAGGCGACCGTCACCGTGCCGGCAATGGCCGCGGCGGGCGCGGTGTGGGCGGCATCCGCCGGTCCCGGCAGCGCTTCGGTCGGTGCCGACGAGGTCGGATCCGGGGTGGCGTTCTGGTTCTGCTCCTGCTTCTTGCAACCGGCCAGCGCCAGCGTGCCGGCCAGGGCCAGCAGCAGCGGCGCGGTCAATGTCTTCGAATGGATCTTCATGAGATGGTGCTCCTTGGATGGAATGATGGATCGCGCACGTCTTTCGGCGCGGCGCGCGTCAGGCGCGGGCAGGCAGTTTCAGCGTCTGCCCCGGATAGATCTTGTCCGGGTCGTCGAGCACGTCGCGGTTGGCTTCGAAGATGCGGGTCCAGGCGTTGCCGTCGCCGTAGTGCAGCTTGGCGATCTTGGACAGCGAATCGCCCGGCTTGACCACGTAGACCTGCTCCACCTGTTCGGCGGTGCTGTCCACGTGCGCCTGCACTGCGGAGAAGTCCGCCTTCGGTGCGACCTCCGCCGTGGTGTCCACCTTGGCGGTGACTGCCGAGAAATCGGCGCGCTTGTCGCTGTTCATCGCATGTGGCTCCGTGCGTGGATGGGATGCGGCCACGGTTGCACAGGATGTGTTAACAGCGGATCGCGCAGCCGTGAACGGCGCCGATCCGATTCAGCCGGCGCGCTACTGACGCGGATCGCGGTGGAAGGCGATCGGCTCGGCCACGTCGGGCGTGGCGCGCCAGGGATTGATATCCAGGCCGCCGCGGCGGGTGTAGCGCGCCTCGACCTGCAAGGACTGCGGGCGGCAGCGGGTCAGCAGGTCGTGGAAGACCTGCTCCACGCACTGTTCGTGGAAGCCGGCGTGCTCGCGGAAGCTGATCAGGTAGCGCAGCAGGCCTTCGCGGTCGATGCGGCCGCCGCGGTAGCGCACGCACAGCGTGGCCCAGTCGGGCTGACCGGTGACCGGGCAGTTGGACTTGAGCAGTGCGCTGCTCAGCGTCTCCTCGACGATGTCGTCGGCCGCGGCGAGCAGGAACTGCGGACGCGGCGGGCCGTAGCAGTCGATGGCGATGTCCAGCGCATCCAGCGAGTCGCCTTCGCCCAGCGGATCGACCGGCGGCAGGCCGAACTCCATGGTCACGTCGGCGCCGGCGCGCGCCGACAGGTCGGTGACGATGCAGGCGCGCACCGCTTCGGCGCTGTTGAAACGCATCGCGTTGAGCGCGTTGAGGTAGAGCTTGAGCGACTTGGATTCGATCAGCTGCGGCGAGGTGCACGGCACCTGCAAGGTGGCGGTGGCCACGCAGGGCTTGCCGTGCGCGTCCAGCCAGCTCAGTTCGTAGGCATGCCAGCGGTCGAGACCGAAGAACGGCAGCGGCGCGGCGTCCAGGCCGATCTCGGCACGGCCGCCGGCGCGGGGGATCGGGAACAGCAGCGCGGGATCGTACTGCGAGGGATAGGCGACCTCGCGGCCGAGACTGGAATCCTGGGGGGTGTTCATGCGCGCCAGTCTAGCGGGCGCGGTCTGGCTGGCAGGTGTATGGGGCGGGGATTGGGGAGTCGGGAGTCGGGATTGGCAAAAGCGCACCGCGCGAGGTGCGCCTTGGCCAATCCATCCGGATCCAGAAGTGCGAGGGAGTGCGGCGCTATCTCCGCCCCGGACAACTGCTTTTACGAATCCCCAATCCCGACTCCCGAATCACCGCTTCATACCCAGATAGTCCAGCGACACCTGCAGCAGCGCGCGCAGGCCCACGTCCAGCGCCGATTCGTCCAGCAGGAACTGCGGCGAGTGGTTGCTCGGCGCGGTCGCCGGATCGATGCCGGGGCCGGTGGCGCCGACGAAGAAGAACATCGACGGCACCTGCTGCGCGTAGAACGAGAAATCTTCCGCGCCCATCTGCAGCGGCGGCTCGTAGACGTTGTCGGCGCCGACCACCGCCTGCAGGCTGGGCAGCATCTTCGCGGTCAGCGCCGGATCGTTGACCGTGGCCGGGTTGCCGTCCTGGTCGGGCACGTGCGCCTCGGCCCTGGCGCCGTGCGCGGCGGCGGTGTGCTCGGCGACGGTCTTCAGGTCGGCGAAGATCTGCTGGCGCATGCCTTCGTCGAAGGTGCGGATGGTGCCGACCATCTCCACGTCGTCGGGAATGATGTTGTAGCGGATGCCGCCCTTGATCGCGCCGAAGCTGAGCACCGCCGGCTGCCTGGAAATGTTGGCGCGGCGGCTGACCACGGTCTGCGCCGCGCCGATCAGGTCGGCGCTGGCCACGATCGGGTCGATCCCGTTCCACGGCGCCGAGCCGTGGGTCTGGCGGCCGATCACCTTGATGCTGAAGCGGTCCGAGGCGGCCATCAGCGGGCCGCCGCGCACCGCGATCTTGCCCGCCTGCACGCTGGAGAACACGTGCAGGCCGAACATCGCGTCGGGCTTGAAGTCGCGGAACAGGCCTTCCTTCAGCATCAGCGAAGCGCCGCCCTCCTCGTTGCCCGGCGCGCCCTCCTCGGCGGGCTGGAACACCAGCATCACCTCGCCCGGCAGCTGCGCGCGCATCGCCACCAGCGCTTCGGCCACGCCCAGCAGGATGCTGGTGTGGGCGTCGTGGCCGCAGGCGTGCATGACCCCGACGGTCTCGCCGCGGTACTCGCCGGTGGCCTTGGAGGCGAACGCCAGGCCGGTCTGCTCGGTCACCGGCAGCGCGTCCATGTCCGCGCGCAGGGCGATCTTCGGCCCCGGCAGCGCGCCCTTGATGATCGCCACCACGCCGTGGTGGGCGATCCCGGTCTGCGGCTTCAGGCCCAGCGCGCGCAGCCGCTCGGCGACCTTGGCCGCGGTGCGCTGCTCGCGGTTGGACAGCTCCGGGTGCTGGTGGAAGTCGCGCCGCCACTCGGCCACCTTGGGCTGCAGCCTGGACGCCGCGGCCGCCACTTCCGGGCGTTCGGCGGACTGGGCGCAGGCCAGCGCGGGGACGGCGAGCAGCATCGCGGACAGCAGACGGGACAGGCGCGGCATGGGGAATCTCCGATCGGGTTTTGCATGGCGTTCAGTCAATGTATTGCATTCGCGGCGGGCCGGCATCGATCAGCGCTCCGCCGCGGCAAAAAAACCCTTAGGAATCCGTGTCAACCGATCCGGCGCCGGTGCGTTGCCGCTACCAGCGCCAATGGCCGCAGGCGCATGTCCCCCCTCCCTTCAGTCATGGTCCAATCGCAACGCGCTGGCGATATGCTTCACCGCTTGTCGCATCAGCCACTGCGGGAGGGTCCACGACCCCGCCTCGCCACAGGAGTTCCCCCGGATGTCGCGTTTCTGGAAGATTGCGTTGCTGATCGTTGCAGCGGTGGTGGTGGTGCTGGTGGGCGCGCGCTTCCTGCGCAGCGGCAGTGGCCACGGCGGCGCGGGGACGGATGGCGATCCCGACGACGGCACGCCGATCCCGGTCACCGTGGTCGCCGCCAGCAGCCAGTCGGTGCCGATCTACGCCACCTCCACCGGCACGGTGACCGCGCTGGCCACGGTCACGGTCAACCCGCAGGTCGGCGGCCAGCTGATGCGCCTGAACTTCCGCGAAGGCCAGGAAGTGAAGAAGGGCGAGGTGCTGGCGCAGATCGACCCGCGCTCGCTGCAGGCCAGCTACGACGAGGCGGCGGCGAGCAAGCGCCAGAACCAGGCATTGCTGGCCACCGCCCGCTCCACCTTCCAGCGCTCCGATTCGCCGGCCTACCGCCAGTACGTGGCCAAGACCGACCTGGACACGCAGCGCAACCAGGTGGCGCAGTACGAGGCCGCGGTCGCCGCCAACGACGCATCGATGCGCGCGGCGCAGGTGCAGCTGCAGTACACCCGCATCCTCGCCCCGATCGACGGCATCACCGGCCTCCGCGGTGTGGACGCGGGCAACATCGTCAGCACCAGCAGCAGCATCGTCACCATCACCCGGATCCATCCGATCTACGTGATCTTCAACCTGGCCGAACGCGAACTGCAGGGCCTGCGCGAGGCGCAGGCGGCCGGACCGCTGACGGTGGCGGCGCTGGACCGCACCGACGCGCACGTGATCGCCGGCGACGGCCGGGTCGACGTGATCGACAACCAGATCAGCAGCGACACCGGCACCTTCAAGGTCCGCGCCGAGTTCCCCAATCCCGGCAACGCGCTGTGGCCGGGCCAGTTCGTCAACGTGCGGCTGACCCTGCGCACGCTGGCCAGCGGCGTGGTGGTGCCGGCCCAGGCGGTGCAGCGCGGCCCCGACGGCGATTACGTGTACGTGGTGCAGGGCGACAACACGGTCAAGATGCGGACGGTCAAGCAGGGCGTGGAAGTGGGCGATAGTCAGGCGCAGCTGGAGCAGGGCCTGAAGGCCGGCGAGCGGGTGGTCACCGAAGGCCAGTTCCGGCTCAAGCCCGGCGCCAAGGTCACCCCGCTGCAGCCGGGCGAAGCGCCGCCGCAGCCGACCGAGGCCGAATTGAAGGCGGCGGAAAGCAAGCAGCAGCGCAAGGACGGCGGCGGCGGCCGTCGCGGCGGCGGACCGCGCTGAGGCCCGGCGCGCGGCCCGGCGCCCTGCGTCCGGCCGCGCGAGCGCGCACGGCCAAGGGCCGAACGCCGCACGCCCCCAGGCACCGCGCGCGCCATCGGCGCCGCTGCAGATCGATCCGCTCCATCCCGACTTCCGAGCAAGGACACCCCTGTGGGCTTTTCGACGATCTTCATCCGCCGCCCGATCGCCACCACCTTGCTGATGGCAGGCGTGCTGCTGCTCGGCATCCTCGGCTACCGGCAGCTGCCGGTGTCGGCGCTGCCGGAGATCGACGCGCCCAGCCTGGTGGTGACCACCCAGTATCCCGGCGCCAACGCCAGCACCATGGCCTCGCTGGTGACCACGCCGCTGGAGCGGCAGCTGGGGCAGATCTCCGGGCTGCAGATGATGACCTCCGACTCGTCGGCGGGCCTGTCCACGATCATCCTGCAGTTCGCGATGGACCGCGACATCGACATCGCCGCGCAGGACGTGCAGGCGGCGATCCGCCAGTCCACCCTGCCCTCGTCGCTGCCCTACCAGCCGGTCTACAACCGGGTGAACCCGGCCGATGCGGCGATCCTCACTCTCAAGCTCAGCTCCGAGACGCTGCCGCTGCGCGAGGTCAACAACTACGCCGACTCGATCCTGGCGCAGCGCCTGTCGCAGGTGCCCGGGGTGGGCCTGGTGTCGATCGCCGGCAACGTGCGCCCGGCCGTGCGCATCCAGGTCAACCCGGCGCAGCTGTCGAACATGGGCCTGACCATGGAGGCGCTGCGCAGCGCGCTGACCGAGACCAACGTCAACGCACCGAAGGGCTCGCTCAACGGCAAGACCCAGTCCTACAGCATCGGCACCAACGACCAGCTGTCCAGCGCCGCCGACTACCGCGACACCATCATCAGCTACAAGAACGGCGCGCCGGTGCGGCTGTCGGACGTGGCGCAGGTGGTGGACGGGGTGGAGAACGACCAGCTCGCCGCCTGGGCCGACGGCAAGCCTGCGGTGCTGCTGGAGATCCGCCGCCAGCCCGGCGCCAACATCGTGCAGACGGTGGAGCAGATCCGCGCGATCCTGCCGCAGCTGCAGGCGGTGCTGCCCAGCGGCGTGCGCCTGGACGTGTTCTCCGACCGCACCGAGACCATCCGCGCCTCGGTGCACGAGGTCAAGTTCACCCTGATCCTGACCATCGTCCTGGTGGTGGCGGTGATCTTCGTGTTCCTGCGCCGGCTGTGGGCCACGATCATCCCCTC
Organism: Xanthomonas hyacinthi; assembly: GCF_009769165.1. Lineage (NCBI taxonomy): Bacteria > Pseudomonadati > Pseudomonadota > Gammaproteobacteria > Lysobacterales > Lysobacteraceae > Xanthomonas > Xanthomonas hyacinthi. Next base: position 1,488,136 of record NZ_CP043476.1, read on the forward strand.
GGTGGCGGTGCCGCTGTCGCTGGCCGGCACCTTCGCGGTGATGGCCTTCGCCGGCATGTCGCTGGACAACCTGTCGCTGATGGCGCTGGTGGTGGCCACCGGCTTCGTGGTCGACGATGCGATCGTGATGATCGAGAACATCGTGCGCTACATCGAGCAGGGCAAGAGCGGGCGCGAGGCGGCGGAGATCGGCGCCAAGCAGATCGGCTTCACCGTGCTGTCGCTGACCGTGTCGCTGGTGGCGGTGTTCCTGCCGCTGATCCTGATGCCCGGCGTCACCGGCCGCCTGTTCCACGAGTTCGCCTGGGTGCTGTCGATCGCGGTGGTGATCTCGATGCTGGTGTCGCTGACGCTGACGCCGATGATGTGCGCCTACCTGCTCAAGCCCGACGCGCTGCCCGAAGGCGAGGACGCGCACGAGCGCGCGGCCGCGGCCGGCAAGACCACCGTGTGGACGCGCACCGTGGCGCTGTACGAGCGCACCCTGGACTGGGTGCTCGGGCACCAGCCGCTGACCCTGGCGATCGCGCTGGCGACGATGGTGCTGACCGTGGTGCTGTACGTGGTGATCCCCAAGGGCCTGCTGCCCGAGCAGGACACCGGGCTGATCACCGGCGTGGTCCAGGCCGACCAGAACGTGGCGTTCCCGCAGATGCAGCAGCGCACCGAAGCGGTGGCCGCGGCGCTGCGCAAGGACCCGGCGGTGACCGGGGTGGCCGCCTTCATCGGCGCCGGCTCGATGAATCCCACCCTCAACCAGGGCCAGCTGAGCATCGTGCTGAAGACCCGCACCGACCGCGACGGCCTGGACGCCGTGCTGCCGCGGCTGCAGAAGGCGGTGGCCGGGCTGCCGGGCGTGGCGTTGTCCCTGAAGCCGGTGCAGGACGTGACCCTGGACACGCGCGTGGCCGCGACCGAATACCAGTACTCGCTGTCGGACGTGGACAGCGCCGAGCTGGCGACCCAGGGCGCGCGCCTGACCGAAGCGCTGCGCAAGCGCCCGGAACTGGCCGACGTGGACAACAACCTGGCCAACCAGGGCCGCGCGCTGGAACTGACCGTCGACCGCGACAAGGCCAGCGCGCTGGGCGTGCCGATGCAGACCGTCGACGACACCTTGTACGACGCCTTCGGCCAGCGCCAGATCTCCACCATCTTCACCCAGCTCAACCAGTACCGCGTGGTGCTGGAAGTGGCGCCGCAGTTCCGCAACAGCACCGCGCTGCTGCAGCAGCTGGCGGTGGCCAGCAACGGCAGCGGCGCGCTGACCGCCAGCAACGCCACCAGCTTCGGCCAGACCACCTCCAGCAACTCGTCCACCGCCACCGGCATCGGCAACCAGAACACCGGCATCGCCGTCGGCAGCGGCGGCACCGTGCCGCTGGCCGCGCTGGCCGCGGCCAGGGTCACCACCACGCCGCTGGTGGTCAGCCACCAGCAGCAGCTACCGGCGGTGACGGTGTCGTTCAACCTGGCGCCTGGCTACTCGCTGTCGCAGGCGGTGGCGGCGATCGAGCAGACCAACGAGCAGCTGCAACTGCCGCCGCAGCTGCATGCCGAATTCATCGGCAAGGCCGCCGAATACACCGGCAGCCAGACCGACATCGTGTGGCTGCTGCTGGCCTCGGTGGTGTTGATCTACATCGTGCTCGGCGTGCTCTACGAGAGCTACATCCATCCGCTGACGATCATCTCCACGCTGCCGCCGGCCGGCGTCGGCGCGCTGCTGGCGTTGATGCTGTGCGGGCTGAGCCTGTCGGTGGACGGCATCGTCGGCATCGTGCTGCTGATCGGCATCGTCAAGAAGAACGCGATCATGATGATCGACTTCGCGATCGACGCGCGCCGCGAGGGCGCCAACGCGCACGATGCGATCCGCCGTGCCTGCCTGCTACGCTTCCGCCCGATCATGATGACCACCGCCGCGGCGATGCTCGGCGCGCTGCCGCTGGCGCTGGGCGACGGCATCGGCTCGGAACTGCGCCGGCCGCTGGGCATCGCCATCGTCGGCGGCCTGCTGCTGTCGCAGCTGGTCACCCTGTACACCACGCCGGTGATCTACCTGTACATGGAGCGCTTCTCCGAGCGCCTGCGCGCCTACCGCGAGCGCCGCGCGGCGCAGCGCGAGGCGGCAGTGGCGGCGGCGGAGCGGCCGGCGTGAGGGGCTGGGAATGGGGAATGGGGAATGGGGAATCGCGGGGCGAGTGCGGCTTAAGGTTTCCGAGAACGCGCCATGGCGTGCGCGAGCAACAAGCGCAGGGGTGCCCCGCTTTCCGATTCCCCATTCCCGATTCCCGAGTCCCGGCAAAATGAACCTCTCCGGCCCCTTCATCCGCCGCCCGATCGGCACCACGCTGCTGGCCATCGGCCTGTTCGCGATCGGCATGATGTGCTACCTGCGCCTGGGCGTGGCGGCGCTGCCGAACATCTCGATCCCGGTGATCTTCGTGCAGGCCAGCCAGGCCGGCGCCGATGCCTCGACGATGGCGTCCACGGTCACCGCGCCGCTGGAGCGGCACCTGGGCCAGATCCCCGGCATCGACACCATGCGTTCCTCCAGTTCGGAGGGGAACAGCCAGGTGTTCATGATGTTCCAGAGCGACCGCAACATCGATTCGGCGGCGCAGGACGTGCAGACCGCGATCAATTCCGCGCAGGCGGACCTGCCCTCGGGCCTGTCCACGCCGCGCTACCAGAAGGCCAATCCCAACGACGATCCGGTCATCGCCATCGCGCTGACCTCCGACACCCAATCGGCCGACGCGCTGTACAACGTCGCCGACTCGCTGCTGGCGCAGCGCTTGCGCCAGATCAGCGGCGTGGCCTCGGTCGACATCGGCGGCGCCTCCACCCCGGCGGTGCGGGTGGACGTGAACCTGCGCGCGCTCAACGCGATGGGGCTGACCCCGGACGACCTGCGCAATGCGGTGCGCGCGGCCAACGTGACCTCGCCCACCGGCTTCCTCAGCGACGGCAGCTCCACCACCGCGATCGTGGCCAACGATTCGGTGGCCAAGGCCGCCGACTTCGGCCAGGTGGTGATCTCGCAGCAGGACGGCCGCACCGTGCGCCTGCGCGACATCGCCAACGTCTACGACGGCCAGCAGGACGCCTACCAGGCGGCCTGGTTCGGCGGCAAACCGGCGGTGGTGATGTATGTGTTCACCCGCGCCGGCGCCAACATCGTGGAGACGGTGGACCGGGTCAAGGCGCAGATCCCGATGCTGCGCGGCTACCTGCAGCCGGGCACCAGGATGTCCGCCTACTTCGACCGCACGCCGACCATCCGCGCCTCGTTGAACGAGGTCCAGGCCACGCTGCTGATCAGCCTGGCGATGGTGGTGCTGACCATGGCGCTGTTCCTGCGCCGGCTGGCGCCGACGCTGATCGCCGCGGCCACCGTGCCGCTGTCGCTGGCCGGCGCGGCGCTGGCGATGTACGTCATGGGCTTCACCCTGAACAACCTGAGCCTGCTGGCGCTGGTGATCGCGATCGGCTTCGTCGTGGACGATGCGATCGTGGTGATCGAGAACATCATGCGCCACCTCGACGAAGGCATGTCGCGGCTGGACGCGGCGCTGGCCGGCGCACGCGAGATCGGCTTCACCATCGTCTCGATCACCGCCTCGCTGGTGGCGGTGTTCATCCCGATCCTGTTCGCCAGCGGCATGATCGGCGCGTTCTTCCGCGAGTTCACCGTGACCCTGGTCGCGGCGATCTGCGTCTCGGCGGTGGTCTCGCTGACCCTGACCCCGGCGCTGTGCAGCCGCTTCCTGTCCGCGCATGCCGAACCGGAGCGGCCCAGCCGTTTCGGCGCATGGCTGGAGCGCGTGCACGCCGGCATGCTGCGCGTGTACACCGTGGCGCTGGATTTCTCGTTGCGCCACGCGCTGCTGCTGGCGCTGACCCCGCTGCTGCTGATCGCCGCCACCGTGTTCCTGGCCGGCGCGGTGAAGAAGGGCTCGTTCCCGGCGCAGGACACCGGCCTGATCTGGGGCCGCGCCAGTTCCAGCGCCACCGTGTCCTTCGCCGACATGGTCAAGCGCCAGCGCCGCATCACCGACATGCTGATGGCCGATCCGGCGGTGAAGATCGTCGGCGCGCGCCTGGGCAGCAGCCGCCAGGGCTCCAGCGCCAGCTTCAACATCGAGCTCAAGCGCCGCGACGAGGGCCGCACCGAGACCACCGCGGAAGTGCTGACCCGGCTCAGCGCCAAGGCCGACCGCTACCCGGACCTGCAACTGCGCCTGCGCGCGATCCAGGATCTGCCCAGCGACGGCGGCGGCGGCACCAGCCAGGGCGCGCAGTACCGCGTCTCGCTGCAGGGCAACGACAACGCGAGCCTGCAGGAATGGCTGCCCAAGCTGCAGGCGGCGCTGAAACAGAACCCGAAGCTGCGCGACGTCGGCACCGACGTGGACACCGCCGGCCTGCGCCAGAACATCGTCATCGATCGCGCCCAGGCCGCGCGCCTGGGCGTGTCGATCGGCGCGATCGACGGGGCGCTGTACGGTGCGTTCGGCCAGCGCCAGATCTCCACGATCTATTCGGACCTCAACCAGTACAGCGTGGTGGTCAACGCGCTGCCCGAGCAGACCGCCACGCCGGCGGCGCTGGACCGGATCTACGTGCCCACGCGCAGCGGCGCGATGGTGCCGCTGACCGCGGTGGCGCACCAGGTGCCGGGCCTGGCGCCGCCGCAGATCACCCATCAGAACCAGTACACGACGATGGACCTGAGCTACAACCTGGCGCCCGGGGTGAGCACCGGCGAAGGCGACGCGATCATCGCCGCCACCGTCGCCGGCCTGCGCATGCCCGGCGACATCCGCATCGCCGACGGCGGCGGCTTCGGCGTGGCGCTGCAGCCGAACTCGATGCTGATCCTGGTGCTGGCGGCGATCGTGGTGGTCTACATCGTGCTGGGCATGCTGTACGAGAGCCTGGTGCACCCGGTGACGATCCTGTCCACGCTGCCGGCCGCGGGCATGGGCGCGCTGCTGGCGCTGTGGGTCACCAACACCGAGCTGTCGGTGATCTCGATGATCGCGCTGGTGCTGCTGATCGGCATCGTCAAGAAGAACGCGATCATGATGATCGACTTCGCGCTGGTCGCCGAGCGCCAGCACGGCAAGTCGCCGCTGGAGGCGGTGCGCGAAGCCTGCGTGGTGCGCTTCCGCCCGATCATGATGACCACGATGGTGGCGATCCTGGCGGCGGTGCCGCTGGCGGTGGGGTTGGGCGAAGGCTCGGAGCTGCGCCGCCCGCTGGGCATCGCGATGATCGGTGGGCTGCTGATCTCGCAGAGCCTGACCCTGCTCAGCACCCCGGCGCTGTACGTGATCTTCTCGTGCCTGCGCGAGCGCTGGCGCGCGCGGCGGGCACGCCGGCGGGCACCGCGCAGCACGGCGCCAGGTGCCGGCCGGATGCACCTGCGATGAGCTAGCGCGAACTGAAACCTGCGGTGCAGCCGGTCGCTTTGCAGCGGCCGCAGGCGTCGGTCCGTTCAAGCGCTTCTTCGGTCGTTCCGCGTTGCCCTCGCGCCGCCAGGGTTCGATCGCGGCATCGGGCGTGTTGCACTTGCAAATTAAGTCCAAGCCGCTTCGGACCCGGAATCGTTTATTCCGTCATCGCACGCCTCCCGGAACAGCGTAATGGTCTACTGGCGCCTACACTCGGCCATAAAGGAAAGAACGATCGGCAATCTATGTGCAAGCGGCATCAGACACGGTGATGCGCCCGCAGCCTACGATGATCGCGCGTACGCGACCCCGCCCCGACAAGCGCAAGCAACGCCCGTCCCCACACCGGGGCAATCGCCTCTGCACGGACTAGCTAATCGCCCAGTGCGGTCGCCTGCGCCGGCAAGACGAGCGATGCAAACGAACTCCGTGGAGCAGCAGATGCTGATTCAGCATATCGAGAGAAACCTGATCCCGCAGGCTGAGCTGCTGTCACGCCAAGTTCTTAGCAATCACGGGCTCATCTATCATGTACCTGATGCAGCAGATCTGCTAACGCAGATGCGTGGCCGCCTGGCCGGTGCTAACACATACGGGGCGGACGACTTTCAGCGCCGTCTGAACCAGCTTCAGCGTCGTATCAACCGTTCCTCCACCCAACATCCCGGGATCACTCAGCCGGCAGCGCAGACCAGGCCACAAGCACAGCTCGCTCGCGCCGGAGTGCAGGGGTCAAGCGGAGGAGCCGCTGGCGTCGACCTGGACGTCCTGACTGAAGCCTCGAGCATGGTGACGGGCCTTGATACTGATTGTTCCGTAGAGGTGAATAATGCAGTAATGGTACAGATCAATAAAGCGCTTAAAAACCTCGCTAATGGCGAGCGCGTGCATCCGAAGGTCGCTGAAGTTGCCAGCAAGGCAAACGACGCCAGGACTTTGGTCAATACACTGATAGCGCTGGCAAAGGAAAATCCGTCTGCCATGCCATTTCAATAATCCTGCTGCCGACCGGCGATCTGTTTCCGATCCCGGTCGGCGTCAAGGCGATCAACGCTCCGACGCTACGCCACCGAAGCTGCGCCCCTTCTCCCGGCGGGAGCAGAGGGCCGGCGAGTCCGCCAATCCGCGCCCGTCCCCTCGCGCCCCTCTCCCGATCGGAGCGGGGCGTGTGACGGCTCAACCCTGCAGTGCCTGCAGCGAGGCGCGCTCGATGCCGGCATAGAGTGCGAATTCGTCGTGCACCGCCGCCCCCAGCGCCTGCTCGAACGCGGCGCGGTTGGCGTGCGCGGCGTAGGCGCGTTGTTCGCCGCCACCGAGGTTGGACTGGAAGATGCCCGCGGCGCTGACCGGCAGGAAGTCCTCGTAGACGATCGGGTCGGCGCTGGCCAGGCCGTCGGCGATCAGCGACTCGGTGGGCCTGCCGGCCAAGGCCGCGGTGCCGGCCGCGCGGCCGGCATCGGTCAATGCGTAGCGGAAATAGCCCAGGCCTTCGCGGCGCAGCGTGGCGTAGTCGTCGGGGAACTCGGCGAAGGCGGCCTGCAGGCGCGCCGCGTAGTCGCCGCCGGCGCTGCCGTCGGCGGCACGTGCGCGCTCCAGCAGTGCGTCGTACAGCGCGCGGCCCTTCGCGGTCAGGGCCAGGCCGCGCTGCTCGATCTCGCCGAAGCGCGCGGTGTGGGTGCCGGCCTCGGCGGCGCCGACGCCGGCCGGGAAGCGCACCGTTTCCTGCAGCGCCTTGAAGCTGGTCTGGCGCAGCAGGATCGGGCAGCGCCGCGGCGGCGGGCCTTCGATCACCGCCTTGGCGTCGATGCCCCGGCGCAGCATCTGCGCCTGCGCCGCGTCGATGTCCAGCGTGCGCGGGGTCAGGTGGTTGATGTGCGGGCCATGGAAACTGACCACGTCGGCGATCAGCTTGTGCGCCTCGCTCAGCGCGCGGTAGGTCGGCAGCGTCACGGTCGCGTCGCCGTGCCAGCGGAAGGTCTCCAGCGCCTCGGCGACGAAGCGCTGCGCGTCGGCCTCGCCCAGGCCGCCGTCGCGCTCGCCGCGTTCGATCAGCGCCAGCGCGCCGTCGGTGAAGATGCGCCGCTGCGCGAGGATCTGCGCCGCCTGCGCGCGCAGCGCCGGGTCTTCGATCAGTTCCAGCCGCAGCAGCGAGGTGAACACCCGGAACGGATTGCGCGCCAGCGCCGCCGCGTCGAGCGGGCGGAACGCGGTGGAATGCACCGGCACGCCGGCCACCGACAGGTCGTAGTAGCCGACCGGATGCATGCCCATCACCGCGAACAGCCGGCGCAGCGTGGCCAGTTCCTCGGCGCTGCCGACGCGGATCGCGCCATGCCGCTCCTGCTCCAGCCGCGCGCACTCGCCGTTGCGCTGCAGCTGCGCGTCCAGCGCCGGAGCGGCGGCCAGGGTCGCCGCGTTGACCTGCGCCACCAGCTCCATCAGCGTGCCGTACAGCGGCACCTCGGTGCGGTACATGTCGGACATGGCCTGCGCGAACAGGCTGCGGATGGCATCGGGCGAAACGAAGGCAGTGGTCATCGGGGGATCCGGAGCGGCAGGAGTGCCGGGCACCAGGTCCGGCAGAACGCCTATTCTCGCGCCGCGGCGGCGGCGCGGCCAGTCGCGCGGTTGCAGCGCAGCCAGGAACTCGCCGGGTGGCTGGGCAATGCGGGCATGTGAACGGAGGCTCCCCATCAGCCGCGAACCGCCGACCGCGCGCCCGGCGCGGCACCGGCCGCGCCTATTGCGCAGCCGCCTGCTCGCGCTGCGCGCGATCGCCGAGCTGGCGGCGCAACAGCGCATCCAGCACGATCGGGCGATCCCAGTGGTCGTAGCTGGCGACGATGGCGTGGCGCAGCGCACGGTAGGTGAGCGAACCCGGCTCGACCTGCAGCGCGTTCGCCACGTCCGCCCAGCGTGCGGTCGCGCCGGCTGCCGCGCGCGCGCGCACCACCTCGCGGTACGGCAGCGCTGCCGCCTTGGCCAGGAAGCAGGCGGCATAGACGTCGCGCGGCGCCCAGCGGCGCTCGCGCAGCAATGCCTCGGCGTAGCCGCGCGGCAGCTGCGCGTAGCGCGCCACTTCGTCGAGGAAGCTGTCCGGGTAGCGCGCGGCGTAGCGGTCGATGTCCAGCAGCTGGCGGTCGACCCAGGCATCGCCGCTGCCGGGTGCCGCGGCAGCCTCTGCGCTGGCGCCCGGCGCAGGCGCATCCTGCGCCACCGCCGTGCCCGCCAGGCATAGCGCCAGCGGCAGGATCAGACAGGCGCAGCGCAGGCGGGTCGGCATGCCTCGATTCTGCCGGATGCCGGCACCGCTGTCAGGCGCGGCCGACGGCGGCCGCTGATGTCACACGAAGATCGGCGCGGCGCCGCCGACCGCCTTGATGCACGCGCCGGCCGACGCACGGCGCAATGCCGATGCAGACCCCGGCCCGCCGCGTGCGCGCCACTGCGGGCAACACCGCGTGCCTGGCCGACAGCGCACCAGGTGCGGGCGCCTTCCGTCCTAGGCCGACAGCTCTTACGCCGACGGCACCGGGCCTTGGGTGGCCGCATGCCGGTCCAGCTCGGCCACCGCCTGCGGCCAGTCCGCGGCCATGGCCACCTCGCGCAGGCGCGGTTCGTCGGCGGACAGGCCATGCTCGGCCTCGTGCGCCCAGGTGGTGGCATACGGCGTGTGGATACCCCAGCCGCCGAGCGCGATCACCGGCTCCACGTCCGAGCGCAGCGAATTGCCGATCATCACGAAGCGCTCGGCGCCGATGCCGAATTCGGCCAGCACCTTGGCGTAGGTCCGCGGATCCTTCTCCGACACGATCTCGATGCGCGGGAACAGCGCGCCGAGCCCGGACTGCGCGATCTTCGCCTCCTGGTGGAACAGGTCGCCCTTGGTGATCAGCACCACGTCGAATTCAGCGGCGATCGCGGCCACCGCCTCGCGCACGCCGGCGATCACCTCCACCGGATGCTGCAGCGTGGCGCGGCCGATCTCGACGATGCGCTGCAGGTCGCGCGCGGAAATGCGTGCCTCGGTCAGTTCGATCGCCGCCTCGATCATCGACAGGGTCATGCCCTTGGCGCCGTAACCGAACACCTTCAGGTTGCGCCGCTCCACCGCCAGCAGATGCTGCAGCGTGCCGGCGTCGCGCAGGTCCAGGTACTGGCCGAGGATGGCCTCGAACGCGGCTTCGGCGTCACGGTAGTAGTCCTCGCTTTTCCACAAGGTATCGTCGCCGTCGAAGCCGACCAGAGCGATGGCGGAGGAGCGCAGAGCGGTAGGCGTAGGCATCGCGCAAGCATAGCAGCGCGGCTTATTGCGCTGCAGGGTCCCCGGGGCCGGGTTGGTAATGCGCGTACTCCTGGCGCGACAGCACGCCGTCGGCATCGGCATCGAACGTGTCGAAGGTTTCGCGCAGGACCGGGTCCGCCGCGGCTTCGGCGCGGCCGATACGGCCGTCGCGGTCCAGGTCCAACGCGGCGAAGCTGCGCGCGCCTGCCGCGGCGCCGGCATCGCTGGCGGGCGCCGCCGGCACCGGCAAGGTCGATGCCGGCGGCGCAGGCAACGGCGGCAGCGCCGTCGGCGCCGGGGTAGGCGCGGGCGTCGGCATGGGCTGCGGCAATGTGGGCGCAGTCGGGTCCTGCTGCGCGGCGGCCAGACCCGACGCGGCGAGACCGGTCAGCAGCGGCACCAGGCACAGGCATAGCGAGCGGCGGGAAAGGGCCATGGCAGCCTCGTCGATCGGCGGACCGCTACCCTACACCGTGCGCCGTCGCCGGCGGCCGTGCTCGTGTCGTGTTCTTTGGTGAAGCGCACGTGGCAGAAGGGCGGCACCAAGCCGCCCTTCCTTGCCCACGTATCGCATTCGATTCAGCGCGGGACTGCTTTGTGGCGGTCCCGCTCAGGAGCCGACGCGCGCTCGTCCACACGCGCATCAGCTGTCGCGATCGGCCTGCTGCTGCGTTACTGGCCGTTGCTGCCGGCCGCACCGCCCTGCTGCTTGGCCACATACGCCTTGTATTCGTCCGGCGTCAACTTGCCGTTGTGATCGGCATCGGCCTGCGCAAAGATCTGGCTGAGGCCTGCGTTGACCTGCGCCTCCTGCTTGCTGATGGCGCCATCGCCATCGGTGTCGACATCCGCCCAGGTCTGGCCGCCGCCCGACGCGCTCGACTGCGCAGGCTGGCCGGTCGCACTGGTGGGCGACTGCGCCTGGGTCGCGGCATCGCTCTGCGCGTCCTGGGCGAAGGCCGGCAACGCCAGCGCGGCGGCGAGAATGGCGGCGGTACCGATCAGCGGGGTGCGGTTGCGAATCTTCATGGGTGGTCTCCTATGCTCTCTCGGTTGTGGCATGCCCGGTCGAATCCGGTGCATGGCCACACCCTGCCGGTACCAGGCTGAATCCATTCCCCTGCGAAAAAGCGCACGCAACGCCAGGTTAACCACCACAGCGAAAACACGCGCTACCGCCCTGGTTAGCACCCGGTGAGCATGCGGTAAGGCCTTCGTTCGAGGTGTTCGGAACTTGGAAAAAAAGCGTGTGTTTCACCCGATTTCGCGGTCGCCGCCGCCGGAGTTTTCGCTTGAACGCGAACTGAACGCGATCCACCCGGCGGCCACGCCAGCAAGCGCGCCGGCCACTTCCAGCACCACCCGCGCGCCCAGTTCGTTCGGATCGTGGATGCTGGCCAGCGCCAAGCGCGCGTACAACGGCGATTCCAGGCGCACGATGCCGGTGTAGAACAGGTTCCAGCAATCGATCCCGGCGGACACGGCGACCGCGATCAGGCACGACCAGCCCAGCGTATGGCCTTCCGACCACTGCAGCCAGCGGCACAGGCGATGCCACAGCGCATAGATCAGGAACCCGACCGCGAGCGCGATCAGCCCGGCTTCGAGCGAGCCCAGCAGGCCGAAGTGCAGCGGCAGGTTCATTGCGGTGCTTCCTGTGGTCGAGGAGAGCGCCAGTCTAGGGGGTGCGGCTGGCCGCGTGTGCGTACCCTTGCTTTGCAATCCAGGCAGCGTGTGGGTGCATGGTCGCGGCAGGTTCTATCGGTAGCGCCTGTGACGATGGATGGCCCGCGGCCACCTGGCATCTCTCCCACAAACGTTTCGCCGCCGCCAGCCCAGCTGCCGAAACGCGCTAGCCATCGTTCTCGGCACTGGCGCTCACCACCGGTTCGCCGTCCTCATCCCAGCCCACCGTTACCCGCATTGGTCGGCAGCAGACCTGGCAATCCTCCACGTACTGCTGCGCCTCGACCGACGGGTCCAGCGCCAGGTCGATCCATTCGCCGCAATATGGACACTGCAGGACGGTGAAAATGTGTATGCCGCTCATGATCTGCGCCTGTCGATGCGAGACGGAAAGCCTAGCGTACCGGTACGTCGTAAGCGGTGCCGGGGCTGGGTTCGGGCTGGAAGGTGTAGTGCCACCATTCCAGCGGATAGTTGGCGAAGCCCTGCGCCGCCATCGCGCGCAAAAGCTGCTGGCGGTTTGCGCGCTGGGCAGCCTCGATGCCTGGCGCATCGGTATGCGCAGCCGGGTCGAAGAAGTCGAAGCCGGTGCCCATGTCCAGCGGCGTGCAATGGCCACTGCGGCAGTCGAGCAGGCCCAGGTCGACGGTGGCGCCGCGGCTGTGGCCGGAGGTCTCGGCGATGTAGTCGCCGAGCAGCACGCGCTTGTCCAGGTGCGGGTAGTAGCGCGCCTTGGCAGTCTGGTCGTTGAGATCGCCTGCCCAGGCGACGAAGGCGCGTACCGAGCGCTGCGGCCGGTAGCAGTCGAATACCTGCAGGCGGTAACCCTCGGCGCGCAGCGCGTGCTGCACGCGCGCCAGCGCCTGCGCGACCGGGGCCAGCAAATAGCACTTCGGCGCCTCGTAGCCGGGCACCGGGCGGCCGGTGAAGTTGTCGTGGCCGGCGTAGCGGATGTCCAGCGCGATCTCCGGCGCGACCTCGTGCACGTCCACCAGTCCGGCTTGCGCAGGCGTGGTCGCCGGCGACAGCACCGGGGCGATCGCCGCACTCGCCGCGCCGCTTGCCATGGCGACGGCGCATGCGCCGAGCAAGGCGAACACGGCCCGTTGCGCAGGCGGCGCCAGGCGCATGCGACACGGCACGGAATGCGGAGCGGCGCAGGCGATAGGCGGCATTTGCGCAGCATAGGCCATCGCGGTGCAGGGCGGACTGCAGGCACCGTTGGATTCAGGAGGGACGCGCGCCAGTCGACGTCGGCTGGCACGCGGACACTCGTCAGCAGACAACAATCGTCGGTAAGCGTCCGGTGACATCACCTGTACTGGCTGCACGCGTGGCGCTGAGAGAGAGGTCCTTTTTGGACGGAGTTGATCGATGCAAGACAAGCAGCGGGAGTGGTCTGCGCATGTGCAGGCATGGCAGTCCAGCGGCGACACTCAAGCGGCTTACTGCAGGGCGCATGGGGTGTCCTTGGCCAGCTTCGGCTACTGGCGGGGCAAGTTGATCGGGCCGGTGCAGCCGGCGTCGGCGGTGGTGCTGCCGATCCGGGTCGCCCCGGCGGTGCAGGAGGCGCGTGTGGAGATCGGTCTGCCCGGCGGCATCGTGCTGCACGTGGCAGCCGCCGATCCGGCTTGGCTGGCCGGCCTGCTGCGTTTGCTGGGCGCATGCTGAGCCTGGTAACCATCCATCATGGCGTTCCCAGTGGGCAACAGCGCTTCTATTGACTTCAATCTTGGATGCCAAACGTTCCTGAGACAGGCTAGATAGACGTCTGGCATGAGGAATTCTATCTGCATGCAACGACAATTCAGATGATGCCATATTAATCCTCCCTATGCTTACTTGTTGCCACCATGGCTATGAATTTAATCTTCTAATAATCTACTACCAGCGCAGGAAATTCTTTAAAATTTGCAATAATAATAATTAACCTGGACCAGAGCTGCAATATATTCCAGTACCACGACTATTTTCACCGGATTGCTTTTTTGTCCCGGAAAACGAAATTAATATAATCGAGAATGGTTGTGGAGGAACCCGCGCTTATCGTGGCGTACACAAATACACGGCCTGCAAGAAACCTAAGTAGAACGATAGTTATTACACTGAAGATCAGCGCCAGGATTACGTCTAGCGTAGGAACAGCGCCATTCAGTAGTCTAACAGGCATCGCGGCCATCGATGATGGAGGAAAGATAGAGAGAAATTCAAGGAACTCGCTTTGCGGATGCTTTGCGCCAGTCAATGAAATGAGTAGAAATGATATTGGAAGAATTGGCAATGTGTTTCGTATAGCTGACTGCTCACTTGGAAGGATGGCGGCAATTAAGGCGAAAAAACAATTCCAAAAACACAATCCCAGTACGCATATCAATACAAGGAGCCCCACTATGCTCGATTGCGCCAGAAGATCGACGACAACAGATAGTTGAACAAAGCCCATCACTACTGCGGCCAGCGACGTGTAGATCGCATAAGTGACGATGGTCTTAAGGCCATGCAGCGTTGCGGCAATGATCTTCCCGTCTAGCCATGTTTGTGCTGGGAGCGCGGTCAGTACCATCTCACTGATGCGACCAAATTTCTCACCTGCGATACCCTGCACCAGCATTGAGAGGCAGCCGATGACGCCCAGCATAGTCAGTACAATAAAGCCAATGGCGAACCCATAAACTGATGCTGTCTTGGGTCTAAAGGCGGAGTCGATATAAGCTAGATCAAAATTCACGGGCTCGTTGATCCGCTCGTAAGCCGGCATGGAAAGCCCGGCAGTCTGGATGCGCAGATTACGCTGATGAGCTTGCATGAGTTCTTGAAATTCATCGGTCCAATTGGGTGATCTGTGCACCAAAAGCGTATAACCAGATGATCCGTGATCAGTAGCTTCTAGCAGGATGCCATCGAGTTGATCGCCCTTCAGTTCAAGTTTCTTTCGTTCAAGGTCCCTCGGAGAGATGGGTTCGAAATGAAAGCGGCCATCGCCGTTAGCGAGCGGAAGACCTTGTATCGAGGTGGCGATCCGCACCGGCGCTTTCGACCCTGCGTTCAAAATCGCCTCGCCGCCGAAGCGCAACGCAGCCAAGAGCATAAGGATCAAAAGACTAATTACTTCGCCGCGAAAATCAAAGAAACGCAGGAATTCGAACTTCGCAACCGACCATACTCTTGAGTCGTTCATTGGGAACTCTTGGAAGATTGCGGAGAATCTTTGACCACCGAAAGATACCTCTGATGTAGATCTTCTTTAATGATGCCAATGTCACGCACGTCAGCGCGTGCAGCAATGGTTGAAAGTCTAGAGTAAAATTCGCTTGGCGTCGCAACCTGCAGGCGTAGCGTCAAGTTGCCAGGATTGGCTGAAACGACCTCAGAAGCATCCCAGTGGTCGGAATTTTCTGGCTCTATATCGTCATTAAAGAAGATCTGCACTGCTCTGATAGCAGGATGGATTTGTGCCTGGCCATTGTCAGGAGGGGAGTCGCTTACTATCTGGCCCTGCTTTATTATCAGAATATGATCTGAGATCCGCTGCACCAATGAGAGCTGGTGCGCCGAAAGTAGAATTCCAACTCCAAGTTGACACTGCTGGTGCAATAATGTGGAAACGGCCTCTTGGTTTACTGGGTCAAGGCCGGAAAACGGCTCGTCCAAGATGAGATATCGTGGCTGGTGGATCAGGCAGCAAGCTAGTTGCAATTTTTGCTGGTTACCCTTGGAAAGAGTGCTGACCTTTTCACTTCTCTTTCCGCTCAATTCAAATTTATCCAACCAATGGCGTGATGCTGACTTCGAATCGGCTTTAGACATTCCTCGTATACGGCCCCAGTATTCGAGAACATCGCCAATACGAACGTCCTGGTACAAGCCACGCTCTTCCGGGAGAAAGCCGACATCCTCCCTCCTCACCTCTCGGATTGCGCTGGAGTCTTGAATCACGACACTGCCAGAGTCTGGCCGTAAAAGACCGACAATCATCCTGAAAGTGGAAGACTTTCCCGCTCCGTTAGGACCGATAAGTGAGAGAATTTGCCCGCCTTTAACGCTCAAGCTAACGTCACTGACGGCAGGAAAATTCCCGAATTTTTTCGACATGTTGAGCACCCTCAACATGTCGTGCCACCTAGGCCGACCGAGGGTGGAGAGATTAACTTCTCAAGGTCCGCGGTATATATACGGGACCATTCCCTCAGAAACGCTGGATCTGTATCGCCAATCCCGGCATATATCTCCAGCGCCTCTTCTGCAGAAGTCTTGGCTGATGCAAACGCATGGTAGGCGCACATGCGAACTCGTTCGAGCGGATGTTTTCGGCCGATTTTCTCTAAAATGCCTTGGGACTCGCTGTCGGTGTGAGCTGCGAGTATGTGGAAGAGTGGCGCTGCGCCAATGCGATTTATGACCCCGGAGATTGAGCCCTTGTCGATGTCGAAGGCATACTGGTCCATAACGCTGGACCTCATCGTATTCTCCATGATATTCAGCGAGATGGAGAATTTGTCGGCCGGTAGCTGGTTATGGATATCTGTAAAAGCCCGGTAAAGCATTACCTTTCCGGCCTCAAGGCGAGTTCTTTCAACGAACTTGAGATCAGCATCTTCGCCCTTGTAGCCAATTTTATCTTTGTACTCATATTCGTAATAATCACTCCAATATCCAGGGCCGTGATATCCCACCGTCATGAAATTGAAGTTGTGATCATGTGGCTTATAGTAGAAAAAAGGATCTGTACCGCTGACTTTCATGATCTATTCGTTCTCGCTTGCCCACAAGCAAGCACGAATGAAGAACGACTGCCCGCGTCGTTGGGGGCCGTATAGCATGAAGACCTGCGGAGAGTAAGAGTTACTTGGTTGTATAGATCGATAATCTCCCAGCTCCTTGCATATCATTTCGGCAAGGAATGTGCGGTTATTTCCGAGTGCCTTCAGTGCTGGAGCGACTTCGACGAACGAATCATGATCGGTCGGATCGAAACGATCCTGATGGAGTTTTTCGACTAGTGCTTCGAGATCAGAGGTTGGCTGGTCTTCGGTATCGATCACTAGTGGCATTGCTGGGCCTTCGAAAGAATTTCAAGAGATTTTTTTGCAACTTCCCTAACCTGCGGATGTACGTCGTTTGACGCAAGTCTCACTAAGTGAGGCTTTGCAACAGCCATGTCTAAGGCTAGCGCTTCTCGCATGACGTGCCATCTGACGAAATGATCCGGGTGATCGAGGAGCTCAATTAGCGTAGAAATTCCCTTGCTGAAGCCGAGTTCACGAACCGTGGTTACTAATAGCTGCGCTCGTGAAGACATAACACTTGCTGACGAACAGGAAAACAAGCTGCCGTCATCTGTCCTATAGTGTGCTGAGACGGACGTGCGAGGGCGCCTGCGGGTGATCAATACCATGAGCACAGAGCTAATGCAGTGCTTGATAGACAGGCCATGGCGCCCTCCCTCCAAGAACACACTTTCTCCACGTACAGGATTTATATAAGGCAAAGGGACGGCTGTTTGATTGCCGAGTGCTGTGGCCGAACCAAAAGGCTCAGCGTGCCAGAGCTCAATTGTTGCGTCACCTGGCGAGATGAATTTCATCAGAGTATCGTTGCCCTGAACGGTGACACTCTTTTTATTCTTGGCTAGATTCTTGGCCTGTTTTAAAGAAATTACAACGGGCGGGAGGGCTAGAACAGAAATATTTACGTGTGGGTTTGAATAAAAAACCACGCCGTAGAACGCTTCACTTTCGAGGAATTGCGTCGCAATTGTGTGAATCGACGATTGATTGAATCTGCTGGATTCCTCTTGAATAAATTCCTTGATGAGATCAGGCGTGAAGAGCGCGCTGATTTTCCTAAGGCTGAGCTCTACTTCGTTCGCACTTATTTCTTCGGACAGGGCAGAAGAAATCATGTCGATCTTTTCAGGCAGCCCGGTCTCGACGAATCGATCATCAAAGCGATTCCCGGCGCCATTGAGGGTGAAGAAGATCTTCTGCGTCTCCAAGTCGTTTGCCATTATTTGGGTCTGATCAGAATTCTTCACGATTAATTCTGCCTCCGACTTGGTTGGCATTATGGAAAAATTTATCGACGGATAGGAATATAGAAAAGCTGCATAGAAAAGCTGCAAGACGGCATCTTCAGAAGACTTTCGGGCCGGTCGATCAAGCTTAAACAGTGGGCAGGATTTCCCCTGCCCACTGCTCATAGGTCGCAACGTGCGTCAGCTGCTCGCGGGATGGATGCCGCGGTTGATCAAGATGCCAGCTGCGACACCGACACCTGCGCAGACAGGCCCCGTACTCTCGTCAAGTGCGCAGCTACCGATCAGACCCACGTCGTAGGGTAGGCAGGGAAGATCGTTGATGTTATTCATTTCGTGTACTCCCTGTACACGTTAGTGGGGCAGAACCGCGATGACGATTGCTACAGCGATAGTGACCGGCTCAATCGTGGACTCAAGCATCGATGAACCGTGGACAGCAACGTCAAAAGGAAGCGACGGAAAAATGGAAGTGATGGGGCCGAGCATCGTGATCTCCTTAAATCCCGATGAGAAGCCATATCAGGCTTACAAGCCTGAGTACGGCCAGCTAGTCGACGGCATGGGTTTTCGTTAACATCCCTGTCGACGTTCCCGACCCTATCATGAATCGCCCAGGGTTGTGTAGACACTCAGGACCCGGCAGACAACATCCAAGTGCAACACCTTACCGAGTAGGGTGTTGGAATGAGAAATCAGTACAGTCATTTGAGTGCGGAGGAGCAATACGGACATTGCAGGTCGATGAAGGTGCGCATACCGGACATGATCTTGGCCTGTGAAGCGCAGCGGTGGGCTCGGCGGATCGGCACGTCGTAGGCGGTGCCCGGGCTGGGTTCCAACTGAAGGAGGGAGAGACGTTCTGAACGATCGTCCTGAACGATCGTCGAAACCGGGCCCAAGCGGTCGCCTGAGTGCGACGGCAGCGCGACGCAGCAGCGGCTGCCGTCCGACATGGCTGTCGGCGGCAGCCGCGACCGGCGTTGCCGATCAGCGCGTCGGCGACTGCGCCTGGGTGCGCTGCGGGTCCTGGGTCTGTTCCTGCGCCTGCGCCTGCCGCTGGGTTTCGGCCGCAAACTGTTGCTGGCTCTGCTCCAGCGGCACCGTCGCAGCCTGCTGCCGGTCCACGTAGGTGCGGTTCACATCGTGCGGGTTGTTCGGGTTGCGCTCCACCGCGATCAGGCCCTTGCCGTCGGTGCTGTGCACTAGGTCGTCGATGCGCGACATGCCGTTGACCCTGGCTTCGAACGCGACCTGGCCAGCCGCGCGCTGCATCTCCTCGCGGCTGCCGAAACCGCCGTTCGGCCCCTGCTTCTCCAGTTGCTTGACCGCCTGATCGAACATCGGATTGTCGTGGCGCAACTGGTCGACGCCCTGCTGCCGTTGCAGGCTCTTGTCGATGGAGGCGAGCGTCTCCGGGCCGGCCTTGCCGTCCACGCCCTTGAGCCGGTGGTCCTGCTGGAATTTCTCCACCGCCGCTTCGGTCTTCGGACCGTAGCTGCCGATGGCGTCCTTCGCGTCCAGGTAGCCGAGCGTGGACAGCTTCTCCTGCAGGTCCTTCACCGCCACGCCTTGCGCGTTGCGCTTGAGCACGCCGTCGCCGTTGTCCGCGTGCGGGCCGTTGCCGCCATGCGACTTGCCCGGTTGCGACGCACGCTCGCGGCTGTCGTGCTGCTCGCCGGTCCTGGTGACCGTCTTGTCCTGGTCGGCCAGCTTGAACAGGTCCGCCTTTTCGTTTTCGGCGCGGTTCTGCAGCGAGTCGAGGGTCCTCTGCTTCTCCACCCGCGGGAACAGTCCCTTGACGTGCTCGGCCTTGTAGTCCTGCACCGCGCCGACGATGTCCTTGTCGGAAAGCTTGGCCAGGTCGTAGTCCTTGCCGAACTTCGCTTCCATTCCCTTCAGGAACACGCCCGAGCCGCCCGGCTTCTTGTCGCTGCCGGGGCCGTACTGGACCGCGGTGCTCCACAGCGCATCCTGCACCGCCGGACCACGCTCGGACAGGTCCAGGCCCTTGTCCTTGAGCCGATCGACCAGCTTGTCGTAGTGCGTGCGCTTGATGTAGTCGTGCT
This sequence comes from Xanthomonas hyacinthi, assembly GCF_009769165.1. Taxonomy (NCBI): domain Bacteria; kingdom Pseudomonadati; phylum Pseudomonadota; class Gammaproteobacteria; order Lysobacterales; family Lysobacteraceae; genus Xanthomonas; species Xanthomonas hyacinthi. The sequence continues at coordinate 1,507,672 of NZ_CP043476.1, forward strand.
GTTCCTGCGCGAAGCTGTCGTCGGTGTTGGCCAGGTCCTTCCACTTCGCGCTGAACTCGGCCGAGCCGGGCTTCAGGCCGGCGAAGTCGTCGGCGTACCTGCTGTCCTTCACGAAGGCGGCGACGGTCCCTCCCACGATGACCGTGCCTTCCTTGGTCTTGACCTGGGAGGTCATCTGATAGGAACCGTAGGACACGCCACCCGGATCGTCGATGCCGGAGGACACCGTGCTCGCGCCGCGTCCGCCGGTCTCGTAATGCTTCGAGGTCTGACCCAGTTCCCAATCCTTGTCGCTCATCGTCCATCTCCTTGTCTGAAAAGTTGCGTTGCAAAAACCATTGCAGGAATCAGCGCGCTTCCAGTTCGTCCGCGCGCTTGGCCGTCATGTCGAGACGGCATTCGGCGGCGTCCACGCGCCCCGCCTGCCCGCTGTCGGGATCGTAGAAACACTTCTCGTCGCGATCGGCGATCCACTTGCGCTGCTGCTCGCGCAACGCGTTCTTTTCCGCATCGCCCAGCTTGGCCATCAACGCCTTGTAGACGGTGTTCAGGCGGCCATCCTGGTATGCGTATTCGGTCTCGATGCAGTCCTGCATCGTCGGGGTCACGCCTGCGGCGGCGCTGATGCATGCGTCGTAGGACGGTCGTAGCACGGGAGTCTCTCCTGAAGTGTGTAAGGGCGCGGCGGCAGCAGGCGCCTGGGTGGATTGCGCACCTGCCGGTTGCGCATTCGCCGCAAGCGCATCGCCCGCGGGTGGCGCCGACGCCGGCGTGGCCGCTGGCGCAGTTGCAGCGGCGGCCGCAGCCGGCGCCGGAGCGGAAGATCCGCCGTTACACGCCGCGGTCAAGCCGCATAGCGCGAGCAGGCAGGAAACATGAAGAACCTTGACGATGGCCACTGTTGGAATTCGCCTTGTGGTGATGCATGTAAGGGAGGGCAGTTCTAAACGATCATCGAAACCGTGTCCACCGGATCGTCGGATCGCGACGTCACCGCTTCACGTCCGTTCAAACGACGCAGACAGGCTGCCGACGGCATCTTGAAAACAGCCGCGAAACGCCCTCACTGTCGGAACGACTTCAGGGCGACGCGCAAGCCCGGAACATCGCAGCCAAAACAGGTCCTGTGAAACACGCTCCCGTCCGCGAATCCACTTCGGAGGCACGATCGGCCACTTCGCGCACAACACCCAACCGCCGACACGGGCGTCGGTAGACGGAGGAGCCATGCAGCTTCGAGTACGCGTCGGACGCCAGCCCGATCGATGATCGAACCGGCATCGGCTGCCATCCGACACGCCTGACGGCGGCAGCCGATGCCGGCGACACGGATCAGCGCGTCTGCGACTGCGTCTGGGTGCGCTGATCCTGGGTCTGCTCCTGCGCCTGCCGCTGGGTTTCCGCCGCCAATTGCTGCTGGCTCTGCTCCAGCGGCACCGTCGCGGCATGCTGCTTGTCCACGTAGGCGCGGTTCACGTCGTGCGGGTTGTTCGGATTGCGCTCCACCGCGATCAGGCCCTTGCCGTCGGTGCTGTGCACCACGTCGTCGATGCGCGACATGCCGCCCACCTTGGCCTCGAACGCCACCTGCCCGGCCGCACGCTGCATTTCCTCGCGGCTGTTGAAGCCGCCGTTCGGCCCCTGCTTCTGCAGCTGCTCCAGCGCCTGCTTGAACAGCGGATTTTCGGCGCGCTGCGCCTCAGCCACGGCCGGGTTGGCGAGCTTGGCTTCGGCACCGCCCTTGCTCTGCGCCTGCAGCTTGCTCAGCGCATCGAGGGTGATCTTGTCGGCGACGCCGGTCGGCTCGATGCCCTTCTCGCGCTGCAGGTTGGCCACCACTTCCTTGGTCTTGTCGCCGTAGTAGCCGGTGCCGCTCAGCAGCTTGCCGCTGTTGTCCTTGATGCCGAGCTCGATCAGGCCCTGCTGCATCGCCTTCACGTCGGGGCCCTGCTCGCCCGGCTTCAGCGACGTGCGCGTCTCATGGCCTTGGCTGTGGTCCTGCGACTGCGTCTGCTGCTTGTCCTGCAGCAGGTCGCGCGCCTTGGCCAGCGGATCGGACGCGAACAGCTTGGCGTTCTTGTGGCCGGCCAGATAGTCGTCCAACGGCATGGTGTTCACGCCCTTGCTGCCGCTGGACTGGCTGACCTGCAGTTCGCCGCTCTTGGGATCGCGCACCACCATCAGGATGTGGTCGATGCCCTTCCAGTGCTCGTGCTTGGTGTTGCCGGCATCCACACCGATGACCATGCCTTCCTTCAGCGCGCCCGGCTTGAACACGTCCTGGCCCTGCAACAGCACACCGGAACTGTCGAACGCCTTCTTGACGATGCCGCCGGAACCGTTCATGCCTTGCGACAGCATGTCCTCGCGGCCGAACACGGTATGGCCGGCCTTCTGGTTGATTTCCCGCATCGTGGCGTTCTGCAGTTCGGACACCCAGCCGGAGCAATCGATGTAACCCTGCTCCAGGTGCTTGCCGTCCACGCCGGGGTGGTAGAGCTTGTGGCCCTTGATATTGATCGCGTACTGCACGTCGTCGTACTTGACGCCCATCGCGTGCGCGGCGGTGAGCTGGATGCCGTCGTGCTCGCCCTGCTGCTTGGCGGCGGCGGGCGTGGCCTGCGCGGCCGCCTGGGGCGCCTGCGTGCGCTGCTCGGCGTGCTGGCCCGGCGTCGCCTGGGCCTGGCCTTCGGCGACCGGCTTGATGCCCTTTTCCGGGATCGCGATGTGGTCGAACTTGGTGTCCCAGTATTTCAGGAAGGTCTTGGCCATGTCCTGGTCGGACATCTTCTTGAACTCGGCCAGCGAAGATCCGGTGTAGGCCTCGAACTGCTTGGCCCCGGCCGCATCCTTTTCGCGCGGCACGTTGTTGAGGATGTTCGGGCGCGTGTCTTCGCGCGCGAAGCTGCCGCTGGCGACCGCGGCCTGGATCGAGCGGTAGCCGCCGGCACCCTGCTGGTGCGCCATGTACATGTCCAGGCCATCGGGCTGCGGCTTGCCGGACAGGTACGGACGGTGGTCCTTGTCGTGCTGCCGGGTCAGCGAATGCTGGTTGTCCTGGTACAGCCGCGCCGCGGCGTCGGTATTGGCCACCGCATCCAGTTCGCGGCCGCTGATGCCGTAGGCCGCTGCGGTGCCGGGGGTGAACTGGAACAGGCCCTTGGCGCTGTTCGGGCCGCGGCTGGCCTGCTCGTCGAACTTGCCGCCGGTTTCGATATAGGCGAAACGCATGAAATCGTCGACCGGAATGTGGCGTTCCTTGGCCTCACGCTCGATGATGTCGAGGTTCTCGGCCTTCGTATAATCGCGTGCCATCTCGTGTTACTCCTTGAGGTTGATATACAGCGGCCTGCGCCGCCAAGGTCAACCGAGCTCGTCCGTGAGCTTGTTAGTGCGCGGTCAACAAAACTGTTCGGGACTGCGGGAATTGCGGGTGGTGCGGTGTTGCTGCCTTATCCGCCGTGTTTCGGCAGATACTGTCCGCTCGCCTGGTCGTACGCATAGAGCACCGCATCGGATGCATCGAGCATGCGTGCCCTGCCGGGACCGGCGACCGCGGTGCCGCTCAGCGTCACCTGCACGGCCGGCATCGGTTCGCCCGGCACCGGCTGGAAGCTCAGCGTGCCGATGCTGGAAACGTGCGGGACGACGCCTTCTTCGTCGCTGCTGGCCTCGTTGTCCTCGCCAGCCGCCACCGTTCCCCGATACACCCAGCCCTGGTAGTCGCCCAGGTCGTTCCTGTTCGGGTCGAAGGTGAACAGGGCGAAGCCGGCACTGGTGACACCGTTGCCGAAGCTGGAGGTCGGCACCGCCAGCAGCAGGTGGCCGTTGTCCAGGACCTGATGCTGCGGCTTGCGCGTGGCGTCGAGCGCATCGGCACGCTCGTAAGCGCCGAAGGTGCCGACGTACTGCTGCGCATGCAACAGCATCCACGGCCGCTCGCTGCCCGGCGCGGTCAACAGGAACGTGGCCTGGCTGATGGACACGCCCTCGCCCGGATCCGGAAAGGTTTCCGCCTCGTCGTTGCCGTACTTGTTCGGCGTGGCGTAGGCGAAGCCGGTGTAATAGTGCTTGCCGCCCAGATCGAAGTGCTGGCCGTGCCAGAAGCTGGCCACGGCGCCGTTGTCGATTTCGTACGAGATGGCGCCATCGCCGTCGAGACCGTAGATCAGATACAGCACGCTGCCCGGATACGGCGGCGCCTCGGTTGCGACGGCAAGCTTGTTGTCATTGGACATGTGCAGAACATCCTGTATTCGTTGAAGAAGCCGGAAAACACTCCTGAAAATCCCGACACGCCACGCCGCCGTATCCGGATGCCGCCATCGTGCGCATCGCAGACACGGCGCGACCCGCGGAGACGCAGATCTCCTCGCAGGCGTGGCTTCGGACAGAGTAAGGTGGATTGCAATCCGGCCCCAAAGCAGGGGCGGTGATGGCGGTCGCGCATGGCGAACCGCAAGCCGGCGATCCACTCCGGCATTTCGGGCGAGTGCAGCATCCATTGCCGCTCGCGAATGACTCGCCTGATCATCAGGCCCCGTGCGCGCATCTTACCCAGTTCCCGCGCCCGAAACCAGCCGGTCCGGCCGGTCCGGTCCGCGCCGTGTGCCGGCCCGCAAGAGGCCGGCACGCGGGGTACTCAGCGGTCCAGCGGCGGCGTGTACCGGTGCTTGGCCGCATCGTAGGTATAGGTGACCACGTCGGCGGCGCCCAGGCTGCGGACCTTGCCGGGGCCGGCGATGGCGGTGCCGCTCATGGCCACGCGCAGGCTCGGCACCGGCCCGCTGCCGGGCTCGAAGCTCAGCGTGCCGGTGCTGGACGCGCACTTCATGGTGCCCTCGTCGTCGCAGGCCGCGCCGTTGTCTTCGCCGGTGGCCACGGTGCCCAGGTAGACCCAGCCCTTGTAGTCGCCCAGGTCGTTCTTGTTCGGGTCGAACGTGAACACGGCGAAGCCCGAGCTGGTGATGCCATCGGCGAAGTGCGTGGTCGGCAGCGCCAGCAGCAGGTGGCCGTCCTTGGTCTGGGTACTCTGCGGCTTGCGCTTCTGGTCCAGCGCGTCGGCCTTCTCGTTGCCGCCGAAATCGCCGGCCCATTGCTGCGCGTGGAACAGCGTCCAGACCGGCTTGCCGTCCGCATTGTCGAGCACGTAGGTGGCCTGGCTGATGCTGACGCCGACGGCGGGATCCGGCGTCGTCTCTTCCTCGGATTTGCCGTACTTCTCCGGACCCGCGTTGGCGAAGCCGGTGTAGTACTGCTTGCCGCCGAGGTCGAAGCGGTAGCCGTACCAGAAGCTGGCCACCGCGCCGTTGTCGATCGTGTAGGACGCCGATCCGTCGCCCTTCAACCCATAGATATCGGCGAGCACCTGCCCGGGTGCCGGCACCTCGACGCCGACCGGCTCGGGTTGCGTGGCCGCGGACGTGGGTGCAGGCGCGGCGGCAGCGGTCGCCGCGGGTTGCGCTTGCGTGCCTGCCGGCGCGGTGTCGGCGGCCTTGTCCGTGCAACCGCCGAGCAACAGGAGCGTTGCCGCCCACAGGGCTGTCTTTGCGAGCCTCATCACTGCGTCCTTTGGAGTTCTTGGCGCGCTCATGCTACCAAGAACGCGTTGGATCCAATGGATGTCCCGCCGCAGGTCGATGCGGCGGCACAGGCGTGGCCACCTGCATGCAGTGTCGGACGACCCAGCAGCGCTACGGCACGTCCTGTTCCAGCGCCGGAGTCGGCTGCGGCCGCGCCTGCGCCGGCTGGGTCAAGGCATGGAGAATGCGCAGGTCTTCGGCATCGAACGCGGTGGCATCGTTGCCGCGGTAATGGTGATGGAAGGCGCGCAGCGTGGCCGCGCGGTCGTCGATCGGATAGCCGATCAGCGCCAGCGCCTGCCACGGGTCGAAACCGGGCGGTGCCGGCGGCGTGTCCGCGGCGGGCCAGCGGCCGAAACCGGCCTCGGCCAGGCGCTTCCACGGAAACAGCGGACCCGGATCGACCTTGCGCGTGGGCGCGAAGTCCTCGTGCCCCACCACCTGCGTGCGCGGGATGCGCAGCCGCGTGCACAGGTCCTCCAGCAACAGCAGCAGGCTGTCGATCTGCGCCTGTGCGAACGGGGTCTTGCCGTCGTTGTCCAGCTCGATGCCGATCGAGGCGGAATTGATGTCGGTGATCCTGCCCCAGCGCCCGGCGCCGCCGTGCCAGGCGCGGCGCTCGTCGCTGACCAATTGGTAGCGCTTGCCGTCGCGGCCGATCAGGTAATGCGCGCTGACCTTGCCCTTGCTGTTGTGCGAACGCAGCGTATCCAGGCTGCGCTGCACCGAGTCCTGGTCGGTGTAGTGGATCACGATCAGGATCGGCCGGCGCAGATCCTGGTTCGGCGACGGCACCCACTCGGCCAGCGGATTGCGCTGCGGCGCGTGCGCGCAGGCACCGAGCAGGGCGACGAGCGCCAGCGGTGCCAGCCAGCGAGTGCGGGGCGATGCGGGTGTGGGGAAGGGTTGGGTCATGGGGAGATTCCAGGGCATCTGGCAAGTGAACAGCAATCGCATGCAACAGGAGTATCAGAAGTTGGGTGAACTGGATTGTTGTTGGAGGAACTGTGGGAGGGACTTCAGTCCCGACGGGCTTCACCGCTGAAGCGTCGGGACTGAAGTCCCTCCCACAAGAACGGGACAAGGCCCCACCCGCACGAATTGCAGATCGGCATAGTCGTAGCTGAAATCCGCGTTCGGATCGACATGCGCCAGTTTCATCCGTTGCGCGCCGTCGGCGCCTGCAGCGAAGTCCAGCCACGGCTCGGCATCGACGCTGGCATCGTCCCAGTCCACCAGCCAACGCGCGCCGACCTGCATGACCTGACCGCGCAGCAGCGGCGACTTGCGCGCCTGGAAGCGCAACACTCCCTGTTGCGGGCATAGCGCGACCTCGCCGAACCACGGATCGCGCCACACGCCTTGCCGGTCGCGCGACGCGGCGATGGCCGCCGGCACGCGCGCAGACGTATCGACCGCGGCAGATGCCGTGTCGGCCGGCTGCGCACGCGCGCGTTCGAGCAGCGTCGCGTAGTGCACGACATCCAGCGCACCCTCGCCGGGACGGGTGAACTGCTTGAGCAGCGCCTCGCCCAAGGTGGTGCGCATTTCGCTCCCCTCGCCGTTGCTGAGAATGACGAAGCCGCTGCGTCGATCCGGCAGCAACACCAGCGCCGAATACATGCCCATCAAGGTGCCGGTATGCGCGACCTGCCACTGCCCGTCCACATCGGAGAGGCGCCAACCGTAGCCATAGCCGTACAGGCGCGTGCCGTCCCAGTCGCGCATCTGCGCGGAGATCGGCATCGGCGTGTGCAGCGTCCATAGCGCCTGGCGCTGCGCCGGCGACAGCCAGGGCACGGCATCATTGCCGGGCGATAGCCAGGCGCGCATCCAGGCCAGCATGTCGTCGAGACTGCAACGCACGCCGCCGGCCGCCATCGACGCAGAATCCGCAATCCGCGCCGGGTCCGCGCGCACCACCACGTTGGCCTCGCCCTGACGCATATGCGGCTGGGCGACGTTGCCGACCGCATCGCGGTCCCAGGCGCCGACCTGGCAACGCTGCATGCCCAGCGGCGCGAATACCTGCTCGCGCAACAGTTGCTCGTAGGGCTTGCCGCCGGCGCGCGCCGCCACCTCGCCGGCGACCACGTACAGCAGGTTGTCGTAGGCGTAGTGCGCACGGAAGCTGTGGGTCGGCTTGAGGTAGGCCAGCCCGGCGATGATGTCGGCGCGGTTGAACGCATTGGGTTCCGGCCACAGCATCAGATCGCCGGCGCCCAGGCCCAGGCCGCTGTTGTGGATCAGCAGGTCGCGCACCTGGATGTTGCGGGTGACCCACGGGTCGTACATGCGGAACTGCGGCAGGTACCTGGTCACCGGGTCGTCCCAGCGCAGCTTGCCGGCATCGACCAAGCGCGCCAGCAAGGCGGTGGTCATCGGCTTGCTGTTGGAGGCGATCTTGAACAGCGTCTTGCCATCGATGTGCTCGCCGCTGCCGGCGCGCAGCTCGCCGGCGCTGCGCGCATAGACCACCTCGCCGTTCTCGATCACGCCGACGGCCAGCCCCGGCAGCCGGTAGTGCGTCATCGCCTGCTCGAACAGGCGGTCGAGTTCGGCGCGCGGCGGCGGCGCGTCAGCAGCGCCGGGCGCCGCCGCCGCGAACGCCGGCAACGTCAGACAAATCGCGAGCAGGCAGCTGCGCATGCGCCGTGCGCTTGCAACGCGGCGCGATGGCATCCGCGGCCGTGTCGTCTTCGGCGTGGCAGCGTCGCCTCGCACGCGCGTCCTCAAAAGGTGTAGGTGAAGTTGGCGTACAGCTGACGCCCGATCGCACTGTACACGCGCGGGAAGTACGGCCAGGTGGTGTAGGTGTCGTCGCGCGGGTGGATCTTGTCGAACACGTTCAACACGCTGAGGCCGAGCGTGGCCTTGTCGGTGATCCGCTTGGCGATGTCCGCGTTCCAGATCACGTACGGCGCCACGCGTGCGCTCTCGGCGTAATTGGGACGCGAGCCGTAGCGGTAGCCGTACAGGCTGGTCGACCAGTCGCCGATGTTCCAGTTCACACGCCAATTGGTGCGGGTGCGGAATGCCAGGTAATCGACGTCGTTCATCACATCCACCGGCTTGGCCCCGGCGAACTGCGCCACTTCCATCTTCAGCACGCGGGTATAGCCGGCCTGCAGGCCGAGCGCGCCCCAGTCGCCAACGTCGACGTTGTAGCGCAGGTTGGCGTCCACGCCATCGGTGCGCATCAGCGACTGGTTGATCGGGAAGGTTTCGAACGCGGTGATCTGGCCTTCGGCGGTGAGGTCAGTGCCGGGGCTGCGGGTCACCGACTGGATGTAGAACTGGCAGGCCGCCGACGCGGTATCTACTGCATTGCCGGCGCGATCGCTGCCGAGCAGGCAGTTGGCGTTGTTCTCCAGCAGGCTCTCGCTGGAAATCGACTCGACCCGGCCCTCCAGTTCGATGCGGTAGTAGTCCGCGCTCAGCGACAGCGTCGGCAGCACGTCCCACACGAAGCCCAGCGTGGTCGACTTGCCCTTTTCCTCCTCCAGCGACGGATTGGACGACTGGGTGGAGAAGGTCTGGTACTCGTGCGCACTCGAACACGCGGCCGACAGCGGATCCAGGCCGTCGCGACGGCACAGATATTCGTCGGTGACGGTGGGATTGTTGGCGCTGGTGCCGGCATAGATCCACAGCAGGTCCGGCGCGCGGAAACTGGTGGCGTGGCTGCCGCGCAGCAGCAGGCTGTCGAACGGCCGCCATTCCAGCCCGGCCTGCCAGGTGGTGGCATCGTCGACCGCGGTGATGTCGTCGTACTTGTCGTAGCGCCCGGCCAGCGTCGCACTGAGCCGGCTGAAGATCGGCACGCGCAGTTCCAGGCCGGCAGCGTAGCGGTCGCGCGGGCCGCCGCCCGGAGTCTGGGTCAGGTTGTAGATGCGCTCGCTGCCGGTGTAGTCCACGGTGGTGCGCGGATCCGGAGCGAGGTCGTACTTCTGACGCGCCGCCTCCAGCACGGTGGCGATCTGCACCATGCCGGCCGGCAGTGCAAACAGGTCGCCGCTGAACACGAACTGGGCCTGGTCGGTGCTGGATTCGCCGCGGCTCACCACCTCGGTGGTGAGCTGGTCGTACAGCGCCGCGCTGCCCGGTGCGAACAGTTTGTCGGCGTAGAACTCGCGGATCTCGGTGCCGTCGGGCCGATAGCCCAGCAGCGGACCCATGTAGTAGTCGCGCACCGCGTTGGTGAGGAAGCGCGGGCGCCGCGTGGTGATGTCGTAGCGCGACATCGACACGCTCGCGTCCCAGTCGAAGCGGCCGTCGAACAGCTTGCCGCGCACGCCGACGTTGAGGTTCCAGGACTTCTCGTCGTACTCGATGTTCTTGATCCCGCCCACTTCCGACGGCAGGAAGATGCGCTGCGCGGTGACCAGGCCCAGGTCCGGATCGTAGACGGTGAACGCGCCCTCGCCGATGTAGTAGTGGGTCTGGCTGGAGCTTTCGTCCTTGGAGCGGTTGGCCAGCACCTGCGCATAGGCGGTGACGTCGTCGCTGAAATCGAAACTGCCTGACAGATACGCGGACGTCTTGCCGTAGCCGTTCTGCACCGAGCGGCCTTCGTAGTAGCCGAACGCGCCGCAGCGATTGGCCGCGGCCAGGCTGTCGGCGGTCTTGTACGGCACGAACGCCGGGTTGGTTGCCGCGCAGGCCGCGTCCAGCGCGCTGGCCGACGTGGACAGGGTGCCGCCGCTGGGCCACAGATAGGTGTTGCCGCGGCGCAGGTAGACCCCGGAAATCGAGGCATTGGGGCTGGACGGATCGGCCTTGTTGGCCGGATGGTCGTAGTACGAATCCATGAAGTCGCGCTGGCTGGCGACGATCGCTTCGCGGTCCAGCCGTTCGAACGCGTAGGTCAGGCTCCAACGGTCGCCGGTGCGCCCGCCGCTCCATTGCAGCTGGCCGCTGTCGCCACCGCCGCGCGTGCTGGTGCCGCCACGCAGACGCAGCGTGTCGCCGCTGAAATCGCGCTTGGTGATGATGTTGACCACACCGGCCACCGCATCGGAACCATAGATCGCCGAGGCGCCGCCGCTCATCACCTCGATGCGCTCCACCGCCGCGGCGGGAATGCTGCCCAGGCTCACCGCGGTGCCGTTGGCGCCGTAGGACTGCGGGTAATCGGCCATGCGCTTGCCGTTGAGCAGGATCAGCTGATAGCCCGGACCGAGGCCGCGCAGGTTGAGGTATTGGCCGTTGGGCGAACTGCCGGTCTGATCGCTTTCGTTGAAGGCGCTGCCGCTGAACTGGGTCAGCGTGCCGAGCGATTCCCACACCGTACTGAAGCCCTGCTTCTGGATGTCCTGCGCGGTGATGACGGTCACCGGCGCCGGCCCTTCCACCTGCGAGCGGGCGATGCGCGAACCGGTGACGGTGACCTTGTCCAGGTCGCGCGTGGCGGTGGCCGCGTCCTGCGCCGCGGCGAGCGGCGGCACCGCGAACCCGGCCAGCAGCGCGAGCGCGAGGCGAGACGGTCGGAGGGGACAACGGGAGTGCTGGACTCGGGTGGGCATGCGGCTCTCTCCTGCAATCGACGACGGACGCTGACGACGGCACCCCAAGTCGACGCAGGCCAACAGCCGGCCGCCTTCCCTGGGCACCTACGCGGACAACATGGCACACGGCCGCAGCACGGCGCCCTCCTCTGTAATCGTGACTTTCCCCAGGTGCGGATGCCCAACAGCGCCCCCTGCGACGTGCGCCCGCAACCCCCAGGCCATCGCCTCGCTGCTGACGGGACCGGCGCCTGTCGCCACCGGTTCCTCGCCCCTGCGTTTTTGGTTTAGCACGGCGCGAAATGGCATGTCAATCGAGCATTCTTGACAAGCCGGATCGAGGAAATGACTATTCGGAAGCCGACGCGCAGCCGTCCGGCGCTCTTTCCACCGCCCGGGGTCCGATGAACACGATGCGTGGCCTGTGTCTGTTACTGGCCGCAGCATTGAGCGCGCCCATCGCCGCGGCCAGCGTTGCAGGCGATGTGCCGTTCCAAGTGCAGGCCAGCCAACTGCAGGCGGAGTACTGGATCGCGCGCGTGCCCGATGCACAGCCACCGCTGCTCGACGCGGCGCAAGTGCAGGCCTTCAATGCGCACCTGCTGCGCCACGATGCCTCGATGCACGACTTGCAGGCGTTGCCCGATCGCTACAGCGCAGCGCAGGTCCGCGCGCAGGTGCTGACGCTGTCGGCGCCGCCGACGCGCACGCTCTATGACGCGCGCGGCGCCACGCTCGATGCGGTGCAGTTGGCAGCGCTGCAGTCCGCGCTCGCCCTGGACACGATTCCCGCGCAGGTCGCGCCACGTTACGCACTGGTGGTCCGCCGCGCCGACCTGCGCACCTTCCCGACCCGGCAACGCGTTTTCAGCAGCCGCGACGACCACGACATCGACCGCTTCCAGGAATCGGCGCTGTATCCCGGCATCGCGGTGGCGATCCTGCACGCCAGCCGCGACGGCCAGTGGCTGTTCGTGCTGGCGCCGAACTACGCGGCATGGATCGAACGCGAACGCGTGGCCGAAGGCGATCGCGACAGCGTGCTCGGCTACGCGCAAAGCACGCCGCGGCTGGTGGTGACTGGCGCGCGTGCGCTGACCGCCTTCACCCCGGAACTGCCGGCGGCGTCGCAACTGTCCTTGGACATGGGCAGCAGCCTGCCGTTGCGCGAAGACTGGCCGGCGCAACAGGCGGTCAACGGCCAGTCGCCGCTGGCCGCCTACGTGGTGCAGCTGCCCTTGCGCGACGACGATGGCCGGCTGCGGCTGGCGCCCGTGCTGGTGCCGCGCGGTGCCGACGTCGCCACCGCACCGCTGCCGGTGACGCAACGCAACCTGCTGCGTCAGGCATTCAAATTCCTCGGCGAGCGCTACGGCTGGGGCAACGACTACGACGCGCGCGACTGCAGCGGCTTCGTCTCCGACGTCTACCGCAGCCTGGGCATCGCGTTGCCGCGCAATACCGGCGACCAGGCGCGCAGCCCCAGCCTCGCCGCCGTTCCCTACACGGCGGCCGCGCCGCTGGCGCAACGGCAACAGGCGCTGGCGCAACTGCAGGTCGGCGATCTGGTGTACATCCCCGGCCACGTGATGATGGTGATCGGCCACGAGCGCGGCCATACCTGGGTGATCCACGACGTGGCCGGCGCCAGCTACCGCGACGCGTCCGGGCAGCTGCAGCGCGCGCACCTCAACGGCGTCTCGGTGACCCCATTGGAACCAATGCTGCTCAGCGACGGCGTGCCCTTCATCGACCGCATCACCCGCATCCAACGCGTCCGCCCGCGCCCTATCGAATGAAGATCACCGACATCCAACTGGGCATGCTGCGCGTGCCGCTGAAGACCCCGTTCAAGACCGCGCTGCGCACCGTGGAAACGGTCGAGGACGTGGTGGTGCTGGTGCACACCGACAGCGGCCACATCGGCTATGGCGAAGCGCCGGCCACCGCGCCGATCACCGGCGACACCCACGGCTCGATCATCGAAGCGATCGACCGCTTCATCAAGCCGCGCCTGATCGGCGAGGACGTGGCCAACCTCAACCGCCTCACCGGGCTGATCCAGGGTGCGCTGGAGCGCAACAGCAGCGCCAAGGCCGCGGTGGAAATCGCCGTCTACGACCTGTGGGCGCAGCTGTACGGCGCGCCGCTGTACCAAATGCTCGGCGGCGGCGATCCGGTGATCAGCACCGACATCACCATCAGCGTGGACGCCATCGACAAGATGGTGGCCGATGCGCTGTCCGCGCTCGGGCGCGGCTTCACGGCGCTGAAGATCAAGGTCGGCAAGGACATCGACGTGGACATCGAGCGGGTCAAGGCGATCCACGTCGCGGTCGCAGGCCGCGCCTTGCTGCGCCTGGACGCCAACCAGGGCTGGACGCCGAAGCAGGCGGTGTACGCGATGCGCACGCTGGAAGACGCCGGCGTAGCGCTGGAACTGCTGGAGCAACCGGTCAAGGCCTGGGACATCGACGGGCTGAAGTACGTGACCGAGCGGGTCGACACGCCGGTGATGGCCGACGAGAGCGTCTTCTCACCGACACAGGTCTTCGACCTGATCCAGCGCCGCGCCGCCGACATCATCAACATCAAGCTGATGAAGACCGGCGGGCTGTCGAACGCGATCCGCATCGCCGACATCGCCGCGCTGTATGGGGTGCAATGCATGATCGGCTGCATGCTCGAGTCGAGCATCAGCGTGGCGGCGGCGGTGCACCTGGCGGTGGCCAAGGCCGACATCATCACCAAGGTGGACCTGGACGGCCCGTCGCTGGGCATGTTCAACCCGGTGGACGGCGGGGTGATCTTCGACGAGTCGCAGATCACCATCACCGACGCGCCAGGCCTGGGCATCCGCGAGATCCGCGGCCTGGAATTGCTGCCGCCGCGCGGGTGATCTGGGCGCGTCGGCGCATGCGCTGCAATGCGCACGGCCGGCGCATGCGACAGTTTCCATCGCGATCGCGCTTGCCATCACCACGTGCGGCGGTGACGCCAGTGCGTGTCAAGGCGGCAACCACCGGGACTTCGGCAGGCGTCATCTGAAACGCTAAACAGATCTCGGTTGCCACCTGCTTTTGTTTTGCTCTGCTCTGCTGTGCTCTGCTGTGCTGTTGCTTCTGCTTTTGCTTTTACCGGGTTCCCTTCCGCAGCGGCGGATGGACCGGGGAAAAACCCGAAGGGCGGCGCACAGGGATGTGCGCCGTTCGCGGCAGGGGCAGGATGCCCCTTCCGCGAATCCCCGGTGCATCCGCGGACCCGTAGCGCGCAGCGCGGAGGGCGCAAGGCAGGGCGCGCTTTCTTTTGGTTACTTTTCTTTGCGCGAGCAAAGAAAAGTGACCCGCCAAGGGCGGAAGCCTTTGCTTTGGTGTTTGTTTTTGTTTGCTTCGGTGTTGCTTTTGTAGGAGCGGCTTCAGCCGCGACACCTTCCTGACAGAATCAGTCGCGGCTGAAGCCGCTCCTACAATGATTCCTCCATCGCCATCGCCATCGCAAAGGCAACAGCTTTCGCCTGCGGCGAGTTACTTTTCTTTGCTTGTGCAAAGAAAAGTAACCAAAAGAAAGCACACCCTACTTCGCGCCCTCCGCGCTTCGCGCTCCGGGTCCGCGAATAGGACGGGATTCGCGGAAGGGGCATCCTGCCCCTGCCGCGAACGGCGCACATCCCTGTGCGCCGCCCCTTCGGGGTTTTTCCCGCCCTATTCGCCGCTACGTAAGGGACCCGGTAAATCAAGATCAAAAGCAAAAAAAGCAACAGCAACAGCAACAGCGGCGGCGGCGGCGGCGGCGGCGCACGATAAAGCTGCGCAGCAAGCCGAGTGAGCTTGCTGCGTCGCGCGCGCACTGCCAACAGCCCCCACCACAACGCACCACACCATCGGCACGCCGATCCACAGCGCCTGCCGACACCGCACGGACTGTCTACGTGCATGATCACGCGCCGCACAGCGAACAACTGTTGTACCTTGCAGCATTGCTGCATCTGCTCGACTTCGCGGTCGGTCCGATGCGCCAAACCAACCGACCGCAGGCGGCAGCTGGCGGTGAACCTGCAGCGGGCCCAGCACCTGCCCGATGCCCGATCGTGACCGGAGATGCGCATGCCGAAATTCCCATGGTTGTCCGCCCTGACGCAGACCGGCAGCGTCCGCCGCAACTGTCTGGCGGCCATGGCACTGCTGTGCATCGCCGTGACCGGCACGTGCCTGGCCGCCACCGGCGACCCCACGCCACCGGCATTGCAACAGGCGCGCCAGCTGGTGCTGGTTGTGGCACCGGACTGGGACAGCCCGCGCGGCCAGCTGCAGGCGTTCGAACGCACGGCGCAGGGCTGGCGCGCGCACGGCCAGCGCTTCGATGTCGCGCTCGGCCGCAACGGCAGCGCCTGGGGGCTGGGCCTGCATCCGGCGCAGAGCGACGGCCCGCAGAAGCGCGAAGGCGACGGCCGCAGCCCGGCCGGCATCTTCAGCATCGGCGAAGCCTTCGGTTACGCCCAGCGCATCGACAGCGCACTGCCGTACCAGCCGATGCAGCAGAGCAGCTATTGCATCGACGTGCCCGATTCGCCGCTGTACAACCGCATCGTCGACGCCGACCGGGTCGGCGCCGACGCGGTGGCCGGCTCCACCGAGCCGATGCGCCTGGACCTGCACCACGACGGCGACCGTCGCTACGAAGAAGGCTTCGTGATCGGCCACAACCCGCAGGCGCGGCCCGGCGCCGGCAGCTGCATCTTCGCCCACCTGTGGCGTGCCGCGGGCGAGGCCACCGCCGGCTGCACCGCGATGGAGCCGGCCAACATGCAGCGCCTGCTGGCCTGGCTGCGGCCGGATGCCGCGCCGCTGTTCGTGCTGCTGCCACGCAAGGACTACGCACGCCTGCGCGGCGCCTGGGCGTTGCCCGCGGCGGAGCCGGCACCATGAGCCACGCACCCGAACCGAGCCTGGTCCGCGCGGTCAGCCGCTGGCAGATCGTCGGGCTGTCGATCAACGACGTGATCGGCAGCGGCATCTACCTGCTGCCCGCCGCCACCGCCGCGCTGCTCGGGCCGATGAGCCTGTGGGCGGTGCTGCTCGCCGGGCTGGCGGTGGGGTTGCTGGTGCTGTGCTACGCGCAGGCGGCCAGCTATTTCGACGAGCCCGGCGGCAGCTACCTGTATACGCGCGAGGCGTTCGGCCGCTTCGCCGGCTTCGAGATCGGCTGGATGATCTGGCTGACCCGGATCAGTTCGGCGGCCGCGCTCGGCAACGGCCTGGCCGATGCGGTGGTGCGCTTCTGGCCGGCCGCGGCCAGCGGCGGCGCGCGCCTGGCGATCGTGGTCGGCTCGCTCGGCCTGCTCACCGCGATCAACGTGATCGGGGTGAAGTCGGCCGCGCGCACCGGCGTGGCGCTGGTGATCGGCAAGCTGGTGCCGCTGCTGCTGTTCGTGGCCATCGGCCTGTTCTACGTGGACTGGTCGTGGGCGTTCTCGGGCCAGGCGCCGGACCCGCGCGACTTCGGCAACATGGGCGAAGCGGCGCTGCTGTTGCTGTTCGCCTACGCCGGTTTCGAGAACATCCCCGCCGCCGCCGGCGAATACCGCAATCCGCGCCGCGACGTGCCGTTCGCGCTGATCACCATGATCGTCACCGTCACCCTGATCTACGCCGCGGTGCAAGTGGTCGCGCAGGGCACGCTGGCGAACGTGGCGCAGTCGGCGACGCCGCTGGCCGATGCCGCCAGCGGCTTCGGCGGCGAGACGCTGGCGCTGATCCTCACCGTCGGCGCCACCATCTCCATCCTCGGCACCACCAGCAATACGGTGATGCTGGGGCCGCGCTTCCTGTTCGCATTGGCCCAGGACGGCTACGGCCCGGCGTTCCTGGCGCGGGTGCATCCGCGCTTCCGCACGCCCGCCGCGGCGATCCTGCTGCAGGGCGTGCTGTCGCTGGCGCTGGCGCTGTCCGGCTCGTTCGTGCAGCTGGCGCTGCTGTCGATGGTCACCCGCCTGTTCGCCTACATCGGCACCGCCGCGGCGGTGCTGGTGCTGGCACGGCGCTATGGCGACCGGCCCGGTGCGCTGCTCCTGCCCGGCGGCCCGTTGATTCCGCTGGCGGCCCTGCTGCTGGCGTTGGCATTGTTGCTTAGCGCCAGCTGGCAGAACCTGGCCGCGGCCGGCGTGGCGCTACTGGTCGGGGCGCTGTTCTACCGCTTCCCGCGCAAGGCGCCGTAGGTTTCGTCGGTCGGCGTAGCGCGGTAATGGCGCAATGGCGGGAGGCCCCATCCAGGGCCTCCGCACCGACACCACTCAGAACTTATACGTCAGCGTCAGCCGCACATTGCGCGGCTCACCCCAGGTGTAAGTGCTGTACCAGCTGAAGATCGTGTAGTAGTGCTTGTCGAGCAGGTTGTTGACGTTGAGCGTGGCCGACAGCCGATCGTTGAACGCGTAGCGCGCCATCGCATCGAACAGCCAATACGGCTCGGTACGATGGACCAGGCTGGCGCCGTTGGCCGGGTTGCTGATCGTGCCGAACGTGCTGCCCTGCCAACGCGCGCCGCCCCCCAGACTCCAGCCCTGCAGCGGCCCGCTCAAGCGATAGCTGGTGTGCAGGCTGAACTGGTCTTCCGGCTCCAGCGTGGACACCTTGATGGACTGCTGGCGGGCGATCTTGTGCGCATAACCGCCCTGCACCTGCCAGCCCGGTGCGAGCTGGCCGGACAGCTCCAGCTCATAGCCCTTGGTGCGTACGCCCATCAGGGCTTCGTAGGCGATACCGCCGCTGGGCGTCTTGCCACCGGTCGCTTGTGCGTAGTTGTCCTGTTCCAGCTGGAACACCGCGGCACTGGCGTTGAGGCGGCCGTCGTAGAACTCCCCCTTCAGGCCCGCCTCATAGCTGCGCCCTTCCAGCGGGTCGAGCACCTTGCCTCGCTCGTCCTGGTTGTCCTGCGGCTTGAAGATGGTGCTGTAGCTGGCGAACACGGAGAAATTGCGGTTGAGGTCGTAGACCAGACCCGCGTACGGCACGATCACGCCGCTCTTGTCGGTATCGGGCGATTTGTAGTTGGCAATGCGGCTGCCGACGATCAGCTTGAGCGGATCGGCCAGGTCGAAACGGCCCACCACGTAGGCACCGCTCTCGCGGGTGACTTCGTTGTTGCCGTAGCTCCACTGCCAGTCCGGCTCGGCAACATCGCCGGTCCAGGCGCGGTAGTCGGCCACGGCAGTCTGGTAACCCGACTGCGGCGAATAGCCGTTGTTGACCCAGCGCTTGCGCGACACGCTGCCACCGGCCACCAACTCGTGCTCGCGACCGAACCATTGGAACTTGCCGCTCACATACAGATCGGCCGCATTGCTGGTGGTCTTGCCCACGTACTTGCCCAGCCACATGCTCACCCCTTCCCCCGTCGCCGGGTCGGGATTGCCGCCCGCCGCCGCACCGAGCGCTGCGTCGTAGCCGTTGACCTGGTGATTGAGCTGCAGCTTGGCGACCCAATCGTTGCTGAAGGTGTGTTCCAGCGTGGCGAAGCCGGTGCGGACGTACTGGCCCCAGCGGCTCCAGCGCGCACCGTTGTTGAACGAGCGCGGCATCTTGTTGAAGTTGCCGTTGCTGTCCAGCAGCGGAATACCGCCCCAGCTCGACCCCTGCGGATCGCTGTCCTGGTAATCCGCGCCAACGGTGAGCAGCGTGCTGTCGGTGAGGTCGGCCTCGAGGATGCCGTAGAACACCTGGTTGCTGCGCTGGTAGTGGTCGACGTTGGAATGCTTGTCCTGGTAGGCGGCCACGGCGCGGCCGCGTACCCGCCCGCTTTCGGTCAGCGGTCCGCCGACATCCACTTCGGTCCGATAGCTGTCCCACGAACCCGCCCCCAGCGTGGCACTGCCGGCCAGTTCGCGGGTCGGCTTCTTGCGTACCAGGTTGATGGTCGCGCCCGGATCGCCCATGCCGGTCAGCAGGCCGGTGGCGCCCTTGAGCACTTCGACGCGATCGTAGATGGCCATGTCGCTGAGCGTATTGCCCGCCGAATACGCCGAATCGCGCGCCATCGGGATGCCGTCGTACTGGAAGTTCTGCACGGCAAAGCCGCGCGCGTAGTACTCGGTGCGCTCGCTGTCGTAGGTGACGATGCTGATGCCGGGGGTGACCTTCATGACGTCGTCGATGCCGTTGAGGGCGAAGTCATTCATTTCCTGGCGGGTGATCACACTGATCGACTGCGGCGTCTGCCGCGGGCTGAGCACCAGGCGGGTGGCGGTGGCGATCGTGCCGGGCGTGTAGGAATCAGTGCCTTCGGTGACGGTGCCCAGCTGGTTGGCGGTGACCTGCACCGTCTCCAGCGTCGGCGCAGCCTCCGGCGGCGCCGGTTCGGCCGGCACAGCGGCCGCGCCGGCGACAGGCGCGAACAGGGACAAGCCCAACACCCAGGACAACGCCTGCATCAACGCAGCGAGCGGCGGCAACGAGATGGCGCCACGACGATGGCGGTCGATCTGGGCAACACGGCACGGAGCAACGGGCACGACAACACCTCCAGGCAGGAAAGGAATCCTCTGGCGACGGCTGGAGGGAACAGGGACGCAGCGCGGCATGGACGCAGCGCGCTTGCGGCAGCGGAGCATACTCCCCCGCCGGACCGTTGTCACACCGTTCACGATTCGAGGCTGCATCGCGAGCGGCGCAGTGTTGCAGGCGCCATCGGCGAAGCGAAGGCGGCAATCGGCGGGACGCTGCCGGTTCGCGCCTTTCATGGCAATGCAACCGGGCGTAATCTCAGGCAACGCAACCCGCCGTTCTCCGAATAGGCGCCATGAACATCCATCTCCTGGTTCTGATCGAACTCGCAGCGGACGCTTTAAGCCGCCTGGAACGAGCGGGTTTCCATCCGCATGTCGCGTCGAATGCCGCGGATCTTGCCGCGCTGAAGCCGTCGCTGAGAAACCGGATCCGGGCCGCGCTGACCAACGGCTCCACCGGCCTGAGCGCCGAGCACATCGTGGCGCTGCCAAAACTGGAAATCATCTGCGCGCTCGGCGCCGGTTACGAAAACGTCGATCTGGCCGCCGCCGAAGCCGGCGGCATCGCCGTCAGCAACGGCGCGCGCACGAATGACGCCTGTGTCGCCGACCACGCCATGGCACTGCTGATGGCGATCGCACGCGGCATTGCGCAGGCCGACGCGGCGGTGCGCAGAGGGGAATGGACACGATCGCGACAGCCGCGCCCGACGATTTCCGGCAAGCGGCTCGGCCTTCTCGGCCTCGGCAATATCGGAATGCAGATCGCGCAGCGCGCCACCGGCGGCTTCGCCATGGCCGTGGCCTACCACACTCGCCGCCCGCGCGAGGCAACGCCATATCTCTACATGCCGACGCCTGTCGCCCTTGCCGAATGGTGCGATTTCCTGGTGATCGCCACGCCGGGCGGCACCACCACGGCCCACCTGGTCGATGCCGACGTCCTGCAGGCCCTTGGGCCGGATGGATTCCTCATCAATATTGCGCGCGGCAGCGTTGTGGATACGGCGGCGCTCGGCGACGCCTTGCAACATGGGCGCATTGCCGGGGCGGCGCTCGATGTGATCGAAGGCGAGCCGAACGTCCCCGAGCCGATCGCCCGGCTTTCCAACGTCATCCTGACCCCGCATATCGCCGGACGCTCGCCCGAGGCGATCGCTGCCACCGTGCAACTCGCCATCGACAATCTGTCAGCGCATTTTCACGGCTTGCCGTTGCCGACGCCGGTGCTCGCTCCGCCGGCATCCGGCGCTGCCGGCGCCAGCGCGCGCATGCGCAGCAGCAAGCCGCCGGTGTGCACCAGCGAGTAGGCGACCAGCGCGGCGGCGATCGCCAGGGTCAGCGCACTGGCGTTGTGCAGCGACTGCGCGCCGCCGCCGGAAAACGCACCGCTGGCCCAGCGCCAGGCCAGGCGCCCGATCAGCAGCACGCCGAGTCCGGCGCCGATCCAGGGGTTGGGCGTGTAGTAGCGCCGGCCTTCGAGCAATTCGATGCGGGTGTGGTGCAAGGCGAAAGCGCCCAGCGCCGCGCCGGCC
This sequence comes from Xanthomonas hyacinthi, assembly GCF_009769165.1. Classification (NCBI taxonomy): domain Bacteria; kingdom Pseudomonadati; phylum Pseudomonadota; class Gammaproteobacteria; order Lysobacterales; family Lysobacteraceae; genus Xanthomonas; species Xanthomonas hyacinthi. The sequence continues at coordinate 1,528,796 of NZ_CP043476.1, forward strand.
ACGACCCCCAGCGCCATGCCGAGACGGACCGGCGGCAGCACCGCCGCCAGGTAGCTCAGGCCGGCCGTCGCCAGCGACAGCAGCAGCATCCGCGCCACGGTCCGCCGCGGCTGCCAGGGCTGGCGGCCGAAATAGCGACGAATGCGCCGGTAGTACAGCCAGCCGATGCCGGCGGTGGCCAGGTATGGGGTCAGCAAGGCGATACCGGTAGCGGCCATGGGATCCTGCGGTGGGGAAGCGGCGTTGCCGGATCGTAATCCATCCGCGCCGCGCCGCGTAGCGGCACCTGGGCGTGCCGAAAAATAAACGCCCGCTTGCTCGCTTCATGCACCGATCACGCGATGCTGGAATCGCATTAACGGTGCCATCGCTAACGTCGGAAGCCACATTCGCCCAGGAGACGACGATGAGCGTTCCATATCAGATTCCCGGCCGCGCACCCAACGACGAGGACCGCAGCCTGGTCTCGCAATACTGGCGCGAGCAATTTACCGAGGAGCCTTACTACAGCGACGGCGAGCGCTTCGAGGACTACGAACCGGCGTACCACGCCGGGCACGAGGCGCGGGTGCGCAACTTCAATCTCGCCTACGAACAGGTCGAGGCGGAACTGCACCGCGACTGGGACAGCACCAAGGGATCGCAGACGCTGAGCTGGAGCAAGGCGCGTCATGCGGTGCGCCGCGCCTGGGAGCGGGCGGGTCAGGAATGAGTGGGTGATTGCCGCTGGAAAGGCTGCCGTTGCGGTCGCGTCGGCAGGCCTTTGCGAATCGCTGCGCGGCTATCGACGTGGCGCGGGTCGGGGTCGCGCGCGATTTCCGATGAGCTTGTTCGTTTCGGTGAGCGCCTCATGCGGACGGTTTTTGGTCGCGGCTGAAGCCGCTCCTACACGAGCCGCCCAGTAAGGCGTAGCCTCCTTTGCAGGAGCGGCTTCAGCCGCGACCGGCGCAACCGAACGCCCGATGGCGGCTGCACCGCAACCATTTCCCGCGCATAGCGGCCACATCCCGCCAACACGTCGCCACGCCGATCTCACCGGCGCGGCAACGCATCACCCTCGGCACGGTTCTGTTGGCTCAGCTCTCCACCGGCTGCAGCTTCAGCAAACGTCCGCCGCTGCCGTCTTCCAGCAGCCACAGCGCGCCATCCGGGCCCTGCTCCACTTCGCGGATGCGCTTGCCCATGTCGTAGCGCGCCGCTTCGCGGGCGTTCTCGCCGTTGAACTCGATGCGTACCAGCGACTGCGAGGACAGCCCGCCGATGAAGCCGTTGCCGCGCCACTGCGGGAAGGTGCTGCCACCGTAGATGACGAAACCGGCCGGCGAGATCACCGGCGTCCAGCTGACCTTGGGCGCGGCGAATTCCGGGCGCGTGGAATGGTCGGGAATCGGCCGGCCGTCGTAATGGTCGCCATTGGAGACGATCGGATAGCCGTAGTTGGCGCCGCGCTGGATCAGGTTCAGCTCGTCGCCGCCGGCCGGGCCCATCTCGTGTTCCCACAGCTGGCCGTTGGCGTCGAAGGCCAGGCCGAGCACGTTGCGATGGCCGAACGACCACACCTGCGCGGCGGCGCCGCCGCGGCGCGCGAACGGGTTGTCGTCCGGCACGCTGCCGTCGTCGTTGAGGCGCACGATCTTGCCCAGGTTGCCGCTCATGTCCTGCGCCGGATCGAACTTCTGCCGCTCGCTGGAACCGATCCACAGCTTGCGGTCGGGACCGAACGCCAGGCGGTGGCCGTAGTGGCCGTTGCCGGACACCTTGGGCTGCTGGCGCCAGATCACCTTCAGCTGCGACAGCGCACCGCCGCCATTGCCGTCCAGGGTCAGCTTGGCACGCGCCACCGCGCCGCCGCGGGTGGCGCCGCTGCCGGCCTCGGCGTAACTCAGATACACCCAGCCGTTCTGGGCGAAGCCCGGATGCGGCAGCACGTCGCCAAAACCGCCCTGGCCGCCATAGGCGACCGCGGGCACGCCGCTGACCGCGCCGGTGCGGCCGCTGGCCGGGTCGAAGCGCTTGAGCGTGCCGCCCTTCTCGCTGATCAGGGCGCTGCCGTCGGGCAGGAAGCTCATCGCCCAGGGCTCGTTGAAGCTGGCGAACGGCGTCGCCGAGAACGGCCAGTCGCCGCGCCGTTCGGCGCTCTTGGCGGCCGGCGCCGCGTGTGCGGCGGATACAGCCAGGCTCACCAGCAATGCACAGGCCAAACCCAGGGGAGAACGCTGCATGACGTGCACCTATCGGATGGGGTCGAAGGCCGAAGCTAGCAAACCCGGCGTGGACGGCAAGCATGCAGCGGCCAAGCCGTGGCCGCGATCACGCGCGGCGTTCGCGCCGCGTAGACAGGGCCGCCGCAGGCAGCGCATCGGCCTGCACCGGGCAGGCGCGCGTGCCGCTGCGCCTGCGCGCGGCGTCCCTACGCCTGCGGCAGCAACTCGAAGCCGACCGGCTCGCCGCTGGCGGACGACGCGCAGACCCACAGGTCGAACAGCCCCGGCTCGGCCGCGCAGCGGCCGTCGCGGCCGCTGAAGGCCAGGCTGCGGCGGTCCAGGGCGAACACCACGTCCATGCCCTGCCCAGGCGCCAGCTGCACCTTGCGGAAGCCCTTCAGTTCGCGCACCGGGCGCACCCGGCTGGCGACGCGGTCGTGCACGTACAGCTGCACCACTTCCTCGCCGGCGCGCGCGCCGACGTTGTCGATGCGGGTGGTCACGATCAGCGTCTCGTCCCAGCCCAGTTGCGTGCGATCCAGCTGCGGCGCGCCATAGGCGAAGCGGGTGTAGCCGATGCCGTGGCCGAACGGGTACAGCGGCGCGTTCGGGATCTCGCGCCAGCGCGCCTTGAATTCGCTCATCGTCGGCAGTTCCGGCCGGCCGGTGCGCGCGTGGTTGTAGAAGTAGGGCTGCTGGCCCGGATCGAGCGGGAAGCTGACCGGCAGCCGCGCCGACGGGTTGTAGTCGCCGAACAGCACATCGGCCACCGCCGGGCCGGTCTGCGTGCCCAGATACCAGGTCACCGCGATCGCCGCCGCGTCGCGCACCGCGCCCTGCAACGCCAGCGCGCGGCCGTTGCGCAGCAGCACCACCAGCGGCGTGCCGGTGGCGGCGACCGCCTCGGCCAGCGCCTGCTGCGCCGGCGGCAGCACGATCTGCGTGCGCGACTGCGCCTCGCCGCTGTAGCGCTGCGGCTCGCCCAGCGCCAGCACCGCCACGTCGGCGCCGCGCGCGGCCGCCACCGCGGCGGCGATGCCGCCGTCCAGCGGCGCTTCCAGCTCGCAGCCCGCCACCACGCTCAGCGCATCGGCGGCGTCCAGCGCGGCGCGCACGCCGGCTTCCAGGGTCACGTAGCGGGTCTTGTCGCCGAACAGGGTCCAGCAGCCCTCGATGTTCTCGCGGTCCTGCACGAACGGCCCGATCAGCGCGATCTTCTGCCCGCGCCTGCGCAGCGGCAGCACGTCGCCGTCGTTCTTCAGCAGCACGATCGAGCGCCGCGCCGCCTCGCGCGACAGCGCGTCGTGCGCGGCGATGTGCGACTGGTCGGCCTCGCGCGCCGGGTCCAGCGAGCGGTACGGATCGTCGAACAGGCCGATGGCTTCCTTCAGCGCCAGCACCCGCCGCACCGCCGCGTCCAGCGCGGCCATCGGCACTTCGCCGTCGGCCACCAGCGACGGCAGATGCGCGGCGTAGAAGCCGCTCTGCATGCTCATGTCCATGCCGGCCAGGAACGCCTTCCTGGTCGCGTCGCGCTCGTCGGCCGCATAGCCGTGCGCGATCAACTCCATGTCGGCGGTGTAGTCGGAGATCACCACGCCGGGAAATTCCCACTCGCCGCGCAGGATCTCGGTCAGCAGTTCGTGGTTGGCGCTGGCCGGCACGCCGTTGATGTCGTTGAACGAGGTCATCACGCTCAGCGCGCCAGCGCCGAACGCGGCCTGGAACGGCGGCAGGTGCACGTCGCGCAGGGTCTGCGGGGCGATGTCCACGCTGTTGTATTCCATGCCCGCGGCGACCGCGCCGTAGGCGGCGAAGTGCTTGGGCGTGGCCAGCAGCGCGTCGTGCGCGCGCAGGTCCGGGCCGTGGAAGCCGCGCACGCGCGCGGCGGCGAACGCGCAGCCCAGCACCACGTCCTCGCCGGCGCCCTCGGCGCCGCGGCCCCAGCGCTGGTCGCGGGCGATGTCCACCGCCGGTGCATAGGTCCAGTGGATGCCGGCGGCGGTGGCCTCGATCGCGGTGGCGCGCGCGGTGCGCTCGGCCAGTGCCGGCTCGAAGCTGGCGGCCTCGCCCAGCGGGATCGGAAACACGGTGCGCATGCCGTGGATCACGTCCGCGGCCAGGATCACCGGAATGCCCAGGCGGCTCTCTTCCAGCGCGGTCTGCTGGATCCGCCGCCCCAGCTCGGCGCCCACGCCGTTGAACAGCGAGCCGACCAGGCCGGCGCGCACCTGCTGCAGCACCTCGTCGGCATTGCTGACGTTCGCTTCCGGATTCACGTCCGGCGCGAACGGGCGCACCATGTCGGCAAAGACGCCGAGCTGGCCGACCTTCTCTTCGACGGTCATGCGGGCGATGAGCGATTCGATACGATCCGAAGCCATGGGGTCCTTTGAGAAAACGTTTACATAGCCGGCAATTCTAGCTCTCCGGCCAGAGGAAAGAGCAAATGCCGGCGCCGGATCCACCTCTTCAGAAAACTGTCTACCGCCGGCTGCCGACGCCGCCGCCCGCCCCCATGCGCCCCCGCATCCCGCAGCCCAGCCGTTTGCAGTGTGAGCGCGGCGACCCGGGCCGGCCACGGCCGGCACGCAGTACCTGCCAGCGACGGCGATCGCGCCTGCGCTTCCCTTCAGCGACGGCCGGACTGCATCTCAAACATCTTGCGACACCTTGCCCGCACCGCCCTCGGCGGCGATGCGCGGCCGGCGCCATGCCGGCCGCGGCCGCCTCACGAACTGAAATAGGCCTCGGCGATCGCGGTATGCAGGTAGCCCAGGTGGGTCTGGATCTCGTCCATGAACTCGGCCGAATTGTGATGCGCCAGATAGGCCGGGTCGGCATTGCGCACCAGCCCGTTGATCCGCATCAGCGCGCGCTCCACGTTCGGCCGCGAGGGCATCGTCGGCAGGATGTGCTGGGCGCGGGACAGGCAGAAATGCACGCTGCGCGGGAAATCGTTGTTCTGCAGCAGGAAGCGCAGCGCGTGCTCGCCGGTGACGCGCTGGCGCACGTGGCGCCGGTACATCTGGTAGGCGGCCAGCGAGCGCAGCACGCTCATCCACTGCATGTTCTGGTAGGCCTCCAGATCGTCGGCCTTGCGCGGCGTGATCAGGCCCGAGGCGCCGGCATCGATGATGCGCGTGGTCATGTCGGCCTGTTCGATCGCCGTGCCCAGGCGCAGGAACTGGAAGCCGATGTCGCGGCTGACGTTGGCGGTGAGCAGGCCGGACACCTTCAGGCAGGCGTCGGTGACGTGGCCGAGGAACTCCATCCGGTAGCGGCGGCCGACACTGCGCTCGCCGTTGGCGTCGATGTACAGGTGCAGGTCGTTGACCGCCTCCCACACTTCCTGCGGCAGCGTGTCGCGGATGCCGCGCAGCAGTTCGCGCGCCTGCCGCGCCGAACTGCGCAGCGAGGACGGATTGCGCTCATCCAGCAGCAGGAAGCGCACCACGTCGGCGTCGCCGACATCGTCGCCGGCCTGCGGGAACCAGACGTTGAAGATCTCGCCGGCGCCGACCGTATCGATCATCGGCCGCCAGGCGAAACGCACCGAGCGCGGCAGGTCCAGCTGCAGCAGGCTGCCCACCCCGACCAGCCGCGCCGTGGTTTCGGCGCGGCGCACATGCCGGCTGAACCAGTAGAGGTTGTCGGCGACCCGCGAGAGCATCAGTCCGTCTCCTCGTCCAGGTCCACCACCCAGGTGTCCTTGGCGCCGCCGCCCTGCGAGGAATTGACCACCAGCGAGCCCTCTTCCATCGCCACCCGGGTCAGCCCGCCGGTGGTGACGTAGACGTCCTCGCGCGACAGGATGAACGGGCGCAGGTCCAGATGCCGCGCCGACGGGCCGACCTCGGTCACGATCGGCGCGGTGGACAGGCCCAGCGTCGGCTGCGCCATATAGTTGCGCGGATCGGCCTGGATCAGCTTGCGGAACTCGTCGCGCTGGCGCTTGGTCGAGCGCGGCCCGATCAGCATGCCGTAGCCGCCGGATTCGTTGGCCGGCTTCACCACCAGCTGGTCGAGGTGCTCGAGCACGTACTTGCAGTCCTTGTCGTCGTGGCACAGGTAGCTGGGCACGTTGGGCAGGATCGGCTCCTCGTCCAGGTAATAGCGGATCATCTTCGGCACGTAGGCGAACACCACCTTGTCGTCGGCCACGCCGGCGCCGGGCGCATTGGCCAGCGCCACCTTGCCGGCGCGCCAGCTGCGGATCAGCCCGGGCACGCCGAGCACCGACTCGGGGTGGAACACCTCCGGATCGATGAACAGATCGTCGACCCGGCGATAGATCACATCGACCCGGCGCGGCCCGTAGATGGTGCGCATGTAGGTGCAGTCGTCGTCGGCGACGAACAGGTCGTCGCCCTCGACCAGTTCGATGCCCATCGCCTGCGCCAGGTAGGCGTGCTCGAAATAGGCGCTGTTGAAGATGCCCGGGGTCAGCAGCGCGATCACCGGCTGGTCGCCCGGGCGCGGCGACAGCGCGGCCAGGGTGTCGTACAACTGCGCCGGATACTCGTCCACCGGCAGGATCGCGCTGGTCTCGAACAGCTCCGGGAACACGCGCTTGGCGACCATGCGGTTTTCCAGCATGTACGACACGCCGCTGGGAATGCGCAGGTTGTCTTCCAGCGCGTACAGCGTGCCGTCGGCGTCGCGCACCAGGTCCGAGCCGCAGATATGCGCCCACACCCCCAGCGCCGGGGTAATGCCCACGCATTGCGGGCGGAAGTTCACCGAATGCTCCAGCAGCATCGCCGGGAACACCTTGTCCTTGACGATGCGCTGCGCGCCGTAGACATCGCCGATGAACAGGTTGAGCGCGCGCATGCGCTGCTTCAGCCCGGCCTCGGTGCGCTGCCATTCGCGCAGCGGGATCACCCGCGGAATCAGGTCGAACGGCAGCGTGCGATCGACGTTGCGGCCGTCGGAATAGACGGTGAAGGTGATGCCCATGACCCGCGCGGCGACATCGGCGGCGAGCTGGCGCTCGGACAGTTCGCGCCCGGACAGGCTGGACAGGTATTCGATGACCCGGCGGGCGGCCGGACGCGGCTGACCATCTGCCTGGATCAGCTCGTCGTAGGTGGCCGTGCGGTACTTGCTCCAGTCCATCGTGCCCCGTCGGTGTACGCCACCAGGCGCGGTCGGCCGAGTGTTGCGTTGCACAGCAACATGCCCGGAACCGGAATGAGCGTCAAGCGGCCGCGGCGAGGCCGCGGCCGGCCGCGCTCAGCCGGCGTCGCGGCTGCGCTCGATGATCACGCCCACCGCCTGCGCACCGCGCACCGCGCCCGGCTTGCTCAGCTTCAGCCGCAGCCAGCGCACGTCGAACTCGGCCAGCACCGCGGCCGCGCAGCGCTCGGCCAGCGTCTCCACCAGCCCGTAGTCGGACTGCTCGACCAGCTCCACCAGGCGCTTGCCGACCGCCTTGTAGTTGAGCGTATCGGCGATGTCGTCGCTGGCCGCCGGCACGCGGTTGTCGAAGCCCATCTCCAGATCGAAGCGCAGCGTCTGCCGGATCCGCCGCTCCCAATCGTAGATGCCGATCAGCGCGTCGATCTCTAGACCTTCGATGAAGACTTTATCCATGGGGAGCTGGGAATGGGGAACCGAGAATGGGGAATGGTAAGAGCAAACGCAAAAACAGACGCAAAGGCCGCACGTAGCCCGCTTTTACGATTCCCCATTCCCCATTCCCGATTCTCCCGCCGCCGCCGCCAACGGCGGCAGCGACGCCATGTCCCAGCGCGGCGTCACCCGTACCGCCGCGTCGCTGGACTGGCCGGCCTGCAGGCGCAGCGCGCCGGCGAAGGCGATCATCGCGCCGTTGTCGGTGCACAGCGCCGGACGCGGGAAGCAGGCGCGGCCGCCGCGCGCCTGCGCCATCGCCTGCAGCTTGGCGCGCAGGCGCAGGTTGGCGCCGACGCCGCCGGCGACCACGATGGTGGCGCTGCCCGCCGCCTGCAGCGCGCGCTCGCACTTGATCGCCAGCGTGTCCACCACCGCATCCTCGAAACCGCGGGCGATGTCGGCGCGGGTGCCCTCGCTCTGGTCGCTGCCGCGCCAGGCCAGCAGCACCTGGGTCTTGAGTCCGGAGAAACTGAAATCCAGCCCGGGCCGGTCGGTCATCGGCCGCGCGAAGCGGTACCGCCCCGGCGTGCCCAGCGCGGCCAGCGCGGCCAGCTGCGGGCCGCCCGGGTACGGCAGGCCCATCATCTTGGCGGTCTTGTCGAAGGCCTCGCCGGCGGCGTCGTCCAGGGTCTCGCCGAGCAGGCGGTACTGGCCGATCGCCTCAACCGCGATCAATTGGGTATGCCCGCCGGACACCAGCAGCGCCACGAACGGCGGCGCCGGCACGCCGTGCACCGGATCCGGATCCTCCATCAGCGGCGCCAGCAGGTGGCCTTCCATATGGTGGACGCCGATCGCCGGCACCTCCAGCGCCCAGGCCAGCGCGCGGGCCATGCCGGCGCCGACCAGCAGCGCGCCGACCAGGCCCGGGCCGGCGGTATAGGCCACCCCATCCAGGTCGCGCACGCGCAGCCCGGCCTCGGCCAGGGTCTGGCGGATCAGCGGCAGCAGCTTGCGCACGTGGTCGCGGCTGGCCAGTTCCGGCACCACCCCGCCGTATTCGGCGTGCAGCGCGATCTGGCTGTACAGCCCATGCGCGCGCAGCGCGGCCGCGCCGGACAGGGCGGTGTCGTAGACGGCGACGCCGGTTTCATCGCAACTGGATTCGATGCCGAGGACTCTCATGCCTGCCATTGTGGGGCCGAATCGGCGGCAGGCAAACGCCCCGCTTGCAGCCAGGAAATCAGTCGCTATAATGTGCGGCTCGCCGGGCGTGACCCGGTCACCATTGTGTCCCGGAGATTCCATGCCCAGCGTCAAAGTCCGCGAGAACGAGCCCTTCGAGTTTGCGCTCCGTCGCTTCAAGCGCACCTGCGAAAAGGCCGGCGTGCTGGCCGAAACCCGCAAGCGCGAGTTCTACGAAAAGCCGACCCAGGAACGCAAGCGCAAGGCCGCAGCTGCGGTGAAGCGTCAGCTGCGCCGGACGTCTCGCGACGTCACCAAGCGCCAGCGTCTGTACTGAGGATCGCGGTTTGCGGTAGCGGGTTGTGCCGGTTTCGGCATCCGCTACGTTAAGCCCACGAAGCCGGCACGCGCAAGCGTCGCCGGCTTTTTGTGTAGGCTCGATTCACGCTCGGCCGCATTGGCGGCTCCGTGCCCGGCGCAACCGCCGCGCATCGACACCCGCCGCGCGATCGAGACCGGCCACGCGGTGCACCTGCCGGCGCCGCGCCCTTTGCCAGCGGCCACCATCGTCCTTTCCGGGCCGATACAGCGCAGCGCCTAGAACGCCCCCCTTTTTTCCCTTCCCTTTGGAGTCCCTCATGACCCTCAAACAGCAGCTCACCGACGACATGAAGGCCGCGATGAAGGCCCGCGACACGCACAGCCTGGGCGTGATCCGGCTGATCAACGCCGCGATCCAGCAGAAGGAAGTGGACGAGCGCGCGGTGCTGGACGACGCCGCGGTGCTGGCGGTGATGGACAAGATGGTCAAGCAGCGCAAGGACTCGGTGAACCAGTACGCCGCCGCCGGCCGCGAGGACCTGGCGGCGATCGAGCGCGAGGAGATCGTGGTGATCGAGCGCTACCTGCCGGCCAAGCTCGGCGAGGCGGAGATCCTCGCCGCGATCCAGGCCGCGATCGCGCAGACCGGCGCCAGCGGCCCGGCCGACATGGGCAAGCTGATGGGCGCGCTGAAGCCGGCGCTGGCCGGCAAGGCCGACATGGGCCTGGTCTCGGTGCTGGTCAAGCAGCAGCTGGCCGGCTGATCCGGCGGCGGGCGTTCCCGGTCGGGCGACTTCACCCGCCTTTCGGCGCCGGGCTGCTACAACGCCGGCGAGCCTGCGACACCTTTTCGCGCACACGCGGGCCGGCATCGCGATGCCGCGCCCGTTGCAAGGCCGTTCCCGTTCCCATGTCCCTGCCGTTGTCGAGTGCCCGCCTGCACAAACACCTGGAACGCCTGCAGCAGAGCCTGCCGGCGGCGCTGCTGCGGCGTTTCGTCGAGATCGACGTGATGACCCAGGCGGCCTCGCTGTCGTTCTACGCCCTGCTGTCGCTGGCGCCGCTGCTGGTGTTGCTGCTGTGGCTGACCGCCTCGCTGTACCCGCAGGCGCAGCAGGCCTTCATCGAACAGATCGGGCAGCTGGCCGGGCATGGCGCGCGCGAAGTGGCGCAGACCATCATCGACAACGCCAAGAACCAGCCCAACGTCGGCTCGCTGGCCGGGCTGTGGAGCACGCTGCTGCTGTTCGTCGGCGCCACCGCGGTGTTCGCGCAGCTGCAGAACGCGCTGAACCTGATCTTCCGCACCGACAAGCAGCGCCTGGAAGGCATCGTGGCATGGCTGAAAAAGCGCGTGTTCTCCTTCGGCGTGGTGCTGGGGCTTGGCTTTCTGCTGCTGATCTCGATGATCCTGACCACGGTGGTGCAAGTGCTGTTCGCGCGCCTGCCCTCGCTGCTGCCGGCAGTGGGCTACGCCTCCACGCTGGCGATCTACATCCTGGCCTTCGCCGTGCTCTACCACTACCTGCCGGACCGGCGCGTGGAATGGCGCCAGGCGTTCATCGGCGGCGCCATCACCGCCTGCCTGTTCGTGGCCGGCCGCTATGCGATCGGCGCATACATCGCCACCGCCGCGCCGGGCAGCGCCTACGGCTCGATGGGCGCGCTGGTGATCCTGCTGGTGTGGATCTACTACGCCACCGTGGTGTTCTTCGTCGGCGCGCTGATCACCGCGGTGATCGACGAACGCCTGCGCTCGCGGCGCACGCTCGCCGCGGCCGGGATCGACGCCAGCGCGATCACCGCGATTCCGCCGCAGCTGTAGCACCGCAACGCCAGGGTTTGCGGCCCGATCCGTGGCGGCGGCGCGGACGCATGGCATCCTATCGCCCATGGCCCGCATCCCCGACGCGTTCATCGACGACCTGCTCGCCCGCACCGACATCGTCGAGGTGGTCGGCACGCGCGTGCCGCTGAAGCGCCAGGGCAAGGAATACGCGGCGCGCTGCCCGTTCCACGACGAGCGTTCGGCCTCGTTCACGGTGTCGCCGACCAAGCAGTTCTACCACTGCTTCGGCTGCGGCGCGCACGGCACCGCGATCAGCTTCCTGATGAATTACGACCGCCTCGAGTTCCTCGACGCGGTCGACGAGCTGGCCAAGCGCGCCGGCATGGAAGTGCCGCGCGACGCGCAGCAGCGCGGCGCCGCGCAGGCCGCCGGCGACGACCATCGCGACCTGTATTCGGCGCTGGACGCGGCGGCGAAGTTCTTCCAGCGCCAGCTCGAGTCCAGCGACAAGGCGCGCGGCTACCTCGACGGCCGCGGCGTGGACGCGGACAACCGCGCGCGCTTCCAGATCGGCTACGCGCCGGACGGCTACAGCGCGCTGAAGGACGCGCTGGGCACCGACGAGCGCCGCCACAAGCTGCTCGAGCGCGCCGGGCTGTTCTCCAAGAACGAGCGCGGCCACGTCTACGACAAGTTCCGCGACCGGGTCATGTTCCCGATCTTCGACCGCCGCGGCCGGGTCATCGCCTTCGGCGGCCGGGTCATGGACAAGGACGACGGCCCCAAGTACCTGAACTCGCCGGAGACCGCGCTGTTCCACAAGGGCCGCGAGCTGTACGGCCTGTGGCAGGTGCGCCAGGCCAACCAGAAGATCGAGCGGCTGATCGTCGTCGAGGGCTACATGGACGTGGTCTCGCTGTTCCAGTTCGGCGTCACCCAGGCGGTGGCGACGCTGGGCACCGCGACCACCTCCGAGCACGCCGAGCTGCTGTTCCGCAATGCGCCGGACGTGTTCTTCTGCTTCGACGGCGACGCCGCCGGCCGCCGCGCCGGCTGGAAGGCGCTGGAATCGGTGCTGCCGCGGATGAAGGACGGGCGCCAGGCGTTCTTCCTGTTCCTGCCCGACGGCGAGGACCCGGACAGCATCGTGCGCAAGGAAGGCGCCGACGGTTTCGCCGCGCGCCTGCAGCAGGCCACGCCGCTGTCGCAGTTCTTCTTCGACGAGCTGTCGCGCGAGGTCAACCTGGCCACGCTCGACGGCAAGGCGCGGCTGGCCGAGCGCGCACGGCCGATGCTGGCGCAGATCCCCGATGGCGCCTTCGGCGACCTGATGCGCCAGCGCCTGGCCGAGATCACCGGCATCGGCGGCCCCGCGCCCGCCGCCGCACAGCTGGCCAAGCCGCCGCCGCGCGCGGCACGGCCGACGCAAAAGCGCAGCCTGGTGCGCGAGGCGATCGTGCGCCTGCTGCATACGCCCTCGCTGGCGCTGGACCTGCCCCCGCCCTACCCGTTCGCCGGCCTGCGCCTGCCCGGCATCGAACTGATGCTCGAGCTGCTGCAGATCGTGCACACGCGCCCGGACATCTCCACCGGCGCCCTGCTAGAGCACTTCCACGAACGCGAGGAACTGCCCGCGCTGCAGAAGCTGGCGGTGCAGGAGATTCCCGGCGAGACCGCCAGCTGGCGCCAGGAACTGCACGACGTGGTGGTGCAGTTGGAGCGGCAGACCCTGCAGCAGCGACTGGAGGAACTGCAGGCCAAGCAGCGCGCGCAGGGCCTGGACGAAACCGACAAGTACGAACTGCGCGAGCTGCTGCGGCTGCGCCCCGGTGCGCGCTGACGTGATGCGCCTGCCTGCGACCAGGATGCGTGCCGTGCCGGCGCGGCTTGCGTGCATGGACGACCGGCACCGGGCGCGGCGTGCGGCGCATGCGATCCGCAGCGCGCTCGCGCGCTCGCACGCGGCCCTCGCCGCCGTCCGTGGTCTACGATGGCCTACACGCGGCGCAACCGCGTCCTGCGCTATCGCCGCGGTCGCGCGCCATCCGCACGACGGCGTAGTTCGGCACGCAGCATCGCCATCGCACTTCCCGCGCCGCCGCTGCCGGCGGCCCCCTTCGCCGAGATTCCCTCCCCGATGAGCCTGCTGAAAAAACTCCGCATCGAACCGTTCACCCTGGCCCTGCTCGGCACCGTGCTGCTGGCCTCGCTGCTGCCGGTGCGCGGGCAGGCCGCGGCGATCATGGACGCCGTCACCGACATCGCCATCGCCGCGCTGTTCTTCCTGCACGGCGCGCGCCTGTCGCGCGAGGCAATCGTCGCCGGCGCGCTGCACTGGCGCCTGCACCTGACCATCCTCGCCGCCACCTTCGTGCTGTTCCCGCTGCTGGGACTGCTGCTCAAGCCGCTGTCGCACTGGCTGCTGACCCCGGAGCTGTATATCGGCGTGCTGTTCCTGTGCACGCTGCCGTCTACCGTGCAGTCGTCGATCGCGTTCACCTCGATGGCCGGCGGCAACGTGCCGGCGGCGGTGTGCAGCGCCTCGCTGTCGAGCCTGCTCGGGGTGTTCCTGACGCCGCTGCTGATGGGCCTGCTGGCCGGCGCGCAAAGCGCGATGGCCAACCCGCTGGAGGCGATGGGCAAGATCATGCTGCAGCTGCTGGTGCCGTTCGTGGCCGGCCACCTGCTGCGGCCCTGGGTCGGCGCCTGGGTCGAACGGCGCCGCGCGGTGCTGCGCTACACCGACCAGGGGGTGATCCTGCTGGTGGTGTACACCGCCTTCAGTGCCGCGGTGATCGAAGGCCTGTGGCGCAAGACGCCGTTGCCGGCACTGCTCGGCGTGGCGCTGGTGGCCGCGCTGCTGCTGGCGCTGGCGATGGCGCTGATCACCTTCGCCGCGCGGCGGCTGGGCTTCGGCCGCCACGACGAGATCCCGATCGTGTTCTGCGGCTCGAAGAAGAGCCTGGCCACCGGCGTGCCGATGGCCAAGGTGCTGTTCGCCAGCGGCAGCCTGGGCGCGATCGTGCTGCCGGTGATGATCTACCACCAGATCCAGCTGATCGTCTGCGCCTTCGTCGCGCAGCGCTATGCGCGCGACGGCCGGGCCGCGCAGCGCGGCTAAGCACGGTGCGCCGGGCAGCGATGCATCGGCTTGCGCGCTGGCGAAACCGGAAGACTGCGCAATGCAGGCCGCGCCGTCGCCAGCGCCCGCACGGCGCCGCGCGCTGCTGCTGAATCGCGGCATATGCAGATGCGCAACCGGCATGTCCGCCAGGTCCCCGCGGCGCCAGCCGCTGGGTACAGTGCGCGATTGGTGCCATGGCCTGCACGGCGTGCGCCGCCGCCCCTCTCCACCCGGTGACCGACGTATGCGCCGCACGCTCCGCCTTTCCGTGATGAGGTCCGCCAGCCTGGCCGCAGCGCTGGCGCTGGGCGGCTGCGACAAGCCGCCCGCTCCCGCCAAGCCGCAGGCCGCCACATCGGCCAAGGCGCCCGACAGCGCCGGCATCGCCTGGCGCGAGGGCGACGTCGACGATGCCTTCGCCGAAGCGCGCGAGCAGAACAAGCCGGTGCTGCTGTACTGGGGCGCGGCCTGGTGCCCGCCGTGCAACCGGCTCAAGGCCACCCTGTTCAAGGACCCGGCCTTCATCGCCCGCACCCGCGCCTTCGTCGCGGTGCACCTGGACGGCGATTCGCAAGGCGCGCAGGCCTGGGGCGAACGCTTCGGGATCAAGGGCTATCCGACCATCATCGTGCTGCGCCCGGACCGCAGCGAGGTCACCCGCCTGGCCGGCGACAGCGACACCGCGCGCCTGGCCGAGGCCTTGCGCGTGGCCGCGACCCGCACCACCAGCTCGGCGCAGTTGCTGCAGAAGGCGCTGCACGCACCGGCCACGCTCGACGCCGACGACTGGACCCTGCTCGGCGAGTACGGTTGGGCGGTGGACGCCAACCAGCTGATCAAGCCGGAGCAGGCCGCCGGCGTGCTCGCGCAGCTGGCCGCCGCCGCGCCGCAACCGGCGCTGCAACGCCGCTTCGCGCTGCTGGCGCTGGCCGCGCAGGATCCGGACAAGGCCGGCGTGGCGGACGCCAAGCGCCGCGCCGCCGATCGCAGCCTGCTGCAGGCGGTGCTGGCCGATCCGGCCGAAGTCCGCGCCAACCGCAGCACGCTGACCTATTCCGCCCGCGAACTGGTGCAGGCCGCGGCCGCCGATGCCAGCGAGCGGACCACATTGTCCAACGCGCTGACCGGCGCGCTGGACCGGGTCTATGCCGACAGCAGCCTGCCGATCAGCGATCGTCTGGATACCGCGTACGCCGACATCCAGCTGGCGCGGCTGGCGCAGGGCCAGCCGGCCGACCCGGGCGATACGCCGCATCCGCCGCTGCCGGCCGCGGTGGTCGCCAAGGTGCAGCAACGCGTGCAGTGGGCCGAGCAGGCGGCCAAGACCGACTACGAACGCCAGTCCACGATCAGCACCGCCGCCGGCCTGCTCGACGACGCCGGCGACCGCACCGGCGCCGAACAGCTGCTGCTGGCCGAACTGGGGCACAGCAAGACGCCGTACTACTACATGCCGGAACTGGCCGGCCTGGCCGAGGCGCGCGGCGACAAGCAGACCGCGCTGTACTGGCTGAAGAAGGCCTACGAGAGCGCCGAAGGCCCCGCCACCCGGGTGCAGTGGGGCGTGCTCTACGTCGATGGCCTGATCCGGCTGCAGCCGGACAATGCGGCCGCGATCGAGGCCGCGGCCGGCCAGGTCGTCGCCGAACTGGCCGCACAGCCCGGCGGCTACCACCAGCGCACCCGGCAGCGCTTCGACACGCTGGCCAAGACCCTGCAAGGTTGGAGCAAGGGCCATGGCGGCAGCGCGGTGCTCGCGCGGCTGCAGCACAAGATGCAGGAAAGCTGCGGCAGCCAGGACCGCGACAGCTGCCAGCACTGGCTGAGCTGAGCGACGATCCGAAGCAGGAAAACCTGCGGCTATGCCAGCCCCAGCTAGTCGCCGCCGCCAGGTCGACCGCTTCGCTCGTCGCGACTGATGGGTCGAGGCCGCCGGAGTCGCTCCAGCAGGAACTTGCGACCAGCTTGCTGGGTGCACTGTAGGAGGGACTCTGGGTGGCCTTGGGCCATCAGTCCCGACAGGTTCCGAAGCCGGATAGCTGGACCACTCCGCTCGTCGCGGTTGAAACCGCTCCTACAACAGGGCAGATCCATGACTTCGTTCATCGCGAATGAAGTCGCTCGCACACAGGACTTGCGACCGGCTTGCCGGGTGCACTGTAGGAGGGGCTTCAGCCCCGACGGCATCCGCAGCCAGCCAGTCGCCGGCTGCGCACATCACCGCCGCAGCCGCTGCATACAGACTCCCCGGGCCGCTCAGCCCGGCAGCAGCCAGTGATCCACCAGCAGGAACGCGAACAGCGCCATCAGGTACACGATCGAATAGCCGAACATGCGCATCGAGAACATCTCGTCCGGCGGATCGAGCATGCGCCAGGCGTACCAGACGAACACCGCGTCGAGCACCAGCGTGCCGCCGAGATAGAACACGCCGCTCATGCCCACCGCCGCCGGCAGCAGCGTCGCCACCACCAGCAGCAGCGTGTACACCAGGATCTGCTTGCGCGTATGCGCCACGCCGTGGGTGACCGGCAGCATCGGCACCGACGCCTTGGCGTAGTCGGCGCGGCGGAAGATCGCCAGCGCCCAGAAGTGCGGCGGCGTCCACACGAAGATGATCAGCACCAGCAGCGAGGCGTAGGCCCAGTCCCACTGGCCCTGCATGCCGGTGATCGCGGCCCAGCCGAGCAGCGGCGGCGCGGCGCCGGCTAGGCCGCCGATGACGATGTTCTGCGGCGTGGTGCGCTTGAGGAACACGGTGTAGATCACCGCATAGCCGATCAGCGAGGCGAAGGTCAGCACCGCGGTGATGGTGTTGACCCAGATCACCAGGATCGCCATCGACAGCGCGGTCAGCAGCGTGGCGAACAGCAGCACCTGCCACGGCAGCACCTTGCCCACCACCAGCGGCCGCCACGAGGTGCGCGCCATCTGCGCGTCGATGCGCGCGTCCAGCAACTGGTTGATCGCCGCCGCGGCCGACGCCGCCAGCCAGATGCCGAAGAAGCCGATCAAGCCAGTGCGCACCTGCGCCCTGGTCGGCACGCCGGGAACCGCCAGGCACATGCCGACCAGCGCGGTGAACACGATCAGCGCCACCACCTTGGGCTTGGTCAGATCCCAATAGTCGCGCCAATGCATGCCCTTGGCGCTCATTGCGGCGCCCGCAGCCGCGCCAGCAGCGACACCAGCACGAACAGCAGCGCCACCGCGCCGGCGTTGTGCAGCACCGCCACCGGCAGCGGCAGCGCCAGCTTGACGTTGAGGATGCCCAGGCTGACCTGCGCCAGCAGCAGCAGCGCCAGCGCCGCCGCCCAGCCGCGCATGCCCGGCGAGCGGCTCAGCCGCCAGCCCAGCCACAGCAGATAGGCCGCCACCAGCAGCGCCATCATCCGGTGCGCCATCTGGATCGCGATGCGCGCCGCGCCGTCGAGCACGCCGCCTTCGTAGTCCACGCCGATGCCGCGCCACAGGGTGAAGCCTGCGCGGAAATCGTGCGGCGGCCACCACTGGCTGACGCAGCGCGGGAAGTTGTCGGCCGACCAGCTGCCGCCGCCGCAGGCCAGCGCCGCGTAGTTGGCGCTGACCCAGCCGCCGAGCGCGATCTGCAGCGCCAGCAGCGCCACGCCGAGGCGCAGCAGCCACTTCAGCCGCGCCGCATCGGCCAGGGTGATCGGCAGGTGGGTGGCGCGCCAGGCCATCCACACCAGCAGCGAGAACATCAACAGGCCGCCGAGCAGATGCCCCATCACCACGATCGGCTTGAGCAGCAGGGTCACCGTCCACATGCCGAGCAGCGCCTGGAAGATCACCACCGCCAGGGTCAGCACCGCCGCGCGCGCCAGGTCGCTATTGGACCAGCGCAGCGCCGCCAGCAACAGGATCGCTTCGCCGGCAGCGGCCAGCGCCATCGCCAGCGATGGCCAGCCGGACATGTACAGCGGGATCGACAGCGCCACCAGCAGCGCGGCGCCGACGATCTGGGCGATGCCCAGGCGCCGCCGGCGCGCGGCCAGCAGCGACAGCACCAGCACTTCCACGCCCAGCGCCCCGGCCAGGAAGCGGTGCACCTGCTCGCGCCAGGCCTTGTGCGTCTCCAGCGGGCGGATCTTGCTGGCCGCATGCGTGTTGGCCTCGTCGCTGGTCTGTGGCCAGGTCACCCGGCCATAGCAGGTCGGCCAGTCCGGGCAGCTCATGCCCGCATCGGACAGGCGCACGAACGAACCGAACATGATCGTGCTGGCGGTGAACAGCGCCGCCAGCCAGGCCATGCGGTGGAAGTGCCGAAACAGCGCCGGCGGCGCGAACAGGTTCATAGGGGGACGACTCACAGGAGTTTCAGCAGCTTCGACACATCCGCGCGCAGCCCGGCCGGGTCGAAGCCCGGCGCGTAGCGCAGCACCACGAAGCCGTTCGGATCGATCACATAGACCGGCACCCCGGCCGCATCGTGCACGCGCGGCAGGCCGGCCAGCAGCGCCGCGTCGGCGCGCAGCACGCGCAGCTGCGGCAGCGCGCGCAGCGTCGGCGGCGGCGCGCCGATCCACAGGATCTGCACGTGGTCGGCATCGTGGCCGAACAGCTGCCAGACCTTGTCCAGATCGCGTGCCAACGCCTCGCAGGCGCTGCCGCAGTCGCGCGGCGGCGCCAGCGCGATACGCCACAGCCGCTGCTGCGGCTGCCAGGCGTAGACGCGGCCGTCCTCGAGCCGCGGCTGCAGCGCGCGCAGATCGGCCGGCGGCTGCAGCAACTCGCCGTGATTGCGGTTGCCGGGCGGTTGCCAGCCGGAAAAACGCAGCGCACCGGCGACCAGCATCGAGCCGAAGAACAGGGCGAACAGCGCGATCAACGTCCAGCGGCCGCGCGCGGTCGCCTGGCGTGGAGCCGAGGGGGAGGCATTCATGCCGGGGATTTTCTCATGCGCGCGCGCTCAGCGCCCGCCCCGCCCCTTGCGCGCGCGCCAGCTGAGCAGGCCCGCGGTGATCAGCACGGCCAGCGCCAGACCGAACCATTGCACCGCGTAACCCAGGTGGCGCTCGGGCGGCAGCGTGTTCGGCAGCATGTCCAGGTCGCGCGGATAGCCCAGCGGCAGGGCCGGATCCAGGCGCAGCACCTGCGACAAAATGTCGCGGCGTCCCAGCGCCTGGCCGATCGCCGCCGGCTCGAGGCGCATCGCCAGCCACAGCTGCGGCGCCGGCGCGGCGACCAGCGCCGGCCCCAGCGCCAGCCCATGCGACGGCGCCGGCCCGAGCAGGCCGACCAGCGTGTACTGCCCCTGCAGCGGCACCGGCGTCGGCAGCGCGCGATCGGCCGGCAGCGGCAGCCAGCCCAGTTCCACCAGCAGCGGCGCGCGCGCGCCATCGGCCAGGAACGGCTGGTACATCTTGACCCCGCTGCGGCCCTCGCGCAGCTGGTTGTCGAGCAGGATCTGCCCGGGCAGGAAACGGCCACTGCCGTGCACCCAGGCCAGTTGCGCCGGCCGTCCGCCGCGCAGGGCAGCGGCCAGCGCCTGCGGGCGATCGCGGATGTGCGCGGCCTGCGCGAGCAGCGCCTGTTTCTCGTGCATGCGCAGCAATTGCCAGCGGCCGAGCGCGCAGAAACACAGCGCCACCGCCAGCGCGACGCTCCAGCCCAGCCACAGCGGCAGGCGCGCGCGCGCAGCGACGCGCGAGGACGCGGCCAAGGTCATAATGCGGCGATACCGTGCACCGAGACGCCCATGAACGACTCGCTGAAAACCCTGCTGATCGTCGCGTTCCTGCTGGTCATTCTGTGGAACCTCGGCGCCGGCCTGTACTACCTGTTGGTGGACCGCGGCCAGAGCAAGCGCACGGTGAACGCGTTGACCTGGCGCATCGGCCTATCGGTGTGCCTGATCCTGCTGGTGATCCTGGGCATCTACACCGGCGTGATCAAGCCGCACGGGCTCGGCCGCTGAGACGCCGGGAGTGGGGAATCGGGAATGGGGAATGGGGAATCGCAAGAGCAGCGCTCCTGCCTTTCCGATTCCCCATTCCCGGCTCCCCATTCCCAGCTCTCAAAGCACATAGACGAACAGGAACAACGCCAGCCACACCACGTCGACGAAGTGCCAGTACCACGCCGCCGCTTCGAAGGCGAAGTGGTTGTCGCGGCTGAAATGCCCGCGCGCCGCGCGCAGCCACATCACCAGCAGCATGATCGTGCCCAGCAACACGTGCACGCCGTGGAAGCCGGTGAGCATGAAGAAGGTCGAGCCGTAGATGCCCGAACCCAGGGTCAGGTTGAGTTCCTTGTAGGCGTGGATGTATTCCTCGGCCTGGAAGTACAGGAAGGCGCAGCCCAGCAGCACGGTCAGTCCCTGGAACACCAGCAGCCGCGTGCGCTGGCCGGCCTTCAGGGCGTGGTGGGCGATGGTCAGGGTCACGCCGGAGCTGAGCAGGATCAGCGTGTTGATCAGCGGCAGGCCCCACGCCGGGATGGTCTGGAACTGGCCGCCGATCGCGCCCGGGCCGTTGGTCGGCCACGCCGCCGAATAGCCGTCCCACAGCAGCGCGTTGGTCATCACCCCGTCGCCGTCGCCGCCCAGCCACGGCAGGATGAAGGTGCGGGTGTAGAACAGCGCGCCGAAGAACGCGCCGAAGAACATCACTTCGGAAAAGATGAACCAGACCATGCCCATGCGGAACGACACGTCGACCTGGCGGTTGTAGTGGCCGGCGATCGATTCGCGGATCACGTCGCCGAACCACATGAACAAGGTCGCCACCAGCATCGCGATGCCGGTGAAGAAGGTCCACTTGCCCCAGGCCGCGTCGTTGAGCCAACTGGCCACGCCGATCATGGTCACGAACATCGCGATCGAGCCGATGAACGGCCAGCGGCTGTGGCTGGGCACGTAATAGGCGGTGGCGTCGGTGCTGGGCTGGGCCATGGCGGGCATTCCGGGTCGGGTCAGGGGGCCGCGCGCACGGAACCGGCCAGTTTCGGCGATCCCAGTTCCGCGCTCAGCGCATCGTTCTTGAAGAAGGTATACGACAGGGTGATGGTGGTGATGTCGCCGGGCAGGTTCGGATCGACGATGAAGCGCACCGGCATGTCGCGCTTCTCGCCGGCCTGCAGGGTCTGCGCAGTGAAGCAGAAGCACTCGGTCTTGGTGAAGTAGCCGGAGGCGCGCGCCGGCGCCACCGACGGCACCGCGCTGCCGACGATGGCACGCGCGCTGTCGTTGCGCGCGTAGTACAGCGCTTCATTGAGTTCGCCGGGCACTACGTCCATGGTCAGCTGTTCCGGATGGAACGACCACGGCAGTTTGGAGTTCACTCCGCCGTCGAATTCCACCTTGACCGTGCGCTTGCCGAGCAACGGCTTGCCCGCCTGCGGGCCTTCGCCCGGGCCGCGCTCCAGGCGCACGCCGAACACCTTTTCGCAGGCGATGCGGTACAGCGGCACCAGCGAGAAGGTCAGCACGAACACCGCCAGCGCCACGCCGACCAGCTTGAACAGCCCGGCGCTGCTGTGCACGCGCGGCGCCGGCACGTTCATCGGCCCAGTATCCCGGACAGGATGAAGCCGGCATAGATCAGCACCGCGATCGCACCGATCAGCAGCGCGGTGCGCACGGCGCGCTTGCGGCGCAGGGCCAGGTCGTCGAGCGGCGGTTGCGCGGTCATCAGTGGCTGATGTCGTCGTGGGCCAGGTCGCCGGGCTTGAGCACCGGCGGCAGGGTGAAGGTATGCGCCGGCGCCGGCGACGGCACGGTCCATTCCAGGCCGCGCGCGCCTTCCCACGAACGCGCCTCGGCGCGCGCGCCGTTGCGCAGCGACGCCAGCAAAATGCCGGCCATCAGGAACGGGGTGACGAACATGCCGAACGCGCCGATCGAGCTGACCAGGTTCCAGTCGGCGAACACCACGTTGTAGTCGGGGATGCGCCGCGGCATGCCGGCCAGGCCGAGGAAGTGCTGCGGGAAGAACAACAGGTTGACGAACAGCATCGTCCACCAGAAATGGAACTTGGCCCAGACCTCGCTGTACATGCGCCCGCTCCACTTCGGCCACCAGTAGTAGACCGCGGCGATCAGCCCGAACACCGCGCCGGTGACCAGCACGTAATGGAAGTGCGCGACCACGAAATAGGTGTCGTGATACTGGAAGTCGGCCGGCACGATCGCCAGCATCAGCCCGGAGAAGCCGCCGATGGTGAACAGGATGACGAACGACACCGCCCACAGCATCGGCGCCTCGAAGGTCAGCGAGCCCTGCCACATGGTGCTGACCCAGTTGAACACCTTCACCCCGGTGGGGATGGAGATCAGCATGGTGGCGAACATGAAGTAGATCTCGCCGCCCAGCGGCATGCCCACGGTGAACATGTGGTGGGCCCAGACGATGAAGCTCAGGAACGCGATCGCCGCGATCGCGTACACCATCGCCTGGTAGCCGAACAGCGGCTTGCGGCTGAAGGTCGGGATGATCTCGCTGACCACGCCGAACGCCGGCAGGATCATGATGTAGACCTCGGGATGGCCGAAGAACCAGAAGATGTGCTGGAACATCACCGGGTCGCCGCCGCCGGCGGCGTTGAAGAAGCTGGTGCCGAAGAACTTGTCGGTCAGCAGCATGGTCACCGCGCCGGCCAGCACCGGCATCACCGCGATCAGCAGGAACGCAGTGATCAGCCAGGCCCAGCAGAAGATCGGCATCTTCAGCAGGTCGATGCCGGGCGCGCGCATGTTCAGCACGGTGGCGATGATGTTGATCGCGCCCATGATCGAACTGATGCCGGCGACGTGGATCGCGAACACGCTGAAGGCCACGTTGTAGCCGCCCTGCAGCGACAGCGGCGGATACAGGGTCCAGCCGCCGGCCGGCGCGCCGCCGGGCAGGAACAGGGTCAGCAGCAGAAGGGTGAAGGCCACCGGCAGCAGCCAGAACGACCAGTTGTTCATGCGCGGCAGGGCCATGTCCGGCGCGCCGATCTGCAGCGGGATCATCCAGTTGGCCAGGCCGACGAAGGCCGGCATCACTCCGCCGAAGATCATCACCAGCGCATGCACGGTGGTCATCTGGTTGAAGAACTCGGGCTTGACGAACTGCAGGCCCGGTTGCGCCAGTTCCGCGCGGATCACCACGCTCATCCCTGCGCCGATGATGAACATGATGAAGCTGAAGAGCAGGTACAGCGTACCGATGTCCTTGTGGTTGGTGGAGAAGAACCACCGTTCCACGAAGCTCTGCTGATGCCCGTGCTCGTCGTGGTGATCGACTGCGGAATGGGCCATGGCGGCTACCTCAAAAAGGAATGCAGGAGATCAGGCGGCTTGCACGGTCAGGTGCGAGCCGGAACGAAGGCGGGGCAGCATGGCCTGCGGCGGCGCGGCCGGCGCGGCCGGCGCGGTGGCCTCGGGCGCGGGCGCATCCGCAGCCGCCGGCGCGGCGGGTGCTTCGGCAGGTGCGGCGGCCGGCGCGGCCGGTGCCGGCTTGCGCGACGCCAGCCACTTCTGGAAGTCCTGCTTGGACACCGCCTCGACCACGATCGGCATGAAGCCGTGGTCCTTGCCGCACAGTTCGGCGCACTGGCCGCGGTACACGCCGGGCGTGTCGATGTCGGTCCAGGCTTCGTTGATGATCCCGGGGATGGCGTCCTGCTTCCAGCCCAGCGCCGGCACCCACCAAGCGTGGATCACGTCGTCGGCGGTGATCACGAAACGCACCTTGGTGTTCACCGGCAGCACCAGCCGGTTGTCCACATCGAGCAGGTAATGCGGATTGCTCTGCAGGGTCGGCACCTTGCCGCTCTGGCGCATGCGGTCCGAGTCGCGCGCCAGGCGGCTGGTGAAGGAGACGTTCTCGCCCAGGTATTCGTAGCGCCACATCCACTGGTAGCCGGTGACCTTGACCGTCAGCTCGGCGCCGCGGGTGTCGTACATGGCGATCAGCTTGGCGGTGGCCGGCCACGCCATCGCGATCAGGATCAGCACCGGGATCACCGTCCAGATCACCTCGGCCCTGGTGTTGTGGCTGAACTGCGCCGCGACCGCGCCCTTGGACTTGCGGAACTTGAACATCGCATAGCCCATCGCGCCGAACACCAGCACGCCGATCACCGCGCAGATCCACAGCGACAGCATGTTCGAATCGTAGGCGTTGCGCGCGCTCTGGGTGACGCCGCGGCCCATGTTCAATTGCCAGGGTTTCGGATCGGCCGATTGTGCCCACGCCAGCGGTGCGGCCAGCGCCGCCGCCAATGCCAGTGCGCCCCTGACCGCCTGTTGCTTCCATCTACCGCTTCGCTTCATTGCCTAGACCCCTTGGAGCGTCATCGGTTGCGGCCGGTCGCGGCCGCCAGCAAGCCTTCCAGGGTCTGCGCCAGTTCGCGGCGCTCGCCCGGGCCGAGGAACTCGCCGACCCGGACCTGCTTGCCGCTGCACGCCAGCACCACCCTGTCGTCGCCTTCGATCCGCAACCGCACCCAATGCGGGTGGGCGCGGAACGCCGGCGTTCCTGCATTCGTGCGGGTCACTTCCACGCAGCCCGGACCCACCCGGATGTCCTCTTCGCGCTCGCCGCTGCGCCATGACCAGCGCAGCGCGAGCGCCACCACGATGCTGTGCAACAAGGCGAACGCCGGCGCGAACACGTTGCCGGCGAACCACCCCAACACCGCCACCACCCACATCGCCCCGGCCAGCGCCGCGAACAACATCACGAATTGCCGGGCACTGAGCGCCCGTGGCGGCCGCAGCCGCAGCTGCGTCCCCGCTTCTTCCGCAGAAAACGGACACATTTCGATCATGTCGAACCGCGCTTCCGAGCCGCCGCGCTGTGCCAGCCGCGAACAACGATTCGATGGTAGCCCCGGGCCTGCGTGCCGGCAAGCGCGGGTTCATCATAAAAAATGCTGCATTGCAACCGGATTTCTCGCCGCGCAGGTTCAGGCATCGCGGCACGGCGTGCGCAAGCGGGCGCTGGCATAAAATGCGCGCATCTTCCCTGGTTCTTCCTGCATGAACGCTCTGTCTGGCGCCGGTTCCGCACCGGCGATGCCGTCCGCGTCTCCCGCGCCGTTGCTTGCCCCCGAACTGCCCCCCGCCGGCCAGGCCCTGCGCGCCGCGATCACCGCCGCGTGGCTGAAGGACGAGGCCGAGCACGTGCGCGAACTGCTCGAGCAGGCGCGCCTGCCCGCCGCCGACCAGGCCAGGGTGCAGGCGCTGGCCGCCGACCTGGTCACTCGCGTGCGCGCCCGCGCCCAGAACCAGGGCGCGATCGAGGCCTTCATGCGCCAGTACGACCTGGGCAGCGAGGAAGGCGTGCTGCTGATGTGCGTGGCCGAGGCGCTGCTGCGCATCCCCGACCAGGAGACCGCCGACAAGCTGATCCGCGACAAGCTCGGCGATGGGGACTGGAACAAGCACATGGGCGAGAGCGACTCGGTGCTGGTCAACGCCTCCACCTGGGGCCTGATGCTCACCGGCAAGCTGGTGCAGATCAACGACCTGACCCGCGCCGACGTGGCCGGCGCGTTCAAGCGCCTGATCGGCCGCGTCGGCGAGCCGGTGATCCGCCTGGCGGTGCGCCAGGCGATGAAGATCATGGGCCACCAGTTCGTGATGGGCCGCAGCATCGGCGAGGCGCTGTCGCGCTCGAAGAAGGGCGACAACGCGCACTACCGCTACTCGTTCGACATGCTCGGCGAAGGCGCGCTGACCATGAAGGACGCGCACCGCTACCTCGACGCCTACCGCCAGGCGATCCACGCGATCGGGCGCAGCGGCCCCAACGGCTCGTACCAGGGCGGCGACGTGTTCGCCGCGCCCAGCATCTCGATCAAGCTGTCCGCGCTGTACCCGCGCTACGAGCACGCCAAGCGCGCGCGGGTGATGGCCGAGCTGGTGCCGGGCGTGCTGGAGCTGGCGCAGCTGGCCAGGTCCTACGGCATCGGCTACACCGTGGACGCCGAGGAAGCCGACCGTCTGGAGCTGTCGCTGGACATCATCGAGGCCACCTTCTCCGATCCGTCGCTGCAGGGCTGGGAAGGCTATGGCCTGGCGGTGCAGGCGTACCAGAAGCGCACCCCGTACACGATCGACTTCCTCGCCGAGCTGGCGCGCCGCGTCGGCCGCCGCATCCCGGTGCGCCTGGTCAAGGGCGCGTACTGGGACGCGGAGATCAAGCGCGCGCAGGTCGAGGGCCATCCGGGCTACCCGGTGTTCACCCGCAAGCAGAACACCGACGTGTCCTACCTGGCCTGCGCCAGGCGCATGTTCGCGCACAGCGACGCGCTGTACCCGATGTTCGCCACCCACAACGCGCAGACCATCGCCGCGGTGCGCGCCATCGCCGGCAGCAAGGATTACGAACACCAGAAACTGCACGGCATGGGCGACGACCTGTACGCCGAGGTGATCCCCGCCGAGCGCCTGGGCGTGCCGTGCCGCGTGTACGCGCCGGTCGGCTCGCACGAGGACCTGCTGCCGTACTTGGTGCGGCGCCTGCTCGAGAATGGCGCCAACTCCAGCTTCGTCAACCGCATCACCGACGAGGACGTGGCCATCGAGGAGCTGATCCGCGACCCGGTCGAAGCGGTGTCCGCGTTCGCCTCCATCCCGCATCCGAAGATTCCGCTGCCGGCCGACCTGCTGCGCAGCCAGAACCACAACAGGAAGAATTCCATGGGCGCCAACCTCGCCAACGACAACGACCTGCGCGCGCTGGCCGACCAGCTCAACGCCGCGATCAAGCCCTGGCAGGCCGCGCCGCTGGTGCCGGGCGCGGTGATCGCCAGCGAAGCGCTGCCGGTGCTCAATCCAGCCGACCGCCGCCAGACCGTTGGCCGCTGGCAGCCGGCCGACGCCGCCACCGTGGAGAAGGCGCTGGCCAATGCGGTGGCCGCGCAGCCGGGCTGGAACCGCACCCCGGCCGCCAGCCGCGCCACCATCCTCGAGCACGCCGCCGACCTGCTGGAAGCGCGCATGCCCGAGTTCATCGCGCTGTGCGTCAAGGAAGCCGGCAAGACCCTGCCCGACGGCGTCGCCGAAGTGCGCGAGGCGGTGGATTTCCTGCGCTATTACGCCGGGCAGGCGCGCGCCCAGTTCGGCGCGCCCGAGCGCCTGCCCGGGCCGACCGGCGAATCCAACGAACTGCAGCTGCACGGCCGCGGCGTGTTCGTGTGCATCAGCCCGTGGAACTTCCCGCTGGCGATCTTCCTCGGCCAGGTCGCCGCGGCGCTGGCCGCCGGCAACAGCGTCATCGCCAAGCCGGCCGAGCAGACCAACCTGGTCGGCCATGCCGCGGTGAAGCTGCTGCACGAGGCCGGCGTGCCGGAAGCGGCGGTGCAGTTCCTGCCCGGCGACGGCGCCACCGTCGGCGCCGCGCTGACTCGCGACCCGCGCGTGGCCGGCGTCGCCTTCACCGGCTCGACCGAGACCGCGCGCGCGATCAACCGCGCGCTGGCCGCGCGCGACGCCGCGATCGGCGTGCTGATCGCCGAGACCGGCGGCCAGAACGCATTCATCGCCGACTCCTCGTCGCTGCCCGAGGCGGTGGTCAAGGACGCGATCGCCAGCGCCTTCATCTCCGCCGGCCAGCGCTGCTCGGCCGCGCGCGTGCTGTTCGTGCAGGACGACATCGCCGACAAGGTGATGACCATGCTCGCCGGCGCGATGGCCGAACTGAAGATCGGCGATCCCGGCCTGCTGTCCACCGACGTCGGCCCGGTGATCGACGCCGACGCATTGCAGATCCTCAGCGACCACGCCGCGCGCATGGACCGCGAAGCGCGCCTGATCGCGGTGGCGGCGACCGACGACGGCACCGCGCACGGCAGCTTCTTCGCCCCGCGCGCCTACGAACTGCAGTCGCTGGCGCAGCTGCAGCGCGAGATCTTCGGGCCGGTGCTGCACGTGATCCGCTGGAAGGCCGATCAGCTCGACGCGGTGATCGAGCAGATCAACGCCACCGGCTACGGCCTGACCCTGGGCGTGCACTCGCGCATCGACGAGACCATCGAGCGCATCGCCGCGCGCGTGCGGGTCGGCAACGTCTACGTCAACCGCAACCAGATCGGCGCGGTGGTCGGGGTGCAGCCGTTCGGCGGCCAGGGCCTGTCCGGCACCGGCCCCAAGGCCGGCGGCCCGCACTACCTGCTGCGCTTCGCCACCGAGAAGGTGGTCACGGTCAACACCACCGCGGCCGGCGGCAATGCCTCGCTGCTGACCCTGGGCGACTGAAATGCTTCGTTGCCGACCCTGGGCGACTGACCGGCCGCGAGGTTCCCTCCGACATTTCTGTAGAGCGGCTTCAGCCGCGACAGCTCAGCGTGCTTGGCGACGGATCGACAGCTCCGTCGCCGTATCCTCATGCGCCCATCAGCCATGCAGATGCATCGGCCGCTGGCACAATGTTGTGTCGCAAGGTGCCCGAACAGGCTCTCGAGCTAGAAGCCGCACGCGCTGCGGGATCCCTGGTTGCACAAAAAAAGCCCCGCCGAAGCGGGGCTTTTTGTTCGCCGCGGCCTGCGCCGCGGCGATGTCGCTGCAGTACCGGCCGGATCAGAACGTGTAGTTGACCGAAGCCGCCAGCACGTTGCCGCTCACGTCGTAGCTGCCGATCAGGGTGTTGCCGGTGGCGGTGGTCGAGTTGATGCTCGGATCGCTGGTGAACAGGTGGGTATAGCCGAAGCTGTACTCGGCCTGCTCGGACGGACGCCAGCTCAGACCCAGCGAGACCCACTTGCGGCTCGCGTCGGGCACGCGCACGTCGCGGTGTTCGTTGCTGGTCGGGGTTTCGTCGTAGGCCAGGCCGCCACGCAGGGTCAGCGTGTCGCTCATGCGGTAGTCGGCACCGATCGAGACGAAGGTGGTGTCGTTGTAGGCGAAGTTGAGCACGCTGTCGGGCTGGTTGTTCGCGAAGTCCACCGTCACCTGGTCGAACTTGCTCCAGGCGGTGCGGGTGACGTCGGCCATCACCGTCCACTGCTCGTTGATGTTGTGGGTGAAGCTGGCGGTCGCGCTGGCCGGCAGGGTCACCGTGGCGCGGCCCTTGGTGTCGACGAAGGTGCCCGACGCGGCCACGGCCAGCACGGTGGCGGCGTTGGCCGGGGTGGTGAAGTCGGCATCGCCGTCGGTGATCTTGTGCTCGACCTTCGACCGGTAGCTGAAGCCGATGTGGGTGTTCTCGTCGATGCTGAACAGGCCGCCGAGGGTGTAGCCGACATCGGTGCTGTTGCCCTTGATGCGCGAGAAGCCGTCGGCACTGCCCGGCGCGAAGCCCGGCACCCGGCGCGCGGCCAGGACACTGCCGAGATCGATCGCGTTGGACAGGTCGATGTCCAGGCGCTCGGCGAACACCGATGCGCCGAACGACACGTACGGATTCACGTCGTAGGAGAAGGCCAGGTTGAGGTCGATCGCCTGCAGTTCGGTCTTGACGCCATTGTAGCGGCCGACCCAGTCGCGGTCGTATTCGGTCTTGAAGCCGTACGGCACGGTCAGCGAGGTGCCGAAGTGCATGTTGTTGTTCTCGCCGAACGGCAGGTGGAAGTAGACCGCCGGGACCGGCGCGATCGTGCCGGCATCGCCGCCGTCGCCGCCGGAGATCGCCGAGCCGGTGGCGTAGCTGCCATCGCCCTTGTACTTGGCCGAGAACTGGATCGCGCTGACGTCGGCCTGGAACAGCTTGCCGTCGAGCTGACGCATGCCGGCCGGGTTGTTGACGATGATCGCGGCGTCGCCGGCGGCGCTGCCGGAGCCGGCGAAGGCACGGCCCAGGCCCTTGGCGCTGTTTTCCTTCAGCTGAAACGCGGCGCCATGCGCCTGACCGATGGTCAGGGCGCCGACAATACCGACGGCCAGGGCGGTGAAACGGACGAACTGGGTTGCGTTTTGCATGGCTTGTTACTCTCTCCGGAAGACGAAAATGTCTGTGTCCGCGTCTGCGCATCCCGCTGAACGAGCCAGGAATGCGCGCCGGAGTCCCCTCCCGACATACGACGCCGTATGCAGTATAACCACCTGTGTTAACCCAACCTAATAACAATATCGCCCGTTCAGCTTCATGCGAAGTGGGCATGCGTTCAGCCGAATGAAGCCGGTATCGTTACAGACCGCGTTCCCCGCTACTGGCATGTTCGTCTCCATCCCCTCCCGCGACCGGACCACGCTGCGCTGGGCCACGCCGTTGCTGTTCGCGGCCATGTGGCTGGCGTTCCTGTGGTCGATCAGCCGTCCCGACCAAGCGCGCGCCACGCTGTGGCTGGATTGGGGCGCGCTCTCGGCCGGCGTCGCCAGCCCGCGCGACTGGCTGGCGACGGTGCAGGACGGCAGCGTGCTGCGCCTGTTCACCGCGCTGTTCCTGCATGCGGACTGGTCGCACCTGCTCGGCAACCTGGTGTTCCTGCTGATCTTCGGCCTGCCCGCCGAGCGCGTGCTCGGGCCGTGGCGCTTCCTGCTGTTGTTCCTCGGTGGCGGCGCCCTCTCCAACCTGGCGGCGGTGTTCGCGATCGGCACCCCGGATCGGGTCATCATCGGCGCCAGCGGCGCGGTCTCGGCGCTGATCGGCACTTATCTGGCGCTGTTCCCGCGCGCCAAGCTCGGCGTGGTGCTGCCGCTGGGACTGTTCCTGGAATTCGTGCGCGCGCCGGCCTCGCTGCTGATCGGCACCTGGGCGGCGCTGCAGG
The DNA here is from genome assembly GCF_009769165.1 of Xanthomonas hyacinthi. Taxonomy (NCBI): domain Bacteria; kingdom Pseudomonadati; phylum Pseudomonadota; class Gammaproteobacteria; order Lysobacterales; family Lysobacteraceae; genus Xanthomonas; species Xanthomonas hyacinthi. The sequence continues at coordinate 1,559,655 of NZ_CP043476.1, forward strand.
TGGTGTTCGCCTATATCGGCCCGGCCTTCGGCATGGTCGCCTGGTCCGCGCACCTGACCGGCTTCACCCTCGGCATGGCCTACGGGCTGTACGTGCGCGCGGCGATCGCGCGGCGCCTGCGCAAGCGCAAGGGCTTCTGAGCCGGCACGCCGCGGCGCTGCCGCGCTCTATACTTCGCGCATGGCCAAGCCCTTGTACAAAGTGACATTCCTCAACCACGGCAAGGTGTACGAGCTGTACGCGCAACACGTGGGCAGCAGTCACCTGTGGGGCTTCAGCGAAATCGGCGCACTGCTGTTCGACCTGCACGACGGCCTGGTCGTCGATCCCACCGAAGAACGCCTGCGCGAGGAATTCGGCGACACCAAGATGCTGCATCTGCCGATGCAGAGCATCGTGCGCATCGAGGAAGTGGAGAAGAAAGGCCAGTCCGCGATCCGCGACGCGGCCACCGGCGAAAAGGTGATCACCCCGTTCCCGATGCCGGGCAAACCGCGCTGAGCCGAGGCGGTTCCCGATCGCGGACAAGCGGTACGTTTCCCATCGGTTCTCTACACCTTGTGGGAGTCGCGACGGGCTTTACCGACAGGACCCTTCGTCGCGGCTGAAGTCGCTCCCACAAGAGGCACCATGCGGATCGAAATGCGCTGAGTTGCTGATGTGCAGGGCTGTGCACGGCGCGTCGTACCCCGGCACCTCCACCGCAGCGCGCCACAGGCCGGCGCGGCGCGCGGCGACCACGGCCTCAGTCGCCCGAAGGCGGCGCCGTCGTATCGATCTTGGGTGCGTCGGGCCTGGGCACGTCGGGCTTGGGCGGCTCGGCCTTCGGTGCGTCGCTCTTCGGCGCCACGCTCTTGGGCGCGAGCGGCGCCGGCTTGGCGACGCTCGGCGCGGTGGCTTTCGGCTTGGCCCTGGCCTGTTTGGCGGCCGCGGCCCTGGCCACCGCGCCGGGCTGCTTCAGTTCGGCCAGCGCCTGCGCGATCGGCGCATCGCCGGGCAGCACGTCGCCGGCGCTATAGCCCTCGGCGCCTTCGTCGTCGCCATGCAGGTGGCCGGGCAGCGTGGCTTCGCTGTAGTCGGCCAGCACCGCCGGCGTGTCCGCGTCCTCCTTGCTCTCATCGGGGCGCAGCACCACGTCCGGCACGATGCCGCTGGCCTGGATCGACTTGCCGCTGGGCGTGAAGTAGCGCGCCGTGGTCAGCTTGACCGAGTCGCCGTTGTCCAGCGGCAGCACGGTCTGCACCGAGCCCTTGCCGAAGGTGCGGCTGCCGACGATGCGCGCGCGCTTGTTGTCGCGCAGTGCGCCGGCCAGCACCTCCGAGGCGCTGGCCGACCCGGCATCGACCAGCGCCACCATCGGCGCGCCGTTGAGCAGATCGCCGGGGGTGGCGTCGAACTTGGAATCGCTGACCGAGATGCGCCCGCGCGTGGTCACGATGGTGCCCTTGTCGAGCAGGTCGTCGGCCACCTGCACCGCCGCGGTCAACAGGCCGCCGGGATTGCTGCGCAGGTCCAGCACCAGGCCGCGCAGCTTGCCGCCGGACTGGGCCTGCAGCTGCTGCAGCTGCTTGTGGAAATCCGCGCCGGTATCGGCCTGGAAGGTGCTGATGCGGATGTAGCCGTAGCCCGGCTCGAGCATGCGGCTGCGCACGCTGGCCACGCGGATGGTCTGCCGGGTCAGGGTCACGTCGAACGGCTTGTCCACTTTCTCGCGCACGATGGTCAGCACCACCTTGCTGCCCGACGCGCCGCGCAACGGCTCCATCGCCTTGACCGCGCTGATCGGCTTGCCGTCGATGGCGACGATGATGTCGCCCGCGCGCACACCGGCGCGCGCGGCCGGGGTGTCGTCGATCGGCGAGACCACCTTGAGCGTGTTGTCCGGCAGCTGCAGCAGCTCCACGCCGATGCCGTCGTAGGCGCCGGTGGCCTGTTCGTCGAAGGCCTCGGCGTCTTCCTTGCTGAAATAGGTGCTGTGCGGATCCAGGTCGAGCAGCAGGCCGCGGATCGCCGACTGCATCAGTTTCTTGTCGTCGACCGGATCGACGTAGGCTTCCTTGACCGCGTTGTACACCGCCACGTAGCGGCGGATCTCGTCCAGCGGCACGCGCGAGGTGGCCGATTCGGTGGCGTCCGGATCGTCGGCACTGGCCGCCGGGGCCGTGGGCGCCTGTTCGCCGGCGCTCTGCGCCATCGACGGCAGCGGCGCCAGAGCAAGCAACAGGGCAGCGGACAGAACTACGCGCATGAAGCACTCCGATTGGGGGGATGGTCTGCGCCGTGCACGGCGCAACTGACCGGATTATGCGCGAAAGCAGGCTAAATTCGCGTTGAATGCGCCGCCGCGGCGGCGCTCAGCGGCGCTGCAGCCACGACGACGGATCCACCGGCTGGCCGTTGCGGCGCAACTCGAAATACAGCGCCGGGCGCCCCTGGCCGCCGGAATTGCCGACCTTGGCCACCGCATCGCCGCGCTTGACCCGCGCGCCGGGATCGCGCAACAGCGTGTCGTTGTGGGCATACAGGCTCATGTAGCCGTTGCCGTGGTCCACGATCAGGATCATGCCGTAACCGGTCATCCAGTCGGAGAACACCACCGTGCCGTCGGCCACGGCGGTGATCGTGCTGCCGGCCGGCGCGGCGATCAGCACGCCGCTGCTGGTGCGCCCGTCGGGCAGCCTGCCGCCATAGCGCGCGATCAGGTCGCCGGACAGCGGCCAGCCCAGGCCGCCAACCTTCAGCGCCGGTGCCGACGCCACCACCTTCGGCGGCACCTTGCTGCCGCCGCGCGCAGGATTCTTCGCCGCAGCCCTGGCCTGCGCGGCCTGTTCGGCGGCGGCGCGTTTGGCCGCCGCGCGGCGCTCGGCCTCGGCCCGCGCCGCCGCCGCGCGCAGATTGGCCAGCAGCGTTTCCAGCGCCTTGGCGTCCTGACCCAGTGCCTTCTCGCGCTCGCTGCGGTCCTGGTAGCGCTCGTCCAGTTCGGACACCAGGCTGGCGCGCTGCTTGCGGTCGCGCTGCAAGGCCGCCGCCTGTTCCTGCTGCTGGCGCTGCGCTGCGCTCAGCTGCTGCTGCTTTGCCGCCACCTCGCGCTGCACCTGCTGCAGCGCCTGCAGCTCTTGGGTCAGCCTGGCGATGCGCTGCGCGCGTTCGCGCTGCAGATAGCGGTGATAGGCCAGCAGCCGGTTGGCATCGGCCACCCGATCCTGCGCCAGCAGCAGCTTCAGCGGCGCGTTGCTGCCGACCGCATACGCCGCGCGCAGCAGCTGCGCCAGTTCGGCGCGCTGTCGCACCAGGCCGCTGCGCAACGCGTCGCGCTTGCGCTCCAGTTCGGCCAGGGTCTGCTGATGCTGGCGCAGCGCCTGCTGGGTCTGCGCCAGGCTGCGCCCGGTCGTGGCCACCTTCTCGTCGGCATCGCGCAACTGCCGCGCGGCGTCGCCGCGCTTGCCTTCCAGCTGGCGCCGCTCCTCGGCCACGCTCTTCAGTTCGCCGCGCACCTTCTCCAGGCGGCGCTCGGCCTCGCGCGGGTTCTGCGCCAGCGCCAGCGCCGCGATCAGCAGCAATGCCGTCGCCGCCAGCAGCCGCGTCGCCGCGCACCGGCAGGCGGGCAGGCGCCGCCGCACCGCGCTGGGCGAGGCGGGGCGCAACGGAGCGGAAACGGTTGCGGGCAAGGGCGGGTCCAATGACTTCAGGCAGGTGCGGATTGTAGCGAAGCGTGTTGTGATCGCCGCACAAGTGGTGCCGCGACTGGCCGGCCCTGTGGAGGTGGGTGATGAAGCGTACGCATGTATCGGTCCTGTTGGCGCTGGCCCTGCTCACCGGTCCCGCCCTGGCGGCGGAAGGCATCAGCAAGGTCAACGGCAGCATCACCGCCGAGGCCGGCAAGCAGTACGGCGATCTGGAAACGGTGAACGGCGGGATCAGCGTCGAATCCGGCGCCCGCGTCGGCGATGTGGAAACCGTCAACGGCGGTCTCAAGATCGCCGACAACGCGCAGGCCAAAGGCCTGTCCACGGTCAACGGCGGCATCCGCGTGGGCCAGCAGGTGCAGATCTCCGATTCCATCGAGACGGTCAACGGCGGCATCTTCGTCGACCGCGGCAGCCGCATCGGCGGCAGCGTGGAGAGCGTCAACGGCGGCATCGGCCTGGTCGTCACGCAGTTGCAGGGCGGCATCGAGACGGTCAACGGCGACATCACCGTCGGCCACGACTCGCACCTCGGCGGCGGGATCGAGATCAAGAAGCCGAGCTTCAGCATGTCGTTCAAGCCGGCGCGCAAGCCGCGCATCATCATCGGCCCGCGCGCGGTGATCGACGGACCGCTGCATTTCGAGCGCGAGGTGACCCTGTACGTGCACCGCAGCGCCAAGACCGGTCCGATCAGCGGCGCCACCGCGCAGCCGTTCGACGGCGACACCGCGCCGGACAACTGATCAGGCATTGCCGACGCCGCCGGCAACGCGTGCGCGGGACTTGCCTATAGAATCGGGATTCCTCAGACCCCCCGGAGCCCCCATGTCCCGCAAGCTTGTGCTGTGCCTGGCCGCCGCGGCCGCGCTGACCGCGTGCAAGCGCGAGGCGCCGGCGCCGGACGCCGATGCCGCGCCACCCGCTCCGGTGACTGCTGCGGCCCACGCCTTCTCTCCCGAGATCACGCCGGCCGACTTCGGCGAGTTGGTCAAGACCCTGTCCTCGGACGCGTTCGAAGGCCGCGGCCCCGGCACCGCGGGCGAGGAGAAAACCGTCGCCTACATCCGCGACCAGATGCAGCGCATCGGCCTGCAGCCGGGCAACGGCGACAGCTGGTTCCAGGACGTGGCGATGACCGAGACCACGGCCGATCCGAACACCACGCTGAAGCTGGAACAGAACGGCACGCCGCGCGAACTGAAGTTCGGCACCGACATGGTGATCGGCACCCGCACCGGCCAGACCGAGGTCAAGATCGACGCCAGCGACATGGTGTTCGTCGGCTATGGCGTGGACGCGCCGGAGCAGAAGTGGAACGACTACGCAGACCAGGACTGGAAGGGCAAGACGGTGGTGATGTTCGTCAACGACCCGGGCTTCCACACCGAGGACGGCGCGTTGTTCGAAGGCAAGCGCATGACCTACTACGGGCGCTGGACCTACAAGTTCGAGGAAGCCGCGCGCAAGGGCGCGGTCGCCGCGCTGATCGTGCACGACACCCCCGGCGCCAGCTACGGCTGGGACGTGGTCAAGAACTCCTGGTCCGGCGCGCAATACGACCTGCCGGCCAAGGACGATCCGGAACCGCGCATCCCCGCGCAGGGCTGGATCACCGCGCAGACCGCCAAGCAGCTGTTCGCCGACGCCGGGCTGGATCTGGACCAGGCCTACAAGGACGCCAGCAAGCGCGGCTTCAAGCCGGTGCCGCTGAAGGCCACGCTGTCGGTGGACCTGAAGAGCACGATCTCCGAGAAGAAATCGCGCAACGTGGTCGGCGTGCTGCCCGGCGGCAGCCGCGCCGACGAAGCGGTGCTGTACATGGCGCACTGGGATCACCTGGGCAAGCACGCGGGCGAAGCCGGCGACAACATCTACAACGGCGCGGTCGACAACGCAACCGGCGTCGCCGGCATCCTCGAGGTCGCCGACGCGTTCGTGCACCAGCAGCCCAGGCCGGAGCGCTCGGTGGTGTTCCTGGCGGTGACGCTGGAAGAGTCGGGCCTGCTCGGTTCCAAGTACTACGTCGCCCACCCGACCTTCCCGTTGAACAAGATCGCCGGCGTCATCAACCTCGACGCCATGCCGGTCGCCGGCCGCGCCAAGGATCTGGTGGTCAACGGTTTCGGCAGTTCCGAACTGGAAGACCTGCTCAAGCCGATCGCCGCCGCGCAGGGCCGCGTGCTGCATGCCGAGTCGTCGCCGCAGAGCGGCTTCTACTTCCGCTCCGATCACTTCAACTTCGCCAAGGCCGGCGTGCCGGCGCTGTACATCGATGGCGGCGAAGACCTGATCGATGGCGGCCTCGATGCCGGCAAGCGCGCCTTCGAGGACTACGGCAAGCACCGCTACCACACGCCCGCCGACCAGTACGATCCGGCCACCTGGAAGCTCGATGGCGTGATGGACGACCTGCAGGCCATCTACGGCGTCGGCAAGGAACTGGCGGCAGGCGACACGTGGCCGAACTGGTATCAGGACAATCCGTTCAGGGCGGCCCGCGACAGCATGATGGGCGACGCCAAGCCGGCAACGGCCGCGCCGGGCAAATGATCGGCTGACGCGTCGCTTCGCGACGGTCGCGACAACGGCGCTGCGGCGCCGTTGTCGTTTCGAACTGTTCTGCACGGCATCGACCATCACCGCTGAAGCTTGAAGCCAGAGCGCCTACCTGTAGGAGCGGCTCTCGTCCCCTTTTCGGGATCAGCCGCGACGGGCGTCCTGATATGGCGTGTTGTAACGGATGGTCCTGAATTCACCCAGAGCCACCGCGACAAGTTTCGTTGCCTGTCACCACCGAGACGCAAACCGATCCAACGCAAGGTCATGGCGCATGACCCGCACAAAAAAACGCCTGGGCACTCGCGCGCCCAGGCGTCTGGTCGAACATTGCGCAGCGAGAGCGCATGGCCGGCCGCATCGTTGCGCGGCCGGCCATGCCACTGCATCAAGCGGCCTGCTTGGCCTTCTCCAGGCTGGCCATGTCGATGACGAAGCGGTACTTCACATCGCCCTTGAGCATGCGCTCGTAGGCCTGGTTGATCTGCGCCATCCCGATCGTCTCGATGTCCGACACGATGCCGTGCTTCGCGCAGAAGTCGAGCATCTCCTGGGTCTCGCGGATGCCGCCGATCAGCGAACCGGCCAGCTGCCGGCGCTTCATGATCAGGTTGAACACGGTCGGCGACGGATGCGGTTCGGCCGGTACACCGATCAGCGTCATCGTGCCATCGCGCTTGAGCAGGGCCAGGAACGCGTCCAGGTCGTGCGCGGCGGCGACAGTGTTGAGGATGAAGTCGAAGCTGTTGGCATGCGCCGCCATCTGCTGCGGCAGCTTGGACACCACCACTTCGTCGGCGCCCAGACGCAAGGCATCGTCCTTCTTGCCCGCCGAGGTGGTGAACAGCACCACATGCGCGCCCATCGCGTGCGCGATCTTCACGCCCATGTGGCCCAGGCCGCCCAGGCCGACGATGCCGACCTTCTTGCCCGGCCCCACCTTCCAATGGCTCAGCGGCGAATAGGTGGTGATGCCGGCGCACAGCAGGGGCGCCACCGCCGCGAGGTCCTTTTCGGCGTGACCGATACGCAGCACGTACTTCTGGTCGACCACGATATGGTCGGAGTAGCCGCCATAGGTGTTCTCGCCGCCGAACATGGGACCGTTGTAGGTACCGACAAAACCGTTTTCGCAGTACTGCTCTTCGCCATCGGCGCAGGAGGCGCAATGCCGGCAGCTGTCGACCATGCAACCGACGCCAGCCAGGTCGCCGACCTTGAAGGCCTCGACCTGGTCGCCGACCGCAGTCACGCGCCCGACGATTTCATGTCCGGGTACGGACGGATACTGGGTGTTGTGCCATTCGTTGCGCGCCGTATGCAGGTCGGAATGGCAGACGCCGCAATAGAGGATCTCGATGCTGACGTCGTGCGGTCCATTCGCGCGGCGCTCGAACGCATAGGGGGTCAGCGGTTGATCCGACGCCAGTGCGGCGTATCCATTGGCTTGACTCATGGGAGGGTTCTCTGGTGACGGGGGAAGGGACTGCGGCATGCGCGGCCTCGATGCCGTCGGAGCCGGCAGCGCACGTCAAAGCTGGCATAGCGGACAAAAAGTCTAAGCCGACAGGCATTAAAAGCGCGCATCGTCGGTGGAACGGAGCGAGCCATGCAGGCGCAGGGCAAACGCACCGGGAAGCGTCATCGCAGGACGCAGGTGAACCGCGCCGGATTCCGTGGAGCCGGGGCGGTTCCGGTTCACCGGAGCAAGACGGAGATGCATCGCTGCCGGCCGCAGGCCACTTGGGCGTGGAGGAGCGCGGGTCGCTGCGCGCGTGGTGAGCGCACAGAAGACGGAGGTGCGCGCGCTTTTGCTTTTGGCAGCGCGCAATAAAAAATCCCCGTCCTGGTGGACGGGGATTTGGGGTAAAGCCCCTGGCGATGACCTACTCTCGCATGGCTTGAGCCACACTACCATCGGCGCAGCTGCGTTTCACTTCCGAGTTCGGGATGGGATCGGGTGGTTCCACAGCGCTAATTTCACCAGGGAGACGGTTGGAGTGTCGCCGCGATGCGTCTTCGAACAGCGCACGTGTGTGCGGTGTGGGAAGGACGGCATTGGGCGCCAGCCTCTCATAGGGTGTGACGTAGCGAGCGCTTGGATAGCTATCGACGTGTGTCGTGCTAAGGGATGCTTGGAAGCACCTTGAGGTTATATGGTCAAGCCGCACGGATCATTAGTATCAGTTAGCTCAATGCATTGCTGCACTTACACACCTGACCTATCAACCACGTAGTCTCCATGGTTCCTTAAGGGGGCTTGTGCCCCGGGAAGTCTCATCTTGAGGCGCGCTTCCCGCTTAGATGCTTTCAGCGGTTATCGCTTCCGAACATAGCTACCCGGCAATGCCACTGGCGTGACAACCGGAACACCAGAGGTTCGTCCACTCCGGTCCTCTCGTACTAGGAGCAGCCCCTCTCAAACTTCCAACGCCCATGGCAGATAGGGACCGAACTGTCTCACGACGTTCTGAACCCAGCTCGCGTACCACTTTAAATGGCGAACAGCCATACCCTTGGGACCGACTACAGCCCCAGGATGTGATGAGCCGACATCGAGGTGCCAAACACCGCCGTCGATATGAACTCTTGGGCGGTATCAGCCTGTTATCCCCGGAGTACCTTTTATCCGTTGAGCGATGGCCCTTCCATACAGAACCACCGGATCACTAAGACCTACTTTCGTACCTGCTTGATCCGTCGATCTTGCAGTCAAGCACGCTTATGCCTTTGCACACAGTGCGCGATGTCCGACCGCGCTGAGCGTACCTTCGTGCTCCTCCGTTACTCTTTAGGAGGAGACCGCCCCAGTCAAACTACCCACCATACACGGTCCCCGATCCGGATTACGGACCTAGGTTAGAACGTCAAGCACGACAGGGTGGTATTTCAAGGTTGGCTCCACCACAGCTAGCGCCATGGTTTCATAGCCTCCCACCTATCCTACACAGACGAACTCAACGTTCAGTGTAAAGCTATAGTAAAGGTTCACGGGGTCTTTCCGTCTTGCCACGGGAACGCTGCATCTTCACAGCGATTTCAATTTCACTGAGTCTCGGGTGGAGACAGCGCCGCTGTCGTTACGCCATTCGTGCAGGTCGGAACTTACCCGACAAGGAATTTCGCTACCTTAGGACCGTTATAGTTACGGCCGCCGTTTACTGGGGCTTCGATCAAGAGCTTCGCCTTGCGGCTGACCCCATCAATTAACCTTCCAGCACCGGGCAGGCGTCACACCCTATACGTCCACTTTCGTGTTTGCAGAGTGCTGTGTTTTTGATAAACAGTCGCAGCGGCCTGGTTTCTGCGACCCTCTTCAGCTATAGCTCGCATGAGCCACCAAAAAGGGTGCACCTTCTCCCGAAGTTACGGTGCCATGTTGCCTAGTTCCTTCACCCGAGTTCTCTCAAGCGCCTGAGAATTCTCATCCTACCCACCTGTGTCGGTTTACGGTACGGTCTGCGTAAGCTGAAGCTTAGGAGCTTTTCCTGGAAGCGTGGTATCAGTGACTTCGTCTAAAAGACTCGTCTCGGTGCTCGGTCTTAAAGGATCCCGGATTTGCCAAAGATCCAAACCTACCGCCTTTCCCCGGGACAACCAACGCCCGGTACACCTAACCTTCTCCGTCCCTCCATCGCACTTACGCGAGGTGCAGGAATATTAACCTGCTTCCCATCGACTACGGCTTTCGCCCTCGCCTTAGGGGCCGACTCACCCTGCGCCGATTAACGTTGCGCAAGGAAACCTTGGGCTTTCGGCGTGCGGGTTTTTCACCCGCATTATCGTTACTCATGTCAGCATTCGCACTTCCGATACCTCCAGCGGACTTCTCAATCCACCTTCGCAGGCTTACGGAACGCTCCTCTACCGCGCATCGCTTAACGCGATGCACCCCAAGCTTCGGTTCACTGCTTAGCCCCGTTAAATCTTCCGCGCAGACCGACTCGACCAGTGAGCTATTACGCTTTCTTTAAAGGGTGGCTGCTTCTAAGCCAACCTCCTGGCTGTCTGTGCCTTTCCACATCGTTTTCCACTTAGCAGTGAATTTGGGACCTTAGCTGTGGGTCTGGGTTGTTTCCCTTTTCACGACGGACGTTAGCACCCGCCGTGTGTCTCCCGGATAGTACGTACTGGTATTCGGAGTTTGCAATGGTTTGGTAAGTCGCGATGACCCCCTAGCCATAACAGTGCTCTACCCCCAGCAGTATTCGTCCGAGGCGCTACCTAAATAGCTTTCGAGGAGAACCAGCTATCTCCGGGTTCGATTAGCTTTTCACTCCTAATCACACCTCATCCCCTACCTTTGCAACGGGAGTGGGTTCGGGCCTCCAGTCAGTGTTACCTGACCTTCACCCTGGGCATGACTAGATCACCCGGTTTCGGGTCTACTGCCCGCGACTATGCGCCCTTATCAGACTCGGTTTCCCTTCGCCTCCCCTATACGGTTAAGCTTGCCACGAACAGTAAGTCGCTGACCCATTATACAAAAGGTACGCAGTCACTCTTGCGAGCTCCTACTGCTTGTACGCACACGGTTTCAGGATCTATTTCACTCCCCTCTCCGGGGTTCTTTTCGCCTTTCCCTCACGGTACTGGTTCACTATCGGTCGGTCAGGAGTATTTAGCCTTGGAGGATGGTCCCCCCATGTTCAGACAGGGTTTCACGTGCCCCGCCCTACTCGTCTTCACTGGAATGGCCCTTTTAAATACAGGGCTATCACCTTCTATGGCCAACCTTTCCAGGTTGTTTTTCTAGAACCATACCAGCTTAAGGGCTAGTCCCCGTTCGCTCGTCACTACTTAGGGAATCTCGGTTGATTTCTTTTCCTCCGGTTACTTAGATATTTCAGTTCACCGGGTTCGCTTCCAGCAGCTATGTATTCACTGCAGGATACTGCCGAAGCAGTGGGTTTCCCCATTCGGATATTGCCGGATCAAAGCTTGTTGCCAGCTCCCCGACACTTTTCGCAGGCTGCCACGTCCTTCATCGCCTCTGACCGCCAAGGCATCCACCGTGTGCGCTTATTCGCTTGACCATATAACCTCAAGTTGCCTCGAGGTCATGCTGAGTCCGGGGGTACAACGCCCGGACGCGAACTATAACGACTCACTCTAGGGACTCGAAGTCCCCGCCTTAGCCACAACGACACGTCGAGATAGTTGATCTCAAACGCTCGCTACGTCACAAATTTTAAAAGAACACGCACCAGCCTCACTGCTGGCGCATCTAAATTCTTCGTGTGCTTCATACATTCAGAGTGGTGGGTCTGGGAGGACTCGAACCACCGACCTCACCCTTATCAGGGGTGCGCTCTAACCACCTGAGCTACAGACCCAAAGTCTTGGCTCTCGCAGTTCCCTTAGACAGTCCGCACACCGATGTGCGGGCGCTTGCAGAGGGATCTGCAATCTGGTGGAGCCAGTCGGGATCGAACCGACGACCCCCTGCTTGCAAAGCAGGTGCTCTCCCAGCTGAGCTATGGCCCCGAAATCGGGGTGCCCCGCCCTGTGGCGGAACTCTCTGAATGCAGGTGACTTGTGAGGACGCCTGACAGGCGTAGCTGTCATGCTCAAAAGGAGGTGATCCAGCCGCACCTTCCGATACGGCTACCTTGTTACGACTTCACCCCAGTCATCGGCCACACCGTGGCAAGCGCCCTCCCGAAGGTTAAGCTACCTGCTTCTGGTGCAACAAACTCCCATGGTGTGACGGGCGGTGTGTACAAGGCCCGGGAACGTATTCACCGCAGCAATGCTGATCTGCGATTACTAGCGATTCCGACTTCATGGAGTCGAGTTGCAGACTCCAATCCGGACTGAGATGAGGTTTCTGGGATTGGCTCACTCTCGCGAGTTTGCAGCCCTCTGTCCTCACCATTGTAGTACGTGTGTAGCCCTGGTCGTAAGGGCCATGATGACTTGACGTCATCCCCACCTTCCTCCGGTTTGTCACCGGCGGTCTCCTTAGAGTTCCCACCATGACGTGCTGGCAACTAAGGACAAGGGTTGCGCTCGTTGCGGGACTTAACCCAACATCTCACGACACGAGCTGACGACAGCCATGCAGCACCTGTCTCACGGTTCCCGAAGGCACCTATCCATCTCTGGAAAGTTCCGTGGATGTCAAGACCAGGTAAGGTTCTTCGCGTTGCATCGAATTAAACCACATACTCCACCGCTTGTGCGGGCCCCCGTCAATTCCTTTGAGTTTCAGTCTTGCGACCGTACTCCCCAGGCGGCGAACTTAACGCGTTAGCTTCGATACTGCGTGCCAAGTTGCACCCAACATCCAGTTCGCATCGTTTAGGGCGTGGACTACCAGGGTATCTAATCCTGTTTGCTCCCCACGCTTTCGTGCCTCAGTGTCAGTGTTGGTCCAGATGGCCGCCTTCGCCACAGATGTTCCTCCCGATCTCTACGCATTTCACTGCTACACCGGGAATTCCGCCATCCTCTACCACACTCTAGTTGCCCAGTATCCACTGCAATTCCCAGGTTGAGCCCAGGGCTTTCACAACGGACTTAAACAACCACCTACGCACGCTTTACGCCCAGTAATTCCGAGTAACGCTTGCACCCTTCGTATTACCGCGGCTGCTGGCACGAAGTTAGCCGGTGCTTATTCTTTGGGTACCGTCAGAACAATCGGGTATTAACCGACTGCTTTTCTTTCCCAACAAAAGGGCTTTACAACCCGAAGGCCTTCTTCACCCACGCGGCATGGCTGGATCAGGCTTGCGCCCATTGTCCAATATTCCCCACTGCTGCCTCCCGTAGGAGTCTGGACCGTGTCTCAGTTCCAGTGTGGCTGATCATCCTCTCAGACCAGCTACGGATCGTCGCCTTGGTGGGCCTTTACCCCGCCAACTAGCTAATCCGACATCGGCTCATCTATCCGCGCGAAGCCCGAAGGTCCTCCGCTTTCACCCTAAGGTCGTATGCGGTATTAGCGTAAGTTTCCCTACGTTATCCCCCACGAAAAGGTAGATTCCGATGTATTCCTCACCCGTCCGCCACTCGCCACCCATGGCATTGCTACCACTGTGCTGCCGTTCGACTTGCATGTGTTAGGCCTGCCGCCAGCGTTCACTCTGAGCCAGGATCAAACTCTTCACTTAAAATTACAGACCCGAAGGTCAATACTTTGATATGCAGAGCTCAAACCAAGCCTACGTCTCGCTTGCTTAGCAATTGATTTGTTGCGCTTGATTCGAACGTCTGCAAGATGGACATACTTCCACCTGCAGGCGCCCTCACAAGTTACCTGCGCACACTGTCAAAGAACGTCGGGGCCGGCCTCAGCGCCTTTCCCGTGTCACGGCGACGTTTCCGTCGCAGCGAGCCGCCCATTATAGCGGGCTTTTTCCTTCCGTCAACACCGCGTTTCGAGGCCCTGACGCCGCTCCAACTCCAAACCCGAAGGCCTTTCGCCGAACCGAGCCGCACATCATAACGGCTTTTTTGTTGCCGTCAATACCCTGATTTATCAGGAGGTTGACGTCGCTTCTTACGGAAGACCCTGAGGTCTTTTCGTTGAAGCGAGCCGGCCATATTAGCCGTTTTTTTCACACCGTCAACACCAGATGTTCGCCAGGTGTTTCCGGCTCCGCTTCGCTTCTATCGAGCCGAAGATCGGCAGCTGCGTAGCGGGCCGCGCAGTCTACCGGGCCAGGAAAAAACGTCAACCGCTTTCTTGCGCTCGGTGTGTATGCGGCCATTGCAGACACTTCCCGGCAGCGTTCCCATTGTAGAACGCGCACGCACCACGTCCGCGCGCGTCGGCGGCGGCCTCACGCCGCTGCTGCCGTTGGCGGCGCGCTTGGCCGAGAATGCGGGTTCACCCCCTGCAGGACCTCGCAATGCCCTCCACTACCGGACGCTCCCTATGGCGCGACGCCTCACTGCCGGCGCTGGTCGCCGGCTTCGTCACCGTGCTGGTCGGCTTCGCCAGTTCGGCGGTGATCGTGTTCCAGGCCGCACGCACGCTGGGCGCCTCGCAGGCGCAGATCGCGTCGTGGATGTGGGCGCTGGGGCTGGGCATGGGCATCACCTGCATCGGCCTGTCGCTGCGCTACCGGATGCCGGTGGTGACGGCCTGGTCCACGCCCGGCGCGGCGATGCTGATCAGCAGCGGCGGCGGCTTGCCGCTGTCCGATGCCATCGGCGCGTTCGTGCTGGCCGCGCTGCTCGGTACCGCGGCTGGGTTCTCCGGCATCTTCGAGCGGATGATCCGGCGCATTCCGGTGTCGCTGGCCTCGGCGATGCTGGCCGGGGTGCTGCTGCGCTTCGGCCTGGACGTGTTCGTGGCGATGCAGAGCCAACTGGGCATGGCGCTGGCGATGTTCGCGGTCTACCTGCTGGGACGCCGCGCATTCCCGCGCTACGCGGTGATCGCGACGCTGGCGGTGGGCATCGCGATCGCCGCCGGCAGCGGCACGCTGCATCTGGAAACCGCGCAGCTGCGCCTGGCGCGGCCGGTATGGGTCTGGCCGACGCTGTCGTGGCAGGCGCTGTTCGGCATCGCGCTGCCGCTGTTCGTGGTGACGATGGCCTCGCAGAACCTGCCCGGCGTGGCGGTGATCCGCGCCTCCGGCTATGCGGTGCCGATCTCGCCGACGATCGGCTGGATCGGCGTGGTCAATACGCTGCTGGCGCCGTTCGGCGCCTTCGGCCTGAACCTGGCGGCGATCACCGCGGCGATCTGCATGGGCCGCGAGGCACAGGAAGATCCGCAGCGGCGCTACATGGCCGCGGTGTTCGCCGGTCTGTTCTACCTGCTGATCGGCCTGTTCGGGGCGACCGTGGCGGCGCTGTTCGCCGCGTTCCCGAAGGAACTGGTGATGGCGATCGCCGGCATCGCGCTGTTCGGCACCATCGGCAACAGCCTGGCGATGGCGCTGAAGGACGAGGGCGAGCGCGAGCCGGCGCTGATCACCTTCCTGGTCACCGCATCGGGCTTGTCGCTGTTCGGCATCGGCGCCGCGTTCTGGGGCCTGCTGGCCGGTGCGGCGACGGCGCTGCTGTGGCGGCGCACGCGCTGAGCGCACGCCGCCACGGCGTCGCTCAGCGCGGGTCGCGCAGCTGCAGCAGCCAGTGGGTGGAGACGCCGGACGGACTGGGCAAGGGTTCGAAATCGAACTGGCGATGCGCCGGTGCGGCGGCTTCGATGCGCAGCGGCAAGCGGCACGCCCCTGCCGCAGCAAGCTGGCGATGCGCTGCGTTTCCGCGGCGGCGGCATCGCTGGCGTACAGCCGCTCCAGCTCGCAGCCGACCAGCTCGGCGATCTCGCGCTGGTACAGCGCCGCGAAGGCGTCGTTGACGAACGCCAGCCGGCTGGGGCGGCCGTCATTGCCGCGTTCGATGATCGCCACCGGTTCGCGCAGCCGCGACAACGAGGCCTCCAGCAGCGCGAAATCCTGCTGGAAGCGCTTGCGCTCCATCAGCTCGATCAGCACCCGCAGGCTGCGCGCCGACTCCAGGCTCAGCGGCGACCATGGCCGCGCGCGGCCGCGCACGGTTTCCTGCCACAGGTCGAAGCTCTTGCGCGGCGACAGGCGCGAGTTGGGAATGTCCTGCAGCTTGGACAGCTGCGGGTTGCCGGCCCAGTTGACCGTGCGCACCTGTTCGCGGCGGGTCCACAGCAGCGCGCTGCGCGCCTGCGGCATCAGCGGTACGATGGAACACCGCCACGCCGTCGGCATCGACCACGTCGAGCAGGTCCGAGGCCATGTCGTCGAGCAGGTCGCCGGTCAGGGCCTCGGCTTCGTTGAAGTTGGTGATCAGCTTCTCGCGCACGGTCAGCAGCACCGATTCGATGCGCGCGCGCCACCGCGGTCAGCGCGCCGATGCGCCCGGCCAGGGCGCGGCCGACCGCGTCGGCGACGTCGCGCATCTCGTGGTTGCAGAAGTACGGGCGGTAGTGATGGCAGGCGATCAGCCCCCACAGCGCGTCGTTGACCACGATCGAGGCCACCAGGGTGGCGCTGACGCCCATGTTGGCCAGGTATTCCAGGTGCACCGGGGAGACGCTGCGCAGGCTGACGTCGCTCAGGTCCACCGGCGCGCGCAAGCGCGGATGCAGGACCGGCTGGATCGGCGAGGGGATGTAGCCGACGTCGGCGATCTGGCGCACGCGGTTGCGCAGGTACAGCGTGCGCGCCTGCGCCGGAATGTCGCTGGCCGGATAGTGCAGGCCGAGATAGGACTCCAGCTCGGGCGCGCGCGCCTCGGCCACGACATCGCCGTTCCACTCGTCGTCGAAGCGGTAGATCATCACCCGGTCGTAGCCGATCAGCGTGCGCAGGCTCTTGGCCGCACGCTGGCAGGCCTCGTCGATGCTGCTGTCGGTCTCGAGCCGGCGCAGCAGCGGCAAGGCCTCGCGCAAGGTGGCGTCGGCGAGCGGCGCACCGCGCGGCTCCAGTTCCAGCAGCCACTGCTCCGGGTACAGGTGCCAGGCGCCGGCCCAGCGCTGCCGCGGGGCGGTGGCGCGGCGCGGGAAGCCGACGTCGCTGTAGCCAAGCTTGGTGCGTTCGGCGGCGTCCGCCGACGCCCACGGGTCCTGCAGCGTCAGCACCGCGTCGTAGGGTCGGCCAGCGGCACGCCGATCAGGTCGGCGGCGCTGGTGCTGGCCTGCACGATGCGGCCGTCGCCGGGTTCGATCACCAACAGCACGCCATGCGGCTGGATCGATGGATCGGCTCGCGCGCACAGGCGGCCATGTCCAGGGGCGCGACGGTCTCGCTCATGCAACTGCCTCCAGGGCGAAGTGGGTGTGGAAGTGCGCGAACATCGCGCGGGCGCCGCCGACTGCGGCCTGGCGCAGCGCCGGGGTGGGCAGGGCCTGCTCCAGGCGTTGCTGGATATGTGGCTCCAGCCGACGCGGTGGCGGTGGCGGCGCGCAGGTCCGCGCCCTTCGAACTGAGCGATTCATCCGCCGGCCGCGGCGCGGGTGGGATCGGGACAGGCGCTAAGCGGCAGCGGCCGCACGCTCCGGCAGGCGCGCGCGGCGCCAGGCCAGGACCCAGCCGACGGCCAGCAACAGCGCGGCCAGCAGCCACGGCGCACCGGGCAGATGCGCCGGGGCGTTGTTGCCGATGAACAGCGCGAATACCCACGCGTACAGCAGCGGCCCGACGATGCCGGCCAGGCTGACCAGGCTCATCAACGCGCCCTGCACGCGGCCCTGCGCATCGGCGCCGACGTGGCGGGTGACGATCGCCTGCGCGGACGGCGCGGCCACCGCCCACAGCGCGCTGACCGGCACCCCGAGCAGGAACATCGCGCCGCTGCCGGCGACGCTGTAGATGGCGAAGCCGGCCACCCCGCAGCCCAGCCCGAACAGCAGCGCGCCGCGTTCGCCGAGCCGGCGCACCACGCGCGCGACCAGTAGCGCGTTGACCACGATGCTGCACACCCCGACCAGGGCCAGCACCCAGCTGACCTGCTTCGGTCCCCACTGGTATTGGTACTCGGCGAACAGCACGAAGATGCTCGGATACACGTAGTGCGCCAGGTTGGCCAGGAAGATCACCGCGGCCAGCGCGAACACCTGCGGGTAGCTGCGCAGCAGCCGCAGCGCGCCGAACGGATTGGCGTGCGCCCAGTCCAGGCGCGGCGTGCGCCGCTCCGGCGCCAGCGATTCGGGCAGCACCCACAGGCCGTAGAGAAAGTTGAGCAGCGCCAGCGCCGCGGCGAACCAGAACGGCGCGCGCAGATGGTAGCTGCCCAGCCAGCCGCCGAGCAGCGGCCCGATCACGAAGCCGAGCCCGAACGCGGCGCCGATCATGCCGTAGGCCTGGGCGCGCTTGTCCGGCGTGGTGATGTCGGCGATGTAGGCGTTGGCGGTGGTGAAGCTGGCCGCGAACACGCCCGACACCACCCGCGCCAGCAGCAGCAGCGGCAGGCTCTGCGCCAGCGCCATCACCACGAAGTCCACGCCCAGCCCCAGGCACGAGGCCAGGATCACCGGGCGCCGGCCGTAGCGGTCGGACAGCGCGCCCTGCAGCGGCGAGCCGACGAACTGCAGCGCGGCGAACAGGAAACCGAACCAGCCGACCCACTTGGCGGCCGTGGCGAAATCGCCGCCGGTGAAGCCGCGCACCAGCCCGGGCAGCACCGGAATGATGACGCCGAAGGCCAGCACATCGATCAGCAGGGTAATGAAGATGAAAACGAGGGCGGCGCGGCGCGTGCGCGCAGCAGGGGGCGAGGAATGCACGGCATGGTCTCCCGATGGAGGCGGCAGTGTAATCGGCAGGCGTGGGGTTGCGGGTGGGGCTGGGGGCGCGGCGGCAGCGGCTGCGGTGGCGACCGGGAAACGGCCGATGGCCCGGCGCCAGAGCCGTGGAACGGGGCTGATGGCCCAAGGTCCCAGTGATCCGGACGGTATCTGCCATTGTGATTGCCTGCCCGCAGGAGCATCTGTGCGCAGAGTGCAATCGCGGCGGGCGGATTCGGTCCCGACGCCTTGTCGGTACAGCGCGTCGGGACTGAAGTCCCTCCCACAGGGGTCGCGTTGGCCTGGAGCGGTCGATTCCGCCTGGTGCCGGTCGATAACGCGGTTGCGGCTGAGGAACTGAGGCCACCGCAGCCCCTGCCTATCCGGCGCGAACGCTCGCGGCAGCGCGCGCCGTCACAGCGGCGCGACCGCGATGGTCTGCTGCAGCACGTGCTGCGCGCCGGCGGCCAGTTCGATCACCTCGGGGCCGGCGTTGGCCGCTTCCAGGCACACGAACTGGCGCCAGTGGGCGCCGACGTCGAGCATCTTCTGTGCGCCGGCTTCGCCAGGATTCCAGGCCACCAGGGTGCGGCTGCCGGCGGTGGCGATCTGGATGCGGCGCTGCAGACCCGGGTCGAGCAGCGTGTAGCGGCCGCCGGCGCCGGTGTAGATGCGGTCGCTGCGGCCCGGGTCGCGCGGGTCCTGCAGGCTCCAGTCGCCGTGCTGGCGGTGCGGCGTGGCGTAGTTTTCGAACTTGTCCAGGTAGTCGAGCCCGTCCAGGCCCTGCACCCGCACCTGGGTGGCGTCGGCGACGTGGAAGTAGTTGTGCAGCGCCTGGGTGAAGCGCGCAGGTTCGCGGCCGACGTTGTCGGTGATCAGGCGCTGCTCCAGGGTCGCGCCGATGCGCAGTTGCATGCGCAGGCGCAGCGGCAGGTCGTCGAAGTCCGGCGGCGCCAGGGTCAGCAGCATGCTGCCGTCGGCCTCGCGGCGCGCGTCCTGCAGTTGCCACGGCACGGTGCGTACGAAGCCGTGCGCCGGCACGTCGTCGGGTTGTCCCTGGCGGCCGAAGTACGGCCAGCACACCGGGGTGCCGCCGCGGATCGGGGTCGGCGTGGGCTGCGCGCTCGGCGACAGCCACATCACTTCGGTGCCGCCCTTGGGCACGAACGACAGCAACTGGCCGCCGAACAGGCTGATCGCGGCGGTGGAGTGAGGAGTCTCCACCAGCAGCGAGGGGTAGCCGTGGAAATCGCCTGTGCTCAGGCCGGGAATCTCGGACATGGGGGTGATGCTCCGTGGCGCGGGGGATTGGACGAAGGCCGGGTAGCGCGCCGGCACGCGGAACGCGGTGGCGGGCTTGCCGCCGAACGGCGTGGATGGTGCGGGTGCTGGCGTCGGCGTGGTCGGCGTGGTCGGTGCGGCGGGTGCGGCGGCTGGAAAGCCGGGCGCCTCGCGGCGCAGCGCGTCGAGGATGCGCTGCCCGGCGCGGCCGTCGGCCGGCTGCAGGCCCAGGCGCAGCTGCTCGGCCTGGATCGCGCGGCGGCTGGCGCTGCCGATCATGCCGTCGGCCTGGCCGATGGCGTGGCCGCGCGCCAGCAGCAGGGTCTGCAGTTCGCGCCGCTCCGGACGGCCCAGGCCGGGGTCGTCGGTGGGCCAGGCGCGGGCCAGGCCGGGCTTGCCGCGCAGCTGGTCGGACAGCAGCGCGATCGCCAGCGCATAGCTTTCGGCGGCGTTGTAGGCGTAGATCGCGTCGTAGTTGCGGAACACCAGGAACGCCGGGCCTTGCGTGCCGGCCGGGATCAGCACCGCGGCCGGGGTCTGCGGCGCCAGCGTGGGCAGTTCCAGCGCGCTGCCGTCGGTGGCGGTCACGCCGCGCGTGCGCCAGTCGGACAGCGGCCGGCGCTGGGTGCGCCCGGCCAGGGCCGGATCGAAGCCGGCCGGCAGCTTCACCTCCATGCCCCACGGCTGCCAGCTCTGCCAGCCGGCCAGCTTCAGGTAGTTGGCGGTGGACGCCAGCGCATCGGGAATGCTGGCGACCAGGTCGCGGCGGCCGTCGCCATCGCCATCGACGGCAACGCGGGCATAGGTGCTGGGCATGAACTGGGTATGCCCGAACGCGCCGGCCCAGGAGCCGGTCAGGCCGTCGGGCTGCAGGTCGCCGGCCTGCAGCAGCTTCAGTAGCGCGAACAGTTCGCCGCGGAAGAACGGCTGGCGGCGGCCGTTGCACGCCAGGGTCAGCAGCGACACCAGCAGCGGGCGCTTGCCGGAGACGCGGCCGTAGTCGCTCTCCACGCCCCACACCGCGACCACGGTTTCCGCGTCCACGCCGTACTGCTGCGCCACTTGGGCGAGCAACTCGCGGTGGGTGGCCAGCATCGCGCGGCCGTCGGCGACGCGCTGCGTGTCCACCAGCCCGGCCAGGTAGTCCCAGATCGGCGTGGTGAATTCGGGCTGCGCGTCGAGCAGCGGCAACACGCTCATGTCCGGCTGCACGCCAGCGGTGAAGCGGTCGAACGCGGTGGCGGCCACGCCGCTCCTGGCGGCGGCGGCGCGCAGCGTGGACAGGCAACCGACGAACGCGGGGTCCGGCGCCGGCGCCGGCGGCGGCGCGGGCAGGGTCTGCGCGGCGGCGCAGGGCGCGGCCAGCAGCAAGGCCCAGGCGAAACGCATCATCGAAAGGTCCTCGCCAACAGCAGGCCGGACATCATAAACAACCGTGGGGAATGGGTTGCTCACGTGGTGCGGTGCGCCCGCGTGGTGGCGGTCTTGCAGGGTCCTGTGCTGTTGTGGGAGCGACTTCAGTCGCGACGGGCTTTCCCGGTAGAGCCCGTCGCGACTGAAGTCCCACAGTGGATTGCCGTCGCCACCCGCACCGATCCCGATGCGCTGCCGCACAGCGCTCATTTCAATGCACGGCGACCACGCGGTTGCGGCCTGCGCTCTTGGCCGCGTACAGCGCCTCGTCGGCGCGCTGCACCAGGTCGTTGGCATCGTCGCCGGGCCGCAGCTGGACCACGCCGATGCTCACCGTCGGCTGCAGGTCGGGAAAGGCCAGCGCGGCCTGCTCGCGGAAGCGTTCGCGGATGCGCTCGGCGATCGGGGTGGCCTGCGCCGCATCGGTGCCGGGCAAGGCGATCACGAACTCCTCGCCGCCGTAGCGGCCGACCAGGTCGTCGCTGCGCAGTTCTTCGCGCAGCGCCTGGGCCAGCGCGCGCAGGCCGTCGTCGCCGGCGCGGTGGCCATAGCGGTCGTTGAGCCGCTTGAAGTGGTCCACGTCCAGGAACATCAGCGCCAACGGCTGGCGCCGGCGGCGCATGGCCTGCTTCAGCGCGCTCAGGCGCTCGTGCCAGGCGCGGCGGTTGAGCAGGCCGGTCAGCGGATCCAGATCGGCCAGCTGCCGCGCCTGGTCGCGGTCGCGGCGCAGCGAGGTGCTGCGCTCGGCCAGGCCCAGCGACAGCACCAGCGCCTCGAACGCGCCGGCGGCCAGTGCGGCTTCCTCGCTCCAGGTCCAGTTCGCCGCCACGCCGAAGCCCTGCAAGCTGCTGCAGACGGTGACCAGCAGCAGCGGCGTCCAGCCGAGCAGGAACAGCCCGGCATAGCGCGAGCCGCGCCACGCCGCCGCCACGGCGATGCCGATCAGCAACGGCCCGCCGAGGATCAGCAGCGGGTTGACCAGGGTGCGGCCGAGCGCGTCCAGCCATGGCAGCGGCAGCAGCGCCGGCAACCCGATCAGCAGGACCAGCGCCGCATACCCGCGCAGCCAGCGTCGCGCGCGCGGCAGGTACTGCGGCAAGTCGGCGAAGCGTTCCAGGAACAGCACCGCGGCCACGATCGAGGTGGTGGTGCCCAGCCGGCCCCAGAACCGCGCGGCCTGGCCGGTCGCCTCCAGCCCCAGCGGATGCACCACATAGCCGGTTTCCAGCGCCATCACCAGGCCGTAGCCGAGCACGTAGACGGCGTAGTACAGGAACGTCGCCTCGCGCAGGCGCCAGGCGAACACCAGCGCCATCGCCGCCATGCTCAGCATGATCGCGAAGCTCAGGCTGGCGATCACCAGCCAGCGGCCGTCCTGGCGCAGGTAGTCGGACTCGCTGCGCAGCTGGAAGCGCAGCGAAGCGGGCATGACCCCGCGCTGGTCCAGCCACAGCCGCAGCGGCTGCCCGGCCCCCGGCAGCGCCTCGATGCGGAAACCCAGGCGGCCATTGCCGGGCAGCGCCTGCGGGTCGTCGCGCATCAACCCGCGCTGCTGCGGCGCCGCGCCAACGACCGGTGCCAGCAGGGTGACCCGCTGCAGCGCCGGGCTGGGCACTTCCAGCACCCACGGCGGCGGCGGCCACTGCCCCTGCGCCGGCCACAGCAGCACCCAGGCACCGGCATCGCCGCCGCGCAGCGCGGTCAGCCGCGCCGGATCGAAACGGCGCAGCGCCGGATCGGCGCGCGATGGCGCCGCGCCGCGGTCGGCGGCGGCGACCGGGCGCCAGGCGCCTTGCAGCACCGGCGCAGGTGCCGCCGCGGCGGCGGCGCAGGCGAGCAGCAGGCAGCCCGACAGGAATGCCCGGCCGCCGCCGCGCCAGCGGCGCCACCGGGCGAAGAGCGCGCTCAACACGAAAGACATCGCGACGGCAGCAACGGCGGACACTGCCGACGTCATCGGCCCGCGCCCCGCAACTCCGATGCCGCCGCTGCGCATCGGTTCAGTCCAGCGCATCCAGGTAGTACCAGTGGCCGTCCTCGCGCACGAAGCGGCTGTGCTCGGTCATGCGCACGGCGCTGCCGCCGCCGACGCGGTAGCGCGCCAGGAACGCGACCTCGGCGCGGTCGCCGCCGCTGGCGAGGACCCGCTGCACGGTCAGGCCGAGCCAGGTGGTGTGCGCATCCAATTCCAGTTCCGCCGGGCGCGTGGACGGGTGCCAGCTGGCGCGCAGGTAGTCGGCATCGCGGCGCACATAGGCGCTGTAGCGCGAACGCATCAGGGTTTCGGCATCGGGCGCCGCGGCGCCGGCGTGGTACAGCCCGCAGCACTGCGCGTAATCGCGCGGGCGGCCGCAGGGGCAGGGATCGGCGAGGCGCGGAGCGGACGGAGGCATGCGCCGATTGTGCCGGCTGCGGCGGCGCGGCGCACGCCAGCGCTGCCCTGCGCGGCGGCCCCGGCTATGCTTGCGCCCCCATCGCCCGGAGCGCCGCCTTGCTGGAGTCGATCCCGACCGAGCTGCCCTGGCTGCTGTGCATCGCCTTCGTCGCCGGGCTGGTGGATGCGGCGGTGGGCGGCGGCGGCCTGATCCAGTTGCCGGGCCTGTTCGCGACCCTGCCGCAGCAGGCGCCGGCGGTGCTGCTGGGCACCAACAAGTTCAGCGCGATGGCCGGCACCGGCGTATCGGCCTGGCGCTATGCGCGCAACCTGCGCTTCCCGTGGCGGCCGGTGCTGTACGCCACCGCGGCGGCGTTCGCGTGTTCCTTCCTCGGCGCCAGCACGGTCAGCCTGCTGCCGAAACAGGCGGTGCGGCCGCTGATCCTGGCGCTGCTGATCGCGATGCTGGCCTATACGCTGGTCAAGAAGGACTTCGGCGCGCTGCACCGGCCGCGCCACATCGGCCGCCGCGAACTGGCCATCGCGCTGGCGATGGGCGCGGCGATCGGTTTCTACGACGGCTTCTTCGGCCCCGGCACCGGCAGCTTCCTGATCTTCCTGTTCATCCGCTTTTTCGGGCTGGACTTCCTGCGCGCCTCGGCCGCGGCGAAGGTGGTCAACCTGGCCACCAACCTGGCCGCGCTGTGCTTCTTCGTGCCCAGCGGGCAGGTGCTGCTGGCGGTGGCGGTGCCGATGGCCGCGGCCAACATCGGCGGCGCGGTGGCCGGCACGCGGCTGGCGCTGCGCGGCGGCACGCCGCTGATCCGGCAGCTGTTCCTGGTGCTGGTGGTGGTGCTGATCGGCAAGATGGGCTGGGACCTGCTGCGCTGAGGCCGGGCGGTTCGGCGCGCTATCGGACCAGCGCGGCGCGGATGCGTGGCCATGCGTAATCCCAGGCGATGCGCTCCTGCTCCAGGCGCGGGGCGGGGCCGAAGCGGCCGCTGCGCAGGTCGGTGTACAAGGCCTGCTCGGCGGTGGTGAGCGCGTCCAGCCGCTGCGCGCGATGCTGGCGGCGCTCGTGTCCCCACAGCTCGGATGGCGTATCGCGCAAGGTGGCTGCGTCCATCAGCAGCGCGACCGTCCGCGGCGCGTGCTGGCGCAGCCGATGCAGGATCGCCAGGCCGTGCGTGTCGATATCGCCCCAGTAGTACAGCGGCAATCCCTGCAGCCAGTCGATAGCGCGCACGTAGTCCACCGCGTAGCCGCGCGCCATCAGCAGCAGCGTGCCGGGCAGGTCTTCGCAGGCCAGGCCGGTCTCGCGGTTCTCCACGATCAGCACCTGGCGTACCGGCAGCTGCAGCGCGGCGATCTGCGCGATCGGCGCGTGCACGTCCTCCAGCCCGCCAAGCTGCGCGCGCAGCATCGGATCGAGCAGGCGCAGGCGCACCCGGTCCGGCGCGCGGCGCAGCCCGGACAGGCTGTCGAAGCCGCGCGGTTCGGCGCTGTCGCGCAGCCCGGCCAGCCAGTCGGCGACGATCCCGCGGCGCGGCTCGATCCATTTGCTGTCGATGCCGGCGATCGGCAGCTGGCGCAGGAACAGGCCGCTGTTGCGATGCGCCTGCAGCCAGTCGACCACCGCGAGCAGACGCGCGAACTCCGGTTCCGGCGCATCGGCGAGCAGGTCGAACTGCCGGCGCAGACGCGCGGCCAGGCCGGCTGCTTGTGGCCAACGGGCCAGGAGAACGGCGCAGCGCTGGCGTGCGCGCTGCCAACGTGGCTGCTCGCCCAGCGCCAGCGCCGCCTCATCGGCGCTCACCTGCCAGGCCTGCGGCAGGCATTGCGCACCGAGCTGCGGCCATTTGACCTCGCGCCATTCCACCTGCCCCGGCAACGGCGTGGCGCGCCAGGCCCGCAGCCAGGCGCCGAACGCGTCGAATCCGGCGCTGGCCTGGGCCTGGGTCGGCATGCGCAGCGTCACCGGCTGCGGTGCGGCCTCGCCGAGCAGCCAGGCGCCGCGGTGCAGCCGCCATTGCCCGCGCAGCGCGGCCAGCGCGGCGTCGGGCAGCAGCATCGCGTTAGCGCGCGCCATCCAGGTCAGGCCTTGGACGGATTGTTCGGCTTGGGCGGCGTGCGGCGCGGGCACGGCGCGACCGGCGTGGGGCCATCGGCAACCGCAGGATCACCGGCAGCGCCGCGCACGACCGCTGCGGGGCCCGTGCGCAAGCGGCTCGGCGCGGTCGCGGCGCCTTCCACCGCCGGCGGCTCCGCCGCGCCGCGGCTGCGCTCGGGCAGCTTGAGCCGGCGCGCCTGCTCGTCGTATTCGATCAGCAGCACGCCCGAATCGTGGCGGCCGCTGATCTCGACGAAACAGGCGCCGCCGATGAACGGTTCCAGGGTCATCACCGACTTCAGCGGCGTGGCCACCACCATCTGGAAGCCGAAGTTCTCGAAGATGTTCATCGCCAGCGCGGTGAACTCGTTGTCGGCCTTGTCGAAGGCTTCGTCCAGCACCACCGCGCAATAGCGCGGCAGTTCGCCGTCCTCGCCGCCGAGCTGGTAGCGCAGCGCCGCGGCCAGGCAGGTGGTGGCCAGCTTCTGCCGCTGGCCGCCGGACTTGCCGGCGCCGCTGCGGTAGATCTCCACCTGTTGGCGGGTGGCGGCATCGAGTTCGACGCCGACGAATTCCACGTGCAGGCGCACGTCCAGCACCAGTTCGCGCCAGCGCTTGTCCTCGCCGTCCTGCGAGCCGAGCCGGCGCACCAGTTCGCGCAGCACCGCGAACTGTTGCTCGGCCAGTTCGCGCTGCTCGGTCTGGTGGTGGCCGAGCACGTCGCGCAGGCGCTGGTGGAACTCGATCACCTCCGGCAGGCGGCGGTCGCCCAGTTCGATGGTCAGCAAGGTGCCGCGGTTGAACGGCACCTGCTCCAGGCTGGCGTTGACCTCGTCCAGGCGCTGGGCGATGGACTTGCGCGCCTCGGCGGTATGCCGCTGCAAGGCAAGCAGGTTGTTCTTGCTCTGGCTCTGCAGCAGCTCGAAGAAGCGCGCCTCGTGCTGCGGCAGGCCGTCGCGTTCCAGGCGCTGCAGGCGCGCGAGGAAATCCTCGGCGCCGTCCACGCTGACGGTGAAGTCGCCGCTGTCTTCGGGCCAGGCACGGCAGTAGCGCTTGAAGCACTCCAGCAGCAGCTGCTCGATGCGGTTCTGCGCGGTGAGCGATTCGGTGCGCTGCTCCTCCAACACCTTGGTGATCTCGCGGAAATGCGCGTCCAGGTTTTCCAGGCTCAGCACACCCAGGCCGTGCACACGTTCGCCCAGGCCGCGCTCCTGCAGCGGTGTGAGCTTGCGTGCGTGGGCATCGGCGCACCCGGCCCGGACCTTCTCCCAGCTTTCGCGTTGGCCTTCCAGCTTCGCGCGCTCCTTGTGCACGCCCTCATAGGTGCGCTCGGCCTGTTCGACGTTGGCGCGCGCCAAGTCGATCGCCGCGCCCAACGCGCGCAGGTTGGCATCGCCCTCGCGCAACTGGCGCAGCGCCGTGGCGATGTCGTCCAGGCGCTGTAGCGGCGCGGCCACGTCGATCTCCTCCCAGGCCAGGTTGGCCAGGGTGTGCTGGGCCAGGCGCCGCGCGCCGTCGCGTTCGCGGCGCGTGCGCAGCGCGGCCACGTCGGCGTCGCAGGCGGCGATGCGCTGCGCCAGCGCCACGCCCTCTTCTTCGAACAAGGCCAGCTTGTCGCGGTTGTCGAAGCCCAGCAGCCAGCGCCGGCGATCGTTCACCGCATGCCGGTCGTCCTTCTCGTAGCGCTCGCCGGGATGCTTGACCTGGCCTTCGCGGGTGATCGCGCGCTCGGCATGGCGCAGTGCCTTGGCGCTGTCCACGCAGTCGTAGTCGAAGCGCTTGCCCAGTTCGCGGCGCAGCCAGCCGGCGCAGGCGTGCTCGCGCAGTTCCAGCTTGTGCAGCAGCGAGGCGGCGGCCGGCGCGCGCCCAGGCAAGGCGTGTTCGTTGTCGCGCACCCGGTAATAGACCAGGCGGATGCCCAGATGGGTGCGGTTGACCCAGTCGGCCACGTCGGCGTAATGGCGCTCGTCCACCAGCAGCGATTGCGCGAAGCCGTGCAGCACGCGCTCGATGGCGCCGCGCCAGTCGGAGTCCTCGCTGCGCACCTGCAGCAGCTCGCCGACGAACGGCAAGGCGGCCTCGGGCACGCCGGTGTCGGCGCTCAGGCGCGCGCGCAGCGCCTGCATCGGCGCCGGGATATTGGACGGGTTGCGCTTGAGCGCGTCGATCTCGGCACGGACCTCGGCAAAGCGCTTTTCGTCTTCGCGCTTGCCGGCCATGCGCTCGCCGATCGCCTCGTCGAGTTCGGCCGCCACCCGCGTGCCGTCCTCCAGCGCCGCGCGCGCCTGCGCGGCCTGTTCGGCGAAGCCCTGCGCGCTACCGGCCAGGCCCTGCTCCAGCTGGCGGCAGGCCTGCTCGGCCTGGCGGCGCTTGGCGGCGCGGCGGTCGCGTTCGGCTTGCTGCTGGTCGCGCTCGCGCTCCAGCGCATCGATGCGCTCGCCGCCCTGCGCGCGGCGCTGCGCCTCCAGGTCGTCCAGGCGCCGCTGATGGTTGTCCAGCGCGGCGCGGCGCTGCCCTTCCTCGCCGGCCAGGCCGCGATCGCGGGTATCCAGTTCCTGCAGCCGCGCGTCCAGCAGCGCCAGCCGGCGCTGCTCGCGGTAGCTGTCGATGCCGAGCTTGAGTTCGTCCAGCTCGCTGCGCTGGCGGCGCACCGCCATCAGCTCGGCGTGGTGTCCGCGCGCCGGCAGCAGGGTCTCGACCTGGCGGCGTGCGGTCACCACCGCCTGATGCGCGCCGTCGAGTTCGGCGAAGTCGCCGACCAGGCGCTCGGCGGCGTCGAAGGTCTTCGGCTCGTCGAGCATGAAGCCGCGCAGGAAGGCGTTGAGATCGCCGAGGTTCTTCGCCGACTGGGTCTTGTGCAGCAGCCGCAGCGCCATCTCGTTGCCGATCCCGAGCTGGTGGCGAAAGCGTTCGGCGTAGCCGGCGAAGCTGTCGAAATGGTGCACGTCGTGCAGGCGCTGCTTGAGCTTGCGCAGGTCCAGGTCGAAGCCGTCCAGGTCGGCGGCGATATCGAACGCGCGCTCGGCCACCATGTAGTGCTTGCGCACATCGGCCGCGGCGGTGCCGTTGCCGGCGATCCAGAACAGCCGCACCAGGCTGACCACGCGGTCCTCGCCGTTGCGGTATTCCAGCACCAGCGCGGTCCAGGTCGCGCCCTTGCGCAGGTACTGGGTGGCGATTTCGCCGGATTCGCTGTCCTGCTGGTCGGCCCAGGCGCCGCGCACGTAGGAGACCAGGTTGCGGTCGCGGCCGCTGCGCTCGGCCTCGCGCGCGGCGGCGTTGAAATCGACGATGCTCGGCGGGGTCAGCAACGCCGACATCGCATCGAGCAGGGTGGACTTGCCCGAGCCGG
This sequence comes from Xanthomonas hyacinthi, assembly GCF_009769165.1. Taxonomy (NCBI): domain Bacteria; kingdom Pseudomonadati; phylum Pseudomonadota; class Gammaproteobacteria; order Lysobacterales; family Lysobacteraceae; genus Xanthomonas; species Xanthomonas hyacinthi. Next base: position 1,588,647 of record NZ_CP043476.1, read on the forward strand.
AACGGCCGACGAACAGAAAGCCGCGCGCGGCGATCGGGATCTCGGTCAGGCCGGAAAACGTGCCCCAGTTGTGCACCTGCAGGCGGCGCATGCGGAACTGCTGAAGGCGCGGATCGGGCAGATCGCCGGCGAACAGGCCAGGCGTGGAAGCGGAGGATTTCATCGGTACAGTCTAGGGCGTGTCAGCCATTCCCGAGTAGGCCGCGTTGGATCTGGCAGGCCGTCAGCGGGTGCTGCGTGGCGCAGCGCCTGACTGGCGGTCAGGTCAAGCCGCGCGGCGCCGGCTGGCCGCCTGCCAGATCCAACCCGCAGGGCCGTTCTTGCGCACGCACGCGGCCGCGTCATCGCTCGGGCGTGGACAGGTGTCCACTTCCTCCCTCTTCCTTGCCGCATGCACGCGCAAGCGCGGCGCGGCCTGCGCGGGGATGGATGACACGCCCTAGGGACGGGGACGCACGGAACCAAGCCGGCACGGGTGCTGCCGCGGCAGCCTGCGCCTGCCAAAGCGCGTCCTAGGATTCCTGCGCCGGCTCGGCGGCGTCCTCGCCACTGCCCGGGCCTTCGCGCAGCTGCCGGTACACCTGCGCCAGCGCGGCGACGTCCTCGGCTGAGAACAGCAGCTTCAGCGCCGGCGAGACTTCGTAGCGTTCGTCCTCGCCGCGCAGGCGGGTCAGGATGTGGTTGTCCTTCATCTTCTGCACGGCGTTGCCGACCCGGCGCAGGAAGCCGGCGCGGTCGGTGGACAGGTTCTTCTCGTACACCGCCAGCGCCTCGCCCAGTTGCGCTTCCTCCACCACCGCGCGCAGGCCGCGCGCATCGGCTTCGGCCAGTTGCTGGCGCAGGTGCAGCAGCAGCACCGAATCGATGAAGGTCAGCGGCGAGGAGCGCAGCAGCACCGGCGCTTCCAGTTCGCCGGTGTCGGCCTGGCGGGTGAAGGCGATGCCGGCCTCGCGGTCCAGCACCAGTTCCAGGAACAGGTCGGCCAGGGCGCTGCGGATCGCCGCCTCGCTGCGCAGCAGCGCCGGCCACAGCTTGCTGTGGCGCTGCGCGTCCACGCTGGGGCCGCTGAGCAGCTGGCACAGCGCACGCCGCGCCTCCACCGGCAGGCGGCCGCTGTCGCCGGGGAACAGGCCGCTGCCGACGGCGGGCGCCGCGCTGTCGGCCGCGTCGGGCAGGCGTTCCTGCTCGGCATCCAGCTCGTGCTGCTCGTGCTCATGCCAGTTCATGGCGTTTCTCCTGGGTGAACCACACCAGCGGAATGCGCGCGCGGCGCCACTGGCCGTCGCCGCCGCGCCATTGCGCGATCTCGTGCTGCCCGGCGGCGACCACGCCATGCCGCGTGCCCAGCGACAGATAGCCGATCACGCTGCCCAGGCCCTGGCTGGCCTCGCGCTGCGCCAGTACCTGGGCGATCGACAGCTGCGATTGTTCGCCGAGCAGGTCGTACAGGTCGCGGCGCAGGCTGCGGAAGTCGATTTCCGATTGCGCCACCAGCTCGCCAACGCTGTCCAGCGAAATCGCCGCCGCCTCGTTGCGCTGGATGCCGCCCTCGACCTGCTGCTGGCGCGGGTCGTGCAGCCGCCATTGCGCCAGCGAGCGCAGCCGGCTGGTGGTCAGGTTCAGGTCGCGGCCGATGCTGCGCTGGGCGGGGATGTGATCGCGCAGCGCCAGAGCCTCGGCCTGCGCCTGCTTGAGCAGCTGGTTGAGCCGGCGCTGCTCCAGATAGCCGCGGCTCTGCACGAAACCGCGCAGGCTGCGCGCGAAATGCTGCATCACGTCGTGCACCTGGCCGCCGCGCTCGAGCATGGTGCCGGTCAGCCCGCGCAGGAAGCCGCGCTCGCGCCGGTCGAGCTTGCGCGCGAACGAACGCGCCAGCACCGTCTCCAGCGCCGCGTCGAGTTGCGCGCTCTGCTCGGCATCGTTGAGCAAGGCCCAGAACGCCTGGAAACTGCGCCCGGCATCGCTGTCGCCGATCACGTCCACGCCTTCGAACAGCTTGCCCAGGATCTCGCCGCGCTCGCCCTCGTCGTCGATGATGCGCTCGCGGAAGTCGCGGTTGAGTTGCTCGAAATCGTCGCGCACGCGGCGGAAATCCTCGGTCAGTTCGTCGGCCAGCGCGATCACCTGGCGTGCGCGCTCCAGCGCGCGCTTGCCGTCCAGCGCCGCCACCTTGCCCTTGGAGACCTGCGCGATCTCCGCATCGATGCGGTCGCGCTCATCGCGCAGCGCCGACAGCCGCGCATCCGGATTGGTCTCGGTCAGGGCCGCCAGCTGCGCCAGCTGCTGCATCACCAGCGCCAATCGGCTCTCGGTGGCCGCGCCGCGCGCGTGCTCCAGGCCATCGGCGAAACGGATCGCCTGCGTGGCCTGGGTGGACAGTTCGTATTCCTCCTGCTGCGCGCCGTCCGGCAGCCGCCGCTCCAGCCAGCCCTGCGCCAGCCAGTGCGCGACGTAGGCCTGCGCGGTGCGCGGCAGCTCGCGCGACAGCTGCTCGGCATTGAGTTCGTCGAGCATGCGCTGCAGGCGTTCGTGCAACGCCGCCGCCGGCAGCCGGCGTTCGGTATCCAGCAGCAGGGACTGCAGCAGGCCGACGACTTCCGGCGCCTGGTCGGCGGCGAGCAGCTTCCACAGCGGCTGTTCGCGCAGGCTGCGGTAGCGGGCGATGCGGGCGCGGTGCTTCATGACGCGACTGGGCAGCCCATCTGCGTCGCCAACCGGCGCACCCCACTCACGAAGACGCGAAAACTTGGCGAGCCATTTCCGTCTTTCTGCAAGTGATCCGCCATTAAACGCGCGCTACTGCGCTTTTGGAATTCAGGGATCAGCCGTTCCAATTCCACCGAAGGCTTTCGCCATGTATCCGGCTGTGCGAATCGTTTGCGCAGTGAAGGAGTGTCGAGCTTGTATTCGGGATATGCCGAAGCCAAGGCCTTCAGGTCGCCGATATACCAGCTTTCAAGTTCCTGGCAGACCAACCGCACCAACGTCTCCGGGCGCCCGTGTTGTTCGCAGAGCTGCGCAAGACGACGCTTGATGTCGAGGCAATCGCCACCATCGTTGTCGCGCACCACGACGAAGCGGTCGCCCGGAACACGCCAGGCGCGTAGCTTTATCCGCAAACTGCGCTCGAGATCGCTCTTCCCATCATGCGGCACGCACTGGAAATCCCGGCCTTTCTCCCAGCCCGGTAGCAGACGCGGCAGCAATCCATCCAACAACACCTTCATCGAAGGCTCTTCCAGCAAGAAAATAATCCGTCCTTGCATTAGGCCACGTCCCGGTTCAGGCCCTCGAACAGTCCTTGCTTCCAGAGGTAGCCGGGCAAATCTCCCGCTTCGAACAAGGCGCGCACATTATCCGAGTCGCTGGCACGGGTAATGGTGGTGAACCCATTCTCCTTGCGCAGGCAATAGATCTCGTCCAACGTCAGGGCATTCAGGAAATCCGGCGAGTGCGTGGAGATGAATACCTGCCCACCGCGCCTGGCGTATTCACGGAACTCTTCGGCCAGGTCCGGCAGCAATTCGGGATAGAGCTGATTCTCGGGTTCTTCGACGGCCAGCAGAGGGTAGGGCTTGGGATCGTTCAAAAGCACCAGATACGCGAACATCTTGATGGTGCCATCGGAAACATAGCGGCCGATGAAGGGATCCTTGAAGCTGCCATCCTGAAAACGCAACACCAGACGCCCATCGACCGTCTGCTGCGGCTGCACCACGGAGACGCCAGGAACACGTCGACTCATCGCCTGCAACACACGATCGAACCGATCGCGGTGGTTTTCGTAAAGGTAATTGGCAACCAGTGGAAGATTGTCCCCACGCGTTGACAGGTGTTCCGCAAAGCCCTCTTCCTGACTAGGCCTGGCTTCGGAAACGTGGAAATCGGAGACATGCCAATGTTCGATCATCAAGCGAAACGCACTGGCCGCCTTGAACCGCTCGAACTGACCCAGACCCTTGATAGCCAGAATGTCGGGGGAGTCCAACTCCTGCTCTTCCCGGGTGAGTTCTTCGTCCTTCTTGGAGAACTCCTCTTCATTGGTGATCGCGTACCCCTTGCCATGCGCGAAATCCAGGAAGCGGAACGGCGCACCATAGCTGCCACGCTTATAACGCAGCACCTCACGTTCGATTTCCACACGCGACCCGGAACCAGGCGCAATTTTCAGCACATATGTCACCAGCCGCTCTTTGCCGGTGATCTCCAGTCGGAACTGCAAGGTAAATTCGATGGGTTCATTCGCGAATCCTCGGCTGGCAACCTCTCGATAGCCGCCACGCTTCGCGATCGCCTTACCCACATTCATCGAGAGTGAGTCTTTCAGGAAGGAAAACACATCGAACAGCGTCGACTTCCCGGTTCCGTTCGCGCCTACCAGAACGCAAAGCCGTGGCACATGGGTCAGCTTGGCGTCGCGAAACAGCCTGTAGTTCTTGATTTCTATGGATTCGATCTGCATGCCGTTGCTCGGGTTGGCCGCCATCGACCTATGGATACATCAATCTATCAGCCATCACCGCTTCGCGGCACGCTCAGCGCTTGCCGCCGTCGATGAAGCGCAGGAACTCGGCGCGGGTGCGCGCGTCCTCGCGGAAGGTGCCGAGCATCTTCGAGGTGACCATGCTGACGCCGCGCTTGTGGATGCCGCGGGTGGTCATGCACTCGTGCGCGCCTTCCACCACCACGCCCACGCCCAGCGGCTGCAGCACGTCCTGGATGCACTGCGCGATCTGCGCAGTCATCTTTTCCTGCACCTGGAAGCGCCGCGCGTAGGCCTCGACCACGCGCGCCAGCTTGCTGATGCCAACCACCTTGCCGCGCGGCAGGTAGCCCACATGGACCTTGCCGATGATCGGCGCCATGTGGTGCTCGCAATGGCTCTCGTATTCGATGTCGCGCAGCACGATCAGCTCGTCGTAGCCGGCCACTTCCTCGAAGGTGCGCAGCAGGTACTCGCGCGGGTCGGCGCGATAGCCGCTGAACCAGTCGCCATAGGCCTCGGCCACGCGCCGCGGCGTGTCCAGCAGGCCCTCGCGCTCCGGGTCCTCGCCGGCCCAGCGCAGCAAGGTGCGCACGGCGGCTTCGGCCTGGTCCTGGGTGACCGGGGCATCGGGGGTCTTCTTGGAGTCGGCCATGAGCGAAAACGCCCGTGAGGGGGGGCTGCATGGTACCCGAGTCGCACGCGCGCCGCCGAACCCGGGGCGGCTGCCCGCCCCGGCGGGGAGGGCAGCACGCGCCGCTGCCGGGCGTGGCCAGGCCACGCCCGTGCATGCGCCGCTGGCGTCAGCTACGCGCGGCCGCCGCCTTGGCGCTTCGGCGCGCGCGCAGCGCGCGCTCGTCGTCGAGCCAGTTCGCGCCCTTGTTGCTCAGGCAGAATATGTACACCACCAGCGAGACCGCGATCACCGCCGTGGCGTAGCAGACGAAGGCGGTGACGTGGCCGGTCTTCAGCGAAGCCTGGTACAGCAGCGGCGCGGTGCCGCCGAAGGCCGAGTTCGCCAGCGCATAGCCCAGGCCAACGCCCAGCGCGCGGATGTGGGTCGGGAACAGCTCGGCCTTGACCACCGCGTTGATCGAGGTATAGCCGGTCAGGATCACGAAGCCGCCGGTCAGGATCGCGAACGCGGTCAGCCAATCGCTCTGCCTGGGCAGTTCCAGCACTAGGAACCAGGTGTACAGCACGCCGCCGATGCCGAAGAACACCAGCAGGGTCTTGCGCCCGACGATGTCCGACAGCCAGCCGCCGACCGGCTGCATCAGCATCAGCACGGTCAGCGCGACCAGGTTGATGATGGTGCCGGCCATCACGTCGTCGCCGGCGAACGCGGTCTGGATCATCTTCGGCCCGGTGACCGAATAGGTGTAGAAGGCGATGGTGCCACCCGCGGTCACCAGGAAGCACAGCAGCAGCGGCCGCCACTGGTGCACGAACAGCTCGTGCAGCGAACCCGCCGCACGCGCCCCGCCTTTCTTGGCCTCGGCGATGGAGTCCGAACCCAGCGACTCGTCCATCGACCGGCGCAGCCAGAACACCACCAGTGCGCCGATGCCGCCGAGGCCGAACGCCACCCGCCAGCCCCACGCGGACACCTGCGCGGTGTCGAAGAAATGCAGCATCACCAGCAAGGTCGCCTGCGCCAGCACATGGCCGCCGACCAGGGTCACGTAGTGGAACGAGGACAGGAAGCCGCGCCGGCCCGGAATCGCCGCCTCGGACATGTAGGTGGCGCTGGTGCCGTACTCGCCGCCGGTGGCGAAGCCCTGCAGCAGCCGCGCCAGCAGCAGCACGATCGGCGCGGCGATGCCGATCGTCGCCACCGTCGGCGTCACTGCGATCACGAACGAACACACCGCCATCAGCGACACCGAGATGGTCAGCGCCAGGCGGCGGCCGTAGCGGTCGGCGAAGCGGCCGAAGTACCACGCGCCGATCGGCCGCATCAGAAAGGTCATCGCGAAGATCGCCCACACGAACATCGTGGCGTTCTTGTCTTCCTTGGAGAAGAACTGCGACTCGAAGTAGGTGGCGAACACCGAGTAGACGTAGACGTCGTACCACTCGACCAGGTTGCCGGCCGAGCCCTTGAGCGTATTGGACACCGAGCGGCGGAGACTGCCGGGCGCGGCGCCGGAAGCGGCGGCGGTCGGCGATGCGGGTGCGCTCATATGCTCAGATCCTTCAAGTGGATACCGCCGGAGTATAGGCGGCGGTTTGCGAGGACGCCGTGGCGGCCACCGGCGGCCCGAGCGCGGCGCACGGGCGCGGGCGCGACACACCGCCACCGGTCATTCCGCCGCGTCCGGCGCGCCGAGCGACTTGCTGTCCATGCCCGAGCGGTCGAAGCAGCAGGCGCGGCGCTTGCCCGAGGCGAGCATGGCGCAGGCGCTGGCGATGCGCTTGAGCCGCGTGTCGGCCTTCTTGCCCGACACGCTCCAGAAGATCCAGTCGCGCCGCGCCGGCGCGGTGATGGCGTCGCAGGTGGCGCGGGCCGCCGGATCCGCGGCGAGCGCGGCGCCCAGGTCCGGCGGCATCTGGGCATGAGACGGAAGATGGCACTGCGCGGCGGCTGATCCCGGCAGCTGCCGGGCGGCCGCAGCGCCGCGCTGGCGCGTCCCATTGGGCCGGCCGCGGACTCCGTGCATTCTTGCGGACGCTGCGCGCGCCGACCGCGCGCAGGCACGGCCTGGCCGGATCGCCGTGTCCCGCCAACGCCAACAGACCCTAAGCGCGCTGCGGCCCGACAAATGAAGCAGGCCTGGTCCGCGTTACGATGGCGCCCCCACCGGCCGTACCCTGCAGACCCCCCATGAAGGCCCGCACTCCCGACGCCCCCGCGGCGGCATGAGCAACGCGTCGCATCGCGCGAACCCCCGGGCCATATGCTGGGACGAACGCCTGGACCCCTGGATTGCCGCGATCGTCAGCGCAGTGCTGCACCTGCTGCTGTTGCTGTTGTTGCTGCTGGCCGACCCGCCCACCATGAACACGCCGCAAGGCGCCGCCAGCGGCGGCCGAACCAAGGTGGACTTCATCGGCGCCACGCGCCAGCCCGTGCATCCGCTCAAGACGCCGCCCAGCCCGCAGCCCAAGCACAAGCCGGCGCCGGCCAAGACGCGGCCGGCGACCTCGCCGGTCCAGTCCACCCTGGTTGCGCATGCCGACGCTCCGGTGCCGCCACCCGATCCGGTCGCCGCGGCCGGCAGCCAGACGCAACGCCCGCCCACGCCCGCCGCGCAACCGGCCCCGCCGCAAGCGGACGACGCCGCGCAGCAGCAGGCCCAGGCCGCCGCCAGCGAACCCGAACCGACCCAGCGCCGCGAGACCTGGACCGGGCGGCCGCCGGGCGCGATCGACCAGGACCTCGGCCCCAACGAGGCCGGGCTGGTGCGCGACGGCGCCGGCCGCGGCGGCCGCCGCGGCGATCCGACCGATGCCGGCCCCAGCATGGAACTGGGCGGCTACCTGGTCTATTACGACCTGCGCAGCGAAACCCTGCTGCGCGCCTGGATGGACCAGGGCATGAAGGAATTCTTCATCCTGCTGCCCGGCACCCAGTACCGCATGGCCTGCCCGCTGGAGATCGCGATGAAGCGCGGCTCCGGCAAATGCCGCGCGCTGCCGCCGGATTCCCCGGAACTGAAGGCCATCGGCGACGCCCGCGACGTCATCACCATGCTGCAGGTCTACAAGCAGGGCCAATTGGTCTGGCGCGGCCCGGGGCCGTACAAATAGTCGGCCAGCAGCCCCTCCCCCCCTGGGTCCGGCAGCCCCTCTCCCCCGGGAGAGGGGTTGGGGTGAGGGTCCGACGCGAAGCGTCTCGTGGAATTGGGTGCGCAAGGCTGCGCCCGTCCCCGCATCCGGCGTTGCTGCACAGATGCGGTGGCGCTTCCAGCCCTGATCCGCACGGCATATCGAAACGTTCGCTCACCTTGTGCAGCGATGCCGACACATGGGCGGTGGTAGGGATTATTGATAGCGTAGGCGTATCGATTGAATTGCTTCCAATTACTGCTTTCATAGGCAGTAACCGGATCAACGCTGAGCATTTTCCCAATGCTAGGGTCATAGTACCGCTGCTGCATATATGCCAGCCCCGTCGCCGCATCCATGACATGCCCCGTATAACCAGGCCCATCCGTCAACGGGCGATTCAATAGGCTGCCATACGGATCGTACTCGCTGCGCTCGACGATGTTCCGGTCCTTGTCCGTCGTCAGCACGACCGAACCCAGCCCATCCGTATGGACATACCGAACCGTCTGCGCCGAGGCGCTGAACACGACGAGCAATGAAATGGCCGCTGCGGCGGTGACGCGCAGCATTGCCTTAACCACTCGGATTTTCAACATGACTCGTCCTTGCAATTTTTGAGTGATTGATTTCATTCACTAGAAGCATCCTAACGATTAAAAGCACCCCTCACTATTATCAATTAGAAGCGTACTGTATCGCTACGACAATGCACCAACACAACTTCGCTATTTCAGATAGATCTCGAAAATACTGCACCGGCTGGCTTGCACGTCCACCTTGCGTTTATTGACCAGAGCCGTCATCAAGACCGCACCTGATTAGCACGCTACTTCAGCCGAGAAGACCGGCGCGGCGCGCAGCGTGGCCTGCGGCCAGGGCGTGAGCCTGGCCGCTGCCACCAGCTAGCGCGGCACCGGCACCAGAACCGTCAGATCGAAGCGCCGGTTGAACCACATTGGGTCTCGGCCCGATCGCGATGCGCGTCCTTGTTGAACTTGAAGGCATGGTAGCGACCGCTTCAGGTTGGACAGCACCACATTGACCCAGCGGGCGTTGGCTTGCTCGCAGCGGCGGCGGCCACGCCCCTCGATCACCGTGTGAGCGTACTCGGCCTCCAGCACCGGGAAGGCACCCAGTCCGTCGCTGTACACGTCAGCGCCTGGCCGCCGCCGTCGGCCGACCCACTCGGATCGGGGCAATCGATCTGGCCACGCGGAATAGGAGTTCCCTCCAGAGAAAATTAATTTGCATTTCCCGGCTGGAAATGTAATTTAATTTCCCATGTCAAAGCGAACCCCGCCCGCGATGCCCCGTGCCCAGCGCCAGATCCGCGACCTGGGCGAGCGCCTGCGCGCCGCGCGCCTGCGCCGGCAGATGACCCAGGCCGAACTCGCCGCCCGGGTGGGCGTGAGCGTGCCCACCGTGGGCAAACTCGAGCGCGGCGATCCGGCCCTCAGCCTGTCCACCATGCTGCGCGTGCTGACCGCGCTGGGCCTGGACAAGGACATCGACCTGCTGGCCCGCAACGACGAGGTGGGCCGCCAGTTGCAGGACAGCCAGCTGCGGCGCACGAACACGAAGCGCGAGCCCACGCCGTGAGCCGCGCAGCCAATGAGGTGCAGGAACTCAGCCAGGTCGAGGTATGGCTGGACGACGCCGCACTCGGCGGCCGCGCCCTGGTCGGCCACCTGACCCGCCGGCCCAGCCGCACGGGCGACACGCTCCAGTTCCACTATTCCGACAGTTGGGTGGACCAGGCCGCGCCGATCCGCGCCTTTGCGCTGGATCCGCAGTTGCCGCTCCACCGCGGCCCGTTGGTCGCGCGCGACGGCGCCAGTGCGTTGACCGGCGCGTTCGTGGACTGCTCGCCCGACCGCTGGGGCAAGCGCCTGATGGACCGGCGCGAGGTCATCGACGCGCGCGAGCACAATCGCCGGGTGCGCGCGCTGCGCCCGTGGGATTACCTGATCGGCGTCAACGATGCGTCCCGGATGGGCGCGCTGCGCCTGCGCGCGCGCGACGGGCGTTATCTGGACGACCACGCGCTGGGCGCGCCGCCGATGACCGAGCTGCGCGCGCTGGAGGCCATTGCGGTGCGCGTGGAACGCGGCGACACCGACGAGAGCGACCATGACATCCGATGGATTAAGCAATTGGTGGCGCCCGGCGCATCGCTGGGCGGGGCCAGACCCAAGGCCAGCGTGCGCGACACCGATGGCACGCTGTGGCTGGCCAAGTTCCCCTCCAGCGACGATCGCCACGACGTGGGCCTGTGGGAATTCGTGACCTACCGGCTGTCGCTGGCGGCGGGGATCGCCATGCCTGCCGCACGCCAGCTCGCCCTGTCCGAGCTTGGCACCACCTACGCGGTACAGCGCTTCGACCGGGCCGGCACCGAGCGCCGCGCCTACGCTTCCGCCTTCACCCTGCTGGACGTGGACGACAGCGAGGGCAGCAGTTACGCCGAGCTTGCCCATGCCATCGAGAACTACGGCGTGGCCTCGGCGATCGCCGACGACTTGCGGCAGCTGTTCCGCCGCGTGGCGTTCAATGTGCTGGTCGGCAACCGCGACGACCACTTGCGCAACCACGGATTCCTGCGCGAACCGGGCGGCTGGCGGCTGTCACCGGCCTTCGACGTGAACCCCAATCCGAACAAGGACGCCCACGTGCTTGGCATCGGCCTGGACGATCCGACACCCGACATGCGGCTGCTGCTGGACACCTGCGCGTACTACCGCCTGCGCAAGACGCAGGCGGGCGAGATCATCGAGCAGGTACGCACGGCCGTGCGCGGCTGGAAAGAGGAGGCCCGGCGCTGCGGCGCGCGCGGCGCCGAGATCGCGTCGATGGACGCGGTCATCGACGCGGAGCGCTGAGATGCCGCGCAAGCACACGCTTCCGCCCTTGCTCGCGGCAACCTCAGGGGGAGGCAATTAAGAATCACCCCTTGGGGTAATTCGCAACGCCTCTCGGGGACAGACATCTTCGCGAAGGAGATAGCGACGAGGAGACCTTGGCCATGTCCCTCGCCGCCATCCTGGTTCTGAATTCATTGCCTCCACCCTGCATGTTCCGTCGCGTTGAAGCACCGGGCAAGGCCAGGTGCCCCCTGGGCGCGCTTGCGCTTTCGGCACGACAGGCGGCTGACGCCTGGCCCCCCGTGGACTCTTGACCTTCCATACATCCGGAACGCCTCATCCTTCCCCTACCTCAACACCGGAGCGCTGGAGATGACGAAGTGGATGGGTGCCGCGCTGGCCGCGGCGATGCTGATGGCCGGCTGCGCCAAGGTGGAGGGCGAGAAGTTCGTCGGCAACTGGGTCAACGTACAGTCGCAGGACGACGTGATGGACATCGAGCGCAACGGCGAGTCCTTCATGGTGCGCAACACCACGCCGCGGTTCTTCAGCCGCAAGCCCAAGACCGAGAGCTACCCGGCCATCTACAAGGACGACGTGCTGCAGGTCTCCAACGACGGCGAAACGGTGAACTTCGCCATCGACCGGGCCAATGGGCACCTGCGCACCGGCAGCGACGAGTACCAGCGCGTTCCGGCCAAGTGAGCGCGAGCGAACAGGGACGCAGGCAATTACTCCGCCTGCGATCCCCCACGGGGCCGAGGATGAACGAAAACGAGCGTTAGGGTGCACGCCCCCGCCGGCCGCCATCATCCCCCGGGCCACAGCGTTACGAAGTCGAACGAAAGCTGCCGGTGGTGCCGGATGGAGAGCAAGTACACCGTGGCGTTGATCGAGGCGGATGCCTCCACCACCGTGTAGAGCATCAGGTAGTCGCCATGCGGGTAATTGCGTAATGCATCGGGCGCGCCCACCGGCAACGCGGCCAACTGCGCCAATGCCTCGGCCGACTGCGGTGGGTTGTCCAGGTAACGCCGGCCTATGCGTGGGAAACGCCGCAGGTTCGGGATGACCGTGGCGCGCAACTCGGCGAGCAGGTCATCAAAGGCAACACCGGCATCGGCTTCCAGCAAGAACGCCTCGATGGCGTCCAGGCACGCGAGGAAGCTCGCGGTCAGTTCGACCCGGTACAACGGTCAGCTGCGTTTCTTGGCCGCGCGCTTGCCAGCGCTTGCCGCACTGGATGCCGCACGTCGCTGCTGCAGCTGGCCGATGGCCGCGTCCGCTTCGATCGTGCGGCCGGCGGCGATGTCGGCCAGGCCGCGCTTGGCATCGTCGAGCAGCAGCAGGTGGATGCGCTCGCGTTCCAGCCGGTGGTAGTAGTCCAGCCGGTCGGCGTCGATCAGCGCCACATAGCTCTCGCCGTTCTTGGTGATGATCTTTTCGGTGCCGGCCTTCGCTTGGTCGGCCAACTCGGAGAGGTTGGCGCGTGCAAGGGTGAAAGGCACTACATCGCTGGCGGAAAAGCCCATGATCGACTCCTGGAACTCGGATGACAGAATTCTGTACAGTCCATCTTGCCATCGCCCCCGCAGGCCAGCAAGGCGAATTTTCCGCCACCGATGCCTCCCCATGCCGGCGATATCGCGCAACCAGGCTTTCTTTGCCCACTATGCTATCTGGCCCGGCCGGGGGACCGCGATAGGCAAACCTGCCGTCCTGCCGTAGGTGATCCTGCCATCGCTCCGGTCCGCCTCCATCAGAACAACGCACCCTGCACGGGCGCGACCGTGGGTGTTTCCGCTGCTTGCGTGGCGGGTGCCGCCTCCTGCTCCCCGCCCAGGCGCCACGCCAACCCCGAGATCCGCGCCGCGTGCCGGGCCAGCGCGGCGCGCAGCACGGCTTCGCTGGCGGCCAGGTGCAGGCTCTGCCGCGCGCGGGTGATGCCGGTGTAAACCAGTTCGCGGCTGAGCACGCGGGCGTCGCGCGTGGGCAGTTGCAGCCAGACGTCGTCGAACTCGCTGCCTTGCGCCTTGTGCACGGTCATCGCGAAGGCGCTCTCGTGCGCGGGCAGCGCGGCGGGGTGGAAGCCGCGGACCTGGCCGTCGCCCTCGCCTTCGAACCAGGCCACCAGGGCGCCCTGCGCGTCGCGCTCCGAAGAGGGACTCGCTTCGCTTCGCAGGCAGATGCCGACGTCGCCGTTGAACAGGCCGTGGCGGTAGCTGTTTTCGGTGATCAGCAGCAGCCGGCCATGGAACCAGGGCGAAGCGGCGCCGAGGCGGCGCGCGCCGGCGCCGCTGTCGGCCAGCAGTTGTTCGATGCGCGCGTTGAGGCCGCGCGCGCCGTGCGCGCCGGCGCGCACGGCGGTGAGCAGGCGCAGGCGTGCGGCGTCGCGCAGGGCGGCGGCCGGGTCTGCGGCAGCGGCCAGCGCGCGCCAGTGCGCGAGCAGGGCGTCGCGGCGCGTGGCCAGCGGGTCCTCGCTGTCTTCGTGGAAGTGCACGCCAGCCAGTTCGCCACCGCGCAATAGGGCGAGCGCGGTGTCGGCGTCACCGGCACGTACGGCGTCGGCCAGCGGGGCCAGTGCGAAGCCTTGCGCCTGGCGGTAGCCGCGCAGCAGATGCACACGGTGGCCGGCCAGGCCGCCGCGGTGGGTGTCGCTGCGGGTGTGGCCGAGCAGAGGGTGCAGCGCTTGCGCGTCGTCCGGCTGCAGCGCGTCGCCGGGGCCGGCGGCCTGCAGGATCGCGGCGAGCACGTCGCCGGCTTCGACCGAGGGCAGCTGGTCGGCGTCGCCGAGCAGGATCAGCTGGGTGCCGTCGGCCACCGCTTCGACCAGCTTGCACATCAGCGGCAGATCGACCATCGAGGCTTCGTCGACCACGATCAGGTCGAACGGCAGCGGGTTGTCGGCATCAAAGCGGAAGCGCGGCAGGTCGGGGATCACGCCAAGCAGGCGGTGCAGGGTGCTGGCGCCGGCCGGCAGCGCGGCGGCCAGGGCCGGGTCGATGCCGTTGTCGAGCGCGCGCGCCACCGCCGTGCGCAGGCTCTCGGCCATGCGTTCGGCGGCGCGGCCGGTGGGGGCGGCCAGGGCGATGCGTGGTGCGGGGATGGCGCTGGCCTGGGCCTGGGCGATGCGCAGCAGCAGCAGGCGCGCGATGGTGGTGGTCTTGCCGGTGCCGGGGCCGCCGGTGACCAGCAGCAGGGCGCGGCGCAGGGCGAGTGCGGCGGCCTGGGCTTGGCGGTCGGTGGGTTGGTCGGTGATGCCCGTACCCTCACCCGCCCTTCGGGCACCCTCTCTCCCACGGGGACTTCCTTCGGTCGCCGATGGGAGAGGGGAAGCTGCTGCCTTCGGGAACAACTGAGCGAACAGGGGCGCGAGCGTGGCGACGTCGAAGGCCGGCAGCGGTTGCAACGCGAGGCGGCGCAGACCTTGCGCCAGGCGGCGCTCGTATTCGCGGTAGCGGCGCAGGTAGAGCAGGCCGTGTTCCAGCACCAGCGGGCAGTCGGCGGCGGACGGGTCTTCGGGCGCGGGCTGGGCGACCCAGCGCGAGGCGGCCAGGGCGCGGTGCCAGTCGGCGGGGTCCGGCAGCGTGGGCGGCGGGCCGTCGCGCGGGTCGAGCAGGACGTTGCCGCGGGCCGGGTCGAGGCCGGCGTGGCCGCTGGCGACGGCCAGTGAAGCCAGTGCGGCGCCGGCCAGGACCAGGTCGGGAGTGTTCGGGTCCAGGCGGCTCAGGGTTTGGGCGAAGGCGTGGTCGAGCGTGCGCAGGGTGCCGCTGCGGTGCAGGGCGGTTAGTAGGTTGTGGGTGGGGGTCATGAGGTGGACGCTCCATGTGCCGGCGTACCCTCACCCCAACCCCTTTCCCGGGGGGAGAGGGGCGTTAGGGCGCCGGCGAACAGGGCGTCGACGGACTCGACCAGATCGGGGTCGAAGCGCCAGGCGTGGACGCCTGGCGAGGGGTCGCGGGTGGCGTCGAGGCCGCGGCAGAACAGGTAGCGCACGCCGCCGAAGTCGCGGGCGTAGTCGTACGTTTCGCCCAGGCGGAAACGCAGCCAGCGGTGCAGCGCGACGGTGTAGATCAGCGCCTGCAGTGCGTATTCGCTGTGCGCCATCGCCCGCACTAACGCGTCGGCGTCGTAGCTGGGCAGGCGGTTGGATTTGTAGTCGAGCACGTACCAGCGCCCGTCGTGCTGGTAGGTGAGGTCGATCAGGCCGGTCATCAGGCCTTCCAGGCGCTGGCGCGCACCGAAGGCCTGGCGCTCGCCGACCACGCCGAAGCGGTGCAGCAGGGCCAGCAGCGCATCGACGCGGGTGGGCCGCATGGCGAAGTGGAACTCCATTTCGTTGCGGCGCTGCGCTGCGGGCACCGCGGCCAGGCGGGTGCCTTCCGGCAGCGCGACGGTGAGGGTGTGGCCGACCAGGGCGGTGAGCATGGCGGCGCCATCCTCCAGTTCGTCCTGGGCGTAGCCGCCGCGCTGCAGGGCTTCGATCAGCGCCGCGGTCTGCCCGTCCGGTGCCGGTTGGCCGGGGACCCAGTCGCGCCAGGCGGCGAAGTCGCAGCGTTCGAACACGTCGTGCATGGCCACGCCGAAGCGGTTGCCGGTGAAGCGGCGGTCGAACGCTTCCACGTCCAGCGTCGTCGCGACGGCCTCGCTGGTGGACGGCTCGTCGCTGCCGCCGCTGCCGACCACGGTGGCGCTGGCCATCGGGTCGGCGGCGGCGCCGGCATCGGCGTTGGCCAGCTGGGTGAAGCTGTACACCCACCAGTCCGCCACGACGTGGCGCTGCGGGATGCGCGCCGGCGGCACCTGCACGTCGGCGGCAGGCGGCAGGCGCGGCAGACTGGCCGGCGGCGGGGTGGTGTCGATGGCGATCGCGCCCTCGCCTGCGGCCGCCTGCAATGCATCCGGGTCGCCGACCATCGCCGCCAGCGCGGTGCGTTCGTGCTGGTGGAAGGGACCGGTGGCGATCCACAGTGCGTGCTCGGCGCGGGTCAGGCCGACGTAGAGCAGGCGTGCGTCCTCGGCGCGCTGTTCCTGTTTCCATGCCGCCTCGGCGGCGCTCCAGGCCGGGTCGTCCTTGCCTGTGTTCCAGTGCAGTTGGCGGCCGAGCGGCGGCGCGTGCACGACGCAGTGGCGGCCGGCGCCGCGGTCGCTGCGGCCGATGCCGACGTAAGGCAGGAACACCAGCGGATACTCCAGGCCCTTGCTCTTGTGCAGGGTCACGATCTGCACCCGCCGCGCATCCGATTCCAGGCGCAGTTGCTGGGTCTCGTCGTTGTCGTCGGCATTGGCGATGCGCCGCGCCAGCCAGTCGACCAGGCCGTGCGTCCCGAGCGCGCGGGTGTCGGCCTCCTGCAGCGTTTCGGCCAACTGCAGATAGTTGGTCAGGCGGCGCTCGCCATCGACCAATGCCAGCAGGCGTTGCGCATGCGCGGCGCCGAGGTCGCCGATCAGCGCCAGCGGGCCGCCGCGCTGCCAGCGCTCGCGCCAGTCCAGCGCCTGTTGCTGCCAACTGCGGTGCTGATCGCCGTTGTGTTCGAGCGCGGCGATCGCGGCGGCGTCCTCGCCGATCAGCAGCGTCGCCAGCGCCGCGCGCAGGCGGCTGTCGTCGCCCGGGTCGAGCAGCGCCTGCAGCAGGGTCAGCAGTTCCAGCGCTTCGTCGGTGGCGAACAGGCTCTGCTTGCCGGCGGCCACCGCGGGAATGCCGACCGCGCCCAGCGCCTGCTGGATGCGGATGGCCTCGCCGTGGCTGCGCACCAGCACCGCGATGTCGCCGGCCTGCACCGTGCGCCCGGCGACGCTGGCGGTGCCGGCGCGGGCATCCGCCAGCCAGTCGCGGATCGCGGCGACGCAGGCGGCGGTGCACAGCGCGCGCGCGCGGCCGGCGCTCCAGGGTTTGGGCTTGCCTGCGGACTTGTTTTTGGCCGCAGACGCGGCCGGCGGCGGCGGCGGCTCCGGCGCGCGCCACAGGGTCAGCGCTGGCGCGGTGGCGCCATCGCGCTGCAGCTCGGCATCGCGACGCTTGCTGCCCGGCTGCACCGGATGGAAGGCGATGCCGTCGGTCAGGAACGCCTGCGCATAACCGGCCTGCGCGTACAGCGCGTCGATCGCCGCCAGCAGCGCGGGGCGCGAGCGGAAGTTGTGGCCGAGCGGCGGCGCCGGTTCGGCATCGGCGGCCGCGGCCAGGTAGGTCTGCACGTCGCCGCCGCGGAAGCCGTAGATCGCCTGCTTGGGATCGCCGATCACGAACAGTGCCGGCTCCAGTCCCGCCTCGCGCGCCAGCGCGCCTTCGCCGAACACGTTGGAGAAGATCGACCACTGGCGGTCGTCGGTGTCCTGGAATTCGTCCACCAGGGCGATGGCGTATTGCGCGCGCAGCCGCCGCGCCAGCGCTTCGGCCTGCGGACCGTCGGGCCGCAACGCGTGCGCGACGCCATCGACCAGGTCGTCGTAGGTCTGCACGCGGCGCTGGCGCTTGAGCAAGGCCAGCCGCACGACCGCGTCGCCGCGCAGCGCGTGCAGCAGGCGGATGCGGCGCCTGGCGCGCGCTTCCTCCAACCGCGCCAGCGCGGCCAGATAGCCGACGACTTCATGACTCATCGGCGAGGCCGGCGTGCGCCCGACGCATTTCTTGTTGGTGCCGGACGCCAGTTCCGCAGCGCTGAGCTTGATCAGCTTGGCATGCGGCGGGAGGCCGGCCGCAGGCGCGACGGCGAAGCCTTCGCACCAATGCCACAGCGATGCCAGCCATTCCGGCTTGTAGCTGACCTTGCTCAGCACGCCGTCTTCGATGGCGGCGGCGATCGCTTCGAAAAAAACGGTGCCGTGCGCGTGGAACGCGGTGGCGAGCGCGGCGGCCGCGTCCTGCACCTGCTGCGTGGCCGCGGCGACATCGTCGGCCAGCGCCGGTGCCGCCGGCAGCAGTTGCGGATGCCGCACCAGCTGGCGCAGGTCGCTGGCCAGCGCGTCGGGTCCACCCGGCCATAGCGCGACCAGGTCGTCGGCCATCGCCGCGTCGGCGGCGCGCTGGCGCCACAGGTCGGCGGCGACTTCGCCGAGCAGGTCGCGGTCGTTGGCCAGCAGCTCCGGCGCGGCGAAGGTCTGGCCGCTCTCCAGCGCGTGCTCGCGCAGCACCCGCGCGCAGAAGCCATGGATGGTGAAGATGGCGGCGAGGTCGATTTCCTCCACGGCCTGCTGCAGGCGGCGGCGCAGGGCGGCGGGGGTTTCCTGCGCGGTGGCCAGATGGGTGGCGAGGATGGTGCGGGTGAGGGTGGCGTCGGGAGTGTCCGTGAGGAACTTCGCTGTCGAGGCGTCCTCGGTAAGGCCCGTCGGGGCTGAAGCCCCTCCCACAAGGGGAATCCCATCGACAGGGAATGCTGCCTCGGGCACCAGCGTCGCGGCCAGCGCCAGGCGCTCGCGGATGCGCCGGCGCAGTTCCTGGGTGGCGGCTTCGGTGAAGGTGACCGCCAGGATCTGGCCGATGCGCAGGCCGCGCTCGACCACCAGCCGGGTGAACAGCGTGGCCAGGGTGAAGGTCTTGCCGGTGCCGGCGCTGGCCTCGATCAGGCGCACGCCGTGCAGCGGCAGGCTCAGGTACGGGTCGTCGCCGAGCGTCGCGCTCATTCGGCGTCCTCCTGCGCGCCGCGCCACTGCCGCCAGCTCTCGGCCAGCCGCGCCGGATCGAGCGCGCTGCCGGCATTGCCGCGTTCGAGCAGCGAATACAGCGTGTGGCTGGTGGCGGCGAATTCGGCGAAACGTTGCGCATCGGCGAACGGCTCGCGGCCGCGGTGGACCAGGCGCAGTTCCGGCGTCGCTGCCTCGCTCCAGCCGAAGCTGGCCTGCCATTGCGCGGCGGCGTCCTTGATCGCCTTGTCGAGGTCGTGGGTGCGCGCGGCCTGGTGGTATTTCCAGCCGCTGTACGGGGCGAACGCCAACGGCGCCTGCAGGCCCTGCCGATACAGCCGCAGCAGTTCGGCCAGCGCCGCCTGCGCCTGCGCTTGCGGCAGCGGTTCGGCTTCTTCCCCCTGCATGGGATGCGGGCCGAGGCCGTCGTCGTCTTCGAAGAAGCGCACGAACGGCACGCGTTCGCCGGCCGCGCGCAGCAGCAGCCATTCCAGGCCGTGGCGGATCGCCGCGCGGCCGCCGAGCGCGCCGACCTGCACCCGGCCCACGCCGTTCGCGTACCAGTCGGGCAGGCGGCCATGCAGTTCGATGCCGTCGATCTGCACCTGCAACCGCTGCGATCGCGCCGGCGCGCTGCCGCGCCACTGCGCGAACGCCTGCGCGTACGCGCGCAGTTGGCGCAGGCGCTCGTCGAGCAGGCGCCGGCCCAGCGGCCCGGACGGCAGCAGCGCGCGCGCGCGCAATCGCGCGTACAGCCCATCCGTGTTGTCGCTCAGCGCGGCCTCCAGCACCTGCTGCTGCAAACCGTACTGGTCCAGGCCGCTGCCCGGCGCCAGCAAGGGTTCCAGGTCGCTGTCCTCGCCGGCCGGGTCGGGCAGGCGCATCCCCAGGCGATGACGCAGGAACTGCCCGGCCGGATCGGCGAACAGCCGGCGCAGGTCGTCGATCGCCACGCTGGTCGGCAAGGCCATGTCGTCCGCGGGCAAGGCGGCGGCCACCCACGGCGCCAGCGGCTGGCGCTGCCCGGCCAGGCTGTCCACCGCCGGCCGCCACTGCCGGCGATAGCTGAAGCGGCGCGGATCGGCGCCGTCCTCGCCGAGCGCACCGAAGGCGGCGGCGGCGAACGGTTGCAGCGGGTGGCGTACCACGAGCCTGTCGATGGCCTTCGGTTGGGCGTGGTACTGCGCGGCGCTGGCCCGCAGTTCGCTGACCAGCACCGATGGCTCGCGCACGCTGCCGTCGCGCGCATCGGCGCCGAGGTAGCTGAGGTAGAACACGTCCTGCGCCGAGGCGAACAGTTGCAGGAACAGGAAGCGGTCGTCCTCGCGGGTGGAGCGATCGCCGTGGCGGCGGCGCTCGCTGCCCAGCTCGGCGGTGAGGCGGTTGAGGCCGGCGGCCGGGTCGCGGCGCGGGAAGTCGCCGTCGTTCATGCCGAGCAGGCAGATGACGCGGAACGGCAGCAGGCGCATCGGCACCATGCGGCCGAAACTGATGCCGCCGGTGAGTAGCGGCGCGCGCGTGTCCGATTCACCCAGCACCGCGGCGAAATGCGCACGCAGCACCTCGGCCGGGACCTTGCCGGCGTACTCCGCGCGTGTGGCGTCGCGGGCGAACTGGTCGATCACGCTGCGCAGCCGTTCCAGCGCGCGTTGCGCGCGCGGCGCCGACGGTACCTGCGGGATCAGCGCATCGAGCAGGCCGAGCAGGCATTCGCGCCACTCGGCAGGTGGCATCGGCTCGGCCAGCATGGCCTGGTGGCGGTCGAGCACGCGCAGCAGCCGCAGCAGCGTGTCCAGCGCCACCAGTGCGCTGCCTTCCAGCTGCGGCCATGGCGCGACGCCGGCGATGTCGTCCTCGGCGCCGCTGGCGTGGCCGAGCAGCAGCCGGTCCAGCGCGAAGCGCCAGGTGTAGGCATCGTCGACGGGCGCCTGGTGCTGGCGCCGATGTCCGGCATCCAGCCCCCAGCGCGCGCCGGCGGCATGCAACCAGCCGCGCAGGCGCTCCAGCCCGGTCTCGTCCAGGCCGGCCGCCTCGGCGATCGGCGCGCTGGCCAGCAGGTCGAGAATCTCGTGCAGGCCGAAGCGCGACAACGGCAGGCCCAGCAAAGTCAGGAACACCTCGGCCAGCGGCTCGCTGGCCAGCGGGCTGGCGTCGGCCAGCGCGTACGGCAGCGCGTCGTCGCGGCCGTGGCCGCCGAACACTGCGTCGAGGTACGGCACGTAGGGATCGATGTCCGGCGACAGCACCGCGATCTCGCGCGGCTGCAGCGGCGGGTCGAAGCGCGGGTCGTCGAGCAGCGCGCGCAGTTGGTCGTGCAGCACCTGCAATTCGCGCAGGCGGGTGTGGCAGGCGTGGATCTGCAGGCTGGGGTCGGCCAGGTCCACCTGCGGCAACGGCGCCGGCACGGCCGGCGCACGGCGCTGGAACAGGTCGCTCTGCATGCGCCGCAGCAGACTGTCGCCGAGCCCGCCGGCGGCCAGCGGGCGATGCCCGGAGGCCAGCGGATCGGCATACACCGCGATCTCGGCGAGCGGATGCACCACCTCGTAGTCGCCGACCAGCGCCATGAAATCGCGCCCGGCCGCGCCCCAGGCCTGCAGCAGCGGGTTTTCCTGCACCTGCGCGGCGAACAGGTCGACCGCGCCGTCCTCGCGGCGGCGCTGCCACAGCGTCTGCAGATCGCCCCAGTAGCCCTGGGTCGGCGTGGGCAGGTAGAAATGCAGCGTGCCCACCCGCGCCTGGGTGGCCAGCACGCGCAGCACGTCCGGCGAGATGTTGAGGATGGCGAAGGCGAACAGCCGCTTCGGCAGGCCTTGCGGCAGCGGACCGTCCGGCCGCGCGTAGCGGTCCAGGTACTGGCCGATGCGGCGCGCGCGGTACTGGCGGCCGTTGGCGATCCGGCGCCACAAGCGCGCCTGCGGGTCGTCGGCGTCGGCGCCGCCTTCCCAGCGCAGCAGCCAGTCGCGGCGCCAGGCCTGGTACTTCTCGAACACGTTGCCCAGCTCGCCGGCCAGCGCCCAGGGCTTGAGCGCATCGCCGTCGGCCAGGTAGCCGGCCAGGGGCGCCAGCGCCGCATCGCTGCCGAGATCGGCCTGCAACGCCGCGTACAGCCGCCACTGCGTGGTGGCCATGTCCAGATCGTCGGCGGCCGGGCCGAGGTTGGCGTCCAGCGCGCGCGCGACGAATTCGCCGGGCGTGAGGAATTCCAGGTTGGCGGCGACGCCGTGCGCGGCGGCCAGCGTGGACTGCAGCCAGCGCCGCATCGCCACCTGCGGGATCAGCACCACCTCCGGTGCCAGCAAGGGTTGCTCCGGCACCGGCCGGCGCAGTTCCTCGGCGAGCAGGGCGGCCAGGGTATCCAGCGCGTTGGACGGGTACAGGCGGAAATCGGGCGCGGAAGGGGCGTGCATGCGTGCGGCATTGTGCCGGATGCGCGCGCGCTGCGCCGTCGCCTGCCGCCGTGCGCGCTGCCGGCAGCCGCGTTATCCACAGGTGCGGCCAGGCGCGCCTGCCTGCCGATCGCGCCTGCCATGCCGCCATGGAAGGCCTGAACAAGTCGCCTCAGATGTAGGACATGGCCCGGCAAGCCATCGAAGGCACATCGATGACCCAACTGAGCATCTCCGATGCCGAGTAGGCAGGCAAAGGAAGGCAAGCGCGATCTGGAAATGCATCAAACGAAGAAAGGCAACCCGTTCGCGCAGCCGCTGTGCGGCGGCGAAAACATCGTCGGTGACGACGTCTTCAAGCAGGCGCGTGCGCTGCCGGTCAGATAGACCCGATTGAGCGCATCGAACTTGTCGAGGAAGTTGCACTCCAGCGACTTGCGGTCGCGGATGTCCGGCCGCAGGGTGTATTTCAGCTCATCCAGCTTGGCGATGAGTTCCTGCTCGATGGCGCTTTCCCTGATGTGCATGCCTGCCTCGCTGGGGCGACATGGATGCCCCTTTACGGAAGATGGATCGATGGTGCCGCGCGACAGTCTACCGGCTGGCACTCGCCAAGGAGAACATTCCGGGCAGGGCCGACAAAGAAAAACCCCGCCTTGCGGCGGGGTCTTCATACAGCGGTATTGCGGTAGCGCCGGCTGGATCAGAAATCCATGCCGCCCATGCCACCCATGCCGCCGCCCATGCCGCCACCGCCGGCCGGCTCGTCCTTCTTCGGCGCGTCGGCCACCATCGCTTCGGTGGTGATCATCAGGCCGGCGATCGACGCGGCGTTCTGCAGCGCCGAACGGGTCACCTTGGTCGGATCCAGGATGCCGAACGCGACCATGTCGCCGAACTCGCCGTTGGCGGCGTTGTAGCCGAAGTTGCCGGTGCCTTCCTTGACCCGGTTCAGGATCACCGACGGCTCTTCGCCGGCGTTGGTGACGATCTCGCGCAGCGGCGCTTCCATCGCGCGCAGCGCGATCTGGATGCCGTGGGTCTGATCTTCATTGGCGCCCTTCAGATCGCCGATCGCGGTCAGCGCGCGCACCAGGGCCACACCGCCGCCCGGGACCACGCCTTCTTCCACGGCCGCACGCGTGGCGTGCAGGGCGTCTTCGACGCGCGCCTTCTTTTCCTTCATCTCGATCTCGGTCGAGGCACCGACCTTGATCACCGCCACGCCGCCGGCCAGCTTGGCCACGCGCTCCTGCAGCTTCTCGCGGTCGTAGTCCGAAGAAGTCTCTTCGATCTGCGCCTTGATCTGCTTGATGCGCGACTCGATCGCCGAGCTGTCGCCAGCGCCGTCGATGATGGTGGTGTTCTCCTTGGAGACCTGCACCTTCTTGGCGCGGCCCAGGTCCTTGATGGTCGCCTTCTCCAGCGCCAGGCCCACTTCCTCGGAGATCACGGTGCCGCCGGTCAGGGTGGCCATGTCTTCCAGCATCGCCTTGCGACGATCGCCGAAGCCCGGCGCCTTGACCGCCACGACCTTGACGATGCCGCGGATGGTGTTGACCACCAGGGTCGCCAGCGCTTCGCCTTCCACTTCCTCGGCCACGATCAGCAGCGGCTTGCCCGACTTGGCCACGCCTTCCAGCACCGGCAGCAGGTCGCGCACGTTGGAGATCTTCTTGTCGTGCAGCAGGATGAACGGGTCGTCCAGGTCGGCCGACTGGCTCTGCTGGTTGTTGATGAAGTACGGCGACAGGTAGCCGCGATCGAACTGCATGCCCTCGACCACGTCCAGCTCGTTGTCCAGGCCCGAGCCTTCTTCAACGGTGATCACGCCTTCCTTGCCGACCTTCTTCATCGCGTCGGCGATGATGTTGCCGATCGACTCGTCGGAGTTGGCCGAGATGGTGCCGACCTGGGCGATCGCCTTGTCGTCGGCGGTGGGCTTGCTGATCTTCTTCAGCTCGGCCACGGCAGCCTTGACGGCCTGGTCGATGCCGCGCTTGAGATCCATCGGGTTCATGCCGGCGGCGACCGCCTTGGAACCTTCGCGGATCAGCGCCTGCGCCAGCACGGTGGCGGTGGTGGTGCCGTCGCCGGCGTTGTCGGAGGTCTTGGACGCGACTTCCTTCACCATCTGCGCGCCCATGTTCTCGAACTTGTCGGCCAGTTCGATTTCCTTGGCGACGGAGACGCCGTCCTTGGTGATGGTCGGGGCGCCGAAGCTCTTCTCGAGCACGACGTTGCGGCCCTTCGGGCCCAGGGTGGCCTTGACGGCATTGGCGAGAATGTTGACGCCGCGCACCATGCGCGCACGAGCGTCTTCACCGAAACGGATATCTTTGGCAGCCATGTGGAGTTACCTCGGGAATAGGGAATGGAGAACAGGGAATTGGGGAATCAAAAGCGCACGATCGGGAAGGGACGGGAACCGCAGGCGGCAGAAATCGCGCTTGCCGATTCCCGATTCACCATTCCCGATTCCCGCCATCGTCAACCGACGATGGCCAGGATGTCGTCTTCGCGCAGCACCTTGTACTCGACGCCTTCGGTCTTGTAGCTGGAGCCGGCGTACTGGCCGTAGATGACCTTGTCGCCGACCTTGACCGCCGGCGCGCGGACGCTGCCGTTGTCCAGCGGCTTGCCGCTGCCGATGGCCACGATCTCGCCCTTGGTGGACTTTTCCTTGGCCGAATCCGGGATCACGATGCCGCCGGCGGAAATTTCGTCGGCGTCGCTCGGTTTGATGACAACACGGTCGTGAAGCGGCTTGATGTCGATGTTCATGAGAGAGACCCTTTTAAGTGATTGATTGGTCTAGGAAAGGCTGGCGATGTTAGCACTCGCATGCAACGACTGCCAGCAACGCTCGCGAAAAAACCCGGTACACCGGGATGCGCAAGATGTGGTGCTGGCCGGCGCCCTTTCAAGGGCTGGCGGCAAAAAATTTCGTACCGCCGCCGGCCCGGCCGCGGAACTGGTACCCGGATTCCGCAACGCTGTCACACAGGCAGGCTAGTCTCGCAGATCCAGGGGGGGACCCATCCAAAAGGAGTTGTCGATGAAGCCATCCGCCGTTGCCGTCCCTCTCGCCTGTCTGCTGGCCCTGGCCGGCCACGCCCAGGCCGCCGTCTTCATCAACGAATTGCACTACGACGATGCCACCGCCGCCGGCGATACCGGCGAGGGCGTGGAGATCCTCGCCACCGCCGGCGAGAGCCTGAGCGGCTACAAGGTCTACCTGTACAACGGCAGCAGTCCCGGCAGCGCCACGGTCTACGCCACGACCTCGGTGCCGGCCGGCAGCCTGGTCAGCTGCGGCGGGCAGGTGCGCATCGCCACCGTCGGCTATGCCAGCAACGGCGTGCAGAACGGTCCCAACGACGGCCTGGCGCTGGTCGACGGCAGCGACCAGGTGGTGCAGTTCCTCAGCTACGAGGGCGCGATCACCGGCGGCGGCGGCCCGGCCGCCGGCCTGGGCAGCCAGAACCTGCCGGTCAGCGAGAGCAATAGCACCGCCGCGGGCACCTCGCTGCAGCTGCGCGGCAGCAACGGCCGCGCCGCGGCCGACTTCAGCTGGGCCGGCAGTTCGGCCAGCAGCTTCGGTGCCTGCAACAGCGGCCAGACCTTCAGCGGCGGCAGCAGCGACGCCGCGCCGGCGGTGACCTCGACCACGCCGACGCAGGGCGCCGGCAGCTTCCCCGCCGCCGGCGACCTGGCGGTGACCTTCAGCGAGGCGGTGACCCTGGCCAGCGGCGCGTTCGCGCTGAGCTGCAGCCAGTCCGGCACGGTGGCGCTGAGCTACCCGAGCAGCGGCAGCCAGTTCGCGATCTCCACCAACGCCGCGCTGGCCGCCGGCGAAAGCTGCAGCCTGAGCATCCTCGCCGCACGCGTCAGCGACGCCGGCGGCGCGCACCCGGCGCAGGACAGCAGCACCGCCTTCAGCGTCGCCAGCGGCAGCGGCGGTGCCAGCGGCTACTACGCGCGGGTCAACACCTCCAGCGCCAGCCAGCTGCGCTGCTCGCTGCACGAGACGATCAAGGGCCACACCGTCTACCCGTACAGCAGCAGCTCCGGCACCAGCACCTGGACCATCCTGGAAATCGCCGACGAGGACCCGAACGACAGCGGGCGCATCCTCGACGCCTACCGCAACGGCAGCTACGCCAAGGGCACCGACCGCGCCGGCAGTGGCAGCGGGCTGAAGTACAACCGCGAGCACAGCTGGCCGAACTCGCTGGGCTTCGGCTCGGCCAGCGGCGACAAGGGCCTGCCCTACGCGCCGTACACCGACACGCACATGCTGTACCTGACCGACTCCACCTGGAACGCCGACCGCGGCAACAAGCCCTACGCGAACTGCGACAGCAACTGCGGCGAGCGCATCACCGAGGCCAACGCCGGCTTCGGCGGCGGCAGCGGCAGCTACCCGGGCAATTCCAACTGGGTGCGCACCCCGGACGGCAACGGCGGCAGCTTCGAAGTGTGGAACCACCGCAAGGGCGACATGGCGCGCGCGGTCATGTACATGGCGATCCGCTACGAAGGCGGCACCGACGCGGCCACCGGGCAGTCCGAGCCGGATCTGGAGCTGACCGACGAGCGCAGCAAGATCGTGCAGACCTCGGCCTCGCCGGCCTACATGGGCCTGCTGTCCACGCTGATCGCGTGGAGCCAGCAGGATCCGCCGGACGATGCCGAGCGCGCCCGCAACGAAGTGGTGTACAGCTTCCAGGGCAACCGCAACCCGTTCATCGACCATCCGGAGTGGGCGACCTCCTCGCTGTTCACCTCGGCCACGCCGGCGAGCTGCCAGTTGCTCGACTGAGCCGGATCCCCGGCGCGCCGATCGCGGTGCGCCGGGGTCCATGCGTGCGCCGCCCCGTGGGCCTGCGCCATGCCCGACAGGCGCCGTCGCGCACGCACCTGCAACCAAACGCCCGCACGCACGGACCTACGCCAGAACAGGCCCGGCAAAGCCCTGCCGGCGTCCCTATACTGTCGGCCGCATGTCCCTGCCCCCGCTCCGTTTGCTGTTCAGCACCTGCCCCGATCCGGCCAGCGCCGCGCGGATCGCCCAGGTGTTGGTCGAGGAACGCCTGGCCGCGTGCGTGAGCCGCCTGCCCGGCGTGCACGCCACCTATCGCTGGCAGGACGCCGTGGAGCAGGCCGAGGAAGTGCTGCTGCTGATCAAGACCACTGCCGAGCGCATCCCCGCGCTGCAACAGCGGCTGTGCGAGCTGCACCCCTACGCCGTCCCCGAACTGATCGAGGTCGAGGTCGCTGGCGGCCTGCCCGCCTACCTGCAGTGGGTGTACGCCGAAACCCGTGAGGAACCGTAAGCCGATGACCGTGCTGCACCGTATCGCCGCCCTGTGCCTGCTGGCCCTGGCCGCCTTCCCCGCCCTGGCGGTCGACGAAAAGGATCTGCTGCCGGTCGACCAGGCCTTCGTGCTGAGCGCACGGGCGCCCGAGCGCGGCCGCATCGAGCTGCACTGGAAGATCGCCGACGGCTACTACCTGTACCGGCACCGCATCGCCGTGCGTGTGGAAAGCGGCTTCAAGGCCAACCCGACGCTGAAACTGCCCGCCGGGCACAAGAAGACCGACCCCTATTTCGGCGCAGTGGAAACCTACCGCGACCAGCTGAGCGCGGTGCAGACCGGCGCGGCGGCCAGCGGCGTGGACACGCTGCAGGTGGAAGTGCGCTACCAGGGCTGCGCCGACGCCGGCGTGTGCTATCCGCCGCAAAAGCGCCTGCTCAGCGTGGCGCTGCCGGCGGAGGCGGCGGGCGCGGCGACGCCGGCGCCCGCCTCCCCGCCGCTGCCGGGCAGCGCGCCGGGCAACGCCGGCGCCGCCGCCAAGCCCCTGTTCGGCGCCGGCGCCGTGCAGGGCCTGCCGTTGCCGTCGGATCAGGCGTTCGGCTTCGAGGCCATCGTCGGCGACGGCAATACCCTGCTGCTGCGCTTCACCCCGGCGCCGGGCTACTACCTGTATCGCGACCGCACCGCACTGGCGCTGGAAGGCGCGGCCGGCATCCGCACCGGCCTGCCGCGCTGGCCGCAGGGCCGTTCGCACCAGGACGAGCACTTCGGCAACGTGGTGGTGTACTTCGACCAGGCCGAGGTCACCGTGCCGCTGCAGCGCCAGCGCGCCGATGCCGCCAAGGCGACCCTGGTCGCCACCTTCCAGGGCTGCCAGACCGATGGCATCTGCTATCCGCCGATGACCCGGCGGGTGAAGCTGTCGCTGCCCAAGGGCAAGCTCAGCCCCGCCGACCAGGCCGCGGTGGCGCCACTGCTGGTGGCGCCGCTGAACAGCAGCCAGGCCGACGCCAGCGCCGCGGCGGCCGATGCCGCGGCCGACACGGCCCCGGTGAGCGCCGCCGACGCGGCGACCGCGCCCGATGCCTCGGCGCACAACGCCGCGCGCAGCACCGCGCCGGCGGCGGAACCGGAAAACCTGTTGTGGATGCTGCTGCTGGCACTGGGCGGCGGCCTGGTGCTGAATCTGCTGCCGTGCGTGCTGCCGATCCTCTCGCTGAAGGTGCTGGGCCTGGCGCAAAGCGGCGAGAGCCGCAGCCGCGCGCGCAGCCATGCGCTGTGGTACACGCTGGGCGTGCTGGCGTCCTTCGCCGTGGTCGGCGGCATCGCCGTCGCCGCGCACCTGCTGTGGGGCTTCCAGCTGCAGCGCCCGGGCTTCGTCGCGGTGCTGGTGTACCTGATGTTCGTGGTCGGACTCAGCCTGTCCGGCGTGTTCACCCTGAGCGCCAACCTCGGCGGCCTGGGCCAGTCGCTGTCCTCGCGCAGCGGCCCGGTCGGCGACGTCTTCACCGGCGTGCTGGCCTGCGTGGTGTCCAGCGCCTGCATCGGCCCGTTCATGGGTCCGGCGCTGGGCTACGCGCTGACCGCGCCGCCAGCGATGGCGATGCTGGTGTTCCTGACCCTGGGCCTGGGCCTGGCGCTGCCGTTCCTGCTGATCGGCTTCGTGCCCTCGCTGGCCAGGCGCCTGCCCAGGCCCGGCGCGTGGATGGAAACGCTCAAGCAGGTGCTGGCGTTCCCAATGTACCTGACCGCGATCTGGCTGCTGTGGGTGCTGGGCAAGCAGCGCGGGGTGGACGCGGTGGCGCTGCTGCTGGTCGGCGCCACGCTGCTGGCGCTGGGCCTGTGGTGGATCGAGCGCGCGCGCTGGCGCAGCCACAAGCTCGGCTTGCGCCTGGCCTCGCTGCTGGTGCTGCTGGCGCTGCTGCCGGTGTGGGGCGTGACCCGGCTGGCGCCGCCCGGCGCCACCGCGGAGCGCAACACGGTGGCGTATTCGCCGCAGATGCTGGACCGGCTGCGCACCGACAACCGCGTGGTGTTCGTCAACATGACCGCCGACTGGTGCGTGACCTGCAAGGCCAACGAGCGCAACGTGTTCAGCAGCGACGCCTTCCGCGACACGCTCAAGCGCGTGGATGCGGTGTACATGAAGGGCGACTGGACCAACGAGGACCAGCGCATCAGCGCCTTCCTGGCCGAACACAAGGCGGTGGGCGTGCCGCTGTACGTGGTCTACGGCCCGGGAGCACCGCCGACCGTGCTGCCGCCGGTGCTGAGCCAGGCGGTGGTCGAGGACGCCCTGCTGCGCGCGTCGCGATGAAGGCCACGCCGCCGCGGCTGCTCGCGGTGGCGCTGGTCGCGGCGGCGCTGGGCGTGCTCGCCGCGCAGTTCTGGTGGCGCACGCCGTCACCCGTGGCGACGCCGGCCAGCGGCAGCGCGGCGCCCGCCGGCGCCGCCGCGGCGCGCCCCGGCGACCCGGCACTCGCGCTGCGCCTGCCCACCCTCGACGGCGGCAGCCTGAGCCTGGCCCAGTTCCGCGGCCGCCCGCTGCTGGTCAACGTCTGGGCCAGCTGGTGCGAACCGTGCGTGCGCGAGATGCCGGAACTCGATCGCCTGGCGCGCGCGCAGCCGGCCGACGGACTGCAGGTACTCGGCATCGCCCTGGACCGCCCCGAGGACGTGCGCGCGTTCCTGCAGCGGATCCCGATCGCCTACCCGATCGCGCTGGAAACCCCCGGCCCGGCCGACGCCAGCGTGCGCCTGGGCGACACCCAGGGCCTGCTGCCGTACAGCGTGCTGATCGATGCGCACGGCCGCATCGTGCGGCAGAAGCTGGGGCCGTTCGCGCCGGGCGAAGCGGAGCGCTGGGTCGGCGGCAGCAGTCATTCGCCGCACTAGCTGGCGGAATGTTCCTCGGCGCGTCCCACACATCACAGCACCAGATCGAATGCACTACACCGCCTGCCGCTGCGCCTCGCCGCCCGCGCCACCGGCCTTCGCCCGCGCCTGCCCCAGCGCCGCCAGCTCCGCGGCCAGGCGCTGCGCGCCGGCGCGCAATTCCGGCACCGCGGTGATTTCCCACAGCACGCCGCGCAGCAGCGGCCCCAGGCAGTACAGCCCGGCGACCGCATGGCCGCTGCCGTCGCGCACCTGCAGGCGCTCGTCCACCACCAGGCCCAGGCCCAGCGGATCGGCCTGCAGCAGGCCCGCATCGCGCATCGTGGCGACCAGCGGATGGCTGGTGCGGGCGACGTCGGTGTCCAGCCCGGTGGCGCGGATCAGCACGTCGAAGTCTTCGGTGCGCGCGCTGTTGCTGGCACGGTCGCGGATCACCGCCTCCACCGCGCGCTCGCCCAGCCGCGCGCGCAGCAGGCGCCCGGCGCGGATGCGCAGCTGGCCCTGCTGCTGCATCTGCGCCAGTGCACTGGCCGCGGCCGGCGCCAGCCGATGCCGCGCCGCCTCCCAGTACGGACGCAGATGGCGCATGAAGCGCGCGCGCGCCGCCGGCGCCAGGCCTTTCCAGAACGGCTGCAGATGCGGACGCAACGCGTCCACCACGCAACGCCAATCCTCCACCACCGTGGTCAGCTGGCGCAGGCTGCGCAGCAGGCCGGTGAGGTCGTGGTTGCGCAGCGCCTGCGCCACGCTCGGCGGCAGCGTCACCGGCGCGCCCGGCTGGGCCAGGTGCGCCTGCGGCGCCAGGCCGCGCCGCGACAGCGCAGTGATCGGGCCGCGATGGCCGCGGCGGCGCAGGGTCAGCGCGACATCGGCCATGGTCAGGCCGGTGCCGACCAGCAACAGCCGCGCCTGCGGCGGCACCTCGTCCAGCACCCCGTCCTGCCACGGCCAGCCGATGTAGCGCCGGTGCACCGCCAGGCGCGGACCGATGCCGGGCAGCGCCGCCGGCGGCAGCGCGCCGATCGCCAGCACCACCACGTCGCTGACCACATCCCCGCCGTTGGCCAGGAAGATGCGGAACCCGTCAGGACCGCGTTCCACCGCCACCGCCTCCTCGCTCACCCGCGCCACCTCGACCGCCGAGGCGGCCAGCGCCGCGTCCAGGTGCTGCTCCAGGTAGCGGCCGTAGCGCAGCCGCGGCAGGAATTCCAGGCGCTGCTCGGCGTCCAGCTGCAAGGCGTCGGCGAACCCGCCCGGATCCTGCGGATCCACCCCCAGGTCCTTGGCGCGCACGTTCAACAGATGCTCGGGCCGCGCGGCGCCGTAGGCGATGCCGCGGCCGAAGGTATCGGCCACCCCGACCAGCGTGAGTTGGCTGGCGGTTCCCTGCCTGGCCAGGGCCGCAGCCAACAGGTTGCCGCAGAATCCTGCGCCGATGATCGCAATTCGCATGGCTCGCACTCGGTGGCCGGTCGGGCGTCCTTTGTGCCCGGGATGCCGGCGGCGGGTGTAAATCGCCCGTTAATGCGTGCCGCATGGCACATGCCGATCGGGTATCAACATATGCGCTTGGCACATGAGCCGCGGCCGATCGGTCTCGACCCGACCTGGAATCGGCCGTGCAAGGCGGCACCGCCGCGCAGGCACGCGGCCGGCTTAGCGAAGGCCTTCTTCGGCCAACGCCTGCTGCACCGAAGGCCGCGCGTGAACACGCTGGTACCAGGCCTGCAGGTGCCGCAAGCCGTCGAAATGGATATCCGCCTTGTAGTACGAGGTCAGCCAGGACGCCTGTCCCCAACCGATCAGCGCGTAGAGAGACGCATCGGCGACGGTGAAATCATCCCCCATCAGGAACCGGCGATCGGCGAGCTGCGCGTCGATCCAGGCGAAGCGCTGCTGCAGCTTCGGCCGCGCGGTGTCCACGTACCGGCCGGCGAGCCGCGCATACAGCAGCGGGATGAAGCCCTTGTGGATCTCCGAGGCCAGGAAGTTCAGTCACTCCTGCAGACGGTAGCGCTCGATGCTGCCATTGCGCGGCACCAGACCGAGTTCCGGCTTCCGGTCGCCCAGATACTGCACGATGGCAGGACCTTCGCGCAGCACGCTGCCGTCGTCGAACGCGAGCACCGGCACGTAGCCCAGTGCATTGACCTGATAGAAGTCTTCTCCGTCCTCGGCCAGATGCGTCCGCTGATCGACCTTCACCAGGGTCGCATCGAGACCGAGCTCGTTCAGCACGATATGCGGAGCCAGCGAGCACGCGGCCGGGATGTAATAGAGCTTCATTAGGATCTCCAGGAAAAAGGCGGTCCGCGGCTCCTCGACGGGCGCGGCTCGCTGCATTCTAGGAGCGTGGTATAAAAAAGTAAGAAGGCACTATAATGTTGTATAGGTACAAAATTTATACCAACAGACTGCCGAGAACTCCGCGATGAAAGACAACGTGTCCGGATGCTCCGTGGAAGAAGCCATGCGCCTGCTGGGCGGAAGATGGCGCCTGCTGCTGGTGTCGTATCTGCTCGAGGGGCCCAAGCGGTTCAACGAACTGCGACGCGCCATCCCGGCGATCTCGCAACGCATGCTGACCCTGGACCTGCGAGCCCTGGAAGAAGCAGGCCTGGTCCGACGCACCGTCTATCCGAGCGTGCCGGTGAAAGTCGAATACGCGCTGACCGACGACGGCCGGCGCCTGCAGCCGGTGGTCGCGGTGATGAAGGAGTTCGGGCTGTGGGTCAAGGCGCGCGCTTCGAACTGAGCAACGCCGGCTCGGGATCGGATCGCATGCGCTTGCGCCCCGGGGATCAGCCCGTCGGACCCATTGCGGGCGCGTTGGCCGACGCAGTCGAACCGCAGACAGGCGCTGCATGGATGATCGTGTACCTTCGCCCCGCTTGCCGCCGGTGCGGTCCTCGCGCAAAAACCAAACGATCGTTTTAAAACACACGCAACTTCGCCGAACTGGACAGTAATCCCGGCTTCGCGCAGACTGCCGCCCTTTCCGCTGCTTTGTCTTCCATGGCGCGACTGCTGCTGCTGCATGGCCCCAACCTCAACCTGCTCGGCACCCGCGAGCCGGGGCTGTATGGGCACACGACGCTGGCGCAGATCGATGCGGCGCTGCTCGCGCAGGCCACGGCCGCCGGGCACCAGCTCGACAGCCTGCAGTCCAACGCCGAGCACGTGCTGGTGGAGCGGGTGCAGGCCGCGCGCGGCGACGGCACCGGCTTCATCCTGATCAACCCGGCCGCCTTCACCCACACCTCGGTGGCGCTGCGCGACGCGCTGGCCGCGGTGGCGATCCCGTTCATCGAGATCCACCTGTCCAACCCGCACAGCCGCGAGCCGTTCCGCCACCACAGCTATTTCAGCGACCACGCGGTCGGGGTGATCTGCGGCTTCGGCGCCGACAGCTACCGCTACGCGATGGACGCGGCGCTGGCGCGGCTGGGAGCGGCCGCATGAACACCCGTCGCGCGTGCCCGGCGGCGCCGCACCACCCTGTCCGAGTTCGCCGGGCCGCGTGCCCGGTCATTTCCCGATTCACCTCAAGAGGCCGTTATGGATCTCCGTAAAATCAAGAAGCTGATCGACCTGCTGGAAGAATCCAATCTCGCCGAAATCGAGATCAAGGAAGGCGAGGAGAGCGTGCGCCTGGCGCGCACGCCCAAGGGCATGATCGCCAGCGCCCCGCAGTACGCTCCGCAGTACGCCGCGCCGGCGCCCGCGCCGCCGGCGGCCGCGCCGATGCCGATGAGCTCGCCCACCGAGGCCTCCACCGGCGGCACCGCCAAGTCCGGCAACGCGCTGCCCGACGGCCACGTGCTGCGCGCGCCGATGGTCGGCACCTTCTACACCTCGCCGTCGCCGGACAAGCCGGCCTTCGTCAGCGTCGGCCAGGCGGTCAAGGCCGGCGAGACCCTGGCGATCATCGAGGCGATGAAGATGTTCAACCCGATCGAAGCCGACGTCTCCGGCACCATCGTCGCGATCCTCAGCGAAAGCGGCCTGCCGGTGGAGTTCGATCAGCCGTTGTTCGTGATTGGCTGATGCGCGGGAACCGGGAATGGAGAATGGGGAATCGTCGAAGCGGCCGCACGAGCGGCTGGATGTCTGGCGCGACTCCATGGATCTGGTGGAAATGATCTACCGCCTTTCCGATACGTTTCCGGCAGCGGAGCGCTTCGGATTGACGGCGCAGCTGCGCCGTGCGGCGGTCAGCGTTCCCGCCAATATCGCCGAAGGCGCGGCACGCCGCTCCACTCCCGAATACCTGCGCTTCCTGTCGATCGCGCGCGGCTCGTTGTCGGAGGCCAGCACGCATCTGCAGATCGCGCGCCGGCTCGACTACAGCGGCGACATCGCGGCACTCGACGGATTGATCGATACGATCTTCGCCAAGTTGACCGCATTGATGAATGCCCTGAGCAAGCGCGGAAATTGACGATGCATGCCGTCCTCCATTCCCGATTCTCCATTCCCCATTCCCGGCCTTCCCATGCTCGATAAAGTCGTCATCGCCAATCGCGGCGAAATCGCGCTGCGCATCCTGCGCGCGTGCCATACGCTCGGCATCCGCACGGTCGCGGTGCATTCCACCGTGGACCGCAACCTCAAGCACGTGGCCATGGCCGACGAGTCAGTGTGCATCGGCCCGGCGTCCTCGGCCGAGAGCTATCTCAACATCCCGGCGCTGATCGCCGCGGCCGAGGTCACCGACGCGCAGGCCATCCATCCCGGCTACGGCTTCCTGTCGGAGAACGCCGACTTCGCCGAACGCGTGGAGCAGTCCGGCTTCATCTTCATC
The DNA here is from genome assembly GCF_009769165.1 of Xanthomonas hyacinthi. Taxonomy (NCBI): domain Bacteria; kingdom Pseudomonadati; phylum Pseudomonadota; class Gammaproteobacteria; order Lysobacterales; family Lysobacteraceae; genus Xanthomonas; species Xanthomonas hyacinthi. Next base: position 1,623,794 of record NZ_CP043476.1, read on the forward strand.
GGCCCCAAGGCCGACACCATCCGCCTGATGGGCGACAAGGTCGAGGCGATCCGCGCGATGAAGGCCGCCGGCGTGCCGTGCGTGCCCGGCTCGGGCGGCCCGCTGGGCGAGGACATCGTCGCCAACACCAAGGTCGCGCGCGAGATCGGCTACCCGGTGATCATCAAGGCCGCCGGCGGCGGCGGCGGCCGCGGCATGCGCGTGGTGCATTCGGAGGCGGCGCTGAAGGCGGCGATCGAGACCACCAAGTCCGAGGCCAAGGCCGCTTTCAGCAACGACCAGGTGTACATGGAGAAGTTCCTGGAGAATCCGCGCCACGTGGAGATCCAGGTGCTGGCCGACGGCCAGGGCAACGCCATCCACCTGGGCGAGCGCGACTGCTCGATGCAGCGCCGCCACCAGAAGGTGGTGGAGGAAGCGCCGGCACCGGGCATCACCGAGCAGCTGCGCAGCGAGATCGGCAAGGTCTGCGTGGATGCCTGCGTGCGCATCGGCTACCGCGGCGCCGGCACCTTCGAATTCCTGTTCGAGGACGGGCGCTTCTACTTCATCGAAATGAACACGCGCATCCAGGTCGAGCACCCGGTCACCGAGCGCATCACCGGCATCGACCTGGTCTGCGAACAGCTGCGCATCGCCGCCGGCCACAAGCTGAGCATCAAGCAGAGCGACATCGTGCTGCGCGGGCATGCGATCGAATGCCGGATCAACGCCGAGGACCCGGAAACCTTCATGCCCAACCCGGGCCTGATCACCGGCTTCCACCCGCCCGGCGGCCCCGGCGTGCGCGTGGACACGCACATCTACAGCGGCTACAAGGTGCCGCCGAACTACGACTCGATGATCGGCAAGCTGATCGTGCACGGCCCCGACCGCGAGACCGCGATCGCGCGCATGCGCGTGGCGCTGAGCGAGATGGTGGTGGACGGGATCAAGACCAACATCCCGCTGCAGCAGCGGATCATGCGCGACAAGGGCTTCCAGGCCGGCGGGCAGAACATCCACTACCTGGAAAAGCGCCTGGCCGAGCGCAAGAACAAGTCGATTGCGTTGGTTTGAGGCTGGGAATGGGGAAACGGGAATCGGGAATCGGTAGAGCCGGTTCCTGATCGATTCCTGACGATGAAAGGCTGCGATCTCGATGGGGATTGCGGGCTGCGGGCGGCACCGATGGTCGGCCCGCCCTTGTAGGAGCGGCTTCAGCCGCGACCGATCGCCTGGCGGCGCGTCTGGCCTGAGAGCCGAGGCTCGGGGTTCGGATTCGGAACGGCCGGCTTCGGAACGATGCCGCTACGGGAGGAACGCGATCCCGATGCGGTTCTCCGGCCTCCGGCCGGGGCTGAAGCCCCTCCTGCAGGTGCAGCGCCCGAAGGCGCCGGCGCGCGCCAACGTCGCGCATGGCAGTGCGGGGCCGGGAACCGGCTGTTGCGATTCCCCATTCCCCACTCCCCATTCCCGGCTACTTCGTCTGCGTCCCCGGCACCGGTTCGGCGCCCAGGCTCGAGGTCGGGCTGACGATCATCACCGTCTCGGTGGAGCCGTCCGGCCACACGATCTGGAAGGTGCTGCCCGGGCTCAGGGTGGAGAACGGCATGCCGCTGCGCGCGCGGTAGATCGCCGCCACCTGCGCGGCGCCGGCGCGGCGCAGGTCCGGGTCGGCATGCGCGGTGGTCAGTTCGACCTTGGACAGGCCGCGGTAGCGCTGCTCGGCCGTGTCGATCATCAGCAAGCCGGCCGCCGCCGCCGAATAGGCGACCAGGGCCAACACCCAGAACCAGAACTTGGCGCCGTGCAGCCATCGCCGGTAATTCATGAGCCCGCTCCTGTCGTATCCACCAGACGGTTGACCATGTCGTTCATCGTGTCCGTGCCTTGCCGCGGGACCGCGGCGTCGTAAACAAAACTGCTGAAATCCTGGGTCGGATCCTGCGCGCAGATGCCGCCGTTGGCGCAATAGCGGGTCATCAGCTCGCTGTCCGGGCCGCAATCCAGCCCCAGCCGGCAGGCCGCCAGCTGCCAGGCCAGTTCGGTGAAGGCGGTGCCGGCGATGCGCTCGTCCAGGCTGTCGTCGCCGCTGGCGGCCAGGCCCATCGCCGGCGCCAGCGCCATGTACGCATCCGGATCGGCGGAGGCGCGCACCCGTCCGATCAGATCGCGCTTGTAGCCGGCCGAGGGCTGCAAGGGCTGCCCCAGCGCCAGCAGCGCCGCCTCCGCGGCCAGGTTGCCGCCGCGCGCGGCCTGCACGCGCTGGGCGACGATGGCCTGGCGGCTCAGGCCGTCGCCGGGCACAAAGCCGGCGCAGCGGCGGCCGACCCGCGCGCGCGCAGCGGCCATGCGCGCCGAGGTGGGCAGCTGCGCCGTGTCGATCGCGCGGGTGTCGGTGGCATAGCCGGCCGGGTCCATCGCGTAGCCGGCGCAGTAGTCGTAGATGCGGCTGAGCAGCCAGGACGCATCGGCATCGCCCTGCGCGGCGGCGGCGGACAGCTGCTGCGCGCTGCGGTACAGGTCGGAACTGCGCTCCAGCGCGGCGCGGCGGTCGGGCGAGGTCGCCTGCATCACCTGCACCGAGGTGCGCTTGCGCTGGTCCTGACTCGGCGCGCCCGCGGCAGCCGGCGCGGCCACGGCGGCGCCCGCGGCCACCGGCAGCGCCGGCGCGGCCGCCAGCAGCGCGGCGCGGTAGGCGACCACGCCCAGCAGCAACGCAGCGGGCGCCAGCAACAGCCAGGTTTTGCGGGACACGGCGAAGGGCATGCGCGTAGGCGATCGGGGCAGCAGGCGACGGCGGCGGCCGCGGCCGCTGGAACCGGCGGCCGCCGCAATGTCGCAGTTTAGCGCAGCCGATGGCAGACAAGGACACACGGTGCCGGCCGCGGTCACGGCGCGCGCGGCCGGCGCCGGTTCGGGCCGCCGCGGCGGTCGTCTAAGATGCGCGGTCCTTCCCCCGCGTGCCCGACCGATGCCGTTCCTCGAACTGACTGTGCGCTGCACCGACGCCACCCAGCCCCGCTACGAGAACGCGCTGGAGGACGTCGGCGCGCTGGCGGTCACCCTGCTCGACGCCGAGGCCGACACCAGCAACGAGCGCGCGATCCTGGAACCGGGCGTCGGCGAGATCCCGCTGTGGGGCACGCTGGTGCTCAGCGCGCTGTTCCCCGCCGAGCAGGACGCCTTGCTGCTGCTGGCCGCACTGGAGGCCTTCGACCCGGGCCTGGACTGGAGCCAGGCCGGGTTCCGCCAGGTCGCCGACCAGGATTGGGAGCGCGCCTGGCTGGACCAGTTCCAGCCGATGCGCTTCGGCGCCCGCACCTTCATCGTGCCGTGGAACCACGCGCTGCCGGAGGACGCGCGCGGCGCCGATGCCGCCGTGGTGCGGCTGGACCCGGGCCTGGCGTTCGGCTCCGGCACCCACCCGACCACCGCGCTGTGCCTGCGCTGGCTCGACGCCCTGGCCGCCGACGGCGCACTGGCGCAGGCACGCGTGCTCGACTTCGGCTGCGGCTCCGGGATCCTGGCCTTGGCCGCGCTGAAGCTGGGCGCGGCAGCGGCGGTGGGCGTGGACAACGATCCGCAGGCGCTGCTGGCCACGCACGACAACGCCGAGCGCAATGCGCTCGGCGCGCGCCTGGCGGTCCATCTGCCGGCCGACGAGCCGGCGGCCACCTACCCGGTGGTGGTCGCCAACATCCTGGCCGCGGCGCTGGACGCGCTGGCGCCGATCCTGGCCGAACGGGTCGCGCCAGGCGGGCGCATCGCCCTGTCCGGCATCCTGCACGGCCAGGAACAGGAACTGCTGCAGCGCTACGCACCGTGGTTCGAGCAACTGCGCAGCGAACAGGACGGCGACTGGATGCGCATCGACGGCGTCCGCCGCCGCTGAGGCCGGCCCGCGCCGGCCGTCTGCCCGGCCGCACGGCCGGCGCTCCCAGATCCGGTAACGGTGCGCGCCGATCCCCGGCGGTGGGCGCGGACGGCGGTGCGCGCGCGGCGACGCGGGTGCGAAACGGGGACGGTAGGCATCCTGCGTGTGCACCGGCGCGTCCTGGTCCATGGCAGCGGGTCGGTCGACTGGAGGTGGCAGATACGGCACGAACGCCGCGGCGTCTGCATGGGCGCAGTGGAAAATGGCCGATGGCACCGCGCTGGCGGTGCAGCACCTGATCGCGCTGGCCCGCCGCAGCGGGCTGACCTTCGAATACCTGGCCACCGGCCGCGGCGAACGCGTGTTCGGCGAACCCTCTGTCCGACGCCGGGGAAGCCGCGCACTACCGGTAGCTGTCCGACCAGCAAGCGCGCCTGCTCGACGGCTTCGAGACCCTGAACCCGCGCCAGCGCGCCGGCCTGCTGGAACTGCTCAGCGCCGGCACCGCGCGGCAGCCGGCTGCCGCGCGTGCTTGAATAGCGTTCTCGTTGCCCCGTCGCCTCCGCGCATGCCCGATCCCGCCCCGCCCCGCCCCAGCCTCGCGACCTTGCTGCGCCAGCCCGACCGGCCGGCGCCGGAAGAACAGGCCGATGCCGCCGCGCCGGGCGCGGCCGCCAGCCCTGCCCAGGCCGGTGGTACTGCCGCTGCAGCCCACGCCGAGGCCGTGCCCACGCCAGCGCAAGCCGCGCCGGTCACGTCCAGTCCGGCCACGGACGCTTCGCTCGCCGCCGTGGCCCCCTCGCCGCTCCCCGCTGCCGAGGCCGGCGCGTCGATGGCGTCCGACGCCGCCGCATCGGCATTGGAATCCGAATCCGAATCGGCACTGGAGCCGGCGCCTGAACCTAGCGCCGCGCCAGCTGCCACCGCCGCCACGCCCAGCTTCATGCAGCGCGCCGCGCCGCGTCGGCAGGTGCTACGCGCCGCGCCGTGGCAGTGGAGCGCGCTGGCCGGGCTGGGCCTGCTGCTGGCCTTGCAGATCCTGGTCGCCGACCGCCAGCGGCTGGGCGCCGACGCGCGCTGGCGGCCATGGGTGGCCGGCGTGTGCCAGGCGCTGCGCTGCAGCCTGCCGCCGTGGCGCGAGCCGGGCGCGTTCACCATGCTCAGCCGCGAAGTACGGCCACTGCCTGGCCGCGCCGGCACGCTGCAGATCCAGGCCACGTTCCGCAACGACGCGCGCTGGGCGCAGGCCTGGCCGCTGCTGCAACTGTCGCTGGCCGACGCCGACGGCCGCACCATCGGCAGCCGCGTGCTGCGCCCGGAGCAATACCTGGACGGCACCCGTCCCGATGCGGCGACGCTGGCGCCTGGGCAGAGCGCGCAGGTGGCGTTCCAGGTGCGCGAACCGGCGGCGGGCACCGCGGCATTCAGTTTCGACTTCCACTGAAACGCTGTGACACCGCGATCCGGCATGGCAGCCAGGCAGGCCACGCGCTAGACTCGTCCCCCCGCGCCGGCCCTCCAGCCTTCCGGCGCCGCCGTCATCCGGGGACCCGCCGAACTTGAACGCTGCCACCACTCGTCCTGACTCCAGTCGCGGCGCGCCGAAGCCGCCGCTGCGCGAACACGTGGCCCAGTCCGTGCGCCGCTACCTGCGCGACCTCGATGGCTGCGATGCCGACGACGTATACGAGATCGTGCTGCGCGAGATGGAGATCCCGCTGTTCGTGGAAGTGCTCAACCACTGCGAAGGCAACCAGAGCCGCGCCGCGGCGATGCTCGGCATCCATCGCGCCACGCTGCGCAAGAAGCTGAAGGAATACGGATTGGCGTGAGGCGGGGACCGGGGTCCGCAGGTCCGCACCAGGCCGCCGAAGAAACCCATCAGGTTGGCCACCAGCGCCAGCGCGAACGCCTGCAGCGGCGAGAACGGGGTGATCCACCACAGCGCCGCGCCCAGCGCGCTGGCCGACAGGAGGCCGTCGACCAAGCCTTCCACGGTCTTGGACGGCGACGGCTTCGGCGCGATCAGGTGCCCGCCGATCAGCGTGCCCCACACGCACTGCCGCACGTCCGAGGACTGCACCACGATCGCCAGGAACGCCAGCGCCACCACCGCGGCCATCACCCACCACGCGCGGATCCGCGCCACCAGGTTCACGCGTGCGCTCCAGGAACGCCTGCCTGTCCTCGCCGGCGCCTGGCCGCAACGGTTCGCCGAAGGTGGTGGTGCACAGCAGCGGCAGCCACTTGCCCCTGGGCATCACCCGCTTCAGGTTGTCGATCCACACCGGCACGAACTCCAGCTCCGGGCGGTGCCGCGCCCGCATGCCGAGGCGGCGCAGCCTACAATATCGGCTCCCCGCTCCGATGTGTGCCCTGCCCCCATGTCCTCCGATTTGCTGCCCGTGCGCCGGGCATTGCTGTCCGTTTCCGACAAGACCGGCCTGATCGACCTGGCCCGCGCGCTGGCCGCGCGCAACGTGGAGCTGCTGTCCACCGGCGGCACCGCCAAGGCGATTCGCGATGCGGGGCTGGCGGTCAAGGACGTGTCCGAGCTGACCGGTTTCCCGGAAATGATGGACGGCCGGATCAAGACCCTGCACCCGCTGGTGCACGGCGGCCTGCTCGGCCGCGCCGGCACCGACGCTGCGGTAATGGCCGAACACGGCATCGCGGCGATCGACCTGCTGGTGCTGAACCTGTATCCGTTCGAGCAGGTCACCGCCGACCTCAGTTGCACGCTGGACACCGCGGTGGAGAACATCGACATCGGCGGCCCGGCGATGCTGCGCTCGGCGGCGAAGAACTTCGCGCGCGTGGCGGTGGCCACCGATCCGGCGCAATACGCCGACCTGCTCGCCGACCTGGAGGCGCACGACGGCCAGCTGTCGGCGGCCAAGCGCTTCGCGCTGTCGGTGGCGGCATTCAACCGCGTCGCCCAGTACGACGCGGCGATCAGCAATTACCTGTCGGCGGTCGCCGACCCTGCGAGCGAGGTGCCGGTGCGTGCCGCGTTCCCGGCGCAGGCCAACGGCAGCTTCGTCAAGGTGATGGACCTGCGCTACGGCGAGAACCCGCACCAGCACGCCGCGTTCTACCGCGACCTGCGTCCGGCGCCGGGTTCGCTGGCCACGTTCCAGCAGGTGCAGGGCAAGGAACTGAGCTACAACAACATCGCCGACAGCGATGCGGCCTGGGAATGCGTGCGCCAGTTCGACGCGCCGGCCTGCGTCATCGTCAAGCACGCCAATCCCTGCGGCGTGGCGGTGGGCGCGGCCTGCGGCGATGCCTACGAACTGGCCTACGCGACTGACCCGACCAGCGCCTTCGGCGGCATCCTCGCCTTCAACCGCACGCTGGACGCGGCCACCGCCAAGGTCATCCTGGACCGCCAGTTCGTCGAGGTGCTGATCGCCCCGGACTACGAGGACGGCGCGCTGGAGTACGCGAAGAAAAAGGCCAACGTGCGCGTGCTGCGCATTCCGCTGGCGCCGCCCTCCAGCGGTTTCATCGACACCAGGCGCATCGGCTCGGGCCTGCTGATGCAGACCGCCGACGACCGTGTGGTGAGCCGCGAGGAACTGAAAGTCGTCACCCGGCTGGCGCCGACCGAGGCGCAGTTCGCCGACCTGCTGTTCGCGTGGAAGGTGGCCAAGTACGTCAAGTCCAACGCCATCGTCTACGCCAAGGACAAGCGCACCATCGGTGTCGGCGCCGGGCAGATGAGCCGGGTCTATTCGGCGCGCATCGCCGGCATCAAGGCCGCCGATGCGGAGCTGGTGGTGCAAGGCTCGGCGATGGCCTCCGACGCGTTCTTCCCGTTCCGCGACGGCATCGACGCCGCGGCGGCGGCCGGCATCACGGCGGTGATCCAGCCGGGCGGCTCGATGCGCGACGGCGAGGTGATCGGCGCCGCCGACGAACACGGCATCGCCATGGTGTTCACCGGCGTGCGCCATTTCCGGCATTGAGGCGAATCCCTCGCAAGAACCCGCACATCCATGTGCGCGGATTCAACAGGAAAGCAAAGGCATTCCCATGAAACTGCTCGTCATCGGCGCCGGCGGCCGCGAACACGCCCTGTCCTGGAAGCTGGCCCAGTCCCCGCGCGTCAGCGAAGTCCTGGTCGCGCCCGGCAATGCCGGCACCGCCCGCGAGGCCAAGTGCCGCAACGTGGCGGTCAAGGTCGACGACCTGGACGGGCTGCTCACGCTGGCGCAGGACGAAGCCGTGGCGCTGACCGTGGTCGGCCCGGAAGTGCCGCTGGTGCTGGGCGTGGTGGATCGCTTCCGTGCCGCCGGCCTGCGCATCTTCGGCCCCACTGCCAAGGCCGCGCAGCTGGAAGGCAGCAAGGCCTTCGCCAAGGAGTTCCTCGCCCGCCACGGCATCCCGACCGGGTTCTACGAAGTGCATACCGAGGTGGACGCGGCGCTGGCCTATGTGCGCCGCATGTCGGTCGAAAGCGCGGGCGCGCCGATCGTGGTCAAGGCCGACGGCCTGGCCGCCGGCAAGGGCGTGATCGTGGCGATGACCCTGGACGAGGCCGAGGCCGCGGTGCGCGACATGCTCTCCGGCAATGCGTTCGGCGATGCCGGCGCGCGCGTGGTGATCGAGGAATTCCTCGACGGCGAGGAAGCCAGCTTCATCTGCATGGTCGATGGCGCCACCGCGCTGCCGATGGCCACCAGCCAGGACCACAAGCGCGTCGGCGACGGCGACACCGGCCCCAACACCGGCGGCATGGGCGCGTATTCGCCGGCACCGGTGGTCACGCCGCAGGTGCATGCGCGAGTGATGCGCGAGGTGGTGGAACCCACCGTGCGCGGCATGCTCGCCGACGGCGTGCCGTTCACCGGTTTTCTTTACGCGGGACTGATGATCGATGCCAGCGGCGCGCCGAAGGTGATCGAGTTCAACGTGCGCTTCGGCGACCCGGAGACCCAGCCGGTGATGCTGCGCCTGCAGTCGGACCTGGTGGAGCTGGTCGAGGCGGCGATCGACGGGCGCCTGCACGCGACCACCGCGCAGTGGGATCCGCGCCCGGCGCTGGGCGTGGTGCTGGCGGCGGCGCCGTATCCGGACGCCCCGGTCACCGGCGAGGCGATCTCCGGCCTGGACCAGGTGCCGGACAGCGCCAAGGTGTTCCATGCCGGCACCGCGCTGGACGGCCAGGGCCGCGTGCTCAGCGCCGGCGGCCGCGTGCTGTGCGTGGCCGCGCTGGGCGACAGCGTGTCCGACGCGCAGCGCAATGCATACGCCGGCGTGGCGCAGATCCAGTGGCCCAGCGCATTCCATCGCCGCGACATCGGCTGGCGCGCGATCGCGCGCGAACGCGGCGAATAGGCTGCGTCTCCCACACTACCGAGGCGCACCGCAGATAGCGCAGCTGCACTCCCAGCCCCGCACCGTCATTGGCACTTTGTGGGAGTCGACTTCAGTCGCGACTGAAGTTGCTCCCACAAGGTATCTCCCGCAGGATTTGGACTGCCGACAGAAAACGGCCTACGACGCGGCGCTTTCTGCGGCGTCGTGCAAGGTGTTGCGGTAGCCCTTCAGGGCCAGCCGCGCACGCGCGAATTCGGCGATGACCAGCGCCACCGCGACCGCGGGGCGCTCCAATTGGTGGGCGCGCACGCCGGCCTCGATACGCGAAGCTGCGGCCGACAGCGCCAGCGCGCCGACATTGGCCGCCGAGGACTTCAGCGTATGCGCCGCCTCGCGCAACGGGTCCAGCTGCGGGATTGCGGCGGCCTGTTCCAGGCGCTGGATCAGCTGCGGCGCATCGCCCAGGAACAGTTCGACGATCTGCGCGGTGGTCGCGCTGCCGGCGAGTTCGCGCAATTCGTCGAGCACCGCGATGTCCAGCACCGGCAGCGGGGTCGGCGGCAGCATCGGCGGGTCGGCGGCGCTGCCGGCGGGCGTTGGCGCGGCGCTGGATGGCAGCGTCGGCGAGGCCGCACTTGCTACCGCATCCGCGTCCGCCGCCAGCGCCGCGGCGGCCGGCGCGGCATGGGCGGCGCGGTGCGGCAGCCAGCGCTGCAGGCATGCCGCCAGCAGCTCGCGGTTGACCGGCTTGGACAGGTAGTCGTCCATGCCGGCCTCCAGGCAGCGCTGGCGGTCGCCGGCCATCGCATTGGCGGTCATCGCCACGATCGGCAGCCGCGGCCGTGCCGCTGCCGCTTCGGACTGGCGCCATTGACGGGTGGCGGCATAGCCGTCCAGTACCGGCATCTGGCAGTCCATCAACACCAGGTCGTAGGGCTGCGCGGCCAGCTGCGCCAGCGCGGCGGCGCCGTCGGCGGCGCTGTCACTGCGGTAGCCGAGCACGTCGAGCAGCTTCTGCGCGACCAGCAGGTTGGCCGGGTTGTCCTCGACCAGCAGCAGGCGGTAGTCGGCGGGCGGCGAGGCCGGGCCGGCCGCGGCGTCCGGGTCCAGCGCGGCGACGTGCGCCGCTGTCGGCGCTGTCTCGGCGGCGTGCGCGGGATCGCGTTCGGGAGTGGAATCGGCGCGCAGGAGCAGTCCTGCAGCGGAAGGTGCGGCGGCCGCGGGCGGCCGCGCGAGCATGCCGCGCAGGTCCAGGTCCGCCGCCTGCCGCGACAGCAGCGCGCCGTGGGCGCGGATCTCGTCGGGGATCTCCACGTCCCCGTACAGCCAGATCAGGCGCACGCCATGCGGCGCCGGCAAGCGCGCGACCGCGCGCTGCAACGCGCGTGCGCTCTGGCGCAGGCCGTCGAGGTCGCCGATCACCAGGTCGTAAGGCGGGAGCGCGGGGTTGCCGGCGCGCAGCCGCTCCAGCGCTTCCTGGGTCGAGTCGACCTTGCTCAGTTGCACGCCCCAGTTCGGCAGCAGGCCTTTCAGGCGCTGGTACAGGCGCAGGTCGGCGCCGACCAGCAGCGCGTGCAGCCGCGGCAGGCCGCCCTGGACCTGCGGCAGGTCGCCGATCACCTTCAGCAGCGGGATCTCGAACCAGAACGTGGCGCCCTGGTCGCTGCCCGATTCCACGCCGATGCGCCCGCCCATCAGGTCGACGATGCGCTTGCAGATCGCCAGGCCCAGGCCGGTGCCGCCGTACAGGCGGGTGGTGGAGGCATCGGCCTGGGTGAAGGAGCGGAACAGCCGTTCCTGCTGCTCGGCGCTGATGCCGATGCCGCTGTCGCGCACCTCCAGGCGCAGCAGGTGCTGCGCCGGGGTCTCGCCGAGACGGCGCACGCGCAGCTCCACACCGCCGCGCGCGGTGAACTTGATCGCGTTGCCGATCAGGTTGCTCAGCACCTGCCGCAACCGCACCGGGTCGCCGCGCACCGGCAGGCGCACCGCCGGATCCAGCTGCAGGGCCACGCGCAGGCCCTTGGCCTCGGCCGAGCGCTGCATCAGCTGCAGCACGCCGTCGAGCAGGTCGCGCAGGTTGAAGCTGGTGATCTCCAGCTCCAGCCGGTTCGCTTCGAGCTTGGAGTAGTCGAGGATATCGTCGACGATGCGCAGCAGTTGCAGCGAGGAGTCGTTGGCGGCGCGCAGCATTTCGCGCTGCTCGGTGCCGAGCTGGCCGCGCGCGATCAGTTCCAGCATCGGAATGATGCCGTTGAGCGGGGTGCGGATCTCGTGGCTCATGGTGGCCAGGAATTCGCCCTTGGCCATCGCCGCGGCCTCGGCCGCCTGCTTGGCCTGCACCAGTTCGCGTTCCAGGCGTTCGCGCAGGTGCACGTCGCGCTGCAGCGCGTCGCGTTCGGCCTCGGCCAGCGCGGCGCGTGCCAGCGCCGCATCCAGTGCGCTGGCCTGCTGCCGCGCGCGCCAGCAGGCGAGCAGCGCCAGCAGCGCGGCGCTGCCGATGCAGGCCGGGGCCAGCAGATGCCAGGGCGGCGGCGGGGCCAGCACCGGCACCGCCAGCAGCGCGCCGGCGACCGCGCTCGCCGCGCTCGACGCGGCCAGCCACGGCAGGGGCCGGCGCCGGCGTGCGGGCATCGCTACAGCACCGCGTTCTGGAAGTCGAAGTTCAGTTCGTCGCCGACCGACTGCACCAGGTTGCCCTGGATGAAATCGACCCCGCCCATCCACATCGCCGCGGCGGCCTGCGCTTCCTCGATCTGCTGGCCGATGATCAGCAGCCCGGCGCGGTGCGCCAGGTCGATCGCGGCGCGCAACTGGTCGCGCAGTTCGGCATCCGCATGCGCGTTGGCGAAGCGCGCGGACAGGCGCAGGTAGCCCAGCGGCAACTGGTTGAGCAGCGCCTCGGCCTCGGCGCCGGGTTCGAACTGGCTGAGGCAGAACTGCACGCCCAGCGGCATCAGCCGGGCGCAGAACTGCTGCAGCGTCACCGTGTGGATCAGCGCATCGTCCAGGCGCAGGTCGATCGCCAGCGAGGTGCCGGTGACGCCGCGGCGGCCGATCGCCTCGACCAGCCAGTCGGCGAAGGCGCCGCGCGCCAGCGTGCGCGAGGACTGCGATACGAACAGGCGCAGCGGCGGCAGCGCGTGCTGGTACAGGTGCAGCAGGCCGAGCGCGTGGTCCAGCACCTGCTGGTCGAGGTCGGCGATGCGCCCGCCGGCTTCGGCCGCGGGCAGCACCTGCGCGGCCGATAGCAGGGTGCCGTCGCGCTGGCGCAGGCGCAGCAGCACCTGGTACTGCGCGGTGTCGCCGCCGGCGACGGCGACGATCGGCTGATAGGCCGGCTCCAGCTGGCCTTCGAACATGGCGATGCGGCCCAGGTCCTCGTCCTCGCGCGGCGGCGCATACGCGGCCACGCCTTGCGGGTGCAGGCGGGCCTGCAGCGCGGTGCGCTCGACCGCCTCCAGCGCGCTGCCGGCGTCCTCGAAGCCCTGCGCCAGGTCGGCGTAGCCGATCGCGCAGCGCAGGTGCACCGCCTCGTCCTCGCGCAGCGGGAACGCATGGCTGGCCAGGGCTTCGCGCAAGGCCTGCGCGCGCAGCCGCAGTGCGTCCAGGTCGCGGTCCGCGGCCAGCAGCAGGAAGCTGTTGTCGTTGAGCCGGGCCAGCGGCTGCGGCGCGGTGACGCTGGCCAGGCGGCGTCCGGCCTGGGTCATCAGGCGTTCGAACGCGGCATAGCCGTAGCGTTCGCGCAGGCCCAGCGCGCTGGCGATCTCGATGAAGAACAGGCCGCCGCCGGCGCGCGCGCGCAGCGCATCGCCGAGTAGCTGCAGCACGTGGCTGCGGGTCGGCAGGCCGGTCTCGGGATTGTTCAGCGGCACGCTGTCGCTGTCGCTTCGCTGCGCCTGCTGGCGTGCGCGGCGGATGCGGTTGGAGACCGCGGCGATCAGGTGCCGCGGCCGGATCGGCTTGGTCAGGAAATCGTCGGCGCCGCTGTCCAGCACTTCGTATTGCAGCTCCGGATCCGGGTCGCCGGTCAGGAACACGATCGGCAGCAACTGGTGCTGCGGTTGCTGGCGGATCAGCGTGGTCAGGCGCATGCCGTCCAGGCCGGGCATGTGCAGGTCCATCAGGATCAGGTCGGGCCGGTACTCGGCGATCGCCTGCTGCACGCCTTCGGCCCGCATCTCCACCTGCGCCTGCATGCCGGCGCCATGCAGCACGCTCTGCGCGAACAAGGCCTGCGAGCGGTCGTCCTCGACGATCAGGATGCGGTACGGCGCGTCCAGCGGCGGCGGCGCGGCCGCGTCGCTGGACGCGCTGGGCGCGGCGGCAGCGGCCTGGTGGCCGCCGCTAGGGGCGGCGGATGCCGCGCCGTCCTCCGCGCTCGGCGCCAGGCCGGGCGCCGGCGCTGGCGCGTCGGGTGCGGCGTCGGCGGCCCAGCGCCGCCAGTAGTGCGGCGGCGGGGTCTCGGCACGGACATTGCGCGAGCGCGCTTCGTCGCGGCTGGAAAGCGGTGCGGTGTCTCTTGCGGCCATCGCGTCTTTATCCTGGTGCGCGCCCAATTATGCGATGAAGTTCACGAAGACGGCGAGCCATCTCGGCTCGGCCTGGCGACGGCGGCGTCTGCGGGTGGCGCCAGCAGGCGGCGCACGCCGCGCCACAGCCTGCGCCACACCCAGCACACCAGCAGCGCACCCAGCACACTCGCCCCGAGCAATACGACCAGCGCCAGCCACGGATGCACCAGGGCCAGCGCAAGCGTGGCCAGCACCACCGAATCCTCGCTCAGCGAGGCGATCCAGTTGCTGGCCGGTTCCGGCGAGGTGTTCAGCAAGGCGCGCGAACCGGCCTTCAGCACATGGCTGGTGAGCGCGACGCCGGCACCGGTGGCCAGCGCGCCGGCGCTCAGCTGGCCGTCCTGGGACAGCGTGGCGGCGGCCAGGAACGCACCGGCCGGGATCCGGGTCAGGGTCTGTAGCAGGTCCCAGACCGAATCCACGCCGGGAATCTTGTCGGCGAAGAACTCGGCCAGGGCCAGCGCGCCGGAGCTGCCGAGCACCCACCACGACGCGGTCGCCTGCAGCGCCGGCGGCAGCTGCAGCCAGCCGAACAGGCCGGCCACGCCGATCCCGAACACGGTCAGATAGACGCGGATGCCGGCCAGCCAGGCCAGCAGGATGCCGATTACGAACAGGTGGGCGTCGGTCATGGCGAGGCGCTCCCGCAGATGCGCGGATGGCGGCCACTATCGGTCAAGCGTGCAGCGAAGGCCAGCGCAGGGCGGGCGCGGCGGCTGGATGCGGCATGCTCGCGGCGGCGATGTCCGGCGCCGGTCAAACGCGTGGCTTACACTAGCCGGCCGACCGACCCCGCGAGGATCGACGCCGCTGCCGCCGCGGTGGCACGGCTTTGACGATGAACCGACCCGTCCCCCGTTTCCAGATCGTGCCCAACGGCGCCGCGCCACCGCGCGGAACCGGCCGGTGGCTGCTGATCGCCATCGTCTGGCTGCTGTCGCTGGGCGGGACCTGGTGGCTGGCCAGCCGCCAGGCCGCGCCGCAGCTGGGCGCGGTCAGGGCGCAACTGCGCGCGGCCGAGCGCAAGCTGCAGGCGCAGCAGCGGCAGATCGACACGCTGAACCAGCGCCAGGCCACGCTGGCGCGTTCCGACCAGATCAGCCGCGCCGCCAACAACCAAGTGCAGAGTTCGCTGGCCGAGCGCGACGAGGAGATCGCCGGGCTGCGCGCCGACGTGGCCTTCTACGAGCGCCTGGTCGGTGCGACCAGCCAGCGCAAGGGCCTGACCGTGCATTCGGCCGAGTTCTCGGCCGAGGCCGGCGGCACCTGGCACTACGACGTGGTGCTGACCCAGAACCTCAACCGCGGCGCGATCAGCCAGGGGCAGATGCGCCTGGCGGTGGAAGGCGTGCGCGGCGGCAAGCTGACCAGCGTGGGCTGGGACGAACTGCACCAGAAAAGCGGCGTGCCTGGGCATGACTATTCGTTCCGCTATTTCCAGCAGTTGGACGGCAGCGTGATCCTGCCCAGGGATTTCACCCCGCAGCGGGTGCGAGTATCGCTGTCCGGCGGGGGCGCGCCGGTCACCCAGAGTTTCGATTGGACACTGGCCGGCAACGGCAAAGGGGAGTAGGCAGCTTATGTTCGGAAGCAAGAGCGGTCGCAGCAGCGGCCAGACCGTGGTGGATACCCTGATCGGCGCGCAGGTGGTGATCCGGGGCGACCTGGTGTTCAGCGGCGGCCTGTACGTGGAAGGGCGCATCCTCGGCAAGGTGCTGGCCGAGGACGGCGCGCCGGCGACGCTGACCCTGTCCGAGCACGGCAGCATCGAGGGCGAGGTGCGCGCGCCGATCGTGGTCATCAACGGCCAGCTGATCGGCGACGTGCATGCCGCCGAGCGCGTGGAACTGGCGCCGAAGGCGCGGGTGCAGGGCAACGTGCACTACCAGGTGGTGGAGATGAACGCCGGCGCGCAGCTGACCGGGCGGCTGATCCATGTCGGCAGCATGGCCGCGCTGGCCCCGCCGGCGCCGTCGCACGAGGAAGCGCAGGCCGCGCCGGCGCAGCGCGCGCTGACCGCGGCCGACGCTTGATTCGGCTGCCGGCCGCCCCCATCCTGTCGCCATGAGCACTCTCGTTTCCCTGCCCAGCGCCGCGCCCGCGCCCGACTACCAGTCGCTGCAGCGGCCGCTGAACTTCACCCAGGCCGCCGCGGCCAAGGTGCGCGAGCTGATCGGCGAGGAAGGCAACGACGCGCTGGCGCTGCGCGTGTACATCCAGGGCGGCGGCTGTTCCGGTTTCCAGTACGGCTTCGAGTTCGACGAGAACCGCGCCGAGGACGACCTGTCGGTGCGCACCGACGACGTCACCCTGCTGGTCGACCCGTTGAGCCTGCAGTACCTGATGGGCGCGGAAGTGGATTACAGCGAAGGCCTGCACGGCGCGCAGTTCGTGATCCGCAATCCCAACGCCAAGACCACCTGCGGCTGCGGCAGCAGCTTCAGCGTGTAGACGCGCTGCGGCTTGCCGGATGCGCGGTTTGCCTGCACCCTGCGCCGCATGCCCGAACTGACGCCTGCTTCCTTCGCCTTCGCCGACGCGGTCGTCGACCGCGCCGACGCGCTGCGCAACGATCCGGCGGCGCTGCGCCGGATCTGGCCCGAGGCGCGCCTGCTGCTGCTCGATGCCGACGGCAACGCCTACGCCGATGCCGACGGCCGCGTGCTGCTGCTGACCGGCGCGGCCCTGGGCGACCCGATGGACCGCGCCATCTTCCTCGGCCTGTGCGCTGGCGATGCCTGGTTCGCGATGGCCGCCGCTGCGCTGGATCCGGACCTGGAGCCGCCGCAGCGCATGGACCTGCGCCGCGCCGCGGGCGAGTGGCCGGCCGCCGACGCCGGCCTGTTCGCCTACGCCCGCGGCATGCTCCACTGGCAGTCGCGCACCCGCTTCTGCGGCGTCTGCGGCGGCGCCATCGCGTTGCGCCGCGGCGGCTTCCTCGGCGTGTGCACGCAATGCGCCAGCGAACACTATCCGCGCGTGGATCCGGCGGTGATCGTGGCGGTCGGCGACGGCGCGCGACTGCTGCTGGGGCGCCAGGCGAGCTGGCCGGCGCGGCGCTATTCGGTGATCGCCGGCTTCGTCGAGCCGGGCGAGTCGCTGGAGCAGACCGTGGCGCGCGAAGTGGCCGAGGAGACCCAGGTGCGGGTGCGGCCCGGCAGCTGCCGCTATTACGGCGCGCAGCCCTGGCCGTTCCCCGGCGCGCTGATGCTCGGGTTCAGCGCCTTGGCCGAACCCGACGCGCCGCAGGTGGATGGCGAGCTGGAAGACGCACGCTGGTTCGAGCGCGCCGAGATCGGTGGCGCCCTGCAACGCGCGGCGGCGCAGGGCGACGGCGCCGACGACCGGCACGGCCTGCGCCTGCCGCCGCGGATCTCCATCGCGCACGCGCTGGTCGAGGACTGGTACCGCCGTGGCGGCGACCCCGCGTAGACCATACGGCCGCGTCGGCGTCCGCCGCCGCCCACGCTTCAGAACGGTCCCGGAGGACCAGCATGTTCACTACCCTCGTCGCTGTGATCGTCGCCCTGGTGCTGGGCCATGTCGCGCCCGGCATGGTGGCCTCGCTGCGCCGCTTCGACGCCTATGGCGACTGGCTGACGTGGCTGGATGCGCATGCCGGCGAGGGCAGCGGCTGGCGCGGCCGTTACGGCATCGCGCTGGCGCTGCTGCCGGCCTTGCTGCTGGTGGGCCTGCTGCAGTGGCTGCTCGCCGCGCCGCACCTGGGCCTGCTGGCGCTGCTGTTCGGGGTGCTGGTGCTGGCCTTCAGCTGGGGCCCGCGCGACCTGGATACCGATGTGGAAGCGGTGATCGAGGCCGACGATGCCGCCGCGCGCCGTGTCGCGGTCGCGCAGCTGCACGCCGACGGCGGGCCGCTGCGCGAGGATCCTGCCGGTCTGGTCGAGGCGGTGGCGTTCAGCGCGTTGCGGCGCTGGTTCGCGGTGCTGTTCTGGTTCCTGTTGCTGGGGCCGTTCGGTGCGCTCGGCTATCGCCTGCTGGCGCTGGCCGCAGGCGGGCCGTATGCGCCGCGGCTGCCGCTGGCCACCGCGCGCGGCGCGCGCACCGCGCTGGCCGCGATGGAATGGCCGGTGGCGCAGCTGATGACCTTCTCGCTGGCGCTGGTCGGCAATTTCGAGACCGTGTTCGGTGCCTGGCGCGCGAGCGGCGGCAATCGCTGGCGGCTGGACAGCGGTTTCCTCGGCCCGGTGGCCTGCGCCGGCGTGCGCGGCGAACTCGACGCGGAGGCGCACGACTACAGCGATGCCGGCATGGTGGTGCCGGTGCTGCGGCGCTTGCCGGAGCTGCGCGATGCGATGAGCCAGATCTGGCGGGTGCTGCTGCTGTGGCTGGTGGTGCTGGCGCTGCTGGTGATCGCCGGCTGGGTCAGCTGAGCCGCGCGCCTGGCTAGCCCGGCGCGAGCAGCGTGAACGGGAACCACGGCAGATTGCGCGCGATCCAGTAGCCGGGCAGCGCCAGCAGCCAGAAATTCGGCCGCGACACCAGCGCGACCACCGGCGCGAACCACGCCGCGCGCCAGCCCGCCTTCCACGCGATCAATCCCGGCAGCAGGGCCAGGCCCAGCATCGCCCCGGGATTCATCGCCAAGGCGCCGAGCGGATCCAGGTGCAGCAATGCGTGCAGGGCGCGGGTCATGCCGCAGCCGGGACAGGAGTAGCCGGTGAGCGCATGGAACAGGCACGGCGCGAACGGATTGCCCGCGGCATTGGGATCGAACCGGTACAGCAGCGCGCCGCCGGCCGCCGCGAGGGCGGTGGCGGCGCCGAGGCACGCCCGTTGTTGCCAGGCGCGCATGCCGATCAGCCCATGTGCTGCATCTGGTTCACGTATTCCATGTACTTCTGCATGCCACCGGTAGCGACCATGCCGATATTGGCCAGCAGGCCGACGATGGCCAGCGCGGTGGTCACCCAGCACCAGGTCTTGGCGGTGTTGGAGGCGCGTCGCGCGCCGTCCAGGTCGCCCTGGTTGAGCAGGCCGTTGACCTTGCTGGAGAACACGATGGCGACGATGCCGGGGATGATCGAGGGGCAGCACAGGCAGAAGCCGAGCACCGTGGCGATGATCGCCCAGGCCAGATGATTGGGTACTGCGCCGGGGATGGGGGCGGGCGGCGGCGTGACGGGGCTGATGGTGCTCATGTGGATCTCCTTGAGGGGTTATGCGCTGGGCATGGGGTGAAGTCTAGACGAGGTCGCCGGCGCGCTCAGCCCGGCGCCAGCCGGGTGAACGAAGGCCGCGGCCGGTTGCGCAGCACCGCGTCGCCGACATGCCGGCAGCGAGTGCTGCCGTGGCCGGGACAGGACACGTCGGTAAGCGTGTAGAACGGGCACGCGGGCATGCGCCTGCCGGACACGTTGGGATCGATCCGCCGCCGCCGCAGTGTGCGGGACGTAGATGCCCGCTCCGTTGGGCGGTGGTGGTGCCTGACTCACTGATCGATCCCTAAAATGGACGCCGCTGCAGCCGATGGCCGGAGTGCGCGGTCGCGCATGGCGTCTCCCCGGCGCCCAATCTACCTGAAGCGGCGTGTCCCGCGCATTCTGGAATTTCAGGCGGCGTCCCCGCGCAGCTGCCGCACCTGGGCTTCCAGCAACTCGGCGCTGGCCTCGGCGGCGGTCACCGGCGCGCCGGCGATCGCCTCCACATGTGCGCGGAACCGGCGCGGCACGCGCATGCGCCGCAGCCGCGAATCGCGCTTGCTCCACATGCTGGTCCACATGTTGCGCAGCGCCATCGGCAGCACCGGCACCGCGCGGCGCTCGACGATCTTCTCCACGCCCGACTTGAACTTGGCGATCTCGCCGTCCTTGGTCAATGCGCCCTCGGGGAAGATGCACACCAGCTCGCCCTCGGCCAGCGCCGCGTCGATCTCGTCGAAGGCGCGCTGCATCAGTGCCGGGTCCTCGCGCGCGCCGGCGATCGGGATCGCCTTGGCGGTGCGGAAGATCCAGCGCATCACCGGGATGTTGAAGATGCGGTAGTACATGACGAAGCGCACCGG
This sequence comes from Xanthomonas hyacinthi, assembly GCF_009769165.1. Taxonomy (NCBI): domain Bacteria; kingdom Pseudomonadati; phylum Pseudomonadota; class Gammaproteobacteria; order Lysobacterales; family Lysobacteraceae; genus Xanthomonas; species Xanthomonas hyacinthi. The sequence continues at coordinate 1,643,574 of NZ_CP043476.1, forward strand.
ACGCGGGATCGACGCGGCCAGCACCAGCGCGTCCATGTAGCTGACGTGGTTGCACACGATCAGCGCCGCGCCCTCGTCGGGCACATGCCGCTCGATGCCGTGCAGGCGCAGCCGGTACAGCGCGCGCACCATCACCCAGCTGAGGAAGCGCATCAGGAATTCGGGGACGATGCTGAAGATCCAGATCGCCACCACCGCGTTGGCGATGGCCAGCGCCAGGAACACCTGCGGAATGCTCAGCCCGGGCATCGGCACGTGCACGCCGAACAGGGTCAGCTGCCGCATCTGCAGCGCGATGCCGACCATCGCGGCGATGACGATGAACATCGAGTTCTGGATGTTGAGCCCGGCGATGACGCGCGACAGTTCCGCCTTGGGCGTGCGGCTCTGGATCAGCGCGAACAGCGGCACCACGAACAGGCCGGTGCACAGGCCGATGCCGACCAGGTCTCGCATGATCCGCCAGCTGCCGGCCTGGTGCACGAACTGGCCGATGCCCAGCCCGGCCTGCAGCGCGGCGCCGGGGCGGGCGAAGTACAGGTCGAGCATGAACGCGCTGATGCCGAACGCGCCCAGCGGCACCAGGCCGATTTCCACGGTGCGCCCGGACAGCTTCTCGCACAGCAGCGAGCCGCTGCCGGTGCCGATCGAGAACAGCGCCAGCGCGAAGATGTACAGGTCCTGCGCGCCGCCGAGGTTGAGTTCGGCGTAGGTCGGCAACTGCGCGGTCAGCACCGTGCCGATGAACCAGAACCAGGACACGCCGAGCACCGCGTTGCGCACCGCCAGCTGGCGCCGGGTCAGGCGCATGATCGCCAGCGACTCGGGCAGCGGATTCCAGTTGATCTTCAGCTCCGGCGCGCCGGCATCGACCTTGGGAATGAGCCGCGCGACCAGGTTGCCGGTGACCGCCAGCGCGATCACCGCGGTGGCCGCGGCGAGCGGGCCGTGGCTGCCGGCGATCTGGAAGATCAGCCCGCCCAGGATCATGCCGCACAGGATCGAGATCGAGGTGCCCATCTCGACCAGGCCGTTGCCGCCGGTCAGTTCCTCCGGCTTCAGCACCGACGGCAGGATCGAATATTTCACCGGGCCGAACAGGGTGGACTGCAGGCCGGTGCAGAACAGCGCGACCAGCAGCACCGCCATGTTCTCGGTCAGGAAGCCGACCGCGGCCAGCGACATGATCGCGATCTCCATCGTGGTGGTGATGACCACCAGCCGCGACTTCTCCAGCTTCTCGGCGATCTGCCCGGCCAGCGCGGAGAACAGGAAGTACGGCAGGATGAACAGCGCCGGCGCCAGGTTGGTGTACAGCGTGCGCTGCTCGGGGGTGACGCCCAGATAGAACAGCAGGCCGATGATCGCCTGCCGGTAGACGTTGTCGTTGAACGCGCCCAGCCCCTGGACCACGAAGAACGGCAGGAAGCGGCGCTGTTTCAGCAGGGCGAACTGGCTATGGCCGGACATGCAGGCTCCTTTGCGAACGCGCGCAGCCTAGCAGGTTCGTTGCGCGGCGGAGGCGGCGCCGCGGCCTGCATCGGCGACGTCGCGGGCAGCGGTGGACGGGTGCTGCCGTTTTGGAAGTGCGGCCATCGGCGCGTCCTCCAGTTCGTGCAGCGCCACCTCGGCGCGCGCGGCGACGCGGTTGCCGGGCGCGGCGATCAGCGCCAGCGGTTCTTCGTGCAGCAGCAGGCGCTGTGCGGGCAGGGCGACGTGCGGGCCGACCCCGATCAGGGCCACGTCCAGCCGGCCTTCGCCCAGGTCGAGCAGCAGCGCATCGCTCATGCCGGTGCGCAGGTGCACGTCCACCGCGCGGTGCGCGGCGCGGAAGCGGCGCAGCAGGGCCGGCACCTGCACCGTGGTCAGCGCGGAGATCTGGCCGATGTGCAGGCGCCCGCGCAGCGTGCCCAGCGCCTGCGCCATTTCCTCGTGCAGGCGTTCGGCCGCGCGCAGCGTGGCGTGGGCGTTGTGCAGGAATGCAGGAACACCTCGCCGGCGGCGGTCGGCCGCACCTGCCGCGCACCGCGCTCGAACAGGCGCGCGCCCAGCGCCTGCTCGATCTTGGCGATCTGGTGGCTCAGCGCCGATTGCACCGTATGGCAGCGGCGCGCGGCGGCGGTGAAGCTGCCTTCCGCGGCCACCGCGACGGCGAATTCGAGCTGGCGCAGGGTCAGCATGGCATCTCGAAAGAAGATGGGTCGGGTGAAAACAATACATTGGAAAGATCGATGGCGCCGCCCCAGACTGCCGCTCTTCCTTTCGCTCCGCCCTGGATTCCCCCCATGCAACCCTCCTCGCATCCGCCGCTGCATCGCGGCCTGGTGCTGCTGATGGCCGCGGCCACCGGGCTGGCGGTGGCCAGCAACTACTACGCGCAGCCGTTGCTGGAGGTGCTGGCGCAGACCTTCGCGATCGACGTGCGCAGCGCCGGCGCGGTGGTCACCACCGCGCAGCTGGCCTATGCCGCCGGCCTGCTGGTGCTGGTGCCGCTGGGCGACCGCGTCGAGCGCCGCAGCCTGATCGTCGGGCTGTACGCGCTCAGTGCGGTGGGCCTGCTGATCAGCGCGGCTTCGACCAGTTTCGCGCTGCTGCTGCTCGGCACCCTGGTCACCGGGCTCAGTTCGGTGGCCGCGCAGATCCTGGTGCCGTTCGCCGCCACCCTGGCCGCGCCGCACGAGCGCGGGCGGGTCATCGGCACGGTGATGAGCGGGCTGCTGCTCGGCATCCTGCTGGCACGCACCGTGTCCGGGCTGCTGGCCGGCGCCGGCGGCTGGCATACCGTGTACTGGGTGGCGGCCGTGCTGATCCTGCTGGTGGCGGCGCTGCTGTGGCGCGCGCTGCCGCGGCATCCGGGCAATCCGCAGTTGTCGTATCCGCAGCTGATCGGTTCGGTGCTGGCGCTGCTGCGCGACGAACCGCTGCTGCGTTCGCGGGCGATCCTGGGCGGGCTGATCTTCGCCGGCTTCAGCATGTTCTGGACCACGCTGGCGTTTCTGCTGTCCGGTCCCGACTACCGCTACGGCACCGCCACGATCGGCCTGTTCGGCCTGATCGGCGCCGCCGGCGCGTTCGCCGCCAACCTGTCGGGCAAGCTGTCCGACCGCGGCGCGGGGCACTGGGTGGGCTGGGGCGGGCTGGCCATGCTGCTGCTGGCGTGGCTGCTGCTGGCCGCCGCGCCGCATTCGCTGTGGCTGCTGATCGCCGGGGTGCTGCTGCTGGACGTGGCGGTGCAGGGCGTGCACATCGGCAACCAGCACGTGATCTACCAACTGGATCCGACGGCGCGCAACCGCATCACCTCCGCCTACATCACCTGCTACTTCATCGGCGGCGCGATCGGTTCCAGTCTCGGCACCGCCGCCTATGCCTACGCCGGCTGGCACGGGGTGGTGGCCGGCGGCGCGGCGCTGGCGCTGGCCGCGCTGCTGTGGATGGGTCTCAGCGTGCGGCCGGCACGGCAGCCGACGGCGCTGGCGTCGATGCCGGAGCGGTGACCGCATGCGCGGCGGCGCGCAGCTTGGGCAGCAGGCGCAGGGTCAGCGCCAACTGGTTGCGCACCAGCCGCCGCTTGGCCTCGTCCACGCCGTGCTCCTGTTCCAGCGCATCGACCATGGCCACCTCGGCCGTTTCGTCGGCCGGCGGTAGCGCCTGGCGCTGCGCCAGGGCATCGGCGATCGCGCCCAGGGTGTCCTGCAGGTAGCCGCCGGCGCGGTCGATGGCCGGATCGGCCTCGCCGGCCAGCGCGGCGCGGTGCGCGCCCAGCGCCGACAGGTAGCCGAGCAAGGTGTTGGACAGCGCCAGGAAACGGAAGCCCGCATCCAGGTTGCGGCGGTAGCGGCCAGGCTCGCGCAGCATATTGGACAGCGCCACCGACAGCGCCGCGTCGGCGTTGTGCATGTCGCGCCGGGCGATGCGGTACGGCAGGTCGTCGCGCATGCCGCTGCGGTACTGCTCCAGCACCTGCGCCAGGTAGCGCGCGCAGCTGGCCAGCACCGTCGCCATCACCTGGTTGAGGCGCCGGCCCTGCCAGTCGGGCAGGATCAGGAACGAGGCCGCCGCGGCGATCGCGCAGCCGATCAGGGTATCCACCAGGCGCGGCCAGATCAGCACGAAGCCGTCGCCGAGCAGGTTGAAGCAGAACAGCGCCATCACCGTGATCGCGGCGGTGGCCAGCATGTAGCGGTCGGTGCGGGTGACGAAGAACAGCAGCGCGCCGAACAGCGCGAACAGCAGCTGCAACTCGGTGCCGGGGAACAGCTGCATCAGCGCCCAGGTCGCGATCAGGCCGATCAGCGTGCCGGCGATGCGCTGCGCCAGGCGCAGCCGGGTGGCGCCGTAGTTGGGCCGGCACACGAAGGCGGTGGTGAGCAGGATCCAGTAGCCGTTGCTGGCGTGGATCGACTGCATGATGGCGTAGCCGACCACCAGCGCGATCGCCATGCGCAGCCCGTGCCGGAACAGCACCGAGCCCGGGGTGAGCTGCTGGCCGACGCGCACCAGCATCTCGCGCAAGGTGTGCGGCGAGGAGTCGCGCAGGCGGGTGTCGAGGGTGTCGCTGGTGGTGTCGGACTGCGCAGATTCGGACAGCCGCCGCTCGATGCTCTGCAGGTTGGTGACCAGCAGTTCCAGCGAGCCGAGCAGCCGCGCCTGGCGCGGATCGGCCTGCGCGTGCAGGAAATCCAGCGACTGGCGCAGGTCGGTGGTGGCCAGCTGGGTCTGTTCGCCGTATTCGAACGGATGGCGCAGCCGGATCGCCTCGCCCAGCGCCGCGCAGGCCTTGCCCTGCAGCGCCAGCAGGCGCTGGCAGCGGTACAGCACGTCGCTGTGGAAGAACGCGTCGGTCAGCGCTTCGTAGGGATAGTGCGAGGAGCTGGCGCGTTCGTGGAAATCCTGCGCCATGTAGTACAGCCGGAAGTACAGGCCGGACTGCACGCCGGGCCGGCCGGAGCGGCCGAAGCGGCTCATGATCGCGGTCTTGGCCGCGTTCAGCGCCGCCACCACCTGCGCGTTCTGCTCGGCCAGCGCCAGCCGCCGCGCATGCAGGTCGCTCTGCCGCACCGGTTCGAACAGCGCGGCCTTCAGCCGCAGGTAGCGGCCGAGTTCGAAGAACAGCCGCGACAGCCGTTCGCGCACCGGGCGGTTGGCGAACAGCAGGGTCCACAGGATCGACAGCAGCCCGTACCAGGCCGCGCCGAGCATCAACAGCGCGACACCGTGCCAGGCGCTGCCGCCGACGTAGCCGGCGCGGCCGCCATGGTCGATGCCGATCATCGCGTAGATCGCCAGCGCCACCGTGGCCTGGGCGATGGAGGCGTAGCGTTCGCCGAGCGCGCCGAGCAGGGTCAGGGCGAAGGTGGACAGCGCCATGCCGACGGCGAACGCCAGCGGATACGGGAACAGCAGCACCACCGCGGCGGCGGCGGCGGCGAAGCACAGCAGCGCCAGCAGCACCGACTTGATCCGGCCCAGCCAGTTGTCGTCGGTCTCGGCGATGGCGCTGGCGATGGCGCCGAGGAAGATCGCCGGCAGCGCGGTCAGTTGCTGCTGCTGCCAGCACACGCCCATCGCCACGCCCAGGGCGATGCACACGCGCAGCCCGTAGCTGGCCTTTTCATGGGCCCACAGGCGGCTGAGGCGCGATTCGATCGAGGATTTCGGCACGGCGACACGATAGCGTAACGATGGCCGCCATTATCGCCGTTGCGGTCGCCGCGCGCCGGCGCCGCGGCCGCGCCGGACAGGCCGGCCCCCGCGCTGCGCGGACGCCGCTCAGAAATCCAGCTTGGCGTTGAGCGCCAGCGTGCGCGAGGCGCCGGGCTGGATCGTGTAGCTGCTGCCCATCCAGTAGCGGCGGTCGAAGAGGTTGTCGATTTCCGCGCGCAGGGTCAGCGGGTGCAGCCTCCAGCTGGTGCGGTAGCTGGCGCCGAGGTTGCTGAGCAGGTAGCCGGGCGCGACCAGCGGGCTGCCCGGCAGCAGGCGCTTGGGACCGGTGGCGCGCAGGTCGACATGCAGCGACAGCGCCGGCAGCCGCGCCAGCGTATGTTCCAGCGACAGCGTGGCGGCCCTGCGCGCGAAGCCGCCCGGGCGCTTGCCGGCCAGCGCGGCGGAACTGCGCGCGTAGTCGGCATCCATCAGCAGCGCGCTGGCGGCGACGGTCCAGCCCTCGGTCGGATGCAGCTGCCCCTCCAGCTCCAGGCCCCGGTAGCGGATCTCGCCATCCTGCACGAACGTGTTGTCGGCGGTGACGTAGGTGGCGCCACGCTGCACGCGGAACGCGGCGGCAGCGGCGGACCAGGCGTCGCGCTCGATCTTGCCGCCGAGCTCGAGCTGCTTGCTCTTCAGCGGCGGCAGCACCGCATCGTGGTTGGCGTAGTTGCTGCCGACCACGTTGCCCTGCTCCAGCGACTCGACGTAGCTGGCGTACAGCGTGCTATCGGCGCGCGGCTTGAACAGCAGCGCCGCGGTCGGCGTGGCCGACGACTGCGCATAGCGCGAGCTGCGCGTGCCGTCGCTGTCGAAACTGCGTTGCAGGTAGTCGGTGTAGCGCAGGCCCAGCAGCACCGACCAGCGCGGGGTGAACGCGATGGTGTCGCTGACGAACGCCGCCCGCTGCAGGTAATCGCTGCTGCGATACACGCCGTCGCTGTCCGCCGGCGTCCATTGCAGGCGCTGCGGCCGGTACAGGTTGCCGGTGCCGCTCGCGATCCAGTTGCTGGAACGCGCCGCCCACACCTGTTGCTGCTGCCAGGAGAGGCCGGCGACCAGTTGGTGTTCCCAGGATCCGGTCGCGAAGCGGCCTTGCAGCAGCGCCTGGACCACGTCGAAGCGATTGAGGTTGTGCCCGGTGAAGGTGTTGTCGACGTAGTCGCCGTCCTGGTCGCTGAGGTAGAAGTATTCCTGGTTGAAGCGCTGGCCGGTGCGCAGCGCGCTGTAGTCCACGCGCAATTGCCAATCCGGCGCGAACTGCCACCGCAGGCCGCTGGCGGCATAGGCGGAGCGGGTGTTGCCGAACGCGGCGTCGGCGGCCAGCCCGGTGTCGCCATCGATCGCCCCCCGCAACAGCTTCGCGCCGCGCAGATAACTGACCGCGATGTACGGCATCGGGCGCTGGATGTAGCGCCGCTGGTAGATCAGTTCGGCGCTCAGGGTCAGGGTCTCGCTGAGCCTGGCAGCGAACGCGCCGGCCAGCGCCTGGCGATCCAGGCGCGAGCCGAAGTAGGTGTCGCCCCGCTCGCTGGAGGCGTTGAGCCGGTAGCCGAAGCGGTCGCCGTCGCCGAAGCGGCCGCCGGCATCGACATGCGCGCTGAACAAGCTGTCGGAGCGATAGCCCATGTCCACACTCAGCAGGCGCGTGTCGGTCGGCTGCTTGGTCACGTAGTTGACGATGCCGCCGGGCGCGCCGAAGCCGTACATGAAGCCGCTCGCGCCCTTGAGCAACTGCACTTGTTCGAACGCCTCCAGCGGCTGCTCCACGCCGAACGCGTAGAACGGCATGCCGTTGATCTTGTAGCTGTTGGACCAGTCCAGCGCCAGCCCGCGCACCTCCAGCAGCGAGGCCCACATGCCGTAGCTGTTGCCCACCGGCGAGATCGAGGCGGTGCCGAAGAAGGCCTGCCCGAGTCCGGCGACCTGCCGCTCTTCCAGCAGCGCACTGTCGGCGTTGGCGATGGAGAACGGCGTGTCCAGCAGCGTGCGCTCGCCGAGCGCGCGGGTGAGGTTGCGCTTGGGTTCGGCATGCACCTGCACCGCGTCCAGCTCGGTGGCTTGTTCGGCGGCTTGTCCAGTGGCGTCCTGGGCCCGCACCGCGGCCTGCGCCGCGATCGGCAACAACAGGATCAGCGCGAACGGCCAGCCGCCCGCCATGCCGCGATCGGCGACGGCGACATGGCCGCAAACGGGGCGCGCGGCGCCCGCTATGGGCCGCAATCGGGCAGGACGCAAGGAGCGAAGGCGCATGGGGGTGGCCGAGGTCGAAGGGAAGGAAGAGAGGCCTGAGCTGCGCGCCGACCGCGCCGGCGGGAATGGCCCGGCTGGCGGCGCGGAACTCACAGTTCGAACGTCGCGCTCAACGCCCAGGTGCGCGGCTGGCCGTAGCCGTTGCCGTCGTTGCTCCAGTAGCGGCGGTCGGTGAGGTTGGTGATCTCCGCGCGCAGCGTCACCGGCGTGGCGGCCAAGCGCATGCGATAGCCGATGCCGGCATCGAGCAGGGTGAAGGACGGCAGCGTGAGGTCGTACAGGTCGTTCCACATCGAGGTGCCGTAGGGCTGCGAACCATAGTGCTTGGCCGCCGCGTGCACGCTCAACCCGGGGATTGCGTCGAAGATGTAGACCGTGTTGAGCGTGGCCTGGAATTTGGCCACTCCGGCCGGGGTCCTGCCCATCGCGGCGGCCTCGCTGCGCAGGTATTCGGCGTCGAGCCAGGTCGCGCCGGCGCCGATGCGCCAATTCGGCGTGGCCTGCGCGCTGGCGCTGACGTCCACGCCCTGGTAGCGCACCTCGCCGTCCTGCACGTAGTAGTTGGCGGCGTTGCCGTACTCGGCACCGCGCTCGATGCGGAACCAGGCGGCATCCAGCGCCCAGCCCGCGCGCTCCAGCTTGTAGCCCAGCTCGTACTGCTTGCTCTGCAGCGGCGGCAGCAGCGTATTGCGGTTCTCGTAGAGCTGGCCGACGGTACTGCCCTGCTCCAGCGATTCCACGTAGCTCGCGTACAGGGTCTGGTCCACGCGCGGCTTGAACATCAGCGCCACGGTCGGGGTATCGACCGATTTCTGGTAGCGGGCGGTATGCGCGCCGTCCACGTCCCAGCTGTTCTGTTCGTAGCGGGTATGGCGCAGGCCCAGCAGCAGCGACCAGTGCGCGCCGGCGCGGAGCGTATCGCTGGCGAACAACGCGTTCTGCTCGACCCGGTCGCTGCGGTAGGTGTCGCGCGAATGGGTGCTGTGGTAGCTGAGGTCGCTGTCCTCGTACAGGTTGGAGCTGCCCAGCTGGTACCAGAGGTTCTGCTTGGCCCAGCCGCTGTCGGCCTGTTGCCAGCTCAGGCCGGCGACCAGTTGATGGTCGATCGGGCCGGTGCTGAAGCGGCCTTCGAGCAGGCCCTGCGCCAGGTAGTTCTCGGCGAGGTTGCCCAGGTCGTAGATATAGGTGCTGGTGTCGCCCTCGCGGTCGAGCACGTAGTCCCAGATCTTGTTGATCGCGCTGCGGAACTTGCTGTAGCTCAGGTCCAGGCGCGCGTTCCAGGCGTCGTCGATCCGCCAGCGCAGGCCGCTCATCGCCGACTGCATCTCGGTGTTGAAGAAGGTGTCGTGGATGGAGCGGTCGCGGCGCGGATCGACACGCTTGGGCAGTGCGCTGTCGGCGTAGCTGTAGAAGGTGACGGTCGGCGCTTCATTCTCCAGTTTGCGGTCCTGGTAGAGCAGGTCGGCGCTCCAGGTGAGGTCGTCGGTCAGGCGCGCGTCCAGCCCCAGCGAGGCCAGCGTGCGTTCGACATGGGTGTCGTTGTAGGTGTCGCCCTGTTCGCGCAGCACGTTGAGCCGGTAGCCGAAGCGGTCGTCCTCGCCGAAGCGGCGGCCGTTGTCGACCTGTGCGCTGTACACACCGCCGTCGCGGTAGCCGACGCTCAGGTCCAGCAGCGGCGCGTCGGTGGGCTTCTTGGTGACGTAGTTGATGATCCCGCCGGGCGCGCCGAAGCCGTACATGAAGCCGCTGGCACCCTTGAGCAGTTGCACCTGTTGCAGGGTTTCCGTCGGCCATTCGGCGCCATAGTGTACAGCGGCATGCCGTTGAGCTTGTAGCCGTTGCTGTAGCTCACCGGCAGGCCGCGCACCTGGATGGTGGTGTACCAGCTGCTGTTGTAGGCGCCGACGTTGCCGGAGACCGACGGATCGGTCATGAACATCTGCGCCAGCGAGTTCACCTGGCGCGCCTGGAGATCCTCGGCATCGATGCGGGTGATCGAGAACGGCGTGTCGCGCGCGGGCCGTTCGCCGAGGGCGCCGGCCGGCACGTCGACGCGTTCGGCGCTGACCCGGATCGCGTCCAGGTCGGTGGTCTTGCGCTCGGCGGCTGCGGCTGCGGGTTCGGCGGCATGCGCGGGAGCGCACAGCGTGGCCGCCAGCGCGAGCGGCAGCAGCGAGGGGCGTTGGCGTCGGGTAGCAGGCATGAGGGCGTCCGTTGATCGAGAGAAAAGAGCGTCGTGCCTTGCCGCTGCGGCGGGGTGGACGAAAGCGCGGTGGACCTGCACAGCCCGCCGCGCGGTTCACAGCTCGAACTGCACGCTGAGCGCGTAGGTGCGCGGGGCCCCGACGCTGTTGGTGATCCAGTACTTGCGGTCGGTGAGGTTGTCGATGCTGGCGCGCCAGGTGACCGGATGCCCGCGCAGCTGCATGCGATAGCCGGCGCCCAGATTGGCCAGGGTGTAGTCCGGCAGCTTCAGTGTGTTGGCGGTGTCGTACCAGACGTCGCCGAAGTAGCGCAGCGCGGCGTAGACGCTGAGTCCGTCGATGGCGGGGAAGGCGTAGTCCACGTGCACCACGCCTTGCCAGCGCGCCGCGAAGCTGACCCGGTGGCCCTGGTCGGCCGCGTTGCCCGGCGACAGCTTGTCGTAGCGCGGATCCAGCCAGGTGGCGCCGCCGCCGATGCTCAGCTGCTCGCTGAGGCGGTAGTCGCCGCTCAGTTCGATGCCCTCGTACAGGGTGATGCCGTCCTGCTCCAGATACTTGCCGGTGGCGGTGACGCGGTCGATGCTGGCGCCGCGCTCCAGCCGGAACGCGGCCGCGTTGGCGTTCCAGCGCGAATAGGCGATCTTGGCGCCGATCTCGTACTGCTTGCTGATGGTGGGGTCGAGCACCTGGCCGGCGTTGATGTAGTCGTCGCCGACGCGGCCGCCGGCTTCCAGCGACTCGATGTAGCTGGCATACAGGGTGACGGCATCGGCCGGCTTGTACATCAACGCATAGGTCGGGGTGACCGGATAGGTGTGATACGCACCGCGCTGCGCGTAGTCGTTGTAGCGCCAGCCGGCCAGCAGCGACCAGCCCGGCGCGAACCCGACGGTATCGCTGACGAACAGCGCCTTCTGCAGCGTCTCGCTGCTGCGGGTCATCACCCGCGAGGCGCTGCTGTAGTGGGTCATGCCCTGCCAGTCGTAGAGATTGCCGCGGCCGATGGTCTGCCACACGTAGGGACGGTCCCAGCCGGTGGCGTCCTGGCGCGAGGCGCCGGCCACCAACTGGTGAGTCAGCGGGCCGGTGGCGAAGCTGCCCTGCAGCATCAGCTGCAGCAGCTTCCATTCGCTCTTGCCGCCCAGCGCGTAGGCGTTGACGTCGTAGTCGCCGTTGGCGTCGTCGATGTAGGCGAAGATCTTGTTGACGTCGTTCCAGGAGGTGGTGACGCCGTAGTTCAGGCTGGCCTTCCAGCCGTCGGCGAAACGCCATTCCAGGCCGGTCGACAGCAGCGTGGAGCGGGTGTCGTAGTACGAACCGTTCACCGAACGGTCGGCATCGCCGCCGATCGCGCGCGGCACCGCACTCAGGCCGATGAAGTAGTACTGCGGCGCTTCCTCGGACAGCTTGCGGCTCTGATGGACCAGGTCGGCGGTCCAGGTGAGGCGATCGCTCAGGCGCGCGTCCAGCGCGGCCGAGACGACCTTGCGATCCACCTCGCCACCGTTGTACGTCTCGCCTTTCTCGCGGAAGGCGTTGAGGCGGTAGCCGAACATGTCCTGGTTGCCGAAGCGCCCGCCCGCGTCGAGCTGGGCGCTGGCGACCGCATCCGAGCGCCAGCCGAGCCTGGCCGACAGCGTGGTCGTATCGGTCGGCTTCTTGGTCGTGTAGTTGACCAGGCCGCCGGGCTGGCCGAAGCCGTACAGGAAACCAGCCGGGCCCTTCAGCAATTCCACCTGCTCCATCACTTCCAGCGGCCATTCGCTGCCCCAGGACGAGACCTGCAGGCCGTTGACGCGATAGCTGTCGTAGCTCAGGCCGAGCCCGCGGTTGATGATCGGCGAGCTCCAGCCGCTGGAATAGGCGCCGACCTGGGTGACCACCGACGGGTCGTTGAAGAACGCATCGCCCAGCGACACCACCTGGCGCTTGTCGAGGTCCTCGCGGTCAAGCACCTGGATCGCGAACGGCGTGTCGCGCACGCTGCGTTCGCCCAGCGCGCCGGCGTTGGCATGCACGCGTGCCGCGGTGACGCTGACCGTGTCCAGTTCGGTGGCCTGATCGGTGGCGGCGTCTTCGGCGTAGGCATTGCGGGCCAGCAGCAGTGCGGTGGCGAACGCGGCCAGGCGCACGCGACGAGGGAATCGGCAGGAGGAGACGTGCGCGGCGGACACGGAGGGGAAACGCATCGGTGGCATCCTTTCGGCGGGCAACAGCGTGCCGCCCGCGATCAGCAAAAGCGGTGGGGAAGGGTGGTTGGCTGACCGCTGGATGTCCCGGATGCGGGAAAACGGCTCCGTCGATGCGGAGTCGCGCGCTGGCTAATGCGAATTGTTCTCTTTTGTGAAGCCCAGGTCAACGCATCGTGATTTCCGCCGTGGTCCGCGACGCCAGCCGGCCCCGGCCAACGCACTCACACCGACAGTTGCCGCAGGCGCGCGTCGAGCAGTGCCGGGAAGCGCTTGAACCAGGTCTGGTTGAGCGGCGAGGGATGCGGCAGCGGAGACAGAGTGAAGCGTCGCGCCGCGCCGCTCCCGGTGTGCAGGCTGACTTCGGTGTGTGCGCTGAAACGCGCGTCGTCGGCCCAGAACGCATCCAGCTGCGCGCGCACGTCCCTGGGCTGGTCGATGCCGAACCACAGGAAGGCTTCGCGGCCGAGGGTGACGATGGCGCGGCCGCGCCATTGCTCGATCAGTAGGCGCCGCATCAATGGATGGAAGCGCCGCTTCACCGGCATCGACCAGGCCTTGTTGCCACGCGGCTTGTACGGCACGGTGTTGATCCAGAAGACATCGCGGCCGACCGCGAGCGAGGCCGCGAAATCAGGCATCGGTTGGCCGCCGTGCAGATGCCGGTACAGCGCCTTGCGCACGAGCTGCCCGCCGCTGCCAACGAACGGTTCGCCGTATTCGACTTCGGTGCGTCCCGGATCGCGGCCGAAGAAGCACAGCCGCGCATTGCGCCGGCCCAGGCCGATGATCGGCTCGAGCGGATCCTTGGCGTACCGCGCGTACACCGCGGTATCGATGCCGTCGGTGTGCGCGGCCAGTTCGCGGAACTGCTTGCGGATGTCGAGAGCTAGCGTCATGGGACGTCCTCGGAGACCGATCGCGACGCAGCCTAGATCATCTGGGATCCGGATGGTGTGGTGTGGAGCGACTTCAGTCGCGACGGGCCTTACCGGTGACGCCCGTCGCGACTGAAGTCGCTCCCACAAGTGACAGATCCGGCAAGTGACAGGATCCGGATCGACAATGTCCGCAGCGATGGCAAGCCGTACTCGGTTGCCGGGCGCCGGACGAGGCAGCCAAAAGCCGCCTGGGTGCGGACCACGGCACGACCTGGCGGCAATGCGCAGCGCCTGCCGGCAAGCGCCCGCAAAAAGCCGCCGCTCAGTCCTCGAGCTTGGTCAGCAGGTAGTTCGGCTCGCCGATGCGGCCGATCAGATCCAGCTGGGTTTCCAGCCAGTCGATGTGCTCTTCCTCCGACTCCAGGATGTCGGCCAGCAGCTGGCGGCTGACGTAGTCCTGGATCGACTCGGCGTAGGCGATGCCTTCGCGCAAGGTGGCGGTGCCGTCCTGTTCCAGGGCCAGGTCGCACTCGAGGATTTCCTTCGGGTTCTCGCCGATGCGCAGCTTGCCCAGCGCCTGGAAGTTGGGCAGCCCCTCGAGGAACAGGATGCGGTCCGCCAGCGTGTCGGCGTGCTTCATCTCGTCGATCGATTCCTTGTACTCGTGTTCGGCCAGTTCCTTCAGCCCCCAGTTCTTCAGCATCTTGGCGTGCAGGAAATACTGGTTGATCGCGGTCAGCTCGTTGTAGAGGACCTTGTTGAGGAACTCGATGACCTTGCTGTCGCCCTTCATCGCACCGCTCGCTAGTCTTGGAAAGCGCAGACTCTAGCGAATCGGCCGCAGCGATGAAGAAACGCGAATCGTGATCATCGCGCTGCGCATCCACGCGGCGCGATCGTGCCGCGTCAGGCGGCGCGGGCCAGGCCGCCCAGCACGGGCAGCGGCAGCTCGCGCAGCAGCGCGCGTTGCAGCAGGTCGCCGGCCATGTCCAGGCAGGAGCCGCAAGTGGCACCGCAACCGGTGCGCATGGTCAGCTCGGACACGGTGCGGCAACCGGCGGCGGCGGCTTCGCGGATCTGATGATCGGTGACCCCATTGCAGATGCAGACGTACACGATGGCGTTGGCGGCGAACGGCGCGGACTGCGCCTGCCGCCATTCAAACCAAAGTGAGAATGGTTGTCAATTCCGCCCGTTAATCGTTATTAATACGGGCGACCCAAGGCCCACCGCGCTTGCACGCACGCTTGCGCGGACGCTCGTGGCCGGCGTTGCTGCCGGGCATCCACGCCTCCTGCGCCAGGGTCGGCATGGCGCGGATCCCCGGCCCGGCGATGCTCTGCGCCAACGGCGCCAGATGGCGCAGCGCACGCGCGTAGACGCCGCGCTTGAACAGCACTACGTGCTCCACCGGGTACCAGAAATCGACCCAGCGCCAATGATCGAACTCCGGGGTCTCGGTCAGCTCCAGGTTCAGCTGGCTCTCGTCGCAGCGCATCTGCAGCAGGAACCAGACCTGCTTCTGGCCGATGCATACCTGGCGTTCGTTGCGGCGGATGGCGCGGCTGGGCAGCCGGTAGCGCAGCCAGCCTGGCGTCGCGCCGAGCACTTCGACGTGCTCGGGCAACAGCCCGGTCTCTTCACGCAACTCGCGGTACATGGCCTCGACCGGGGTCTCGTCGGTATTCATGCCGCCTTGCGGGAACTGCCAGCCGTCCCGGCGCACGCGCCGTGCCCAGAACACCTGACCATCCGGCCGCATCAACACGATGCCCACGTTCGGTCGATAACCGTCCGGATCGATCACGATGCGGACTCCTGAAAGAATCTACTGGCTCCGACTCTGCCATGGCTGCGGCTGGCCCACAAGCACGGCAAAAATCCGTTGACAGCCGTCCAATTTGCTATAAGAATTGGCGGTTCACCAAGGCTATGTAGCTCAGCCGGTTAGAGCACAGCACTCATAATGCTGGGGTCGGTGGTTCGAGTCCACCCATAGCCACCATGGTGTCCACGCAGCAGGCGTGCAATAATTGCAATCTGCGACATTGCCCCGTCGCCAAGCGGTAAGGCACCTGACTCTGACTCAGGCATTCGGTGGTTCGAATCCATCCGGGGCAGCCAAATAAAAAGCAAAGGCCGATCAAAAGATCGGCCTTTGCTTTTTTGTTTGGCGCGGGGTTTGCGTAGGCGCAAAGCGCCTACGCCCCGCACCTTGCTGCGCAAGCTGCGGGCCCCAGCCCTTCCGCTCCCACATCCCCGCGCCTGTCGGCGCGCGCCCTTGGACTCCAAGGGGGCTTTTCACCAGATACTTGATGCAGGTTGGACGTAAAGTCTCGCCCCGCGGGCAGACCGCGCTCGATTGCCGATAACGTTGAATGACGCATCGCCTTGGGCGGCAGCAATCGAACGCGTCCGATCCAAAGCTGCCGCCAAGGCGCGAAGAACCCTTGCCCCAAAACGACAAAAGCCCGGCCGGGGCCGGGCTTTTGCGTTCTTCCCTGGGGGATCCCGAAGGATCCCTCGCCAGGCGCGGTGGATCAGCGCTTGGAGAACTGGGTGGCGCGGCGGGCCTTGTGCAGACCGACCTTCTTGCGCTCGACTTCGCGGGCGTCGCGGGTCATGAAGCCGGCCTTGCGCAGCTCGGACTTCAGGGTTTCGTCGTATTCGACCAGCGCGCGGGCGATGCCCAGACGGATCGCACCGGCCTGACCGGTGGTGCCGCCGCCAGCGGCGGTGACGAAGATGTCGAAGCTCTCGGTGTTCTTGGTCAGCTCCAGCGGCTGGCGCACGATCATGCGCGCGGTCTCACGGCCGAAGAACTCGTCCAGCGGACGGTTGTTGACGGTGATGTTGCCGGTGCCCTTGCGCAGGAACACGCGGGCGGTGGAGGACTTGCGGCGGCCGGTGCCGTAGTTTTGCGTGATCGCCATGATTAGATATCCAGAACTTGCGGCTGCTGGGCGGTATGCGGATGCTCGGAGCCCTTGTAGACCTTGAGCTTGCGGTACATGGCGCGACCCAGCGGACCCTTCGGCAGCATGCCCTTGACCGCGATCTCGATGACGCGCTCGGGATGACGCTCCAGCGCCTGCGCCAAGGTCTCGGTCTTCAGGTTGCCGATGTAGCCGGTGAAGCGGTGGTACTTCTTGTCGTTGAGCTTGTTGCCGGTGACCGTGATCTTCTCGGCGTTGATCACCACCAGGTAATCGCCGGTATCGACGTGCGGGGTATAGACCGGCTTGTGCTTGCCGCGCAGACGGCGGGCCAGTTCGGTGGAAAGCCGGCCCAGCGTTTTGCCGGCGGCGTCGACGAGATACCAGTCGCGCTGGACGGTCTCGGACTTAGCGGTGAAGGTGCTCATTCTAAAGAAGACTCGGTTGGTCGGGCGGATTCCGGCAGCACGCTGCCTGAACTTTGCCACGCGTTGTGACTTGCAAAAACGCAAGAGGCGAAATTCTACGCGCCACCGGCGGCGCATGCAAGTCCGCCCGTGCGCGGGACGCCACCGCCGGCCGGCGCTTGGCATCACGGCGGCCCGGGGCGAAAATCGAATCCCCCACCGCCCAGGCCACTCGATGACGGCTCCCCCCTCGATGACGGCTCCCCGCCTGCATACCCGGCTCGACCGCGCCCTGGTCGAAGCCCAGCGCGCCCTGGAGACGGTGTTCGGCAATCCGCCGGCACAGCGCCCCTATCCGGCCGCGACCACCGCCGACGTGGTGCTGGCGCCGGACGAACGCCGCCACGCCGCCGGGCTGATGCGCATCAACCATGTCGGCGAGGTCTGCGCGCAGGGCCTGTATTTCGGCCAGGCCGCGGTCGCGCGCGATCCGGCGACCCGCGCGCACCTGCTGCAGGCGGCGCAGGAAGAGACCGACCATCTGGCCTGGTGCGCGGCGCGGCTGCGCGAACTGGACAGCCGCCCGAGCCTGTTCAATCCGCTCTGGTACGCCGGCAGCTATGCGCTCGGCACCCTGGCCGGGCTGCGCGGCGACGGCTGGAACCTCGGCTTCGTGGTGGAGACCGAACGCCAGGTCGAGGCGCACCTGGACGAGCACCTGCAGACGCTGCCGCCGGCCGACCTGCGCAGCCGCGACGTATTGAAGGTGATGAAGGCCGACGAGGCGCGCCATGCCGAACACGCCGAACAGGCCGGCGCGCGGCGCCTGCCGGCGCCGATCCCGCGCCTGATGGCCGCAGCCTCGCGGCTGATGAAAGCGGTCGCCTATCGGCTGTGAGCGCAGCGCGGCGCGTGTGCCGCGGGCGAGCGCACTGGCATTGCCGGTGCATTCGGGTTAATATGAACGAAAGCTGACTGTTTCCACGTCGGCCCACCCTGTTCCAGCGACCGGCGGTTTCATCCCGGCACCGCCTGTATCCGATGCACCACTGCGCCGAGCCATGCTGCTTGCGCCCGCCTTTCCGACCGACATGCCCGCACGCTCCATCCACATCCCCTCGCCACGGACCCGCTGGCTCTCGCGCCTGCTGTTCGCCAGCCTGTTCGCGTTCGGTGGCGGCGCGTTGCTGTACCACCTGCTCGGCGACTACCGCCATGCCAGCGCGATCCTGTCCGACCACTCGGTGGCCACGGTGCCGGTGATCGCCGACGGCGGCTTCGGCGTGCATGCCGAACCGCTGATGCATTACCGTTTCCACTATGCGTTCGAGAGCAAGGGCCGGCTGCACCGCGGCGCGTTCGAGGCCAGCGGCGCCGAGGCCGCGCCGCTGCTGCTCGATGGCGCCACGGTGGAGATCGCCTACGCCAACACCGACCCGTCGCGCTTCGGCCGCCTCGACCAGTTGCAGCACGCCGGCAACCTCGGCAGCGTGCTGACCCGTCTGGCGATCGCGCTGTCGATCGCCGCGCTGCTGGCCGCGGCCGCGCACCAGCTGCTGATCGGACGCGTGCTCGGCGCACGCCGTCCTGCCGTGGCCTGAGCGTTCGGGCAAAAACCGCGGAGCTGGCGTAGCCGCGGCGAACGCCTCGCTATGGCATCCGGCGACTTCTCACCCATCGCCCCCGCAGCGCTCAGGGCTGGACCAGCTTCAAGCCGATCACCCCGGCCACGATCAGGCCGATGCAGGCCAGCCGCGCTGGTGAGGCGCTGTCGCCGAACAGCGCGATGCCCAGCGCGGCCGTGCCCAACGCACCGATCCCGGTCCAGATCGCATACGCCGTCCCCAGCGGGATGTGCTTCAGCGCCTGGGTCAGCAGCCACAGGCTGATGCCGGCACCGGCCAGCGTGCCCAACGTCGGCCACGCACGGGTGAAGCCTTCGCTGTATTTGAGGCCGAGCGCGAAGCCGATTTCGAACAGGCCGGCGAGCAGCAGATAGGTCCATGGCATTGTCTGTCTCCGTAGACAAATAAAAACAAAAACGGCCCGATGTCTACACATCGGGCCGCCGTCGGCAGGGGGCGCAGCGCAAACGCCGCGGGGCGGGCCGTCCCGCCGAATGTGACGCGCTACTCGGCCAGATTGCGACCGTGGAACAGCTCCTCGATCTCGCGCTTGAGCAGCGCTTCGATGCGCATGCGCTCCTTGAACGAGAGGTTCTTGGCCTTTTCCTCGAACAGGTATTGGTCCAGGTCGAAGTCCTTCAGGTGCATCTTGGTGTGGAAGATGTTCTCCTGATAGACGTTGACGTCGAACATCTCGTAGCGCGCCTTGATGTTCTTGGCCAGGAAGTTCTGGATCGAATTGATCTTGTGGTCGATGTAGTGCTTCTTGCCCTTCACGTCGCGGGTGAAGCCGCGGATGCGGTAATCCATGATCACGATGTCCGATTCCAGCCGCTCGATCAGGTAGTTGAGCGCCTTCAGCGGCGAGATCACCCCGCAGGTGGCGACGTCGATGTCGGCGCGGAAGGTCGCGATGCCGTGCTGCGGGTGGGTTTCCGGGTAGGTATGGACGGTGATGTGGCTCTTGTCCATGTGCGCGACCACCGCGTCGGAGATGATCTCCCTGCCGGCCAGCTTCTTGTCGATCACCGGCTCTTCGGAGATCAGGATGGTCACCGAGGCGCCCTGCGGATCGTAGTCCTGGCGCGCGATGTTGAGGATGTTGGCGCCGATGATCTCGGCCACATCGGTGAGGATCTCGGTCAGTCGGTCGGCGTCGTACTGCTCGTCGATGTACTCGATGTAGCGCTGGCGCTCCTCTTCGGAAACCGCGTAGCAGACGTCGTAGATGTTGAAGCTCAACGCCTTGGTGAGGTTGTTGAAACCTTGCAGCCTCAGGCGAGGCAACGGCTTGACCACGGCGTGAATCCTCAAAAAGATGGATGGGGTAGAAAGGGCAGCAATTATGGGCCAAACGCGCCCGTAGCGAAACGTGGGGACTGGCGCTCGTTTGCCGCAGACAACGCGTCCCGTTAAGCTCCGGGGATTACGCAGTAGCGAAGCCGCCATGAGTCCCGGAAACACCTCCACTGCAACACCTGTGCGCATCGCTCCAAGTCCTCTGACGTTGGACACCGCCACCATCGATCGCTTCCTGGCGCATAGCCATCGACGCCGCTATCCGGCGCGCACCGACGTGTTCAGGCCCGGCGATCCGGCCGGCACCCTGTACTACGTCGTCAGCGGCTCGGTCAGCATCATCGCCGAGGAAGATGACGACCGCGAGCTGGTGCTGGGCTATTTCGGCAGCGGCGAGTTCGTCGGCGAGATGGGCCTGTTCATCGAATCGGACCAACGCGAGGTGATCCTGCGCACCCGCACCCCGTGCGAGCTGGCCGAGATCAGCTACGAGCGGCTGCACCAGCTGTTTCTGGGCTCGCTGTCGGCCGATGCGCCGCGGGTGCTGTATGCGATCGGCGTGCAGCTGTCCAAGCGCCTGCTCGACACCTCGCGCAAGGCCAGCCGCCTGGCGTTCCTGGACGTCACCGACCGCATCGTGCGCACCTTGCACGACCTGGCGCAGGAACCGGAAGCGATGAGCCACCCGCAGGGCATGCAGTTGCGCGTGTCGCGGCAGGAGCTGGCGCGGCTGGTCGGCTGCTCGCGCGAGATGGCCGGCCGCGTGCTGAAGAAGCTGCAGGTCGACGGCATCCTGCACGCCCGCGGCAAGACCGTGGTGCTGTACGGCGCACGCTGAGCGCAAGGCCGCGACCGCACGCCGCGCCAGCGGCGGTGGTCCACCGCGATGGTCCTGAGCGAGACGTTCTACTGGTTCGTGCTGGTCGGCCTGACGGCGCAGCTGGTCGATGGCGCGCTGGGCATGGCCTTCGGCCTGGTGTCCTCGTCGGTGCTGCTGAGCATGGGCCTGCCGCCGGCGGCGGTCAGCGCCAGCGTGCACAGCGCCGAAATCTTCACCACCGGCGCCTCGGGCCTGTCGCACCTGGCGCTGGGCAATGTCGACAAGCGCCTGTTCCTGCGCCTGGCGCTGCCGGGCATGGCCGGCGGCATCCTCGGCGCTTACGTGCTGACCCAGCTGCCGGGCGAGCGCATCCGCCCGTTCGTGCATCTGTACCTGCTGGGCCTGGCGGTGCTGATCCTGCTGCGCGCCGCCGGCCGCGCGCTGCCGCGGCAGCAGGTGCAGCGGGTGCCGCTGCTGGGCTTCGTCGCCGGCCTGCTCGATGCCAGCGGCGGCGGCGGCTGGGGGCCGGTGGCGACCTCGACCCTGCTGGCGCGCGGCGGCCAGGCGCGCACCACGATCGGCACGGTCAACGCCGCCGAATTCCTGGTGACGCTGTCGATCTCGCTGACCTTCCTGCTGACGATGGGCATCCAGCACCTGCAGATCGTGCTCGGCCTGCTGGTCGGCGGCATGCTGGCCGCGCCGCTGGCGGCGGTGCTGGTCAAGCGCGTGCGCGAACGCTGGGTGCTGGTGGCGGTGGGCCTGCTGGTGCTCGGGATCAGCCTGTACCAGATCGGCAGCACGCTGTATCGTTGGTGGGCCTAGCCGGTTACTGTGGCGCTGCGTCGCCGGCGCGGTCGCGGCAACCCCAGTTCAGGATCGGCGTGCCGGACGGCAGTTCGCGACGGAAGCGAGCCACCGCCGAGGCCTTGGGATTGACCACCACCGGTACCGCGGCCGCCTGCAGCAACGGCAGGTCGGCGGTGCTGTCGGAATAGGCGGTGGCGATCTCGCCGTAGCCCAGCTCGCGCAACATGCGCATCTTCTCTTCGTTGTGGCAGTGGCGGGTAGCGGTGACCGCGCCCAGCCGCGGGCCGATCAGGCTGCCGACCACCGGCACATCCTGCTGCGCGACGAAGCCGAGGATGGCGCGCGCCAGCTCCGGCGGCGCGCCGGTGGCGACCACCACCCGGTCGCCGGCGGCGCGGTGCCGGGCGAACACCTCCAATGCGTGCGGCAGCAGACGCTGGCGGATCTGCGCCTCGTGCTGCAGCACGTATTGGTCGATCACCCGGTTGAACGCGCGCGCGCGGCGCAGGCCGAAGCTGGCGATCCACACGTAGCCGGAGATGCCGCTGCGCCGGGTCGGCAGCATCGCCACCAGCGGCCCCAGTAGCGGCGTGGCCAGCAGCGCGGCGGCCAGGCGCAGCGGATTGCGCCGGATCAGCCAGGCGAACAGATGGCTGCCCGAGTCGCCGTCGTACAGCGTGTGGTCGAAATCGAACACCACCAGCGGCGCATCGGCGCGCGGGGCGGGATAGGCGCCGGTCATGGCTCGAAGAACAGCTGGCGCAGCGCCTCGCCGGGTTCCTCGGCGCGCATGAAGGTTTCCCCGACCAGGAACGCGTGCACGCCCGCGGCGCGCATCGTGGCCACGTCGGCCGGGCCGAGGATGCCGCTCTCGGTGACCAGCAGGCGGTCGCGCGGCACCGCCTCGCGCATCTCCAGCGTGGTCTGCAGCGACACGTCGAAGGTGCGCAGGTTGCGGTTGTTGATGCCGATCAGCGGTACCGGCACCTGGATCGCGCGCTCCAGCTCGTCGATGTCGTGCACTTCGACCAGCACGTCCATGCCCAGTTGCAGCGCCAGCGCCGACAGTTCGGCCAGCTGCAGGTCGTCCAGCGCGGCGACGATCAGCAGGATGCAGTCGGCGCCGAGCACGCGCGCCTCATACACCTGGTACGGGTCGATGGTGAAGTCCTTGCGCAGCACCGGCAGCGTGCACGCCTCGCGCGCCTGCTGCAGGTAGCGGTCGTGGCCCTGGAAGAAGTCCTCGTCGGTCAGCACCGACAGGCAGGCGGCGCCGCCGAACTCGTAGCTGACCGCGATGTCGGCCGGATGGAAGTCGGGCCGGATCACGCCCCTGGACGGGCTGGCCTTCTTGACCTCGGCGATCACCGCCGGCGCGCCATCGTCGATCGCGGCCTGCAGCGCACGCGCGAAACCGCGCACCGGCGGCGCCGCCTCGGCGCACGCGATCAGCTCGGCCAGCGGCACGCGCGCGCGGCGCGCGGCGATCTCTTCGGCCTTGCGGGCGAGAATGGTGCGGAGGATGTCGCTCATTGGGGTCGGATCCCGGGGGGCCGGGCATTATCGGTCAAGTTGGGACGGCCGGGACTCGGGACTCGGAAAGCGTAGCCGCCCGCTGGGGCAGCAGACGGCCACTGCAAATTCGGGTGAACTCCTTCAGGCAGCGGGGCTCGCCGAGTCCCCGGTCCCCAGTCACGAATCCCGGCATTCGGCCAGTTGCCGCGTGCACGCCACGTATGCATCCAGCTTGGCGCGCGCGCGGCCGTCGGCGATCGCCGCGCGCGCCAGGCCGATACCGGCGCCGATATCGGCCGCCACGCCGGCCACGTACAGCGCCGCACCGGCGTTGAAGGCGACGATGTCCAGCGCCGGACCGGGCACGTTGTCGAGCACGCCGAGCAGCATCGCCATCGATTCGGCGGCATCGGCCACCCTGAGGTTGCGGCTGGCCGACATGGCGATGCCGAAATCCTCCGGATGCACTTCGTACTCGCGCACTTCGCCGTCGCGCAGTTCGCCGACCAGGGTACCGGCGCCGAGCGAGAGTTCGTCCATGCCGTCGCGGCCCCACACCACCAGCGCGCGCTCGGCGCCCAGCTCGTGCAGCACGCGCGCCTGGATGCCGACCAGGTCGGGATGGAACACGCCCATCAGGATGTTCGGCGCACCGGCCGGGTTGGTCAGCGGGCCGAGGATGTTGAAGAGGGTGCGCACGCCCATCTCGCGCCGCACCGGCGCCACCACCTTCATTGCCGGGTGGTGCACCGGCGCGTACATGAAGCCGATGCCGGTGGCGGCCAGCGCCTGTGCCACCTGCTCGGGCTGCAGCTCGATCGCCGCGCCCAGCGCCTCCAGCGCATCGGCGCTGCCGGACTTGGAGGAGACGCTGCGGTTGCCGTGCTTGGCCACCTTGGCGCCGGCCGCCGCGGCCACGAACATCGCGCAGGTGGAGATGTTGAAGGTATGCGAGCCGTCGCCGCCGGTGCCGACGATATCGACCATGTGGCTGCGGTCGGCGACGGCGACGGTGCGCGAGAACTCGCGCATCACCGCCGCCGCGCCGGCGATCTCGCCGATCGTCTCCTTCTTCACCCGCAGCCCGGTGAGGATCGCCGCGGTCATCATCGGCGACACCTCGCCGCGCATGATCTGCCGCATCAGCCCGACCATCTCGTCGTGGAAGATCTCGCGGTGCTCGATGGTGCGTTGCAGGGCCTGCTGCGGGGTCAGCGTCATTGCGGTTCCTGGAAGGGGGTCAGAGGCTGGCGTGCGCGAGGATTTCCTGGCCCATCGGCACGCAGTCGCCGTCTTGCATCGGGTAGTAGCGCAGGCGCATGCGGTCCTCGCCCTTGGCGCACGGCAGCAACGCGATCGCACCAAGCACCACGCGTGGGGGCAGACGCATGCTCATCGCTCCAGGAAATTCTTCAGCAGCGCGTGGCCGTGCTCGGTGAGGATGGACTCGGGATGGAACTGCACACCCTCGACCGGGAACTGGCGGTGGCGCAGGCCCATGATCTCCTCGATCGTGCCGTCCTCGTGCTCGGTCCAGGCGGTGACTTCCAGGCAGGCCGGCAGCGAGGTCTGCTCCACCACCAGCGAGTGGTAGCGGGTGGCCTCGTAGCGGTCCGGCAGCCCGGCGAACACGCCGCGGCCTTCGTGGCGGATGCGCGAGGTCTTGCCGTGCATGATGGTGCCGGCGCGCACCACCTCGCCGCCGTAGGCCTGGCCGATGCTCTGGTGGCCCAGGCACACGCCCAGGATCGGGGTGTGCTGGCCGAGCCGCTCGATCAGCTGCAGCGACACGCCGGCCTCGTTCGGCGTGCACGGACCGGGCGAGATCACGATGCGCTCCGGCGCCAGGCGCGCGATCTCGTCCACGCTGAGCGCGTCGTTGCGCACCACCTTGACCTCGGCGCCGAGCGCCTGCAGGTACTGCACGAGGTTGTAGGTGAAGCTGTCGTAGTTGTCGAGCATCAGCAGCATTTTCAACGTATCCGATTGATTTTAAAGTGGATCAAAGCCATAACTTCGTAGCCGTAGCCGCTGTGATGCCCGCCAGTTCGTTTGATGCCCAAGCCGCTGGCCAAACAAGCAACACTAGAAGGCGCATCTTCGCACGTGCCGGCTCATGCTCAATCGCAATAACTGCCTTCCCCTCAGCCCACAGGAGGCGATCCAGCGTCTTGCAACGCGTGTCGATGGCGGCGCAATGTCGCTGTCGATCCTCAATGTCTAGCAAGGACTGAAAAGTGCCCTCCCCCCAATAATTGATTCTTCTCCCAACGGAGGGGACAGGCGCACGGCCGACCGTCGGAATTGTCGTCGTCTAGACAGCAAAACGGTGCCATGGCCGGAGGCCGCCGAGCGCGCGTTCCTCGACCAGCAGTTCGTCCTGCAGCACGCGCACTGCCTGGCCCACTTCGCTGGCGCCGACTTGCCGATCGTGGAAACCGCGCAGGCGCCGCCGGACAGGCTCTACCTGCGGCGCGGCGCGTCCTGGTCGATATCAGCCTGCTGCCCCCTGGCGTGGGCACGGCGTGGGCACGGCGCTGATCTGGAGCGGCAGGCGGGCATTCGGAGGAGGAAACCGGCCAGCCCCAGGCCCAATACACGCTGTTGCATGTACGGCATCCCCCGGACCATGCGCACGCGGGCATCACGGATGCGACAATACTGCACGGCCCGGTTCGGTTAAGTTCAGCGGACTGGTTCAATCCTGTATCGATTTTCTGTTAAAGGCCGCGATGGCGTCTTCCGAATCCAATGTGGTGCAGCTGTCGGGTGTGCGCATCGACCGTGGCGGCCGCACGATCCTGCGCGACGTCTCGCTGGCGGTGCCGCGCGGCAGCATCACCGCCGTGCTCGGCCCATCGGGCAGCGGCAAATCGACCCTGCTGGCGGCGCTGACCGGCGAGCTGGTCCCGGTCGCCGGCACGGTGGAGGTGTTCGGCCAGCCGCTGCCGCGCGGCAGCCGCGCGCTGCGCGAGACGCGCAAGAGCATCGGCGTGCTGCTGCAGGGCAACGGCCTGCTCACCGACCTGAGCGTGGCCGAGAACGTGGCGCTGCCGCTGCGCGCCCACACCCGCCTGCCCGAGCCGGTGCTGCAACGGCTGGTGGCGCTGAAGCTGCATGCGGTGGGCCTGCTCGCCGCCGCCGAGGTCTGGCCGCGCGAACTGTCCGGCGGCATGGCGCGGCGCGTGGCGCTGGCCCGCGCGCTGGCCCTGGACCCGCCGCTGATGCTCTACGACGAACCGCTGACCGGGCTGGACCCGATCGCCTCCGGGGTGATCATGAGCCTGATCCAGCGCCTCAACGACACCCTGGGCCTGACCAGCATCATCGTCAGCCATCACGTCCACGAGACCTTGCCGATCTGCAACCAGGCGGTGGCCATCGCCAACGGCGGGGTGGTCTTCGCCGGCACCCCGGACGCGCTGCAGGCCAGCGCCGATCCGCTGCTGCAGCAATTCCTGCACGGCCGCCCGGATGGCCCGATCCCGTTCGATGCGCCGCCGCGCGCGCGGAGCGCCGCCTGATGGGCGCCGTCGCCTCGCTCCGCGCGCTGGGCCGCGCCGGGCTGTTCTCGATCACCGTGCTGCGCGGCTCGCTGCCGACCCGCGATTTCCTGGCCGAACTGGTGCGCGAGATCTACAAGGTCGGCGCGCGCTCGCTGCCGATCATCGCCGTCGGCGGCGCCTTCGTCGGCCTGGTACTGACCCTGCAGGGCTACCGCACGCTGCAGACCTACGGCGCCTCCGATGCGCTGTCCACGCTGCTGGGGCTGTCGCTGTACCGCGAGCTGGCGCCGGTGCTGACCGCGTTGCTGTTCATCGGCCGCGCCGGCAGCTCGATCGCCGCCGAACTGGGGCTGATGCGCGCCACCGACCAGATCAAGGCGCTGGAACTGATGGCGATCGACCCGGTGGCCAAGGCGGTGGCGCCGCGCTTCTGGGCGGCGGTGCTGACCGTACCGCTGCTGACCGGCATCTTCTGCTCGCTGGCGATCAGCGCCAGCTACTTCGAGGCGGTGAGCGTGCTCGGCCTGGACCGCGGCACGTTCTGGTCGGCGCTGTCGAGCAGCGTGGATTTCTGGGACGACTTCGGCGTGGCGATGCTGAAGTCGGCGGTGTTCGGCGGCACCGCGGCGCTGGTGGCCGCGTATGTCGGCTTCCATGCCGAGCCGACCATCGAGGGCACCTCGGTGGCCACCACCCGCGCGGTGGTGAACGCCTCGCTGCTGGTGCTGATGTTCAATTTCGTCTTGTCGGCGCTGCTGTTCCAGTAAGGGACCGCGCCAACGCCCGCCAGCGCCGGCGGGCGCCGCTGCAACACCGGCCGCGGCACTGTCGCCGCGGCCCAGATGAATCAACAAGGTAGACACCTCATGGCTATCCGTGGTCCCCGTCTCGAGTTCGCCGTCGGCGCCTTCCTGCTGCTGGGCCTGGCCTCGCTGCTGGTGCTGGCGCTCGCCTCCACCAACCGCCAATGGGGCTTCGGCGGCGGCCGCTACGAGCTGACCGCGCGCTTCTCGCAGATCGGCCAGCTGCGCCAGCAGGCGCCGGTGAAGATCGGCGGGGTGATCATCGGCCAGGTGGCGAAGATCGAGCTGGACCCGGCCAAGTTCGACTCGGTGGTGACCCTGGCCATCGACGACCGCTACAAGGACCTGCCGGCGGACACCTCGGCCGGCATCCTGACCAGCGGCCTGCTCGGCGAAAGCTATGTCGGGCTGCAGCCCGGCGGCGATCCGGACACGCTCAAGCCCGGCCAGGAGATCGCCTTCACCCAGCCGGCGGTGGACCTGATCCAGCTGGTCGGCAAGTACATGTTCGGCGGCGGCGGCGGCAGCGGCAGCGGCGGTAACGCCGGCGCGACACCCGCTGCCGCATCCTCCGCGAACACCGCCACTCCTTCTACGGAAACGAAACCCACGCCATGACCAACAAACTGCTCTCCGCCGCTCTCGCCGCCGCGCTGGCCGTCGCCGCACCCGCCGCCGCGCTGGCCCAGGCCGCGCCTGCCGCTGCCGCCCAGCAGGGTTCGGCCAGCAAGGTCGTGCTCGACAACAGCACCCGCATCCTGGCCACGCTGGAACAGCGCCGCGCCGAGTTCAAGAGCAACAGCGCCGCGCTCAAGCAGTTCATCGACAGCGAGATGAACAAGTCCTTCGACCGCGACTACGCCGCACGCCTGGTGCTCGGCGTGCACGGCCGCGGCGCCTCCGATGCCGACGTCAAGCTGTTCGCCGATGCGATGGCCGACAACCTGATGCAGCGCTACGGCACCTCGCTGCTGACCTTCGAAGGCAAGCCGCAGGTGCGAGTGAAGTCGGAAACCCCGCTGCCGGGCGGCCGCGGCGCCAAGGTGTCCACCGAGCTGCTGCGCAGCGGCGGCGACCCGATCCCGGTCGATTACCTGGTGCGCAACGTCGGCGGCAGCTGGAAGATCTTCGACGTGATGGTGGAAGGCGTGTCCTACGTGCAGACCTTCCGCAACCAGTTCGACACGCCGCTGCGGACCAAGTCGATCCCGCAGGTGGCGGCCGATCTGCGCAACGGCGCGCTGCAGATCGCACCGGCGAGCAACAGTGGCAAGTGAGCCACGCCTGCGTCGCGACGGCGACACGCTCGCGCTGAGCGGCGTGCTCGACCGCGCCGCGGCCACCGCGCTGTGGCCGGCGGCGCTGCCGCTGCTGGCCGGCGCGCGGGCACTGGATCTGCGCGAGGTTGCACGGGTGGACAGCGCCGGCCTGGCGCTGCTCGCCGAACTGGCCGCACGCCTGCGTGCGCAGGGCCAGGCCGAGGCCGCCATCCATGGCGCCCCGCCCGGCCTGACCGAATTGAGCGCCGCCTACCGGCTGGCGCCGACCCTGGATTTCCAATCTCCCCCGGCGGCGAGCTGACCCATGAACGTGCTGCGTATCCTCACTTCCCTGGCCCTGGCTGCTGCCCTGGGCGCCTGTGCCGGCGCCCCCAAGCGCACCGCCCCGCCGCCGGTCGCGGCCGAGGCGCCGGCGCCGCCCGCCGACACCGCCGTTGCCGATAGCAGCGCCGGCGCTGCCATGGACGCGGCTGCGGCCAGCGATGCGCAGGCCGCAGCACCCGACGCCGGTGCCGCGATGGCCGCACCGGCGAGCGTGCCGCCGAGCGGCGGCGCGGCGACCGCGGCCGAAGACGACTACGCCGCGCTGTACGGCGGCGACCCGTACAACCCGGTTGCCGATGCGACCCTGCCGGCCGGCGTCGCCGTGCCGCAGAGCTACGATCCGTGGGAGAAGTACAACCGCAAGGTGCACAAGTTCAACAACGTGGTCGACCGCACTGTGGCGCGGCCGCTGGCGCGCGCCTACGTCAACGTGGTGCCGCGGCCGATACGGCTGGGCGTGACCAACTTCTTCGACAACCTCAGCTCGCCGCTGACCATGGTCAACCAGCTGCTGCAGGGCCGTCCGCTGCAGGCCGGGCAGACCCTGGGCCGGTTCGTGATGAACAGTACGCTGGGCATCGCCGGCATCTTCGACCCGGCCAGCGACGCCAAGCTGCCGCGGCGCAGCGAGGACTTCGGCCAGACCCTGGGCGCCTGGGGCTGGCGCCGCTCGCGCTACGTGGAGCTGCCGCTGTTCGGGCCGCGCACGGTGCGCGACGTGTTCGGTCTGGCCGGCGACGCGCCGCTGTCGCCGCTGCGGCAGATCGAGGAGGACACCGTGCGCATCGGCCTGCAGGGCCTGCAGCTGGTCGATACGCGCGCGCAGCTGCTGTCGCTGGACAGCCTGCGCGATGCAGCGCCCGACGAGTACCAGCTGACCCGCGACGCGTGGATGCAGCGCCGCACCTACCAGATCGAAGGCGACCTGCGCAGCCACAACAAGCGCCAGGACAACGACCTGCCCGACTATCTGCGCGAGGAAGAAACCAATCCGACCGTCCCGGTGGACGCGATGCCGATCCCGGAGTGGCGCGGCGGCAGCCGCTGAGCCGCCCGCGTTTCCGGCGATACGCAAAAAACCCGGCTTCGGCCGGGTTTTTTTGTGGCTGAATCCAGTTCTGCTATTCCCACCGCGGGAGCATCGGGATTCTGAGCGGATATCGCCCCCCGACTTGCAGCGCGGCGCGTCCGGTGGTCCGGGGTCCGGGGTCCGGGCGACACTATGCCCGCAGCAGGCTTTGCTTCTGCCGTTGCTTCTGCCGTTGCTTCTGCCGTTGCTTCTGCCGTTGCTTCTGCCGTTGCTTCTGCCGTTGCTTCTGCCATTGCTTCTGCCGTTGCTTCTGCCATTGCTTCTGCCGTTGCTTCTGCCATTGCTTCTGCCGTTGCTTCTGCCATTGCTTCTGCCGTTGCTTCTGCCATTGCTTCTGCCGTTGCTTCTGCCGTTGCTTCTGCCGTTGCTTCTGCCGTTGCTTCTGTTGTTGCTTCTGCCGTTGCTTCTGTTGTTGCTTTGCTTTTGATTTACCGGGTCCCCTCAGCGCGGCAGGCTCGGCGGGCGAAAACCCGAAGGGCGGCGCGCAGGATGCGCGACGTTTTTCGTTGGCACATGGATGTGCCATCGAAAAATGCCCGTCGGGCCTGCGGACCTGGAGCGCGAAGCGCGGAAGGCGCGCTGCGGGGTGTGCTTGACCAGCCTTCGGCTGTGGTAAAGCGCTTCTTTTGGTTACTTTTCTTTGCACAAGCAAAGAAAAGTGACTCGCCGCAAGGCGAAAGCTGTTGCTCCTGCATAGCGGAATTCTTGTAGGAGCGGCTTCAGCCGCGACTGGTTCTGTCAGGAAAGTGTCGCGGCTGAAGCCGCTCCTACAAAAAGCAAACGCCGAAGCAAACAAAAGCAACACCAAAGCAAAGGCTTCCGCCCTGGGGCGGGTCACTTTTCTTTGCTCGCGCAAAGAAAAGTAACCAAAAGAAAGCGCGCCCTGCCTTGCGCCCTCCGCGCTGCGCGCTACGGGTCCGCGGATGCACCGGGGATTCGCGGAAGGGGCTTGTCCGCTACGCGGCCAAGTCCGGGGCAGTCGCCTCGCGGCGCCAGCCCGCCCGCCGGGGCGAAGCAGTGCTTCGCCTTTTTCCGGCGAGCCCTGCCCCTGCCGCGAACGGCGCACATCCCTGTGCGCCGCCCTTCGGGTTTTTCCCCGGTCCATCCGCCGCTGCGGAAGGGAACCCGGTAAGTCAAAAACAACAGCAACAGCAACGGCAACAACGGCGACGGCGACGGCGACGGCGACGCAGCGGACTCGCGCAATCGCGACTCAGCAAGCCAGCCGCATAGCGACTGTAGGAGCGGCCTCAGCCGCGACGAACGGAACGGGGATTTCCAAAGCTTCCGACGACCTGTCAGGACGCATGGCCCGCGGCCACCGTCGCCCCTCCTACACGCATCCGAATAACCAAGGCATCGACTTGCGGCAGCGAACGCCGCAAGCCGATTACGCCAGCGCCGTCTCGATCGCCGTGCACAGGCGCGGGTCCTCGGCGGTCACGTCCGGGGCGAAGCGGCCCAGCACCTGGCCGTCGCGGCCGACCAGGAACTTCTCGAAGTTCCACAGCACGCCCGGCGCCGGATTGGGTTCGATGCCGTAGCCGACCAGCTTCTCGCGCATCGGGCCGTCGCCCTCGGTCTGCGGCTGCGCGTCGATCAGCGCGCGGTACAGCGGATGCGTCGCCTCGCCGGTGACCGCGATCTTGGCGAACATCGGGAAGGTCACGTCGTAGGTGAGCTGGCAGAACTGCTGGATCTCCGCCTCGCTGCCCGGCTCCTGGCCCTTGAAGTCGTTGGCCGGGAAACCGAGCACGTCCAGCCCGTCGGCGTGCTTTTCGCGATACAGCGCTTCCAACCCTTCGTACTGCTTGGTCAGGCCGCACTTGGAGGCGACGTTGACGATCAGCAGCGCCTTGCCGCGATGCTCGGCCAGCGATGCGGGCTGGCCGTCGATGGTGGTCAACGGAATGTCGTAGATCGATTGGCGCATGTGCGGCTCCTGCAACAAGAGGGAATGCAAGCATAGGCGCATGGCAACCCGGCGGCTATCGCGCACCGCGTCCGGTCGCCACTTGGTCAGGTTGCGTTGCCCGGGATCTCCCTGCGCCTGCCGCAGGGAGATGCAGGGCCGGGCGCGACGCCGTTCATTCCTGCTCGTCGCGCGCGGAATTCTCGTCCGCATCGACATCGGCATCGGCCATGGGCGGTTCGAGATCCAGCAACGGCGTGAGCTGCGCATCGGCCAGCGTCTCCACCCCGCGCAGGCGGCGCTCGATGGTGCGGGTCTTGCGGCTGGCATCGCCCAGGCTCTTGCCCACGGTGCTGATCTGCTTTTCGGCCTTTTCCAGGATCCCGGCGAACTTGCCGAACTCGCTCTTGACCGCCGCCAGCACGCCCCACACCTCGCTGGAGCGCTTCTCGATGGCCAGGGTGCGGAAGCCCATCTGCAGGCTGTTGAGCAGCGCGGTGACGGTGGTGGGGCCGGCGATGACGATGCGGTGCTCGCGCTGCAGCAGGTCGGCCAGGCCGGGCCGGCGCAGCGTCTCGGCGTACAGGCCTTCGGTGGGCAGGAACATCACCGCGAAATCGGTGGTGTGCGGCGGTGCGATGTACTTGTCGCTGATCGACTTGGCCTGCACCCGGATCGCGCGCTCCAGCTGCGCGCCCATCGCCAGCACCTGTTCCGCATCGCCTAGTTCCTGCGCATCGAGCAGCCGCTCGTAGTCCTCGCGCGGGAACTTGGCATCGATCGGCAGCCACACCGGCGTGTCCTCGTGGCCGCGGCCGGGCAGGCGCACCGCGAAGTCCACCACCTCGTTGCGCTCCGGGCGCACCCGCACGCCGCGCGCGTACTGCTCCTGGGTCAGGGTCTGCTCGAGGATGTTCTCCAGCTGCACTTCGCCCCAGCCGCCGCGGTTCTTGACGTTGCTCAGCACGCGCTTGAGATCGCCGACGCCGGTGGCCAGCTGCTGCATCTCGCCGAGGCCGCGCTGGACCTGTTCGAGCCGCTCGGAGACCAGCTTGAACGAGGCGTCCAGGCGCGTGTTGAGGGTGGTCTGCAGCTTCTCGTCGACGGTGCCGCGCATCTGCTCGAGCCTGGCCGCGTTGTCGGCCTGCAGTTCCTTCAAGCGCTCTTCCAGGGTGCTGCGCATCTCGCCGATGCGCTGCTCGTTGCGCTGGATCAGTTCGTTGAGCCGCTGGCCGAGCGTGTCGGCGAAGCGCTGCTGCGACTCGGCGCCTTCCAGGCGGGCCTTGCGCGCGTCTTCGACCAGGGTCTCGCGCAGCGCGGTCAGGTGCGCGTCGATGCGCGCGATCAGCTCGCTCTGCTGCTGGCCGAAGTGCAGCATGCGCGCGTCCTGCTGCTGGCCGAACGCGTCGAGCTGGCCGCGCATCTCGAGCATGCGCTGGTTCAGCAGTTCGGCCACGCGTTGCTGCGCCTCGCCGGCCTCGGCCCGGCCGCGCCGCGCGTCCTCGCTCAGCGCCTCGCGCAGCAGATCCAGGCGCTGGTCGGTGCGGGTGGAGAGGTCGCCGAGATTGCGGGCGAAGCCCTCGCTGCGCGCGTCCTGCTGCCGCGCCAGGCTGTCGAGCTGCTCGCGCAGTTCGCCGCGGCCGCTGCGCTGTTCTTCGCGCAGCACCTGTTCCAGCGCCGCGTGGTTGGTCCGGCGCAGCAGCACCGCCAGCAGCAGCGCGAGCACGGCGCACAGCAGGCCGGCCAGGATCAGGAAATGGGGATCGGTTTGCATCCCGCCAGTGTAGCCGGCCGCGTCGCAAGCGCTGCGCCGCGCAGGCGCGCATCCGGCGCGATGCCCTTGAACGGCGCCGCACCCGCAATGGACGGCACCGCCGCATTGCGCCAGGCAATGCGCTGATGCACACTCCGTCGCTCGCATCGGGCCAGATTGCATGCTCACCCTCTACGGCAAGTCGTCCTCGATCAACGTGCGCAAGGTGCTGTGGCTGTGCGCGGAACTGGAGCTGGCGATCGACCAGCAGCACTATGGCGCCGGCTTCGCCGCAGTGGACACGCCGGCGTTCCGCGCGTTGAATCCGAACGCGCTGGTGCCGGTGCTGCGCGACGGCGACTTCGTGCTGTGGGAATCCAACAGCATCTGCCGCTACCTGGCGGCACGCCAGCAGCGCACGGACCTGCTGCCACCCGCGCCGCAGGCGCGGGCGCAGGTCGAGCAATGGATGGACTGGCAGGCCACCGAACTCACCAATGCGTGGCGCTACGCATTCATGGCCTTGGTCCGCGACAGCCCCGCGCATCGCGATCCGCAAGCGCTGGCGCAGGGCCTGGCCGACTGGCACCGGCACATGGGCATCCTCGACGCACAGCTGCAGCACACCGGCGCCTACGCGGCGGGCGCGAACTTCACCCTGGCCGACATCGTGCTCGGCCTGTCCACCCAGCGTTGGATGGCCACGCCGATGGCGCGGCCGCTGCTGCCGGCGGTGGAGGACTACTACGAGCGGTTGTCGGCACGCCCGGGCTTTCTTACGCACGGACGCAACGGCATGCCGTAACGCGCCTGGCGCAACGCGCGGCGGCGGCACGGTCGGCGGCGGCGATACTTTGGTATAGGCGCGCGATACGCATGGCCATGAAAAAAAGCCGCATGCGCGGTGGCCGACGTCAGGCCACGTATGCCAAGCTTTTCCGCGTCGCGAAGCTGCAGCCCGGCCACCGCGGCAAGACCCCGTGCGTCCCCCCTTCCGCCCGCGTTGACGGTGTGCGGATGCCGTGTCTTGTTGCAGCGCCGACGCTGCCGCTGCGTCCACGCTCGCGAGGCCTGCGTCCGTCGCCGACGCCGCAACCGCGCATGTTCCGCCCTCATCAGGAGACCGCCATGGACCCCGACCCGCATCTGCGTGGCGCCATCGCCACGCTCTCGCCTGCGCTGTCCTTTTCACGCTTGCCCGGTCCCGCCCCGGAGACGTCCACCCATCCGCAAGGTTGAGGCGTCCCTTCCGGCAGCGCGCCGGAAGGAGGTTTTCATGCTGCTGTACACGTCCCGTTTCCAACGCGCCCTGCAACGCGCCCTGCGCGCGGCGGTGACCGCGCATCGCGCCGACATCCTGTGCCATCTGCTCGCCGCGCATGGCGTGCGCGCCTGCGCCAAGGCCCTGTCCCACTTTCCCGGGCGCGTGCTGGCCGATGCGCTGTCGCTGCTGCCCGGCGAGGACCGCATCCGCGTCCTGCTGCGTTTGTCGCGGTCGGCGCGGCGGCGCCTGCAACGGCCGGGCACGGGCGCCCCGACGGCGCCGGGCTGGTGGCGCAAGGCGCTGGGCAGGTGGGGCGGATTCGACACGGCGCTGCTGCGACGCGCGCTTGCCACGCAGCTGCAGCATCATGTTCGCCCGCTACCGCCCGATCCCTCCCCAGGAATTGCGATGCCCCGTCCGCTCCGCCCCCGGTCCCCGCGCTGATGGAAGCGCTGCGCCTGTTCAATCTTGCCTCGCTGCTCGACACCCTGGTGAGCCTGTCCACCGCCTTCGCCCTGGGCGCGGTCATCGGCTTCGAGCGGCAGGTGCGGCAGCGCACCGCGGGCCTGCGCACCAACACCCTGGTCGCGGTCGGCGCGGCCATCTTCGTCTCGCTCGGCGACCGCCTGTTCGAGATCCATGGCGGCCCCCAGGGCGCGGTGCAGGTGGTGGCCTACGTGGTCTCCGGCATCGGCTTCCTCGGTGCCGGCGCGATCATGAAGGAAGGCGCCAACATCACCGGGCTCAACACCGCGGCCACGCTGTGGGGGTCGGGCGCGGTCGGCGCCTGCGCCGGCGCCGGGCTGGTCGCCGAGGCGGTGCTGGCGGCGCTGTTCGTGCTGTTGAGCAACACCTTGCTGCGCCCGGTGGTGAACCGGATCAACCGCCGGCCGCTGGAGGAATCCTCGATCGAGGCAACCTACGTGTTCTACGTGATCTGCGCCCGCGGCGTGCACGGCGAGGTGCGCGAACGGCTGATCGAACTGCTGGAAGCCGCCCACTACCCGGCGCGCGAAGTGGACCAGCATCCGTTCGGCCAGCACGATGTGGAAATCGCCGCCACGCTGTACGCGACCGCGGTGCGCGCCGAAGAGCTGGATACGGTGATCCAGCAGTTGGAAGGCGAGCCCGGTGTACAACAGGCGTTCTGGAACGCTGGCGCCGAGGGCTGACGCGCCCGCCGCGCCGCCACGCCCACCCCCTGCCATGACCGCGATGACCCGCTGCTTCAAATCGCCTTCGCCGCATCGCCGCCTGCTCGCGCTGGCGGCGCTGCTGCTGGCGCTGGGCGCGATCTTCGTCGCCGATACGCTGACCGATTACGCGGTGGCCGCCGCGTTGTTCTACACGGTGGTGATCCTGTTCGCGGTGCGGCTGCTCACCCGCGCGGGCATGCTGTTGCTCGCCGGCGCCTGCATTGCCCTGATCGTGCTCAGCTTCCAGCTCAGCTCCGCCGGCGCGTACCGGGTGGGGGTGATCAACTCGGTCATCAGCATCGTGGTGGTGGCGGTGACCACCTCCATCGCGGTGCAGATGGAACATGCCAAGGCCGCCGCGCACGCGGCGCAGGCGCAGCTGCT
Organism: Xanthomonas hyacinthi; assembly: GCF_009769165.1. Classification (NCBI taxonomy): domain Bacteria; kingdom Pseudomonadati; phylum Pseudomonadota; class Gammaproteobacteria; order Lysobacterales; family Lysobacteraceae; genus Xanthomonas; species Xanthomonas hyacinthi. Next base: position 1,679,731 of record NZ_CP043476.1, read on the forward strand.
GCGGCTGGCGCGCGCGCGCAGCCTGGGCGGCCTGACCGCCTCGATCGCGCACGAGGTCAACCAGCCGCTGGCCGCCATCGTCACCAGCGGCAACGCCTGCCAGCGCTGGCTCGGCCAGCAGCCGCCGAACCTGGAGCGGGCGCACGCGGCGCTGCAGCGGATCCTCGACGACGGCAACCGCGCCAGCGAGGTGATCGCGCGGATCCGCAGCCTCAGCAAGGGCGAGGCGCCGCGCAAGAGCGCGTTCGACCTCAATGCCGCGGTGCTGGAGGTGCTGGCGCTGGCGCGCAGCGAACTGGAGCACAACGCCATCGCGCTGCGGATGGCGCTGGCCCCGGCATTGCCGCTGGTGCTGGCCGACCGGGTGCAGGTCCAGCAGGTGCTGGTCAATCTGTTGTTGAACGCGATGGAGGCGATGGCGCGCACGCCCGCGCAGGCGCGCGAGATCCTGATCGGCACCGCGCCGGAGGATGCGCGTTCGCTGCGGCTGACCGTGGCCGATTGCGGCGGCGGCCTGTCGGCCGAGGCGCAGGCGCACCTGTTCGACGCGTTCTGGACCACCAAGCCCGACGGCATCGGCATCGGCCTGAGCATCAGTCGCAGCATCGTCGAGGCCAGCGGCGGGCGCATCTGGGCAGCGCCGCGCAGCCCCTGCGGCGCGGTGTTCGGCGTGTGCCTGCCGATCGCAAAGCCAGGCGCGCGCCAATGAACCTGCCCGTGTCCGAACGCTGCCCGGTGGTGTACCTGATCGACGACGATCCCTCGATCCGCGCCGCGCTGGAAGACCTGTTCGCCTCGGTCGACCTGCAGGTGCATGCGTTCGGCTCCAGCGGCGAGTTCCTGCAGCACGCGCTGGCCGACGCGCCCAGCTGCATGGTGCTGGACATCCGCATGCCCGGGCAGAGCGGCATGGAATTCCACCGGCAGCTGCTGGAGGCCGGGCTGAACCTGCCGACCATCTTCATCACCGGCCATGGCGACATCGCGATGAGCGTGGAAGCGATGAAGAACGGCGCGATCGAATTCCTGACCAAGCCGTTCCGCGACCAGGACCTGCTCGACGCGATCCAGCACGGCATCGCCTGCGACCGCGCGCGCCGCCAGCGCGAGGCCGTGCTGGCCGAACTGCGCGGCCGCTGGGCGACGCTGACCGCGGGCGAGCAGGAGGTGACCCGGCTGGTGGTGCAGGGGCTGTTGAACAAGCAGGTCGCCGCGCGGCTGCAGCTCAGCGAAATCACGGTGAAGGTGCGGCGCAGCCAGGCGATGCGCAAGATGCAGGCCGGCTCGCTCGCCGAACTGGTGCGGCTGGCCGCGCGGATCGGACTGTAGCGGTCGCGAGGTCGCGTTCGCCGCACGCCGCACGCCGCAAGGCCCGCAGCGCCTGCTGCCGCACAGCAGGGCGAGGCGGCCAGGCATAGCTTTGCTGCACCGCATTGGGCGACACTCGCCGGCTTGTCCTATCGCTCCCCGAGGCCCGCATGTCGTTCCTGTTCCGGCGCAAGTCGCTCGATCTGGTCACCGTCCACGAGGCCGGGCGCCGGCTGCTGCCCACGCTGAGCTGGGCGCACCTGGTGGCGCTGGGCATCGGCGCGATCGTCGGCACCGGCATCTACACCCTGATCGGGGTCGGCGCGGACAAGGCCGGCCCCGCGGTGCTGCTGTCGTTCGCGGTGGCCGGGGCGATCTGCGCCTGCGCTGCGCTGGCCTACGCGGAGATGGCGACGATGATGCCGGCCGCCGGCAGCGCCTACACCTACAGCTACATCGCGCTCGGCGAGAGCATCGCCTGGGTGGTCGGCTGGAGCCTGATCCTGGAGTACTCGCTGGTGGTCAGCACGGTGGCGGTGGGCTGGTCGGGCTACTTCGTCGGCTTTTTGCAGTGGCTGGGCGTGCAGATGCCGCATGCGCTGGTCGCCGGGCCGCATGCCGGCGGCATCGTGAACCTGCCGGCGGTGGCGATCACCTTCCTGGTCGCGGGCATGCTGATGGCCGGCACCAAGGAGAGCGCCACGCTCAACGCGGTGCTGGTGGTGCTCAAGATCGTGGCGCTGGGCGTGTTCGTCGCCATCGCGCTGCCGGCCTTCGACAGCGAGAACCTGCAGCCGTTCATGCCGTACGGATTCCCCAAGACGCTGGGCAGCGATGGCGTGGAGCGTGGGGTGATGGCGGCGGCGGCGATCATCTTCTTCGCCTTCTACGGCTTCGATGCGATCTCCACCGCGGCCGAGGAAACCAAGAATCCCGGGCGCGACCTGTCGATCGGCATCCTCGGTTCGATGGTCGGCTGCACGCTGATCTACGTGCTGGTGGCGCTGGCTGCGGTGGGCGCGATGCGCTTCACCGTGTTCGGCAATAGTCCCGAGCCGCTGGCGCTGATCCTGCGCGAACTCGGTCATGGCAAGGCCGCCGCCGCGATCGGCATCGTCGCGGTGATCGCGCTGCCGACGGTGCTGCTGGCGTTCCTGTACGGGCAGAGCCGCATCTTCTTCGTGATGTCGCGCGACGGGCTGCTGCCGCGCGGCCTGTCCAGGGTCAACGCGCGCACCGGCACGCCGGTGGTCACCACGCTGTTCACCGCGCTCCTGGTGGCGGCGCTGGCCGGCGTGGCGCGGCTGGACGAGATCGCCGCGCTGGCCAACGCCGGCACCCTGGCCGCGTTCATCGCGGTCGCCGCGTGCCTGCTGGTGCTGCGCGTGCGCGAACCCGGCCGCGAACGCAAGTTCCGCACGCCGCTGGCCTGGGTGGTCGCGCCGCTGGCGATCGGCGGCTGCCTGTACCTGTTCTGGAGCCTGCCGCACACCACCCAGAAATGGTTCGCGCTGTGGAACGCGATCGGCGTGGTCGCCTACCTGCTGTATGGTCGCCGCCACAGCCTGCTGCGGCGCGAGGAACAGCGGCCGTGACGCCGTCCTTCCAGACCCTGCTGACGCGCCACATCGGCACCGCCTTCGCCCGGCAGCAAGCCGGCGCCGAAATGGCAGTTCTGGAAAAAGTAACACCCGCCACACATAGCCCCTCTCCCACCGGGAGAGGGGTTGGGGTGAGGGTCCGGCGCGAAGCGTCTCGCTGGGTTTGGGTGCGCGAGGCTGCGCCAGCACCCTCATCCGGGCCTGCGGGCCGCCTTCCGCTGAAAAGGGAGCCATGGTCCCGGTGGAGCAGGACAAATTGCGCGGCGCCGCGGCCTGCCGGTTGCCGTAAACGCATGCCTTGAAACGGATTCGAACTTCACCCGATCCAAGCAGAAGGCAACGCACCGGCACGCGCTCAGCGCGCCGACACCGCCGCGCGCCGGAATTCGCTGAAGTAGAACAGCAGCGCGGCCGCCCCGAAGCCGGCGCCGAGCAGCGACAAGCCCGACCAGCCGGCATAGGCGAACACCGCCGCGGCCAGCACCGAGCCGGTGGCGCCGCACAGGAACACCGAGGTCATGAACAGGCCGTTGAGGCGGCCGCGCTGCTCCGGCGCCAGCATGTAGATGCTGCGCAGGCTCAGCACCTGGCACACCTGTACCGCCGCATCCAGGACCAGCGCGGCGACCACCAGCCACAGCAGTGCATGCGCGCGTGCGGCGCAGGCGCCGAGGCCGAACGACAGCGCCGCGGCGGCCAGCGCGCAGCCGGTGGCCGGGCGGGTCCAGCCGCGGTCGGCCAAGCGCCCGGCCAGCGGCGCGACCAGCGCGCCGCCGGCACCGGCCAGCGCGAACAGCGCGATATGCCGCTGGTCCATGCCGAAGGACTGCGCCAGCAGCAGCGGCGCGCCGGTCCAGAACACGTTGAACGCGGCGAACATCATGCCCTGGTAGAACGCGCGCCGGCGCAGCAGCGGGGTGGCGGCATACAGCCGCGGCAGCGAGGCCAGCACCGCGGCATAGGACGCGCGCTGCGCGGGCCGGCGCTGTGGCAGGCGCCAGCGCAGCACCGCCATCAACAGCAGCATCATGCCGGCGGACAGGAAGAACACCGCGCGCCAGCCCAGGGTGGCGGCGACGGAACTGGAGAACGGCCGCGCCAGCATGATCCCGGCCAGCAGCCCGCCCATCACCGTGCCGACCACGCGGCCGCGGCTGGCCTCCGGCGCCAGGTGCGAGGCGAACGGCACCAGGATCTGCGCGGCCACCGCGCACACGCCGACCACGAACGAGCCGATCAGGAAGCCGGCCGCCGAGTGCGACAGGCCGATGCCGACCAGGCCCAGCACCACCCCGCCCAGCAGCAGGATCGCCAGGCGCCGGTTCTCGGCCACGTCGGCCAGCGGCACCAGCAACAGCAGGCCGGCGCCGTAGCCGAGCTGGGTCAGCGCCACGATCAGGCCGGCCAGGCCCGCGTGCAGGCGCAATTCCGGCGCGATGATGCCGATCAGCGGTTGCGAGAAATAGATATTGGCCACCGCCAGGCCGCAGGCGGCGGCGAACAGCGCGATCAGCCCGGGGGACAGGCCGGCGGGTGCCGCATCGACCTGGGATGCGAGTGGAGACATGGGGGGAGCCTGGCAGCGAAGGCGCCACGGTAGGCGCCGACGCCGGCGGACTCAAGCCGCCCCGCCACGACACAGCGTTGCGTCGCGACCAGGGCACGTCATCAAGATGAAGCCGGGTCCCGAGTCCCGGGTCCCGGCGACACCCCGGTTACCACCAACGCATGCCTTCGAACGGGTTCCAGCTGGTGCTGCCCTTCTTTCGGTCCAGGTAGAAGGCGTAGTTGGCGATCAGGCCGACCAGCACCGAATAGCCCACGCCCAGGCCATTGACGACCATCCCCGGCAGGAAGAACGACAGCACCCCGATCAGCAGCGAGATGCCGATCAGCACGATCGCCTTGCGCCACAGGCCGAGGATGAAGAAGTAGATCCAGCCGAAGAAGAACGCGAAGAAGTTCATGTTGATCTTCAGGCGATCGCCGAACGAGGGCAATGCCTTGAACGCGGCCTTGAAGTCGGGCGAGGCCGGCCCGCCGTGGCGGTCGAAGAAGTCGAAGCGGAACTGCCACTTCGGACTGAGCGGCGCGCGCTCGGGGAGGTTCTGGGTGTTCATGGAGAGGCAATTCCTTTTTTGTAATCGTTTACATTGTAGCTGAATGGGAGCGCCCGGCACCATACTTCGCTTGGTTGGCCCCAATATGGTGCGCGCTCCCTGCAGTCGCGCTGCCAGCCGGCGGCGGTCGCACAGCGCCGCAGGCGCCAGGGCGCCGCGGGGACGCGCGGTCGCGAGGCCGCTCAGCGCCCGAGGCCGCGCCCGATCCTGAGCGTCTCGGCCACGTTCCTGGCCGCCATGCGCAGGTTCGCCGCCGCCTCGGCCAGCGCCTGCTGCAGCGTGCAGGCGCGCTGCACCGCGCCGAACATCGCATCGATGCCGTGCGCGTGCAGCAGCTCGGCGCCGGCACCCAGCCCGCCGGCGATCGCGACCACCGGCTTGCCGTGGCGTTTGGCGATCCGGGCCACGCCCAGCGGCGTCTTGCCGTGCAGGCTCTGGCGGTCGAGGCGGCCCTCGCCGGTGACCACCAGGTCGGCAGCGGCCACCAGCGCATCCAGCCCCAGCGCCTCGGCGACGATGTCCGCGCCCGGGCGCAGCTGCGCGCCCAGAAACGCGACCAACGCCGCGCCCAGGCCACCGCCGGCGCCGCCGCCACGCAACCCGGCGAGCGCGATGCCGAGATCGGTTTCGATCACCGTGGCGTAGTGGCACAGGTTGGCGTCGAGCTGGGCGACCAGCGCCGGGGTGGCGCCCTTCTGCGGCCCGAACACCGCCGAGGCGCCTGCCGGCCCGGTCAGCGGATTGTCGACATCGCAGGCGACCTCGAACGTGCACTCCCGCAGCCGCGGGTCCAGCGCGCTGGCGTCGATCCGCGCCAGCGCCGCCAGCGCGCCGCCGCCCGCACCGGCGGCGAGCGCATCGCCCTGCGCGTCGAGCAGGCGCACGCCCAGCGCCTGCGCCATGCCGGCACCGCCGTCGTTGCTGGCGCTGCCGCCGACACCGACGATGAGCTTGCGCGCGCCGGCGTCCAGCGCCGCCAGAATCAGCTCGCCGACGCCATAGCTGGTGGCGGCGAGCGGATCGCGCCGCGCCTGCGGCAGCAGCGCCAGTCCGCTCGCCGCGGCCATCTCGACGATGCCGGTGCGGCCATCGCCGCTGATGCCGAAGAAGGCCTCGACCGGCGCGCCCAGCGGCCCGGTCACCGTGCGGCCGACGATGCGCCCGCCGCTGGCCGCGACCAGCGCCGCGACCGTGCCCTCGCCGCCATCGGCGACCGCCACCTTGCGGTAGCTCCATGCCGGGAACACGGCGCGAAAGCCCGCCTCGATCTGCGTGGCCACCTCCAGCGCCGACAGGCTTTCCTTGAACGAATCCGGGGCGATGACGATCTTCATGGCGGCCCCGATGCTAGCCGATGCCGCGTCGGTTTGCCGCACGCCGCCCTGCGCCGTTCGATGACGGCCCGGTGTCTGTTCGGCCATCGTCCGGCGTCAGGCCGCGCGCTGCGCGATCGGCACGATGACGGAGCGCGATGGGCGCAGTGCGCTCCGCGCCGGCGGCGCCTCAGGAAGATCCGGCGCGCGCCGCCGCGGCCACCCAGTCCTGCACCTGCTGCATCGCCCGCAGCGCGTTGCCGCCGCAGATGCCGGCGATCTGCTGCATGCCGCTATGGCGCAGGCTTGGCGCCCGCCGGCCCGAGGTGCGCGTCCAGCCACGCCAGCACGCGCTGCTGCACGTCGCGCCCCTGCGCCTGTTCATGGAACCAGTGTGGCGCGCGCGGGTAGCTGACCATCTCCACCGGGGTGCCGGTGAACTTCAGCGCGCGGTACAGCATCAGGCCCTGGCCGAGCGGCACGCGCCGGTCCTGTTCGCCGTGCAGGATCAGCACCGGCACCTTGATCCGTGCGGCATGGCGGATCGGCGAGTGAGCGTCGTATTCGTCGCGGTTGGCCACCGGATCGCCGAAGTAGCCGGGCAGGTAGTCCGGGGTGTCGGTATTCAGCGCCATCGCGCCGATATCGGTCACGCCGGCGCCGACGATCGCGGTGCGGAAGCGGTGCGACTGTGCCACCGCCCAGGCGGACAGGTAGCCGCCATAGCTCCAGCCGCCGATCGCCAGCCGCTGCGGGTCGATCACGCCCTCGCCCTGGAGCCGGTCCACGCCGTCGAGCACGTCCTGCAAATCGGCGCCGCCCCAGTCGTGGCGGGCGCGTTCGGCGAAGGCGCTGCCCTGGCCCTCCGAGCCGCGCGGATTGGGCAGGAACACCGCATAGCCGTGGGTGCTGAGCAGTTGCGCCCAGTCGTGCCAGGAGCCCAGCCAGCCCGACCACCAGGCCCACGCCGGGCCGCCGTGGATCTGCACCAGGGTCGGCAGCCGGCTGCGGCCGTCCCAGTCCGGCGGGGTCAGCAGCAGGCCGGTGATCCGGCGGCCGTCGCGGGTGGAAGCCCAGCTCAATTCGCGCAGCCGGCCGTGCGCCCAGCCGGCGACCTGCGGGTTGCTGTCGCTGCGCGCGCGCAGGCGGCCGTTGTGCAAGGTCCACACCTCGGCCGGCTGGTCGTCGCGGATGCCGATGTAGGCGCTGCGGCCGTTCGCGGCGGTGGTGAAGCTCTGGTAGGGAATCTGCGGCCGTGCCAGCGTCTTCCATGCGCCGCTGGCCGCGTCCAGGCGCAGGAACTCGCCGCGCACGCCGCGCTGGCCCTGGCCGATCAGGCGGCGATCGTCCTGCCAGCGCGCCAGCCACAGCGTGCCCGGCCAGTCCGGCGCCAGCGCCACGCGGCTGCCGGCGGCCAGATCGTGCACGTACAGCGTGGCGGTGATGCCGTGCGCGCCGAGTTCGCCGTACAGCAGGCGGCGCCCGTCCGGCGACCACTGCAGCGGGAACGCCGAACTGCGTGCGCACAGCGGCGCGCCCACGGTGCCGGCGGCCACGTCCAGCAGCACCACCCGCGAGGCGTACCAGTAGTCGTTGAGGGTGGTGCCGTCGGACACGCGCAGCGCCAGCCGGGTGCCGTCCGGCGACCAGGCAAGGTCGTGCACCTGCAGCCCCGGCGGGGTCAGCGCGCGGGTCGCGCCGCTGCCCAGCTCGCGCAGCCACACCCGCGCGAACTGCCGCGGGTGTTCGACCTCGACCGCATCGTCCTTGGCCTGCGCGCGCGCCGTGTCGTCCGGCGACGGCGGATCGGTGGCCAGATAGGCCAGCTGGCGGCCGTCGGCCGACAGCGCGAACGCGCCGACGGCGCCGGGCGAACGGGTCAGCGGCGTGGCCACGACGCCGTCTGCATCCACCTGCCAGACCTGGCTGGCGGCCAGGCCGGCGTCCTTGCCGACGCCCGGCAGCGGCCGCTCGGACAGGAAGCCCAGCGTACGGCCGTCGCCGGCCCAGCGCGGATTGCGGTCGCTGGCCGCGGCCGGCGCGGGCAGGGCGACGGCACCGCCGCGGCGCTGCGCCGGCGCCCGCCAGATCCGCGTCAGCGCCGGCTTGCCGTCGCCCTGCGGGGTCTCCACGGTGTAGGCGATGCGCGTGCCGTCGCGGCTGATCTGCGGATCGCCGACCTGCGCCAGCTGCATGATCTGCGCCGGGGTCGGCGGCGGCGGCGCGGCGCGCGCGGCCGCGGCGGCGTGCGCCGGCGCCAGCGCCAGCGCCAATGCGCAGGCGAGTGCGGCGAGGGCGCGGCGCACGGCCGGCGGTCGGATCGGTGGGAACACGGCGCTCATGCCTCATTCTCGCGGGAATCGGCGGCGCGCGCGTCGGCCTGCAGATGCCGGCGCAGCCAGTCGGCGCCGGCGGCGAGCGCATCGCGCGCCTGCACCGAGACCGGCATCGCCTCCAGCAAGCCGTGCGGGGCGCCCGGGTAGACGCGCGTCTGGACGCCGCCGCCGGACCCGGCCAGGCGCTGCGCCATCTGCGCGTTCTGCGCGCCCAGCAGGTCGCGCTCGCCCCACAGCAGCAGCGCCGGCGGCAGGCCGTGCAGCGCGGCGTGCAGCGGGTCGCGGCGGGCTTGCGCGGCGGCGCCGAGGTCGCAGGACCAGAACTCGTCCATCTCCGCCGCGCTGAGCATCGCGTCGGCGCCGCCCGGCGCCGCGGCCGTGTGTGCGGCGATGTGCGGATCGAAGGCGCCGTCGTTCAACAACCGCGCGCGCGCCGCGTAGCGCGTCCTGGTCGCGCAGGCGCAGCGCGGTGGCCAGCGCCAGCTGGGCGCCGGCCGACTCGCCCCCCAGCCCCAGCCGCTGCGCATCCACGCCCAGCGCGTGCGCATGCTCGCCCCGGATGCCGCGCATGTCCGCCGCCATGCCGCTCAATACCGCCAGTGCGCGGTGACGCCGACGGTGCGCGGGCGCACGATGCCTTCGCCCAGGCCGTTGCTCTCCAGCACCGAACGGGTCACGCCGCGTTTGTCGGTCAGGTTGCTGCCGAACAAGGCGATGTCGGTGCTGCCGAAGGTCATGCGCAGGCGCAGGTCGAACAGGTTGTAGTTGCCCTGCCGGTTCGGCGCCACGCCGGGCACCGCCGAGTTCAGGTCGCTGATGCCGCCGGACAGGAACTGGTGCGACAGGCTCAGCAGCGGCTGGAAGCGAGTGTCGAAGCGGTAGCTGAGCAGGTTGTTGATCGACCAGTCGGCCGAGCCCGGCAGCTGCGCGCCCTTCGGCGCGGTGCCGTAGTAGAGGATGAACAGGTCCTCGTCCAGCCGCGCCTGCTGCCAGGTGATGGTGCTTTGCCAGTCGAAGCTGGACAGCGGCCGCCACGTCGCCGACAGCTCCACGCCGCGGCTGTAGGCCTTGCCGCCGTTGCTGGCGTAGTTGAACAGGTCCGGGGTCTGCAGGCGCAGCTGGATATCGCTCCAGTCGACGTAGAACAAGGTGGCGTCGAGCAGCAGCTTGCCGTCGGCCCAGCGCGTGCGCGTGCCCAGCTCGTAGTTGATCAGGCTGTCGCTGTCCGAGCCGGCCGGCACCGGGTAGGCGCTGAGCCCGGCCACGTTCGGGGTGCCGAAGCGGAAACCTTCGGAGACCAGACCGTAGAACATCAGGTCCTGGTTGGCCGTGTAGCTCAGCGACAGTTTCGGATTGAAGCCGCTTTCCTCGCTGCTGGACGCGGTGACGATGGGATCGCCGGGATAGGTCGAGAATCCCTCCTGGGTGGAGACGGTGCGCACGCGGGTGCGGAACAGGCGGCCGCCGGCGGTCAGCTTCCACTGCGGGTTCAGCCACAGCGACGCCTCGCCGAACAGCGCCGCTTCCGCGCCGGAGGTGTCGCTGTAGTAGGCGTTGAAGATGCGCCCGTGCGGCGCGATCGCCGCGCCGCTGCCGGGGCCGTACAGGGAGGAGTTGTCGAACGCGGCCGCCGCGCCTTCGGCACCGAGCGCCTCGTACAGCGACTTGTCGGTAGTGAAGTACATGCCGCCCAGCAGCCACTCCACGCGCCCGCCCGACGCCGAGGTCAGCCGCAGCTCGATGCTGCGCCCGGTGCTGCGGCCGCCGGAATCGATGGACAGCGGATTGCTCAGATCCAGATCGAGGTCGGCGTTGTAGGCCGCGCGCAGCGGCGTGTAGTCGTAGCGCCAGTCCTGCGATTTCTTCTGGTAGGCCAGCAGCGCGGTGAAGTCGGCCCAGCCCACTGCCTGGTCCAGGCGCAGGCTGTGCACGTCGACCTTGGTGTCGGTGAATTCGGGGATCGCGGTACTGCGTTGCAGATCGCCCAGCGCCGGCATCCGGTAGGCGTTGTCGTCCGAGTCGGTGTTCTGCAGCAGGCTCAGCCAGGTCAGCGTGGTGCCCTCGGCCGGGGTCAGCACCAGCGAGAAGCGACCGCCGGCGACGGTGGTGGTGTTGGCGCCGTCCTTGCCGGTGCCGATGTTGTCCAGATAGCCCGGATCGTCGCGGTACTGCGCCACCGCGCGCAGCGCCAGCAGGTCCTGCTTGATCGGCAGGTTGACCATCGCCTTGCCGCTGTAGCCGACGGCGGCGTTGCGGGTCTGGCTGACCGTGGTTTCCACGGCAGCATCGAACCCGGACGGATCGGCGACATTGGCGATGTAGTCGACCGCCCCGCCCATCGACGCCGAGCCGAACAGCGTGCCCTGCGGTCCGCGCAGCACCTCGACCCGGTTGAGGTCGAATGCGTCCACGTCCGGCACCACGATGGTCCAGCCCGGCTCGGTCAGCGGGATCTCGTGAGGAAGAAGCCGGTGGTGTCCTGGCCCTGCACGTTGCCGGCGCTGGTGGCGATGCCGCGCATGACCACATGCGACACGCCGGGCTGGTAGCTGTTGAACACCACGCCGGGCGTGCGCTGGATGTAGTCGGCCAGGCTCTGCGCGCCGATCGCCCGCAATTGCTCGTCGCTGACCGCCGACACCGAACCGGCGATCTCGCGCACGCTCTGGTTGCGCTTGCCGGCGGTGACCATGATCGCGTCCAGGTCGATGGCCTCGGCGGACGCCGGCGCGGCCGCGGACCGCTGCGCCCAGGCCGGTGCGCACGCCAGGGCGGAACCGAGACAGCCCAGACCGACGGCGCGGCTGAGCGTGGAAAGGGCGAACGACGGCATGGCAGCTTTCCCCTGGATGGCGGCGAGATGGCGGAACGAAACACGGCGCAGGACGTGCGGCTGGCCGTCCCCGGCGGCGCCACGCCCCTGTGCTGGACCACAGTAATAGGCGAGCGCGGGCGACGCGTCCAGCGCTTGCCGCAGATGCCACTGCATCGGCAAATGACTGAAAATGCTGAAAAATACCGCTGTCATCCCGCAAGGTCGGCGAGCTAGGATGCGAACAACCGCAGGATCTTCGGTCCATGCCGAACGATTCCGTGGAAATTGCGCCGCCGCCCTTCTTGCGAACCCGCGTGGATGTCCAGCAAAACTCCCGACCGCCTCGACCTGAAGATCCTCGACGTGCTGCAGCAGGACGCGCGCATCACCAACCAGGCGCTGGCCGACCGCGTGGCCTTGTCGCCCAGCGCCTGCCTGGCGCGGGTGCGCGCGCTGGAGGCGCGCGGGCTGATCCGCGGCTATCGCGCGCAGGTGGCGGTGGACCGGATCCGCTCGGCGACCATCGTGCTGGCGCAGGTGGCGTTCAAGCAGCACGCGCTGCGCGAATTCAACGACTTCGACCGCTGCATCCTGACGATGCCGGAAGTGGTCGAGGCCAGCCGGATCAGCGGCCCGTACGACTATCTGCTGCGGGTGATCGTGCACGACGTGCACCATTGGAAGGACATCGCGCGCAATCTGCTCGGCGGCGACTATGGCGTGGAGAAGATCCTCTCGCAGTTCCTGATGGACGAGGTCAAGCCGTTCTCCGGCTATCCGCTGGCGCCGGGTCCGTCGCCGCGGCATTGGCGCGACGAGGAGGCGCCGTAGCGCAGCCTGGTGGCGCGACGGCGGTCAGAGCGCCTGCGACGACCGCGCGTGCGCGACGATCGGCCATGAGAGATCGCCGCGGCGACATGCCGGCGTCCACCTGGACCAAGGCATCGACGGCGGCGCCCGGCACGGCCGTCGGTACGGATCCGGCGCTGGACTCAGGACGCCGCCTTGCCCGCCTGCTTGTTCGCCCAGTCCTGCGCCTGCTGCATCACCCGCAACACGTTGCCGCCCCAGATGCCGGCGATCTGCTGCTCGCTGTAACCCTTGCGCAGCAGCCAGGCGGTGATCTTGGGCAGGTCGCTCACGTCTTCCATGCCGACCACGCCGCCGCCGCCGTCCCAGTCCATGCCGATCCCCACGTGCTCGGGGCCGATCAGCGCCAGCACGTGCTGCAGATGCGCGAAGAAGTCGTCCAGCGTCGCCTGGCGCACCGGATAGGTGGCGTCCAGCGCCTTCATCTCTTCGCCGAGCCTGAGCCCATCGGCCAGTTGCAGATGCTCCCAGCCGCCGTATCTGGCGATCAGCGCCTGCTCGGCCGCCTTGCGCTCGGGGCTGGCGCCGTTGTCGATCAGGTAGCCGCCGTAGGAATTCATCTGGATCACCCCGCCGTGCGCGGCCAGCACCTTCAGCCGCGCATCGTCGATGTTGCGCGGATGCGCGTGCACCGCACGCGCGCCGCTGTGCGAGAGCAGGATCGGCACCGGCGACAGCGCGATCAGCTGGTCGAACACCGCATCGGAGGCATGCGACTGGTCGATGACGATGCCGAGTTTTTGCGCCTGCTGCACCAGTTCCCGGCCGGCCGGACTCAAGCCCTGCCATTCCGGTCCCTTCGGGTCGGTGGCCGAATCGGCGAACTCGTTGTTGAGGAAATGCGCTGTGCCCATCAGCCGCAGGCCTTGCGCGTAGTAGAAGCGCAGCAGCGTGGGATCGGCGACCAGCGGGCTGGCGTTCTCCATGCTCAGGTACACCACGCGCTTGCCGGCCGCCTTGAGCCGCGCCGCATCGGCCGGCGTGGTGGCCAGGCCGAACTGCTGCGGGTGCGCGGCGAGCAGCGCGTGGATCGCCATCAAGCGCTGCAGCCCGGCATCGCGATCGTCCAGGTGCGCCTGCGCGCTGCGGTCGCCCTGGCCGGTGTAGATCGCCCAGAAGCCGCCGTCCAGCGCGCCGGCGAGCATGCGCGGATAGTCCACCTGCGCCAGCCGATTGCCGGCATGCGCGGTCATCATGTCGAAATCGCCGCGCTCGAAATTGGCCGGCGTGTCCAGGTGCGAATCCAGGGTCAGCAGCCGCTGCTGCAGCGCGGTGGCGCGGGCCAGTTCCGCTTTCGTGAATTCGACGGCATGCGCCGGCAGCGCCGCGGCCAGCGCCAACGACAGGGAAAGACACAGGGTTTGCAGCTTCATGCGCGGGAACTCTCGAATAGGGCGGCGCCTGGATGATAGTCATGCCGCGCCCGCCGCGTCCCGCCACGGCGGGTAGGTGCGCGCATCGGGGCGGCGGCGCTTGCCGTCCGGCTTGATCGGTCCGGGCCACTGCGGGCGATGGCGTCCAGCAGGCCGTGCAGATCGTCGCGCCGCACCTCGAAGTTCAGCGCGGTGAAGTCGTCGGTGTAGAACGGCCGCCCGGCGATCTCCGGCGCACCGGAGGAGTACGGCAGCGTGCGGCCGTTGCTGTGCCCGCGCAGCAGCTCCATCGCCGCGCCGGTGCTGTGCAAGCCGGCCTGGACCAGCGCCCAGTCGCGCGCCAGTCCACGCAACACCACCGGCGCGCCGGCGGCGAGCAGGTCGGCCAACGGCAGCGCGCCGGCTCGGCAGTCGCTGCGCTCGGCAATCGCCGCCAGCGCCGCCACGCCGCTCAGGCGGCCTGCCCGGCGGCGACCGCGTCCATGCCGGCGTGCTGCAGGCGGCGCTGCTTCTCGGCCATCAGCCGGCGCATGTTGTGCAGCGAGGCCAGCAGCAGATAGGCGCCTTCCAGATAGCCGGCGCGGTGCAGCCCATGCAGCGACGGCGCATCCAGCGCCGCCAGGCGCTCGCGGTCGATGCCGTAGAGTCCGACCAGATGCACGTTGTGCGCCTTGCCGAGCTGCACGTCGATGCGCAGCGGCTGGATCAGGCCCAGCGCGTCGAACGCGGCGAACATGGCGTTGCCGCCCTCCACGCCGTCGCGGATGCCGCGCAGCACGGTGATGACGTGCTCCAGGTACGGGCTGTGCCCGCCCTGCGGCAGGAACACCCGCTCGCCTTCGCTGAAGCTGAGCCGCGGGTGATCCAGATCGACGTGGATCACCGGTTCGCGGCGCAGCGCGCCGTCCTCGTGCTGCTCCTGGCATCCGATCAGGAACGGGCCCTTGGCGACGATGCCCGGCAGGTACGCCGCATTCCAGCGCGTGTCCTGCAGGAACAGGTTCTCCTGCTGCTCGAAGCCCAGCAGCGCCACCGACTGGAAGCCGCCGCCCGGGTCCTTGCGCAGCAGGATCGGATACTCGCGCTGCAGCTCGGCGTATTCGGTCGGGAACGCCTGCACCACACCGTTGGCGTCGCCGAACTCCGGGCCGAAGCGCAGGATCACGCGCAGGTCCTGGTGGGCCACATTGTTGAGCAATTCGTATCGTGCCATCTGGACTCCAGCGGATCGGTGGCGGAACTGGGCGGGGCGCCACGCGACCATTGCAGCAAAGCGCCGCGCCCGCAAGACGCGCTGCGGCGCGGGTTCGGCGTAGCCGCGCCAGGCACCCGGCGCGGCGCCGGAGGCGTTGAAATCCTCGAACGGGGCGGTGATGCCGACCCGTTGCGCCGTCAGCGATCCGGCAGGCCAGGAGGATTGGTCTGCGAACGCGGCACCGCCTCTTCGCTCAGGTTCCAGCGCGCCAGCGCCTTGGCGTAGCGGCCGTTCTGGATCTGGGCATTGAGCGCTTGCGTGATCGCGTCGGCCAGGCCGCTGCCCTTGCGCGTGGTCACCGAGATCGCGGCAGCCTGAGGCCAGCCGCCGGGGAACAGGCCGACCCGCCGCACCTTTCCATCGCGCGCGGCATAGGCACCGGTCGCATTGGGTTCGAAGGTGACATCGGCGCGGCCGGTGATCACCGCCAGCCGTCCCACCACCGTATCGTCGAAATACTGGAACTGCACCGGCTCGAGTCCGGCTGCCACGTTCTGCGCATTCCAGCGACGCAGGATCTGGTCCTGATTGGTGCTGGCGCCCAGCACCACCTTCAGCCCGGCCACGTCCTTGGGTTGCCTGATCGCCCGGATCGGGCTGTCGCTGCGCGCGTAGATGCCCAGCAGGTCGTAGCGGTAACTGGAGAAATCGAACTTCTTCTTGCGCTCTTCGGTCACCGTGATGTTGGAGATCACCGCATCGTACTTGCCCGATTCCAGGCCCAGCGGCCAGTCCGGCCAGGCCACCGGCGCCAGGTTCAGGCGCAGGCCGAGTGCGTCGGCGATCAGCTGCGCGATGTCCGGGTCGATGCCGACCAGGGAGTGGCCATCGGCGCCGTAGTCGCACAGCGGCAGTGCGCCGGGGACGATGGCGACGGTCAACGCGCCGGGAACGACAAAGCGAAAGCCGGCCGGCAACAGCGCGATCGCCGCCGCATCCTTTTCGGCGTGCAGCGGCGGCAGGTCGCCGGTTTCGGGTTTGGATGCAGCTACATCAGCGCCGGCGGGAGGCCGGCGCGCATACAGGATGGCGGCCGTACCGGCGGCGAGCGCCAGCACGATGACGATGATGTTGAACAGGCGGCGACGCGAGAGAACGGCAATCATACGGACTGGATTCCTTGGAGCGGCTCGATCGGAGCGCGGTTGCGGTTACAGCACCTTGGCAAGGAATTCGGCGGTGCGCGGGTGGCTGGGGGCGGTGAAGATCCGCTCGGGCGGGCCGACCTCGAGGATTCGTCCCCGTTCCATGAACACGATGCGGTCGGCGATGCGGCGGGCGAAGCCGGCCTCGTGGGTGACGATGACCAGCGTGGTGCCCGAGCGCGCCAGTTCCTCGATCACCGTCAGCACCTCATTGACCAGTTCCGGGTCGAGCGCCGAAGTCGGCTCGTCGAACAGCAGCACCTTGGGCCGCAGCGCGAGCGCGCGGGCAATTGCCACACGCTGCTGTTGGCCCCCGGAGAGCTGGCGGGGATAAGCCTCGGCCTTGTCGGCCAGGCCGACCCGCGCCAACAGCGCCTGCGCCTGCCGTTCGGCATGCGCCCGGGTGCTGCCGCGCACCGCGATCGGGGCCTCGATCAGGTTCTCCAGCACGGTCAGATGCGCAAACAGATTGAAGCTCTGGAACACCATGCCGATGTCGGCGCGGCGGCGGCG
The DNA here is from genome assembly GCF_009769165.1 of Xanthomonas hyacinthi. Lineage (NCBI taxonomy): Bacteria > Pseudomonadati > Pseudomonadota > Gammaproteobacteria > Lysobacterales > Lysobacteraceae > Xanthomonas > Xanthomonas hyacinthi. The sequence goes on from NZ_CP043476.1 coordinate 1,696,380, forward strand.
GATCTCCGCTTCGCGCAGCTCGTGCAAGACGTCGCCGACGCGGCGGTAGCCGACCAGTTCGCCGTCCACGCTGATCAGTCCTGCGTCCACGCGCTCCAGATGGTTGATCGTGCGCAGCAAGGTGGACTTGCCGGCTCCGGAGGGTCCGAGAATGGCGGTCACGCTGCCGGCCTGCAGGGACAGGCTGACGTTGTCGAGCACGCGCTGCTCGCCGTAGTGCTTGGTGACGCCCTGGAGGCACACGCGCGCGCCGGGCGCGGCGGCGGCAAAGTCGAATGCGTCGCCTGCCGACAGTGGCGCTGCCGACGGCGCGGCGGCGCGCCGATGCCGCCATGCCCGCCGCGGCGCCGGCCGCTCGCGCAACGCCCCGCGCGCGAAGCGGCGCTCGATCTGCACTTGCACCAAGGACAGCAGGGTGAGGATCAGCAGGTACCAGACCGTGGCCACCATCAGCAGCGGCACCACCTCCAGGTTGCGCCGGTAGATCACCTGGATGGAGTAGAACAACTCCGGCAGCGCCAGGATGTAGACCACCGAGGTGCCCTTGGCGAGGTTGATCACGTCGTTGAATGCGCCCGGCAGGATGCTGCGCATCGCCTGCGGCAGGACGATGCGGCGGATCTGCCGCGCGCGCGGCAGGCCCAGCGCCGCCGCGGCTTCGAACTGGCCCTGGTCCACCGACAGGATGCCGCCACGGATGATCTCCGCCGAGAACGCGGCCTGGTTCAACGAAAGTCCCAGCACCGCCGCGGCGAACTGGCCGATCAGCTGCGTGGTCGGATACGAAAACAGGGTGAGGCCGGTGAATGGCACGTCCAGGCGGACGGTCTCATACAGGTAGCCCAGGTTGTTGAGCAGCAGCAGCAGCACCAGCAGCGGGATCGAACGGAACAGCCACACATAGCTCCACGCCACCCCCGCCAGCAGCGGCGAGCCGGACACCCGAGCCAGCGCCAACAAGGTGCCCAGCCCGAAGCCGAACAGCGTGCCCAGCGCGGTCAGCAGCAGGGTGCGGCCGAGGCCGGCCAGCACCGGTTCGGCGAAAAACCACTGTGCGAACACCTCCCAGCCCCAACGCGGGTTGCCGAGCAGCGACTGCAGCGCCGCCAGGATCAGCAGGATCGCCAACGCCGTTGCGATCGCCTGCAGGGGATGCCGCGCCGGCACGATGCGCAGCCTGCCGGTCGCCGATGCGGGTGCGGACGCGGGCGTGGCCCGTTCCAGGTCGGGAAGCGTGCGGCTGCTCATGGGACGGATGCCTGGATGGATGCGGCGGCGCGGCTGTGCACGGGATTGGGCAGCCGCTTCTCGAACGGCAGGTGGACCACGCTTTCCGGGTCGGCCTGGAGATCGAACAGCGCGGTATAGCCGTGGCGCAGGTACAGGGCCACCGCTTCGGGCTGGCGGAAGCCGGTGGTCAGGTAGATCCGCGTATAGCCCTGGCGCAGGGCCTGGGCTTCCAGCTCGACAAGCACCCGCCGCGCCAGTCCCTGCCGGCGCAGGTCGCGGCGGGTCCAGACGCGCTTGACCTCGGCGGTATCCGGATCGCGGTGGCGCATGAAGCCGCCGCCGCCGATCGTCTCGCCATCGCGCAGCAACAGCAGGAAGGCACCGTGCGGCGGCATGAACGCCTCGGGCGGATAGCGCTGCAGTTCGTCGCGCGCGCTGCCGCCGATACGCGCGATGACATCCTGGTAGCGGCTGCCGTACTCCTGCTCCAGCGCATCGAACAGCGCGCGCGCGCGCGGATCGAGGACCGAGGTATGGAGGATGCGCTCGCTCATGCCGGCTCGGCCAGGAACGCCTCGGCCAGCCGCGCCCAGTAGCTGGCGGCCGGCGCGATGATGGCATCGTTGAAGACGTAGCGCGGGCTGTGCAGCGAGGCGCTGTCGCCGTTGCCGACGAACAGGAAGCTGCCCGGGCGCTGCTGCAACAGGAACGCGAAGTCCTCGCTGGCGGTGCGCGGCGCCAGTCCCGGCACCACCCCAGCCTCGCCGAACAGCTGCAGCGCGACCCCGCGCGCGAACGCGGTCTCCGCGGCATGGTTGAGCACGCTCGGGAAGCCGAGCGGAAATTCGATGTCCACGCTCGCGCCGAACCCGGCGGCGACCGCCTCGACCAGCGCCGGAATGCGCCGGCGCAGCGCCTGCCGCACCTCCGGCAGGAAGGCCCGCACGGTCAGCTTCAGTTCCACGCTGTCGGGGATGACGTTGGCGGCCTGGCCGCCATGGATCGAACCAACCGTGATCACCGCCATCTCGCGCGGATCGACGTTGCGCGCGACCACGCTCTGCAGCGCGGTGACGATGTGCGCGGCGGCCAGCACCGGATCGACGCCGGTCTGCGGCTCGGCACCATGCCCGCCCTTGCCGAGCACGCGGATCCGCGCCCAATCCACCGAGGCCATCGCCGGCCCCTCGACGAAACCGAAGCGCCCGGCCGGCACGCCCGGCCAGTTGTGCAGCCCGAAGATCGCATCGACCGGGAAACGCTCGAACAGGCCGTCGGCGAGCATCCGCGCGGCACCCTTGCCGACCTCCTCGGCCGGCTGGAACACCAGGTGCACGGTGCCGTCGAAACGTCCGTGCCTGGCCAGGTAATACGCGGCCGCCAGCAGGATCGTGGTGTGGCCATCGTGACCGCAGGCATGCATCAGCCCCGGCGTCTGGCTGGCGTAGGCCAATCCGGAGTCCTCGCTGATCGGCAGCGCGTCAAAGTCGGCGCGCAGGCCGAGCCGGCGCGTGCCGCCGCCACGGCGCAGCGTGCCGACCACACCGGTGCCGCCGATGCCGGTGACCACGTCGTACCCCCAGTCCGACAGCAAGCCGGCGATGCGCGCGCTGGTGCGGTGTTCCTCGAACGCCAGTTCCGGGTGCCGGTGGAAGTCGTGGCGCAGCGCGATCGCCTGGTCCTCGCTGAACGCGGCAACCTGCGGGATCACCCCGCTGCCCGGGATCGGCGCCTGCGGCAATGCGCTCATCGCGACCGCTCCCTCAGCCGGCCTTGCGCGGCGCGGCGAGCGCGGCGGCATGGCGGCGTGGCTTGCGCGGCAGGCCGAGGTGGTCGCGCAGGGTGCTGCCGGGCAAGTCGCGGCGGTAGTAGCCGCGCGCTTCCAGCACTGGCAGCACCAGCGCGACGAAGTCGTCCAGACCCTGCGCCTGCACCGGGAAACCGAGGATGAAGCCATCGCTGGCAGCGGCGTCGAACCAGCGGATCAGCTCATCGGCGACCTGCTCACCGGTGCCGATGAACCGGGAGCGCGGGCTGACCGATTCCTGCGCAACCTGGCGCAGGCTCAGCCCGCGCGCGCGCGCGTCGCGCTTGATCTTGTCGGTGGTGGATTTGAAGCTGTTGGCGCCGATCCCGCCAAGCTCCGGGAACGGCGCGTCCAGCGGGTACTGGCTGAAGTCATGGTGGTCGAAGAAGCGGCCGAGGTAGGCCAGCGCCTCGTCGATGTCGGCCAGCGCGGCGATCTGCTGGTACTTGGACTCGGCCTCCTCGGCGCTGCGGCCGACCACCGGACCGATGCCGGGAAAGATCTTCACCTCGCCCGCGCTACGGCCGTGCGCGATCGCCGCGTTCTTGACCTTGTGGGTGAAGGCGCGTGTTTCCTCGAGCGACGGCGCGTGCGTGAACACGGCATCGGCATACTTGCCGGCCAGGCCGATGCCATCCTCGGAGGCGCCGGCCTGGAAGATCACCGGCTGGCCCTGCGCCGAACGCTGGATGTTGAGTGGACCCTCGACCTGGAAGAAGCGGCCGTTGTGGTCGAGCCGGGAAAACTTGGCCTTGTCGAAGAACACGCCGGTGGCGCGGTCGCGCGGGAAGGCATCTTCGTCCCAGGAGTCCCACAAGCCCTGCACCACGTCCAGGTACTCGTCGGCGATCCGGTAGCGCAACGCGTGGTCCGGATGCGGGCGCCCGTAGTTGCGGCCGGAGCCCTCCAGCGGCGAGGTCACCACGTTCCAGCCGGCACGGCCGCCGCTGATCAGGTCCAGCGAGGCGAACTGGCGCGCGACCGTGAACGGATCGCTGTAGGAGGTGGAGAGGGTGCCGGCCAGGCCGATCTTCGACGTCGCAGTGGCCAGCGCCGAGAGGATGGTGATCGGCTCGAAGCGGTTGAGGAAATGCGGAATCGACTTGTCGTTGATGTACAGCCCGTCGGCGACGAACGCGAAGGCGATGCCGTTGGCCTCGGCCTTGCGCGCGATGTCGATGTAGAACTGCAGGTTGACGCTGGCGTCGGCGGGATTGGACGGATGCTTCCAGGCGTTCATGTGGCCGCCGGGACCGTGCAGCATGATGCCGAACGGAATGGGACGGGGTGCGGTGCTCATCGGAAACTCCTCGTGGATGCGTTGCGTTCGAATGGGCCGCCGACGCGGCATCCGCTGACGCCGCGCCGGTGGCGGCGATGCCAGCGCGCGGGCGCCCGCATCGCGTTCACGCCGCCGCCGCCGTGCGCGGCGCGGGCGCGAGCAGTTCCAGCGAGGCCAGCCGCGCCTGGTGCTCGGCCACCGGCGCATCCAGCACGAACTCCTCCACGCCGAAGCGGCGGTGCAGCAGGTCGAGCTGGCCGCGCACGTAGTCGGCATCGCCGGACAGCACACTGGGGCGGGTTTCCTCGACGCGGTAGTCGCTCACTCCGGCCTGGCGCGCATAGTCGTCCGCCAGTTCCGGGCTGGGCAGGTTGACGCTCTGGCCCGGTCCCAGGTGCAGCTTGTAGATGCGCAACGCGCCGACATGGCGCATGGCCTCGTCGGCGCTGCGCGCGGCGAAGGCGACCACCGCCAGCAGCGGGGTCAGCGCGCTGTCGCGCCGATACGCGGCGAAGGCGCGCTCGATGTGGGCAGGGTCGCCGTCGAAGTGGCCGGCATAGACGAAGCGCCAGCCCAGGCGCGCGGCCAGCGCGGCACTCTCCGGACTGGCACCGAGCAGGAAGCGCTGCGCCGCGTGCACCGGCAGCGGCGTGGCGCTGGCGCCGGCGTCGCGATGCCCTTCCGGCAAGCTGGCGGACAGGAAGCCGTCCAGGTCGGTCAACTGCTCGGTGAAGTCCGGCGTGCGCTCACGGCCATGGGCGAGCGCGCGGGTGGAGGCCAGCAATCCGCCGGGCGCCTTGCCCACGCCCAGATCGACGCGGCCGGGCGCCAGATTGGCGAGCAGGTTGAACACCTCGGCGACCTTGTACGGCGCGTAGTGGCGCAGCATCACCCCGCCGCTGCCGACGCGGATGCGCGAGGTCTGCGCCAGCACGAACGCGGCCAGCACCTCGGGCGCGGAACTGGCCAGCGAGGGCGCCGCATGGTGTTCGGCGAACCAGTAGCGGTGGTAGCCCAGGCGCTCGGCCTGCTGCGCCAGCGCGACGCTGTCGCGCAGCGCCTGCGCGGCGCTGCCGCCCTCGGGGATGTAGCTCTTGTCCAGGATGCTGAGGTGGTAGGGCATGATCCGGTCGCGGTTGAGAAGGGGCTTGGCGTGGGCGCCGGCGTCAGGGATGCGGCTGCGGAATCCCGTACAGTTCGCCCAGCGTGGCGAGGATGCGATCGGTACCCGATACGTACTGGCGCGCGCCGTGTTCGCCACTGGCGTGCGCGCTGCGCAATTCCGCCGGCAGGACCAGCTTCGGCAGCGACTGGTCGCCCTCCCCGATCACGCCGATGACCTCCTGGCGTGGGCGTGGAAAGCGGACGTGACGCACTTCCAGCCGCTCGCGCAGACCGGCAACGCTGACCAACGCGCCTTCGAGCAGCAGGCTGTGTGGGCAGAAGAAGCGCTGTCCACGATGCTGGGGATCTTCGAACTCCTGCTCCAGCAGGAAGAGGATCGGCTTGGCGCTTGTCTGGTTCTGTATGACAGCCACGGCATTCCCTGGGGAAACGGATGGGGATGGGGATGGGGATGGGAAGATCCTAAGCACTCGGCCGCGGTCGACCGCGCCGGAACTCGACAATGTCCGGTCACATCCAGCCAAGAAAATGCCGATTGGGCATAAGAAAAATCCGGTTGGTTATCGGCATCGGCGCAAGGCGCACGCGCATCGCCGGGATGCCTGCGCCGCAGGCGCGTGCGCGTGTCGCCGGCATCGGCGCAAGCCGCCGCCGCGGCAAGCCGGCCCGCCGCCGGCGCGATGCCCGAGCGCTGGCCGGCGCTGGCCGGCGCTGGCCGCGCGCCGCGGATGACCGCACCGCCGCATCGGCGCGAGCGACCGCGCCCGCAGGGCCGCGCCTGCAGGCAAGTGTTCGGCCGGCGGCCGTCAGGCGATCTGGCGCAGGCCGGGGCCGCGAACACGCCCCAGCACGCCCACCGCACGTTCGACCGCCAGCGCGATGCGCTCTTGCAGCGGCGCACTGGCGATGAACTCGCCATCGAAGTCCTGCTGCGTGGCATAGACGCCGATCGGCAAGGTCAGCGCCTGCAGGAAGCTGAACAGCGGACGCAGCTGATGATCGATCACCAGCGCGTGCCGCTCGCTGCCTCCGGTCGCGGCCAGCAGCACTGGCGTCTCCACCAGGCCATCGACGTGGACCAGGTCGAACAGATGCTTGAACAGGCCCGGATAGGAGCCGCGGTGCACCGGTGCGGCGGCCACCAGCAGATCGGCCGATTCGATGCGGCGCAGCTGCTGCTCGATCTCGGCAGGCAGTTCCTCGCGCGCCAGCGCGCCCCCCAGCGGCCGCGCGATCCGTGCCAGCTCCACCACATGGCTGCTGATCGGCAGTTGCTGCTCCAACCGGGCGAGGAGCGCGCGCACCAGCGCCAGCGTGCGCGAGGCGGTCGAGGTGCTGCCGACGACGGCGACGACATTCAAGGGATACGACATGCTTGATCTTCCAGACGCAGGAGGGATGGATGACGCGCGGCGTGGCCTGTTCGAGATGCCCGGCCACACCCGGCCGCCGGCCACCAGTGTGCACTGGTCGGTGGCCCGCCAGCGGCACCGGCGCTGCGCGCCTGCAAAGCGCCCTGGCGCGCAGCGGACCTTGCACGCTCAGAACCGGTAGTTGAGCCGCCCGTACCAATAGCCGCCGACAGTGCCGAGCACGTCGCCGAACTCGTAGTTGCGCACATAGGTGGCGCGGTCGCTGGCGCTGCTGTAGCGCTCGGGCACCTTGCGGATGCGCTTGTCGAACAGGTTGTCCACGCCGATGTCCACGCTCCAGCCGCGACCGAACGCGTAGCTGCCGCCGAGGTTGGCGACCAGGACCGGCGCCAGTTGGTACCTGTAGCCATTGGTCAGGCGCTTGATCGGCCCGTAGTAGGTCAAGCCCAGGTTTGCCGACCAGCCGCCCTGGTTCCAGCCGATGCCGGCGACCTGGGTATAGCGCGGCGAGCGATAGCGCAGTGCGTACTCGCTCGACTCGGTCAGCAGGTTGATGTTGGGCAGGCTCTGCAGCACGCCCGGCACCTCGCGGACCTTGCGGATGTCGGTCTTGCCCGCGTTCGCGGCATAGGTGTAGCGCAGCCGGCCCCAACGGGTGTCCTGGGTGGCCTCCGCGGTCAGCTCCACCCCGCGCGTGCGCGTATCGCCGATGTTGGTGAAGTAGCTGACGTAGTAGGCATCGCCGGGTGCGATGCGGACGCCCGCGTTGTTCAGCAGCGTGTCGATGGTGGCCTTCTGCGCGGCGCTCAGCGCGGTGCCGTTGTAGTCGGTGACGTTGTCGGGATCCTGCGCGTTGTAGCCGATCTGGCTGGACTGGCCGAGCTGGTCGCGGATGTCGATCTGGTAGAGGTCCAGCGCCGCATGGAAGCCGGGCGCGGGATCGAAGGTGATGCCGACGCTGTAGTTGGTCGCCTTCTCCGGCGTCAGTCGCTTGGCCCCGAGCGCAAGCGCGGTCGGCGAGTTCACCTGGGCCACCAGCGTGGTCCCGCACGGGCAGCTGCCGGTGGCCTGGTAGTACTGCGCGCCCAGGCTCGGTGCATGGAAGCCGTTGCTGAGCGTGGCGCGCACGCCGAACGCGTCGGTGACATCGAAGCGTGTGGTGAGCCGGCCGGTGGAGACGCCGCCGAAGTCGGAATGGTGCTCGTAGCGGGCCGCCGCATCCAGGAACCAGCGCCTGGTGATGTTGGCCGATGCGCCGACGTAGACCGCCTTGCTGGCGCGGCTGGCATCGACCGCGTCGGCGGTCGCGTAGCCGACGAAGGCGGCCGCGCCCCACCCCGTATACGACTCCCACTGGCCCGGGGAGCGCTGGTACTGCTCGTGCTGATAGTCGAGTCCGGCGCTGAAATCCAGCGGCGAAGCCAGAGGCGCGATCTCGAACGAACGGCGCAGATCGACGTTGCCGATCAGCTGCCGGTAATCGACCTTGCCGTCATAGAAGTCGGTCGGCGCGCCCGGATAGGCGAGCGAGAAATTGGCCGAGTCGTTGGTGTAGGTGCGGATCGTGTCGCGATTGGCGGTGACGCTGACGTCGTAGTCCCAGCCTGCGAGCAGGCCCTTGACCCCGGCGCTGCCGGTGTACTGCTGCTCCTTGGTCTCCAGTACCGGAGAAAATCCATCCGGCCACACCGTGAGCACACTGGGCGCGTTGTAGGTGCCGAAGATCGTGGCCGGCAGGCGGTAGTTCTGGATCGCGCTGGCGGTGCGGTCGCTCACGCTGGCGTTCGCATAGAAGTCGGCGTTCCCGCCCAGGCCATGGCCGAGGTTGGCGGTCAGCGATTTCAGCGCATAGTCGGTCGAACTCGGGATCCGGTTGGCCTTGGCGTCGCGGCCGGCTTCGGCGGGATTGGCCGTGGCGCCAGGGGGCAGGCTGTTGTAGGTGCCCAGCGCGACCACGTTGCCGTTGGCATCGACCGCGGGATAGCTCAGATAGCCGTCGCGATAGGTGCGTGCGCGGATCGCGCTGTGCTGGCGGGTGTTTTCCGCGGCCAGGTCGATGAAGCCGTCCTGGCCCCAGGGCAGGCCGAGGTTGGCGCGGAACGTGGTCCGCGCGCCATCGCCATCGACGCTCGCGCCGCTCTCGATCGAGGCGCTGCCGCCGGACGCCTGCGACTTGAGGATCACGTTGATCACCCCGGCAATCGCATCCGAACCGTAGATCGCCGAGGCGCCATCGCGCAACACCTCGACGTGGTCGATCGCGGCAATCGGGATCAGCGCCAGATCGGCCCAGGCGTGGCCGGGAAAGGCGCCGCCATTGGCGCCGCTGACGTAGGCGCTGGCATTGCGCCGCTTGCCGTTGACCAGTACCAGCGTGTAGCCCGGAGACAGATTGCGCAGCTGGTAGCCGCGGATCAGGCTCTCCTGGTCGCTCTGATAGCCGCCGATCTGGCTCAGCGAGGGCAAGCTGCGTTGCAGCGCCTCCAGCAGCGTGCCCTGGCCGGTGCCCGCCAGATCCTGCGCGGAGATCACGTCGATCGGGGTGGAACTGTTCTTGACCGTGCGCGTGCTGGCCCGCGAGCCGGTCACCAGCACCGTGTCCAGGGTGGATTCGGGCGTCTCGGCAGACTCCGACTCGGCGGCGATCGCGCACGGCGCGGCCAGCAGCACGGCCAACGGCAACAGCGCCAGCCGTGCCGAACGGCCGGGGAAACGGGAAACGCAAACGGTGTCGGATCGGATCATCGCGGGTCCATGGCGGCGGCAAGCGAACGGGATGGCGCGCACCTGCATGCGCACCGGCAGGCACGCCATCGGCCGGTGCAGCGGACAGCGATGGAGGAGGAGAGGCAGGGCGGCATCGGCAAGCGCCAGGCAGGCAGGAAGACAGGCCTGCCATTGCAGGGCGTTTGCCCAGCAGCGGCCATCGCCGATCGCGACAGCCGCTGGCAAGATCCCGCCACACACATGAATTTTGGCAATGACCAAACAGCCAGCGATGCCGGCACGCCGCTGAATCGACGGAAACGCAGGTTTCCGGGCGAATTTCCGCTTCCGCGGCACCCCGTGCGCGGTGCCTGGCATGCAGCCGCGGCGCTACTATCCGCGCATGAGCGCCGCCACCGACACCGCGTCTTCATCCGCCCCGCTGGTTGCGATCGTCGCCTACCGGCAACTGGGGCTGTTCGAGTTCGGCTGCGCCGTCGGCTTGTTCGCACCGGTCAGGCCGGAGCTTGAGGTGGCGTGGTACCGCAGCGGCGTGTGCGCCTGCGAACCCGGGCCGTTGCCCGCGCTCGGCGGGCTGCAGGTGCTGACGCCGCACGGACTGGAGCTGCTCGACGAAGCCGACATCGTGGTGATTCCAGGCTGGCGCAATCCCGAGGAATGCCCTCCGGCGGCGCTGCTCGACAAGCTGCGCGCGGCGCATGCGCGTGGCGCGCGCCTGGCCTCGATCTGTTCGGGCGCCTTCGCCCTGGCCTGGGCCGGGCTGCTCGACGGCAAGGACGCCACCACCCATTGGCGCTTGACCGATCTGATGGCGGCCCGCTTCCCGGCCGTGAACGTGCGCCAAAACGTGCTCTACGTGGACACCGGCCAGGTGATCACCTCGGCCGGGTCCGCCACCGGCATGGACATGCTGCTGCACCTGGTGCGCAAGGACTACGGCATCCGCGTCGCCAATCTGGTGGCGCAGCGGCTGGTGCTGGCGCCGTGGCGCGACGGCGAGCGCAGCCAGGTGCTGAACCGCTCGATTCCGCACGGCGAGCCCAGCCGCCTGGCGGTGCTGACCGAATGGCTCGGCGCCCACCTTGGCCAGCCGCATACCCTTGCCAGCCTGGCCGAACGCGCCGCGCTGAGCCAGCGCACGCTGCAACGGCAATTCCTCGATGCGACCGGCCTGTCGCCGATCGACTGGTTGATCCGCGAACGGGTCGCGCTGGCCCGCGAACTGCTCGAGACCACCGACCGACCGCTGCAATGGATCGCCGACCATGCCGGCTTCGGGTCGCTCGAATCGTTCCGCCGGCATTTCCGCGTGCTGGCCGGCTGCAGCCCCAGCAGCTACCGCCAGCAGTTGCTGATCCGGGATCAGTCCAGCACGCGGCAGAACACCGCCTTCAGATAGCGCGATTCCTGCACATGGGCCATGAACGGGTGGTCGGCGCCGGCGCCGGCCACCTTCAGGATCTGGATGGTGCGGCCGGAGAAATACGCGGCGCGACGCAGCATGTCCAGGAACTCGTGTTCGGCGACCAGGCCGGTGCAGGAGAACGTGGCGAACAACCCGCCGGGCGCGACCACGCCCAGCGCCAGCTTGTTCATGTCCAGATATTTCTTCAATGCCGGGATCACCTGGTCGCGGTCGCGGGTCATCTTGGCCGGGTCCAGGATCACCACGTCGTAGCGGTCGCCGCGCACGGCGGCATCGCGCAGGTACGGGAAGATGTCGGCCTGCACCCACTTGAGCCGCACGTCGTTGAGCTTGGCGTTGCCCTTGGCGATCTCGATCACGTCCTCGTCGATGTCCACGCCGACCACGTCCTCGGCGCCGCGCACCTTGGCGTAGACGGCGAAGCCGCCGGTGTTGCAGCACAGGTCGAGCACGCGCTTGCCGGCCACCTGCTGGCTCAGCCACTGCCGGTTCTCGCGCTGGTCAGCGAAGAAGCCGGTCTTGTGCGCGCCGGCCGGGTCGGCGCGGAAGCGCACGCCGTATTCGCTGATGATCGCCGGCTCCGGGCGCTCGCCGCTGCTGGACACCGGGCGGTAGTCGAAGCTCTCCTGCTTCTGCACGTGCTCCTCGGCGAAGCTGTAGAAGCGCGCGCCGGGAAACTGCGCGCGCAGCGCGGCGTAGATCCACTCGCGGTGGCGGAACATGCCGGCGCTGAAGAACTCCACCACCAGCAGATCGCCGTAGCGGTCCACCACCAGCCCGGACAGGCCGTCGCCCTCGGCATGCACCACGCGCCACGCATCGGAGACCGCGTCCAGCTTGAGCACGTCGCGGCGCAGCGACGCCGCCTCGGCGATCTTGCGCGCAAACCAGGCTTCGTCGACCGCGACCGCCGGATCGATCTCAAGAATGCGCACGGCGATGCGCGAATGGCCATTGTAGAACCCGCGGCCGATCCACTCCCCGTCCACGCCGACCACGTCGACGAGGCTGCCCGGCTTGGGCTTGGCGGCGGGTTTTTCGACCAGTTTCTGGAAGATCCACGGGTGGCTGGAGCGCCAGGCGTTCTTGAGGCGGACTACGGGCAGGGCGGTATTCATGAACGCCATTGTATCCGCCCCGGATTGACGCCACTGCCGCCAGCCGCAAGAATGGGCGCAGAAGGGGAGTAGCTCCCAATGTTGTCGCCGTCAATTCGAGCCCGCGGGCTCCGGTGCAACAGCAGCCGGTACATCGGCTGCGAGCGAGACCTTCGCCGCAGTGGCGAAGGCATTCCCCGGAACGAACCCCACCGTTTCCGTCCAGGACGCCTCGCCGCCACGGCCCGAGGTTCAACCTTCACTGACGGGAATTCCCCATGCAAACGATAGGCAACGTGTGGTTGTGGAGCGGTTTCGCGATTGTGGTGATCGCGGCGCTGCTGGCGGATCTGGTGCTGATGCGCCACGGCGGTCCGCACAAGGTCGCCTTCAAGGAAGCGCTGTGGTGGAGCCTGGGCTGGATCGCCCTGGCGCTGGCGTTCAACGCCGGCCTGTGGTGGTACCTGCGCGAGACCATCGACGTGGCCACCGGCAACCAGTACGGGCTGGAGTTCCTGACCGGCTACCTGGTGGAGAAGTCGCTGGCGGTCGACAACATCTTCGTGTTCCTGATGATCATGAGCTACTTCGCGGTGCCGGAGGAGCAGCGTCAGCGCGTGCTGGTGATCGGCGTGCTCGGCGCGATCGTGCTGCGCGCGATCATGATCTTCGCCGGCTCGGTGCTGCTGACCAAGTTCCACTGGCTGCTGTACGTGTTCGGCGCGTTCCTGCTGCTGACCGGCATCAAGATGTGGTTCTCGGCGGGCAAGGAGCCGGACCTGGAAGCCAATCCGGTGCTGCGCTTCATGCGCAGGCACCTGCGCCTGACCCCGCAGTACCACGGCAATGCGCTGAGCGTGACCCAGGAAGGCAAGCGCTGGTACACGCCGCTGTTCGCGGTGCTGATGCTGATCGCCATCACCGACGTGATCTTCGCGGTGGACAGCATCCCGGCGATCTTCGCGATCACCACCGATCCGTTCCTGGTGCTGACCTCCAACGTGTTCGCGGTGCTGGGCCTGCGCGCGATGTTCTTCCTGCTGGCGGGCATGGCCGACCGCTTCCACCTGCTGCCGTACGGGCTGGCGATCGTGCTGGTGTTCATCGGCACCAAGATGCTGATCATCGACCTGTACAAGATCCCGGTGCTGGTCTCGCTGCTGGCGGTGGCGCTGATCATCGGCGCGACGGTGGCGCTGAGCCTGCTGCGCCCGGCCAAGCCGGCGCACTGAGGCGCGCCGCGGCCGCGGGATTGTCCCGCGGCCGTGGCCAGTCCCTCCCAGCGGCGGCGCCTTGCCCTGGGCGATGGGCGCCGCCATCCAGGGACCATGGACACTTCTTCGCTCTCCCCGTCCCCGCCTGCCGACGCTGCGCAGGCGCAGGACCGCTTCGACCGGGCACGGATCCTGCGCGCCTTCAACGCCAGCCTCACGCTGATCGCGGTGCTGGTGGCGGTGTTCGCCAGCCAGGGCCTGTTCGACTGGCGGCCGTGGTCGGTGGGGCCGCAGCAGGCCGGCGGCCTGCTCGGGCTGCTGACCGCGCCCTTGCTGCACGGTTCGCTGGAACACCTGGCCGCCAACGCCGGCGCGCTGCTGATCCTGGGGACGCTGGCCGGCAGCGTGTATCCGCGCGCCACCCTGGCCGCGCTGCCGGTGCTGTGGCTGGGCTCGGGCCTGGGCGCGTGGCTGCTGGGCGAGCCCGGCAGCCACCATCTGGGCGCCAGTGGCGTCACCCACGGCTTGCTGTTCCTGGTGTTCGTGCTCGGACTGCTGCGCCGCGACCGCGCGGCGATCGCCGCCAGCATGATCGCGTTCCTGTTCTATGGCGGCATGCTGGTGTCGGTGCTGCCGCACGCGGCCGGCGTGTCCTGGCAGTCGCACCTCGGCGGTGCGCTGGGCGGCGCGGTGGCGGCGCTGCTGCTGCGCCATCGCGACCCGCTGCCGCCGCGCAAGCGCTACAGCTGGGAAGACGAGGACGAGGAGGCCCTGGCGCCGCTGAACGAGGAACTGGAACCGCCGCCACCGGCGCAGGTGCCGGTGCTGTGGCAACCGCCGCCGATGCCGCGCGGGGTGATCTTGCGCTTCCCGCCGCGGCCGGAGCGCGGCGACGGCTGAGCCGGCCTCGACCGCGAGGGCCACCGCCTCTGCGGCCGTCTTCGTCGAAGCGACCATCGCTTCGGGTCTGCGGGTCTTGGCAAGGGCGCGCGCCATATACTGCCCTTCGCTGCCGCACCATCAAGGCCACATGTCCATTCCGCCCGCATACCGTCTCCGCCCAGCTGGCTGCGCCATGCTCGTCATCGCATTCGCCGCCTGCAGCACGCCGGCCGCGCACGCCCCGGTCGCACCGGCACCGGCACCGGCACCGGCACCGGCCGGGCCAGGCACGGCGATCGGCTACCTCGATGCCGCCGCGGTCCCGGCCAGCCTGCAGTTGCTGCCGCCGCCGCCGGCAGCGGGCACGCCTGGCGAAGCGCTGGACCTGGCAGTCAACCGCGAAGCGCTGGCGCTGCGCGGCAGCCCGCGCTGGCAACAGGCCGCGCGCGACGCCGCGCTGAACTTCCCCGCCGGCGCCAACCAGTTCGCCTGCGCGCTGGGCATCGCCGTGGACGCGCGGCGCACTCCGCACCTGTACACGCTGCTGGAACGCAGCCGCGTCGATGCCAGCGCCACCACCAGGGCGGCCAAGAAGCATTACCAGCGGCCGCGGCCGTTCATGCTCAACCTGCAGCCGACCTGCGCGCCGGGGGACGAGGACGACCTGCGCCGCAACGGCTCCTATCCTTCCGGCCACAGCACCCTCGGCTGGACCTGGGCGCTGATCCTCAGCGAGGCCACGCCCAACCGCGCCGACGCTTTGATCGCCCGCGGCCGCAACTACGGCGAAAGCCGCCTGGTGTGCAACGTGCACTGGCAGAGCGACGTGCTGGCCGGCCGCTTCATGGGCGCAGCGCTCGTGGCGCGCCTGCATGCCAACCCGGCGTTCCAGGCCGATCTGCAGGCCGCGCGCGGTGAGATCGCGCGCGCGCAGGCGCTCGGTGCGGCGCCGCAGGAGGACTGCGCGACGCAGACGCAGGTACTCAAGACGCGGCCGGCCAGCGCCCTGTAGGCCCGCAACGACCGGGCCGATGCGCTTCGGCACGCGGCATCGCAGGCACCGCACGCAGTCGCTGCCATCCTTGGCGGCCGCGGCGCGACATCGGCGCGGCCTTCGTCGCCACGCCGCGCGGCTGCCAGCGTTCGCCGGCGCATTGGTTGACGCCAGCTGTACGGCGATCGCGGCAGCACCCCGCACTGTCACAGTTGTGCCTTCAGATGGCCGGTCTCCCCCGCCGTGGATCCCGTCATGATGCGTCGCTCCTCCCGTTTGCCCCTGCACGCCGGCCTCGGCCTGGCCCTGTCCGCTGCGATCGCCGCACCGGCCTTGCTGCAGGCCAAGCCGCCTGCCGCGCCGATAGCCAGGCCGATGGCCGAAGGCACGGCCGCCGGCTACCTGGCGCCGTCGCAGCTGCCCGACAGCCTGCTGCTGGTGCCGCCGCCGCCGGCCAAGGATTCGCCCGGCCGCGCCCTGGACGAGGCGGTGAACAAGGAAGCGCTGGCGCTGCGCGGCAGCCCGCGCTTCGCGCTGGCCGCGCAGGACGCCGAATTGCATTTCCCCGCTGCGGCCAACCACTTCAGCTGCCCGCTCGGCATCCAGGTCAGCGCCCAGCACACCCCGCACCTGTACCGGCTGCTGCAGCGCGTGGCCGAAGACGCCGGCGACGCCGCGGAAAAGGCCAAGGCCTACTACCACGTGCCGCGCCCGTTCATGGACAACGGCGAAGCCAGCTGCACGCCCGCCGACGAGGCCGAACTGCGCCCGAACGGCGCCTACCCCTCCGGCCACACCTCCATCGGCTGGGCCTGGGCGCAGGTGCTCAGCGAGGCCGACCCGGCGCGCACCGACGCGCTGATGGCGCGCGGCCGCAGCTACGGCGAAAGCCGCATCGTCTGCAACGTGCACTGGCAGAGCGACGTGCTGGCCAGCCGCATCGTCGCCGCGGCCACGGTCGCCAAACTGCAGGACAACCCGCAGTTCCGCGCCGACCTGGAAGGGGCGCGCCAGGAGATCGGCGCCGCGCGCGCGCAAGGCCTGACGCCGGCCAAGGATTGCGCCGCGGAAACCAAGACCCAGCAGGTGCGCCCGGCGAGCGCGCTGTAAGCGAAGCGATAGCAGCCGCAACCGTGACGCCGGCGAATCGCTGCCCGCGTGACGAGACATCGACACCTCGCGCAAGGACGAGCTCAAGATGTGGGAGGGGCTTCAGCCCCGACGCCGGAATGTCCAAGGCGTCGGGGCTGAAGCCCCTCCCACACTGCAGTCCCGACTTCACGATGGGCCGCCGCCCCCATGCCTTTGGGCAGATGCGAAACGACTGCGGCGGCGGGCTAGACTCGCCGCAGATTTCCGCCAAGGACCTGCAGCCATGACCCAGTGGTATTTCCTGACCGGCAGCGAGCAGAGCCGCTCCGGCCCGTTCGACGCCGCCGCCGCCATCGCCTTCGCCCGCAACAATCCCACCGCCATGGCCTGGCGCCAGGGCCAGAGCGGCTGGAAGCCGGCCAACCAGATCGACGAACTGCGCGGCGCGAGCGCAGCCAGCCTGCCGCCGGGCCTGCCGCCCCCGCCCGGCGGCGGCCGCGCCGACGAGATCGACTACCGCATCGTCGGCCACGAGATGCAGTTCGTGGAGATCGAGCTGGACCCGGGCGAGAGCGCGGTCGCCGAGGCCGGCGCGCTGATGTTCAAGGATTCGGCGGTGCAGATGGACACCGTGTTCGGCGACGGCTCCGGCCAGGGCGGCGGGCTGATGGGCAAGCTGTTCTCCGCCGGCAAGCGCCTGGTCAGCGGCGAGAGCCTGTTCACCACCGTGTTCACCCACCAGGGCCAGGGCAAGGCCAAGGTCGCCTTCGCCGCGCCGTATCCCGGCACGGTGCTGGCGATGAAGCTGGACCAGCACGGCGGCCGCCTGATCTGCCAGAAGGACAGCTTCCTGGCCGGCGCGCGCGGGGTGTCGCTGGGCATCCACTTCCAGCGCAGGATCATGACCGGCCTGTTCGGCGGCGAGGGCTTCATCATGCAGAAGCTGGAAGGCGACGGCTGGGTGTTCGTGCATGCCGGCGGCTGCGTGGTCGAGCGCGAGCTGGCCGCCGGCGAACGCCTGGACGTGGATACCGGCTGCGTGGTCGCGTTCCATTCCACGGTGGACATGGACGTGCGCGCGGTCAGCGGCATCAAGAGCATGTTTTTCGGCGGCGAAGGCATGTTCCTGGCCACGCTGACCGGCCCGGGCAAGGTGTGGCTGCAGTCGCTGCCGTTCTCGCGCCTGGCCGGACGCATGTTCGCCGCCGCGCCGCAGGGCGGCGGGCAGAACCGCGGCGAAGGCTCGGTGCTCGGCGGCCTGGGCCGGATCCTGGACGGCGACAACAACGTCTGAGGCGGCCGGCTCCAGCCCCTCTCCCCTCGGGAGCGGGGTTTTGGGGTGAGGGTACGGCGCGAAGCCCCTCACAGAATTGGGGGGCACAAGGCTCCGCGACATCCAGGGTAGCCATGGCGACATGCGCAGCCGCGTGGATCACCGCACCGGGCGCGTCACCCGCCTCCGGTGACGCACCGGGCAGCGGCATGACCTCCGGTCGTGGGCGGTGCAGGCCGATCCCGGTATGCTCGCGCCGGCTCCGCCCTGTCCTTCCACGACGCCGCCCCCATGACCGCCTTCCGTTCCCCGCACCTGCTCCTCTGCGTTTCGCTGTTCGGCCTGCTCGCGGCGTGCGGCGGCGAACCCAGGCCGGCGCCGCCGGCCCCGGTGGTGGTGGGCCCGGCGCCGACCGCCGCGGCCAAGCCGCTGCGCCTCGGCATCGCCCTGGGCGGCGGCGCGGCCAAGGGCTTCGCCCATATCGGCGTGATCAAGATGCTGCAGGCCAACGGGCTGGAGCCGGTGGTGGTGTCCGGCACCAGCGCCGGCAGCGTGGTCGGCGCGCTGTACGCCAGCGGCATGGACGCGTTCCAGATGCAGCAGGCCGCGGTGGCGCTGGACGAGACCAGCATCCGCGACATGCGCCTGTTCTCCGGCGGCCTGGTGCAGGGCCAGGCGCTGCAGGACTACGTCAACACCCAGCTCAAGAACCGCCCGATCGAGAAGCTCGGCAAGCCCTTCGCCGCGGTGTCCACGCGCCTGGAGGACGGCGAGCGCAGCGTGTTCGTGCGCGGCAACGCCGGCCAGGCGGTACGCGCCTCGAGCAGCATCCCCGGCGTGTTCGAACCGGTCGCCATCGGCAAATTCCATTATGTGGACGGCGGCGTGGTCAGCCCGGTGCCGGTGGACGCCGCGCGCCAGCTCGGCGCCGACTTCGTGGTCGCGGTGGACATCTCCAGCAAGGCCAGCGGCAAGAACCCGGACGGCATGCTCGGCATCGTCAACCAGTCGATCGCGATCATGGGCCAGCGCCTGGGCGAGCAGGAGCTGGCGCGTGCGGACATCGTGATCCGGCCCAAGGTCAACGGCATCGGCGCGGCCGATTTCGCCCAGCGCAACGCCGCCATCCTGGAAGGCGAGAAGGCCGCGCTGGCGGCGATGCCGCAGATCAAGGCCAAGCTGGCGCAACTGCAGCAACAGCGCGCGACGGCCGCGGCCGCCGCGGCCAAGGCCGCACAACCGGCGCCACCGCCGTGCGCACCGCGTTCGCGCCTGGGCCGCCTGATCGGCCGCGACGATCCGTGCAAGAAACAGGAGTGAGCGGGCGCGGCGCATCAGGCGGGGAGAAGTAACAGCCGCACTGTGCATGGCCCCTCTCCCTTCGGGAAAGGGGTTGGGGTGAAGGTAGGGCGCGCAGCGTCTCGCGGAGTTTGGGTGCACGAGGCTGCGCCCGTACCCTCATCCGGCCCTGCGGGCCACCTTCTCCCGACGGGAGAAGGGGACAGCCGCGCGTGCAGGACCCCTCTCCCTCGCGCCCGCACGTGGCCCAGTCGCCGGGACAGCGCAGCACCAGGGTGGACGTGGTCGACTGCAGGTCCTGCCAGCTGCCGCCGACGGCCCGGTCCGGCACGGATCGCCACGGCCAGGACTGGACTGGACCCCCGGCTCAGCCGCGCGGCAGCGGCAGCCCGGTGAAATCCTTGACCGTGCGCAGCACGAAGCTGGAGTTGACGTCGGCCACGCCGGCGGCGTTGAGCAGCTTGTCCAGCAGGAACGCGGAGAAATGGGTCAGGTCGCGCACGTACACGTGCAACAGGTAGTCCATGTCGCCGGTCAGCGCATGGCAGGCGACCACCTCGTCCCAGCCCTGCACGCTGTCGGCGAAATGGGCGATGCCGCTTTGCCCGTGCTTTTCCAGCTGCACGCGCACGAACGCCTGCAGGCCCAGGCCGATCGCGCCAGGCACCAGCCGCGCCACGTAGCCGGCGACCACGCCGTCGGCCTCCAGCCGCTGCACCCGGCGCAGGCAGGCCGACGGCGACAGGTTCACCTGCGCAGCCAGCTCCGCATTGCTGGCCCGGCCCTGCCGCTGCAGCAAGGCCAGCAGGCGCAGGTCGGTGCGGTCGAACACGGCCGATTCGGTCATTTATTGCTCCGCAACAGGAATTAGCTGCAATAATCTTGCGCGCAGTGGCTGGAATCGCGCAACTTCGCAAGCCCGTTGCGTGGCCTGGCGCCTACCATTGCAGGCATTCCCCCTCCGGAGCCGCCGTCCATGGATAGCGTACCGCGCCGCGTCGAACACCAGCAGACCGACAAGGGCTACGTGCCGGTCTATACCACCGCCGTGGTCGCGCAGCCGTGGGACGGCTACAGCGCCGACGACCACGCCACCTGGGGCGCGCTGTACCAGCGCCAGCGCGACTTGCTGGTCGGCCGCGCCTGCGACGCGTTCCTGCAGGCGCAGGACGCGATGGGCATGAGCCCGCAGGCGATCCCGCGCTTCGAGCAGCTCAACGAGGTGCTGGGCGCAGCCACCGGCTGGACCCTGGTCGGGGTCGAAGGCCTGCTGCCGGAACTGGATTTCTTCGATCACCTGGCCAACCGCCGCTTCCCGGTGACCTGGTGGATCCGCCGCCCCGAACAGATCGACTACATCGCCGAACCGGACCTGTTCCACGACCTGTTCGGCCACGTGCCGCTGCTGATGAACCCGCTGTTCGCCGACTACATGCAGGCCTACGGACGCGGTGGGGTGAAGGCGCACGGCATCGGCCCCGAGGCGCTGCAGAACCTCACCCGCCTGTACTGGTACACGGTGGAATTCGGCTTGATCGCCGGCGCCGAGGGCCTGCGCATCT
Source organism: Xanthomonas hyacinthi (assembly GCF_009769165.1). Classification (NCBI taxonomy): domain Bacteria; kingdom Pseudomonadati; phylum Pseudomonadota; class Gammaproteobacteria; order Lysobacterales; family Lysobacteraceae; genus Xanthomonas; species Xanthomonas hyacinthi. Next base: position 1,716,763 of record NZ_CP043476.1, read on the forward strand.
TCGGTGCCGGCATCGTCTCGTCCAAGGGCGAATCGCTGTACGCGCTGGAATCGGCCGCGCCCAACCGCATCGGTTTCGACCTGGCGCGGATCATGCGCACCCGCTACCGCATCGACAGCTACCAGAAGACCTACTTCGTCATCGACAGCTTCGAACAGCTGATGCAGGCGACGGCGCCGGACTTCACCCCGCTCTACGCGCAACTGAGCGGCCAGGAGCACATCGCCGCCGGCGACGTGCAGGCCGCGGACCGCGTGTACCAGCGCGGCAGCGGCGAGGGCTGGAGCCGCGACGGCGACGTGTAGCCCAGAACCGACCAGACCCGACTCCGCCTCGACGAGCGCTCAGCATTCTGGCGCCGGCAAATCGGGCCTCGGCCCGATCGCGCCGCATCGGCCCCAGGGCCACGCTGCATCGCGAGCGGCATCGGTCGACCACGGCGCGGTCGCCACGGCATTCCGGTCGCTCCCGACCCGCACCCGCGGGCGGCCCTGCGCGTCGAGAGGACCACCATCATGAAGGCGTGCGGCAAGCGTCTTGTGGTCAACTCGCACGGCAACGTCAACGTGTTTGCCGGACTCGCCCCCAGCGCGTTCCTGCAGCAATTGCTGGGCAAGGGGCTGGCCAAGGAGTCGTTCGAGGAGATCGTGCTGATGGCCTGCCAGGTGGGTGCGCAGAGCCAGACCAACTCCATTGCCGGCAACTTCGCCAAGGAGCTGAAGCGGCTGCTGGTGCAGCAGGGCATCGTCGCCAAGCTGTACGCGCCGCGCGGCACGCTGACCTACGTCGTGCACAAGGAGCAAAAGCTGGGCCAGAGTTTCTACGTGGTGGACAGCATGCATATCGCCTGTCCCGAGCGGAACTCTCCGCTGCCGGAAGGCCTGTTGCTGGTGCAGTGAGCGCGCTCGGCGACGGCCCGGCGCCCCCGCGGCCGCCGCCGGCGACCTGCACGCTACGCGCGCTGCGCTCGGTCCATGGCGTGAGCCTAACGGCGCTGCTCCCGCAATGTCAGCGCACGCGCCCATAGCGCCTCGACGATCGCCGTCTGCGTGGACATCTGCGCTTCGTCCAGCGAGGTGTTGGTGAACACGATGATGCCGACCCGCTTGTCCAGGTCGCTCAGCATCTCGGTCTTCACTCCGGGATCGGATCCGCCGTGGCCGATCCGGGTCGCGTTGAATTTCGTCGCCCAGAAGATGCCGGAGTTCTTCTGGTCCAGTTCCACGTTGTCCGGCTTGTTCGCCGGGCTGTACTGGAAGCGCAGCATTTCCTCGACCGAACGCCGCTGCAGGATCCGCCCACCCTCGTAGGCGCCGTCGTTGAGCAGGGCCAGGAAGAACCGCGACAGATCCGCCACCGAGGTGCGCACGCCGCCGTCGGGATAGGTGGTGCCGCCGTACAGCGGGATCGGAATCGACAGCCCGTTCTGCGCCACATACAGCTGCGCGTGGCGCTGCGGCGGCACCTGGGACAGGAACCACGCGGTGCTGCGCATGCGCAGCGGCGCGAAGATCCGGCGCTGGGTGTAGGCGTCGAGTCGCTCGCCGACCGCACGCTCGACGATGTAACCGGCCAGCGCCGCAGCGATGTTGGAATATTCGCGATGGCTGCCCGGCTTGCTCGGCAGGAAGTTCTCCGCTGCCTGGTATTTGCCACCGGCACCGAAATAATCCGCCAGGAAGCTCGCCAGCGGTTGCGGCGCATCGCCGCCGTAGTGATAGGTCTGTGCGTACACCGACCAGCGGTCCGTGATCGAGGAGGTGTGCGTGGCCAGCTGCCGGAGCGTGATCGGCACATCCGGGAACGCGGGGTTGCTCACCTTGAACGGCAGGTAGGTATTGATGTCCGTATCCAGCGACAGCTGGCCCTCCTGCACCGCGCGCATCAGCGCCACGCCGGTGAAAGTCTTGCTGATCGAGCCGATGTTCATCACCGTGTCCGGCGTGAACGCGATCGCGCGCTCGCGATCGGCGAAGCCGTAGCCCTTGGTCCATACCAGTCGCTTGTCGACAATGATCGCCGCGCCGACGCCGACCATGCCGCCCTCGCGCATCCGCTGCTCGATGGCCCGGTCCAGTTCCGCTGCGGCCATCGGCGCCGGCGCCTGCCCGCCGGCTGCGGCCCGGCCGCACAGCAGCCCAAGCACCATCGCGACCGCTGCCGTTCCCCTTCTCGCCGTGCCCATCTTCCGGATCCTTCCGCCACGCAGGTGGTGACGCCGGACCCGATGTTAGGGGGCGGCAGCGCCGCCGCGCCACCGCGCTGCGACGAAGCGGGCCGGCCGGCGATCGAGGCGGCGAATGGCGCGACGAAACGGCGCAGCGCCGGCCTGGCCCCAGCCGGCCCGCGGCGCGCGCTCGGGGCCGTATTCGGCCGCGGTGGAATCGCCGGCGACGACCACGCGCTGCGGTTCGGCGCAGGCGGTGGCGGTGGCGGTGGCGGCGTAGCGCAACAGCAATGCGGACAAGAGCAGACGCATGGTGGACGCCGCTGCGCGGTGTCTGCGCTTGGCCCCTGCCGCTGTCCACAGGGAGCAGGCCAAGACGATAGGGAAGCGCGGTGCGCGTTGGTCGATCCGTCGGCCCTCACCCCAACCCCTCTCCCGCGGGAGAGGGGCGTCATGCGCTCAGGCCGCTGCGGCTTCCGGCCTGCCCAGCACGCCGGCGACGAAGCGGCGGATTTCCGCATCCTGCGCGTTGTCGAAGAAGCACTGCTGGAAGCGCTCGCCGCCGAGCGCCTGCGTGACCAGCTCCGGATCCAGCGCGCGCAGGCCGTCCAGGTAGGATTTGGCGGTGGCCTGCTTGACCTGGGCCAGGATGCCGGCGTTGGCCTGCTGCGATTCGCGGCGCTCGGCCGGATAGCCCATGCCGCGCTCGCCGCTGAAGGCCTTCTCGAAGATGTAGCGCAGGTTGATCTCCGCGCCCCAGCCGTAGCCCTTGGCGAAGGCCAGCGCCAGCGCGTTGCCGTTGTTGACCTGGGCGAACAGGTAGGCGTCGGTCGGCTCGATGCAGTAGCCGCAGAACACGCCCGGATGCGCATTGAGCGACATCATCGCGCCCTGGCCGGTGCCGCAGCCGGCGACGACGAAATCCACCGCCTTGGCGTTCAGCAGCAGGCTGGCGACGATGCCCAGGTGGATGTAGGTCAGGCGATGGTCGTTGTCGCCGTCCATGCCGACGTTGAACACGCTGTGGCCCTGCTCGCCGGCCACGTCGTTGAGCTGCTGCAGGATCGCCGGGTTCTTGCCGGCCTGGCTGAATTCGTTCATTAGTGCGATTTTCATGGGTGTCTCCGATTGCGGGGGGAATGGTGTTGCGGATGGAATCGATGCGGTGCGTGCGGTGCCGACCCTCATCTGCATCTGGTTTGGTGTGCGTGTGGTGCCGACCCTCATCCGCCCTGCGGGCACCTTCTCCCGAGGGGAGAAGGGAAGCGTGGGCTGCGGGCGGTGCGCTTGCTTGGCTCAGCGTGCCAGCCAGCCGCCGTCGACCGGGATGATGGTGCCGTTGACGTAGTCCGAGGCGCTGCTGGCCAGGAACACCGCGGTGCCGCCCAGGTCTTCCGGCACGCCCCAGCGCCCGGCCGGGATGCGCTCCAGGATCGACTGGTTGCGCGCCGCGTCGGCACGCAGCTGCGCGGTGTTGTCGGTGGCCATGTAGCCGGGCGCGATGGCGTTGATGTTCAGGCCCTTGGCGCCCCACTCGTTGGCCAGCAGGCGGGTGATGCCGGCGATGCCGGACTTGCTGGCGGTGTACGAGGGCACGCGGATGCCACCCTGGAACGACAGCATCGAGGCGATGTTGATGATCTTGCCGCTGCCCTGGGCGATGAAGTGGCGGCCGGCCGCCTGCGACATGAAGAACGCGGACTTGATGTTGACGTTCATCACGTCGTCCCAGTCCTGCTCGCTGAAATCCACCGCGTCGGCGCGGCGGATCAGCCCGGCGTTGTTGACCAGGATGTCGAGGCGGCCGAGCCCGGCCAGGGTCTCGTCGAGCACGCGCTGCACCGGCTCGATGCTGATCAGGTTGGCTCCGATGGCGACGAAGCGGCGGCCCAGCGCCTTGACCTTTTCCGCGGTCTCGGTGGGCGCCCGGATGCCGGCGGCGGCGATGTCGGCACCGGCCTGCGCCAGCGCCAGGGCGATGCCCTGGCCAAGGCCGGTGTTGGCGCCGGTGACCAGGGCGACCTTGCCTTCGAGACTGAACGGGTTCGTCATTACGGATGCTCCCTAGGGTGATGCGGATACGGCGGAGGGCGGCGGCGCAGGTAGCGCGCGGCGGTTTACTTGAGCTGGCAGATGTCCAGCAGGTGCATGTCGGCGTAGTCCAGGTTCTCGCCGCCCATCGCCCAGATGAAGGCGTGGTCGCTGGCGCCCATGTGGATCGACCACGGCGGCGACACCACCGCCTCGTCGTTGCGGATCACGGTGCCCACCGGCGCGGCGGCGCCGAGCGCGAAGCGCTCGTCATGGGTGTACTTCAGCGTGACCGCATCGTCCACGAACAGGCCATCGAACAGGTACGGCTCGCGCAGCTGGCCGTTGCTGGCGCGCTTGATCGCGGCGGGATGGGTGGCGCCGTGGGTCTTGCTGTGCAGGGACTGGGTCTTGCTGTGCAGGGACATGGCATCTCCGGTGGGCAAGGCGGCACGCGGCGAACCGCACCGGGTCATTCTAGCCGCGATGGTTAACCGGTGTCATTGCGCAGTGCACGAAGCGCCGGATGCAGCGGCCTGGGGCTGCCGGGCCGGGCCGCCTGTCGCCGCAGCTTGCTTGCCATCGCGGCGCATCCGAAGGCGGCACGGTGCTCAGCGCAGCGCCGCCAGCGCACGGGTCGCGGCGATGATCTGCTGCGCCTGGACCTTGCCCGTGGCGCCGGCGACACCGAACTCCCCGGCGATCCGTTCCGCCCGCGCGAGCAGGTCGGCACTGTCGACCGGCCATGCGTCGAGGTGTGCGCGGACGCGACCGGCAAAGGCATCGTTGAGCACATGCTGTTCGGACCAATCGCCGATGCCGGACGGCAGGAGCGAATCGATGACCGCGGTAAAGCGTGCGCTGAGGGTCACGCCCTGGTGAATCCGCCGTTCCACTTCGGCCGGCCCCTTGGCCCGCATCTCCAGGATAAGGTCGTTGGTCGCGATGCGGGCATCGCGTCCACGGGCCGCATCGAGTTGCACCATGCTCCGCAACTGCTCGCGCCTGGCTGCGAACCGCGAATCGGGCGCCAATACGGCGGGGCCCTTGGCCCACCCGTCCATCACGATGGTGCTTGCGCCGATGCCATCGTCGGCCGGCACGCGCGCCTCTGCCCAGGCATGGTTGCTGCCGGCGACGCGATGCACCGTTTCCCGGGCATCCAGCTGGCTGCTGTGGTAGACGCTTGTGGTGCTCGCATATTCACCGCAATTGCCCGCACCAAATACGACGGCGGCCGCAGCCGCATGGGTCATTTGCTCGGGGTAATCAACCACCCGCCCGCCGCCGCGCGCGTACAGCTCGTCCTTGAACTGGCGCGCGGCTTTCGTCCGCCAGCCGCTTTTGTTGTCGGTTTCGCGCAGATCGGTGTCGACATTCCCGCGCCCGAACTGGAGCAGCTGCCGTGTGTTGCCGATGCTGTCGTTCGCCTTGCGCAGGCGGCCCACCTCCGATGGGGAAACGCGGCGCCCATCGATGTCGCGCGCCAGCAAATACGCGGCAAGAGCAAGGTCGTTGCTGCATAGCGCCGCGTTGGGCGCGGCCGCGGCCGACGCGGGGCTGGACCGGCTCGGGCGGGGCCGGCGCAATCCATCAGGCAGGCTCGCAGTGGCGGCATCGACGGGCCGCGCATCGACATCGCCGCGCTGCGTGGATGCCTGCCGCGAGGGTGCAGGCGCTGTGGTCGGGGCGGCGGACGGCGAACCGCCACTGAGTTTGGGGAACATGCGGAACTCCAATTCGAACATTCGCTGCGCTTTCGCGCATAAAGTCGCGACGCCGGATTTCAGCGATCGGTGCTCGGGTGCATCTGTGCCCGCCAAGGGGACGTCCGGATGCGGTCGGTAACGGCGTTTGCCTGGTCCGTGCGGCCACTGTCGATGGCCATTGTCGGCCGCCGTCTTCCCGGCTGCCGCCGCAGCGCGAACATCATGCACGCGTTTGCGAAGCCGGCCGCCGGCGCGCGTAAAGCGGGCCATTGCACGATCCGCCAATGGCAACCGGCGGCCGGCCCGCAGGCCCGGGCGCCTTACATCCGCCGCGGATCAGTCTTCCGGCGGCTGGCACGAATCGCGCACGATCAGGTGCGGGCGCACGCTGGCGATCGCCAGCGCCGGGGTGCCTTCGGGCTGGATCAGCATCGCCGCGGCGGTGCGGCCGGTGTCGCGGGTGTGGCGGCGCACCGAGGTCAGCGACGGCCACAGGCGCGAGGCCAGCGGGCTGTCGTCGTAGCCGATGATCGACAGCTGGCGTGGGAGGTTGATGCCGGCGCGCAGCGCGACCTTGTACACGCCGGCGGCCATCTCGTCGTTGCCGGTGAAGATCGCGCTCGGGCGCTGCTTGCCGAGCAGCAGTTTCTCGGCCGCGGCGACGCCGGATTCGAAGGTGTAGCCGGCCTCGACGATGCGCTGCGGCGGCAGCTCGATGCCGCGCCGGGTCAGCGCGTCGATGAAGCCGGCGGTGCGCTCGTGCGCGGAGCGGTAGGCGCTGGGACCGGTGATCAGCGCGATCTCGCGGTGGCCCAGCGACAGCAGGTAGTCGGCGGCCTCGGCGGCGCCGTCGCGGTCGTGGGTGACCACCATCTGCGAGGTGGCGTCCAGCGGCAGCGAGGCGATGCGGGTGTAGCGCACGCCGATGCCGGCGAGCATGTCCGCCAGCGCCTGGTCTTCGGAGGCGCGCGGCACCAGGATCACCCCGTGCAATTTTTGCTGCTGCACGAAGCGGCGCACGCCCTCGATGTAGCCGGGGCTGCGGCTGTCGCAGGGGTGCACCACCAGCTCGAAGCTGGAGCCGCGCAGCGCGTCCAGCGCGCCGTACTGCATGTCCACGATGTACTGCGCGGTCGGGTTGTCGTAGACCATGCCGATCAGGAACGAACGCCGGAACGCCAGTCCGCGCGCCAGCGGATCCGGCGCGTAGCCGACTTCGCGCATCAGCGCTTCGACCTTTTCGCGCGTGTCTTTGCGCACCAGCGGCGAGTTGTTGATGATCCGCGACACCGTCTTCTTCGACACCCCGGACAGGCGCGCGATGTCGTTGATCGTCGCCGCCTTGCCGTGGACGGAGGCGTGGACATCGGCGGAAGGGGGTTTGCTCGGCGCCATGGACGGAAAACCGGACGGAAGGGTAAGGATTCTACCGGTAGTCATGTTCACTCCAGCGCGCGGTAGCGGAATTGGCGGAAATGCACCTTTCCATCGCCGGCCGCGTACAGCGCCGGTTTCAATGCAAGGAACTTGCCGGCGACGTTGTGGTGGTAGCCGGACACTTCCATCTGCACCGGGTACTTGGTCCAGGTGCTGCCGTCGCGGCTGCTGTGGAGGGTGACGATATGGCGGTCGTTGCGCACCCGCAACCACAGCCGCCCGCCCTTGGCGCTGGGCGCCAGCTGCGCCGGGCGCTCCTCGCCGTAGCGGTGCATGACCAAGGCCTCGCCGTTGCTGCCCACCCCGGCGTACAGGCGCTCGCTGTAGAACAGCAGCGCGCCGCCCTGCGCGCCAGGCTCGATCTCCATTTCCACTTCGAATTGGTAGGCGGGGTCGGGGGCGATCACGGTCAGCGGCGAGCTGTCGCGCGGCGCGCGGCCCTTGCCCTGCACGCTGAGCGTGCCGTCGCCGAAGGACAGCCGCCGCGCCTCGTCGCGGCCCGGGTTGAAGAACGCCCACTGCGGGCCGAGCCGGCCGCCGCGGAAATCGTCCGACAGCGCCAGGCCATGCGCCAGCGCCTGCCCGCTGGGCTTTTTCAGCGGCGTGCCGAGATCGCCGCCCTTGGCCACGAACCAGCCGTCGGCGGTCCACTCGATCGGGTCCAGCAACGCCTGCCGGCCCAGCGTCCAGTAGCCGTTCTCGTAGCCGTGGTAGAGCATCCACCAGCGCCCGTCGCTGCCTTCGACCAGGGTCGCATGGCCGCGCGACCACCACGGCTCGGCCGCGCTTTGAGTGCGGGTGATCGGGTTGTTCGGCGCGTTGCGCCACGGCCCGTGGATCGAACGCGAACGCGCGGTGATGACCATGTGCCCGGTCGGCGGACCGGCGGTGCCGCCGACCGCGGTGGTCATGTAGTACCAGCCGTTGTGGCGGGTGATCTTCGGCCCTTCCTGCGCATACGCCTCCACATCCCAGCTTTCCGGATATTTCCAGCCGTCGTAGACGTGCCTGGGCGTGCCCAGCACCTGCAAGCCGTCGTCGGACAGCTGCACGTAGTCGCCGCCGCTCAGGAACAGGTAGCGCTTGCCGTCTTCGCCGACCGCGTGGCCGGGGTCAATGTACTTGCCCAGGCCGATGTCGATCGGCGCGCTCCACGGGCCGGTGATGGCGTCGGCCCAGACCACGAAGTTGCTGCGCTGGCCCTGCTCGCCACGCCGCGCCGGGAAATAGATGTAGTAGCGCCCGTCGTGCTTGACCAGGTCCGGCGCCCAGATCGCGCCGACGTTCTCGTTGATGGCGTGGCCCAGCGGCTGCCAGTTGACCAGGTCGCGCGAATGCCAGATCGGCAGGCCCGGGTAGGCATCGAACGAGGACAGGGTGAGGTAGTAGTCGTCGCCGTCCTTGAGCACCGACGGATCGGGGTGGTCGCCGGCCAGCACCGGATTGAGGAAGCTGCCGTCGCCCTGGTCGGCGATGCGTTGCTGCTCGATGCCGCGCTTCCAGTCGGCCGCCGCGGCCAGCGTGCTGGCGGCGAGCAGGCCGGCCAGCAGCAGCCAGCGCAGATGGGACGAGATGGTAGGCGAGGTCATGCTGTGCACTCCTTGGTTCGCGCCGCAGCGGCTGCGTGCGGCGCGGCGCATCAGGCGCGCAGCGCGCGCGGCAACCACAGCGACAGTTCCGGGAAGAACGCCACGATCAGCAGCACGCACAGCGCCGCCAGCCAGAACGGCCAGATCGTGCGCATGCTCTGGGCCACGGTGATCTGGCCGATCGAGGTGCCGATGAACAGCACCGAGCCGATCGGCGGGGTGATCAGGCCGATGCCGCCGGCCAGCACCATCACCAGTCCGAAATGGATCGGGTCGATGCCGTAGGCCTTCACCACCGGCAGGAAGATCGGCGTGCAGATCAGGATCTTCGGCGCCAGGTCCATGAACATGCCCAGCAGCAGCAGCATCACCACGATCAGCAGCAGCACGGTGTTCCTGCCGTCGGCGATCGACTGCAGGAACTTCACCGCCGCCGCCGGCACCTGCAGGTAGGCCAGCAGCCAGCCGAACACCGCCGCAGTGGCGATCACGAACAGGATCACGCCGGTGGTGCGCGAGGCATGCGTGACCGCGGCGAAGAACTCGGCCCAGCGCAATTGCCGGTACAGCAGCGCGGTGACCAGCAGCGCGTACACCACCGCGATCGCCGCGCTTTCCACCGCGGTGAAGATGCCGGCGCGGATGCCGACGAAGATCAGCGCGACCAGGCCCAGCCCGGGCAGCGCGCCGATCAGGCGCAGCGCCACCGCGCGCCAGCCCGGGAACGGCTCGGTGCCGTAGCCGCGATGGCGCGCCACCGCGTAACCGGTGATCATCATCGCCACGGTCATCAGCAGCGCCGGGAAGATGCCGGCCGCGAACAGATCGGCGATCGACAACCCGCCGCCGGCCGCGGCCGAGAACAGGATCAGGTTGTGCGAGGGCGGCACCAGCAGCGCGACCAGCGCCGCGGTCATGCTCACGTTGACCGCGTAGTCGCGGTCGTAGCCGCGGTTGATCATCTGCGGAATCATCGTGCCGCCGACCGCCGACACATCGGCGATGGCCGAGCCGGACACGCCGCCGAAGAACAGCGAGGACAGCACGCTGACCTGGCCCAGGCCGCCGCGCATGCGCCCCACCAGCGACGAGGCCAGCGCGATCAGGCGATCGGAGATGCCGCCGCGCAGCATCAGCTCGCCGGCGAAGATGAACAACGGAATCGCGATCAGCGAGGCCGAGCCGCTGCCGGCGGAGATCTGCTGCACCAGCACCACCGCCGGCAGATCCAGGTACAACAGCGTCGCCAGCGCCGCGGCGCCCAGCGCATAGGCCACCGGCACGCCGATCAACAGCAACAGCACGAACAGCCCGAGCAGGATTGCAATGGCCATGGCTCAGTTCACTCCTTCAGCGGTGGCCGGACGCAGCACCTGCCACGCCTGGTACAGCGCGAATACGCTCATCAGCGCACCGCCGATCGACAGCGGCAGGTAGTTGATGCTCTGCGGCAGCGTGGCGCCGGCCATCTTGATGTCCAGTCCGTCCAGCAACAGCACCCCGCCCCACCAGGCGATCACCGCGCCGATGGCGGCGATCATCAGCGGACGGATCAGGTCGATCGCCCGGCGCACGTGCGCATGCAGCTTCTCGGCCAGCAGGAAGAAACCGAAATGGCGCCGCGTATGCACGCCCGCGGCCGCGGCCAGGCTCATCGCGGTGCTCAGCAGCAGCAGCGTCACCGGCTCGGTCCAGCTCGGCGAATCGTTGAGCACGTAGCGGGTGAACACCTGCCAGCCCTGCACCACCACCAGCCCGAGCAGGGCGGCGGCGGCGATGCCGATGGCGAGGTTGGAGATCCGGTCCAGCAGCCGCTGCAGCGGCACCGCCGGGACGGCAATGGCGGGGTCGGTCATCGGCATGGCCTCAGGCGAAATCGCGGATGCGGCGGTACAGGGTTTCGATCTCCGGCTGCTGCCGGTAGTCGGCCAGCAGCGGCGTGGCGGCCTTGCGGAAGGCAGGCATGTCGACCTCGTTGACCTCCACGCCGTAGTCGAGCACTTCCTGGCGCGCCTGCGCCTCGGACGCGTCCCACAGCGTGCGCATCACCGCCACCGATTGCCGCGCGGTCTCCACCACCAGCGCGCGGTCGCCGGGCGACAGCACCTGGAAGCTGCGCCGCGACATCACCAGCACGTCCGGCGCGTAGGAATGCTCGCTCCGCGACCAGTAGCGCGCGGCCTCGAAATGGCGGCTGGACTGGAAACTGCGCATGTTGTTCTCGGCGCCGTCGATCATGTGCGTCTCCATCGCCGAGAAGGTCTCGCCCAGCGACATCGGCGTCGGATTGGCGCCGAGCATGCGCATCAGCTTGAGGAAGATGTCCGACGAGGCCACGCGCAACTTGAGACCATGCAGGTCTTCGGGCCGCTGCAGCGGGTGCTTGGTGTTGTAGAAGCAGCGCGCGCCGCAGTCGTAGATGGCCAGGCCGACCAGGCCGCGCTGCTCGAAGCTGGCCAGGATGCTGTGGCCGACATGGCCGTCGATCGCGCGGCGCAGGTGCGGCACCGAGTCGAACACGTACGGCAGGCACAGCGCCTGGGTCAGCGGGAAGGCGTTGTTGAGCGCACCGGAATAGACCCGGGTGATGTCGATGGCGCCGAAGCGGGCCATGTCGATCGCCTCGGCTTCGCGGCCGAGCTGGCCGGAGTGGTACTGGCGCAGCTTCAGCCGCCCGCCGGTCTGCCGTTCCAGGGTCTGCCCGAACCAGCGCACCGCCTCCACGGTGGGATAGTCGGCCACGTGCACGTCGCTGGCGGTGAGCAGCTGGCTGCCGCGGCCGGCCTGGGCCAGCGTGCCCAGCGGGGCGGCCGCGGCCGCGGCCAGTCCGGCACCGAGGAAACCTCTACGAGTGATCATGCTGCGCCCTCCCGCGCGTCGTCGGCATGTCGCGGCTCAGGCCGCGACCGCCCTGCAATGAAGTTCGCCATAGCCGTCGAAACGGATCGTCGCGTGCTGGCCGATGGCGATGTCGTGGATGCCGGTGGCATTGCCGGTGGCGATCAGCTCGCCGCGCTTGAGCGGCCGGCCGCGCCGCGCCGAGCGTGCCAGCGCGAACGCGAACGCGGTGCGCAGCCCGCCCGGCAACAGGGTGGCACCGCCGCTGCCGACGCGTTGGCCCTCGATCAAGGTTTCCGCCAGTAGCGCGGATTCGTCCAGCGTGGCCCAGTCGGCGACCTGCGGCCCCAGGAGCAGGCCGTTGTTGTTGCCGAAGTCGGAGATCACCACGCGCGGTCCGAGCTGGTTGATCGTGGCCAGCGGGCTGCTGGCCACTTCCACGCCGATGAACAGCGTGGACGGCACCTGCGCGGCCTGCTCCGCGGTCCAGTGCAACTGGTCGGCCGGCACGTCCGCATCCAGCCGCAGCACGTACTCGGCCTCGACCGCACCGAAGCCGCCGGCGAACACCGGGATGTCGGTTGTTCCACCGGTAGCATTCCATAGCGCCGCGGCGAAGATCGGGCCGAGCAGGCGCTCGTCGCCGGAGTGGTCGCGGCGCTCGGCGGCGATGTAGCCGACCTTCCAGCCGACCACCTGGTCCGGCCACTGCGCGATCGCCAGGTCCTGCACGCGGTAGGCGGTTTCCAGGTCGTCGGGAATGGTGCCGGGGAAATCGGGCAGCGAGCGGCCCTGCTGGCGGGCCTGCACGAAGCGGGCCGCGATGGCGGCCAGCGCGGGCGGTGGCGTGTCCGACGGGCCGGAATGAGTGCTCAAGGGCATCTCCGCAAGAATGTGGGGATCGGAAAGAAGTGCTGCGCCGGGCATCGACAGCGCGTTGCGCAGTTGTATATGGTAAACCGGTGTCATTGGCAATGTGCGGTGCGGCAAAAAGCCGGGATTGGGGATTTGGGAGTGGGGATTCGCTGCAGCGCTGCGACCGAATCCCTTCTGCAAGACCCGTCGCTTGCGCGGCGCCATGCGAGCGGATTAGCTGCACATCCTTGACCTGGGAGGGCGACGGATGCGGAACACGACGACAACGGGACGCGCCGGCGTGGCGCATGCGGATGCGGCCGACGGCTGCGTCGACGACGACGGCCGGCAGGGCCGGGCCTCGCGCACGCTCCTGCGGCACGCGGCCGGTGGGCTGGCGCTGGCGTGGCGCAATCGCCGGCATGGCGCGCTGAGCGTCTTGCTGGCACTGGCGCTCGGCGGCCCCGCGGTCGCGGCCGAACATCCAGGCAACGAGACCGCGGCCGAGCAAGCGGCGCGCATCCCGCTGTGGCCGGATCCGGCGCCAGGCTCCGTGCCCGGCCCCGACCAGGCGCGCATCGTCGAGCGCAGCGACGACCCGGCGCTGCCCGACCGTGCCATCAGCGGCCGCTACCAGCCCTACCTGGTGGTGTACCGGCCGCAGACGCCGAACGGCAGCGCCCTGCTGGTCGCGCCCGGCGGCGGCTATGCGCGCATCGTACTGGACAAGGAAGGCACGGCCTTGCTGCCGATCTTCGCCGAACAGGCAGGCATCACCCTGTTCGTGCTGCGTTATCGGCTGCCCGATGCGGAAGCGGCGGGCGCCAACGCGGCGGCGCAGCGCGACCTGCCGCTGGCCGATGCGCAGCGCGCGCTGCGCCTGATCCGCGCGCGCGCCGCCGACTATGGCGTGGACCCGCAGCGGGTCGGCGCGATCGGCTTCTCCGCTGGCGGCCATGTCGCCGCCAGCCTCGGCACCCGCTACGACGAGCGCATCTACCCGGCGCGCGATGCGATCGACCGGCTCAGCGCGCGGCCGGACTTCCTGCTGCTGCTATACCCGGTCATCGACATGGGTAGCGGCACCGCGGCGCATACCGGTTCGCGCCTGCGGCTGCTCGGTCGCCACCCCGATGCCGCCACGATGAGCGCCTATTCGCTGCAGAATCGCGTGATCCCGGCGATGCCGCCGACCTTCCTGGTGCACGCGCAGGACGACCGGGTGGTGCCGGTGGAGAACAGCTTGCTGTTCTACCAGGCGCTGCGCCAGGCCGGGGTGCCGGCGGAACTGCACCTGTTCGCGCACGGCGGCCATGGCTTCGGCACCCGCGGCATCGCCGGCCTGCCGCTGGCGGCATGGCCGGCGCTGGCGCTGGAATGGATGCGCAGCGTGCAGGGCGATGCGGCCGCGCTGGCGCCGATTCCGCCTGCCGCGCCGAAGCAGTAGCGGGCGTCGCCGCGATGCCATGCACACCGCCATGACCGAGCGCCCGAACGCCGCCCGCATCGGGCCGCCCTGCGCGGCGCTCGCCACAGGCATGCCGAACTGCACCCAGCCGACCCTTTCCGCTGCCGGCCCGGGCCCGGGCCCTTGCCCGTGGCCGGCGGCGCTTGCCCACGGACGCCGCCACGCATGACCACGCCCGCCGCCATCCCACCTGCCGACCTTGCCGCCACCGCACCCGACGACCACGGCCGGCGCCGCTTCCTGCACGGCAGCGCGCTCGGCGCACTGGCATTGAGCGGCGCCTTGCCTGGCGGCAGCGCCGCCGCCGCGCCCGCGCCCGCCGACTTGCAAGCACCGCTGGCGCGGACCCGCAGCGGCCGCATCCGCGGCTACCGCGAGCAGGGCGTGCAGGTGTTCAAGGGCATTCCCTATGGCGCCGACACCGCACAGCGCCGTTTCCAGCCGGCGCTGCAGGAGCAGCCCTGGCGCGGCGTGCGCGATTGCAGCGGCTACGCCTCTTCCGCGCCGCAGCTCAAGCTCGACCCGGTCAGCGAGGACTGCCTGTTCCTCAACGTGTGGACGCCCGCCCTGCGCGACGGCGCAAAGCGCCCGATCCTGTTCTACATCCACGGCGGCGCCTACAACAACGGCTCCGGCAGCGATCCGCTGTACGACGGCGCGCGCCTGTGCCGGCGCGGCGACGTGGTGGCGATCAGCGTCAACCACCGCCTCAACGCCTTCGGCTACCTGTACCTGGCGCAGCTCGGCGGCGCCGAGTTCGCCACGTCCAGCAACGTCGGCCAGCTCGACCTGGTGCAGGCGCTGCAGTGGGTGCGCGCACACGCGGCCGAGTTCGGCGGCGACGCCGGCAACGTCACCGTGTTCGGCCAGTCCGGCGGCGGCGCCAAGATCGCCACGCTGATGGCGATGCCGGCCGCGCAGGGGCTGTTCCACCGCGCCTGGACCATGAGCGGCCAGCAGGTCACCGCCACCGGGCCGCGCGCGGCCACGCAGCGCGCGCAGCTGCTGCTGCAGGCGCTGCAGCTGGATGCGACGCAACTGGCGGCGCTGCGCACGCTGCCGCTGCAACGCCTGCTCGAAGCCACGCGCACGCGCGATCCGTCGCGGGTGGAGAACACGTCCCTGTACCTGGGACCAGTGCTGGACGCGCAGGTGCTGCACCGGCATCCGTTCTGGCCGGATGCGCCGCCGCAATCGGCGCGGATCCCGATGGTGATCGGCAACACCCACGACGAGACCCGCGCCTTCCTCGGCAACGATCCGGCCAACTTCGCCCTGACCTGGGACACGCTGCCGGGCAAGCTGGAGCAGGAACAGTACGTGGACCTGCCGCCGCAGATGGTGATCGCCGAATACCGGCGGCTGTATCCGCACTACACGCCGAGCGAGGTGTTCTTCGCCGCGACCACCGCCGGGCGCTCGTGGCGCGGCGCGATCGAGGCGGCCGAGGCGCGTGCGCGGCAGGGCGCGCCGACCTGGACCTATCAACTCGATTGGGGGTCGCCGCTGGACGGCGGCAAATTCGGCGCGTTCCACACCCTGGACATCCCGTTGGTGTTCGACAACATCCGCCAACCGGGTTCGCGCACCGGCGAGGGCGCCGACGCGCAGCGCGTGGCCGATGCGATGAGCCAGGCGCTGCTCGCCTTCGCCCGCCATGGCGATCCCAACCACGCCGGGCTGCCGCGCTGGCAACCGTATTCGCTGGCGCGGCGCGAGACCATGCTGTTCGACGCCGACAGCCGCCTGGCGCACGACCCGCGCGGCGGCGAACGGCGCCTCTACCAGCAGGTGCCGTTCGTGCAGCGCGGGACGTTCTGAGGCGGCCGCTGCCGGGCAGCCGGTGGATCGCTTGCTTCGTTGTCGGCAGGCCGTGGCAGCGGCTTCATCCGGATCGCATGCGCCAGCGCACCCTCGATCTAGACGGCCTGCGGATAGCGCATCGGCGAGGACCCGTCGCAACAGCCGCCGGACTGATGGAACAGCAACGGCCCATGCCGCGCGCGCCGCGTGTCGATCCGCTGCAGCGCCGGCAGCCTCGCCAGCACCTGCAGCGGGACGCCGGCAGCGGGCGCGGCGCGGCGCATCAGGCCGCCATGTCCAGCACGATGCGGCCTTCGATCTGGCCGGCGCGCATGCGCGCGAACACCTCGTTGATGTTCTCCAGCGTGTCGGTGGCCACGGTCGCGGCGACCTTGCCCTGCTCGGCGAAGTCCAGCGATTCCTGCAGGTCCAGGCGGGTGCCGACGATGGAGCCGCGCACGGTCACCCCGTTGAGCACCATGCCGAAGATGTCCAGCGGGAACTGGCCCGGCGGCAGCCCGTTCAGCGACACCGTGCCGCCGCGGCGGACCATGCCGATCGCCTGCTCGAACGCCTTCGGCGACACCGCGGTGACCAGCGCGCCGTGCGCGCCGCCGATCTCCTTCTTCAGGTAGGCCACCGGATCGGTGGTCAGCGCGTTGACCGTCACCGTGGCGCCCAGGCGCCGGGCCAGCGCCAGCTTGGCATCGTCCACATCCACCGCGGCCACGTTCAGGCCCATCGCCTTGGCGTACTGCACCGCCATGTGGCCGAGCCCGCCGATACCGGAGATCACCACCCAGTTGCCGGGCTTGGTGTCGGTGACCTTCAGGCCCTTGTACACGGTGACGCCGGCGCACAGGATCGGCGCGACCTCGACGAAACCGATGTTGTCCGGCAGGTGGCCGACGTAATCGGCGTTGGCCAGCGCGTATTCGGCGAAACCGCCGTTGACCGAGTAGCCGGAGTTCTGCTGCGCCTCGCACAGCGTCTCCCAGCCGCCCAGGCAGTGTTCGCAATGCCCGCAGGCCGAGTACAGCCACGGGATGCCGACCCGGTCGCCTTCCTTGACGTGGCCCACGCCGGCGCCGACCGCGACCACGTGGCCCACGCCCTCGTGGCCGGGGATGAATGGCGGGTTCGGCTTGACCGGCCAGTCGCCCTCGGCCGCGTGCAGGTCGGTATGGCACACGCCGCAGGCCTCGATCTTGACCAGGATGTCGCCGGCCTGCGGCCGCGGCACCTCCACTTCCTCGATCGTCAACGGCTGGCCGAATGCGCGGACCACGGCGGCCTTCATTGTCTTGTCCATCGAAACGCTCCTGTAGCAACGGTGACGCCAGCATCGCGCGTCCGGCGACGGGCTGCCTTGATCCAAATCAGTAATCGCTGGCCGGCGAAGCGGCGGCCGCGCGCGCCGCCAAGCCGTTCGTCGCGGTCGACTGCGCGGCGCTGCCGGAAGGCCTGATCGAGGCCGCACTGTTCGGCGACGAGGACGGTGCCTTCACCGGCGCGCGCAGCGCAACGGCGGCGGACATGTCGCTGCGCACGACCGCTCTGCACAGCCTCGCCCTGGCGGCAACCTCGCCCGCACCGCACGCCAGCTCGGGCTCAGCCGCAGCACGCTGTAGCGCCGGCTCGGCCGCGGCGTACGCTGCGCGATCGCACCGCCGCGCCGGTGCCGCACGGGGAGATCGAGGCCGCCATGGCCGGCTTCTTCGCTGCGCTCACTGGCCGCGCCGGATCGCGCGCCGTCCTCGAAACAGGCACGAACCCGGAGGCCTCGCTCCGACCCGGTCTTGTGCGGCGGTTCACGACGCAGCAGAAACCGGATTGAACGGTTTCCATCGGGAAACACGCGAGCCCTCGGCTGACGCTGGCGGCACCTGCACGGGCGCGAAGATGCGTTGCAGCTCCGCTTGTTCGATCGTGGAAAGGAAATAATCGCGCCACGGCAGCAACTCGTGATTTTCCGCCGGATTGACGCTGCTCGCCGGCGAGTCGATGCAGGTGACAAACTGCGCAAAACGATCTCCGCTGACGCTGCCGGCGCGATCGGAATCGGCACCTGCGTCGTGGTGCCAGTGCGGGTGATGCATGAACAATGGCGTGGACTGGACCGGATCCAGCGCGCGGGCGAACTGGCGCAGCGTGAATCGCAATGAACTTTTCTCCGACCTCAGGGTGTCCACGTAGAGCGTCTCGATGCCCGCCTGCCCCAGGCGTGGCGGGTTGAAGGCATAGACGCTGACCTTGCCGCTTGCCCCGGCCGCACGCAGGAAGTGCGCGATATCGAAGCCGGCGATCGTGGCCGCTGCCGCGCCCAGGCTATGTCCCGACAATGAAATCGACAGCGCCTTGCCGCTGTCCCGTGCGAGTTCCGAGTAGCGCGTCAGCACCTGCTTCATGACGGCCCCATCCCTGCGCGGCTGTCGCGCTTCGGACTGCCACCATTCCTGCCAGCCCGCCCCCACCTTCCCCAGCGTTGGCAGGCGCGCATCGAACGTATTGACGTGCGGCTGGGCGATTTGGCTCCTCACGTCGCACAACAGATCGTTGGCATCATCCAATCGCGTCCCCGAAAAACCCAGCGCAACGACGACCGTGTCGTCAGTCGAGCCTTCCCACAGTTTCAACCGATGCGTGGACATCGGCGCGTCGAAACGGAGCCGGCCGATATCGGGTACCGCCGCCAGATCGACCGTATAGGCTTCGCCGGCGCATGCGCGCATGCATTCGAGCACCACGCGGCAGCGCAGCTCCAGTTGCGGATCCTGCCCGGGCGACTGCGCCGATTCGCCATCCACCTGGGCAATCGCACTGGCGAGATCGGCGCTTGGCGCATCGATGTGCAGCCGCCTCACCGCAGATGATTGCGCCACGCATGCCTTGACCGAACGCGGCGCAGCGCGAACTCGCCTGATAGGCGCAGGGACGAGGCTGGCGACCGCACCTGCACATTCGAGCGCGTGGCGTGTGGAGACGGCAGCGCACGCATGCGCACGCGCCGCAGGCGCGCCGGATTCGACGGACGCCGCCGCCGCTGGCAGCAGACGTGGCAAAGACATCAACGCGGTTCGCATTCGACACCTTTCGAAGGTTTCCCTCTGGATCTTAGCCACGCCCCTGCTTTGCGAGCGGTCCGGAGCGAAATCCCGTATGAAAATCGGTAGCTGGCCAGGCAAGGGCGGTCGCGCGTCCCCGGCCAGCTGCGCTCAGTGCGCGAAATCCCATTGCAGTCCGACCGTATAGCCGCGATCCGGCCCCGGCTCGTAGTAGCGGCCATTGCTGTCGTTGACGATGACCGAGCCGATGTAGGCGTGGTCGAGCGCGTTGTCGATGCGCGCGAAGGTGCGCAACGCGCCATGCGTCGTGCTCCAGCGGCGCGAGGCCTCCAGGTTCAGCAGCGCGTAGCCGGGGGCGGTCTCGGTGGCCAGGTCGTTGGCCACGGTGTCGCCAGCGGCCACGGCTTCGACCGCGAACTGCCACGCGCGCGGCTGCCACTGCCAGCGCGCGAAGAACTGCTGGCGCGGCACCCCGGGCAGGCGCGCACCGGCCGCCACCCGCGCGGTGGGCGTGGCGCAGCCGCTGCTGGCGCAGGTCAGGTAGGCCTGGCGCACGGTCGCCTGCAGCCAGGTGTAGGACAGCTGCAGCTGCGCGGTCTGCCCCAGCGGCAGCAGGTAGCTGGCCTCGGCGCCCTGGCGGCGGGTGCGGCCGATGTTGCGGTAGGTGCTGCGGCCGTTGGTGTTGCTGGCCACCGCCAGCTCGTCGTCGGTGTTGGCGCGGAACAGCGCCGCTTCCCAGGCCGCGCCGGCCTGGTCGCGCCATTTCGCGCCGAGTTCCAGGTTCTCGCTCCTGGCCGCGGACAGGTCCAGCGCCAGGCCGGCACCGCCGTCGTTGCGGTAGCCCAGTTCGTTGAAGGTCGGGGTCTCGAAGCCGCGCCCGGCCGAGGCGTAGAAGCGCAGGTCGTCGCTGGCGCGGAACACCACCCCGGCCACCGGCGTGGTCGCCGAATAATCGGTGCGGCCGCTGTCGTCCGGATTGCGGCCGACGATGTAGGCGTCGTCGGAGCGGAACCGCACCTGGCTGTGGCGTAGGCCGGCCAGCAGCGACCAGCGCTCGCTGAACTGCCACCAGGCCTGGGCGAACTGATCCACGTTCTGCACCTGGTCCTCCTGGTCGCGGCGCAGCCGTCCCTTCACCCCCAGCGTGCTGCCGACGAAGTTCTCGTAGCCGGTGCGGTGCTGCTTCTGGCGGTCGGCATTGGCGCCGACGGTGAACTGGAACGGGCGCCCGCCGAGCTCGCCCTGCCAGGCCCAGCGCGCATCCACGCCGCCGTAGTCGCCGTCCAGGTCGATCAGCCCGCCGGCATGCAGCGGATTGGCCTGCACCGCCACCGGCACCGCCAGGTACTGCTGCACGTCGCGGCGCCCGGCGTAGCCCATCAGCCGCCAGGTCTGCTGGTCCACTTGCTGGGTGAAGATCGCCCCGGCCTGCGCCTGGCGCGTGGACTTGCGCGTGTCGAACTGGGTCGCCACGGCGGTGGCCTGCTGCGGATCGGCATGGAACTGGGCGCGGGTCAGGCCCAGCGGATCCTGCGCCCACGGCGCGTCCAGGTAGTTCAGCACCAGGTCCAGGCGCCGGCCGGGGGCCAGGTCGAAACCGAACTTGGCGTTGACCGATTCGCGCCGCGCGTGGCTGTGGTCGCGGTCGCCGTCGGTGCGGAAATGGGTGGCGGCGACGTTGTAGTGCACGTCGCCTTGCTGGCCCTGCAGCTGCGCCCCGGCGCTATACGTGCCATTGCTGCCGGCGGTGGTGCGCAGCCGCCACGGGTCGTCGGGCGCGCCGTCGCCGCTCCACAACTGCACCACGCCGCCGGAGGAGTTGCCGTACAGCGCCGAGAACGGACCGCGCAGCACCTCGATGCGCGCGGCGCCCAGCAGGTTGAAGTGCGACAGCTGGCCCTGGCCGTCCGGCATCGTCGCCGGGATGCCGTCCAGCAGCAGGCGCACGCCGCGCACGCCGAACGCCGAGCGCGCGCCGAAGCCGCGGATCGACAGCTGGGTGTCCTGCGCGTAGTTCTGGCGATCGCGGGCCAGCAGCCCAGGCACGCCGGACAAGGCCTCGGCGACCTGCACGCCGGTGCGGCTGCTGTCGCCCAGGCTGATCGCGGTCAGCGAGGCCGGCAGGTCGAAATCGTCCACGCCGGCGACCCGTGCGGCCTGCACCTGCACGACCGGCAGGGTGGTGGGATCGGCATCGGCGGCGCAGACGGCGGGCGACAGCCCCGCGGCACAGAGGCCGCAGAGCAGGGCGAGGAGAGGGCGATCGGGCATCCGCGCATCATCGCGCAAGCGCCGCCCGGCCGCACGCTGCGTAGCGCAAAGCCCCGCCACGCAAGGCCTGGGTTTGCTAGGATGGGGCGTTTGACCGCGCCGGCTCCGGTCCCTCCCGGCCCCCACCTTTCGCCACCAAACGAGTACCGCCGTGTCCTTCTTTGCAAATGTGGAACAGGTCCCAGGCGACCCGATCCTGGGCCTGACCGAGGCCTACAACGCCGATTCCCGCCCGACCAAGGTCAACCTGGGCGTGGGCATCTATTACGACGAGAGCGGCCGCATCCCGCTGCTGCGCGCCGTCCAGCAGATCGAACGGCAGCTGGCGCAGGACGCCAAACCGCGCGGCTACCTGCCGATCGACGGCCTGCCGGCCTACGACCTGGCCACGCAGAAACTGCTGTTCGGCGCCGAGTCGCCGCTGCTGGCGGCCGGCCGCGTCGCCACCTCGCAGACCATCGGCGGCAGCGGCGCGCTGCGCGTGGGCGCGGACCTGCTGAAGAAGCTGCTGTCCACCTCGACCATCGCCATCAGCAACCCGAGCTGGGAGAACCACCGCGCGGTGTTCTCGGCCGCCGGCTTCGACGTGGTCGACTACACCTATTTCGATGCGGCCACGCACGGCCTGAACTTCGACGGCATGCTCGCCGACCTGAACACCCTCGCGCCGGGCACCGTGGTGCTGCTGCACGCCTGCTGCCACAACCCGACCGGCGCCGACCTGACCCAGGAACAGTGGCGCAGCGTCGCTGCGCTACTGAAGGAGCGCCAGCTGTTCCCGTTCGTCGACATCGCCTACCAGGGCTTCGACAAGGGCATCGACGAAGACGCCTACGCGGTGCGCCTGCTGGCCGAGGCCGGCGTGGACAGCTACGTGGTCGCCAGCTCGTACTCCAAGTCGTTCTCGCTGTACGGCGAGCGCGTCGGCGCGCTGTCGGTGGTCTCGGCCACCGCGGCCGAGAGCAAGGCGGTGCAGTCGCAGGTCAAGCGCATCATCCGCACCATCTACTCCAGCCCGTCCACCCACGGCGCCGCGCTGGTGGCCGGCGTGCTCAACAGCCCCGAACTGCGCGCGATGTGGGAGCAGGAACTGACCGAGATGCGCGAGCGCATCCACGCCCTGCGCGCCGGCATGGTGCAGAAGCTGGCCGCCCTCGGCGCGCCGGAGTTCGGCTTCATCCAGCGGCAGGCCGGCATGTTCTCCTACTCGGGCCTGAGCAAGGCGCAGGTGGACCGACTGCGCGAGGAGTTCGGCATCTACGCCGTCGGCACCGGCCGCATCTGCGTGGCCGCGCTGAGCCAGGCCAACCTGGACTACGTGACCCAGGCCGTGGCGGCCGTCAACCGCGGCTGATCCAAGGCATGTAGGATTATTCCGACACGAATCGATGGGCTTTTCTTAATTCTACTGTGTTATTAGATGCGAAGTCGCTGGTAAGGCGAGATCCCGCAGCACGGGCACCGTGGCAGCCGCCTTGCGATCATTCGGGCCAGGCTGAACGCCAGTGTGGCGATCGCGTTGGGATGGTGGCGCTGCGCCGGGGCCAGATCCGCGCGGCCTGATGTCGTTGGATACGGCAGATGCCTTGAGTCGGGCGGAGCTTTTTTTACTGCGCAGCCGTTCGCGCACCAGGAATCCGTACGCTGCTATGCATAGACTTGCATGATGGTGAAAACCCCGCCAGTTGCGCCCCTCGTAGTGATGCAGGCCCAGCTCGGACTTCAGCTCCTGGTAGTCACGCTCAATGCGCCATCGGCCTTGCGCAGTGGAAACCAGCGTCTTGAGCGGCGTGTTCGCCGGTAGCGTGGAGAACCAATAGTGACGCGGCTCGGGCTCTGTCGGCGGCCATTCAATCAGCATCCACTGCGCATCATGTGGCTGGCTGTTGTGCGCCGCGCGAACTCGAACCGCAGCGAAGCGTGAGCTCAATGGCGCAGCGCTGCCTTCGCGCCAGCCGATCTGCCGAAACTTCCTCGCCGGCAGGCGCTGTGCCACCGCGTACACCGAGACCGGTGCATGTCGGGCATCGCGAACCGGCCGCGTGCGTGGGCGCCCCCCTTTGCTGCTGGCGGGCGGCGTCGGTGTGGGTTGATGCGGCCCCCACCACACCTTCGTATTGCTGCGTACGCCCACCATGTACGACAGGCCGCGGTCGGTGAGCTGCTTGCGCCAGTGGGTCTGGGTGCCGTAGGCCGCATCGGCCAGCACGATCCCTGGCGCCATCCCCGCCGCCAGGGCGCCATCGATCTGTTCCATGGCCAGCGCCGTCTTGGTCCGAAACACCCTCTGATCGGGCACACCGGTCTTCTGGCGCCGCGCGGCGTCCTGCGCCCACTCCTGGGGCAGGTACAGCCGGTATGCCACCGGCAGGCTGCCGTGCTCGTTGGACACCGACAGACTCACGGCGATCTGGCAGTTATCGATCTTGCCAAGCCGACCGCAATACTGGCGCGCAACACCGACTGAATGCGTTCCCTTCTTGGTATGGCCGGTGTCATCCACGATCCAATGGCACACCTTGCTCTTGTTCATCAGCGCCGGCAGCACCTGGGCGGCCACAACCGCGAGCAGACCTTGATCGCTCCAGTCAGCATCGGCCACCAGGTGATG
Organism: Xanthomonas hyacinthi; assembly: GCF_009769165.1. Classification (NCBI taxonomy): domain Bacteria; kingdom Pseudomonadati; phylum Pseudomonadota; class Gammaproteobacteria; order Lysobacterales; family Lysobacteraceae; genus Xanthomonas; species Xanthomonas hyacinthi. The sequence continues at coordinate 1,740,607 of NZ_CP043476.1, forward strand.
CATCGACTGGTGGGCGGAACGCACGTTGTGAGGATGTACGCGTGCGGCCATGGGCTCTACGCTCTTGCGCCCCCCGGGCAACATCAGGCCCTTCAGGTACCACTGCGAGGGGAGCCGGCGATCCGCATGCGACAGCGCTGCGGCAATGACTTCTGCGTACTGCTCAAACCGTTCTTCCAACGTCTTGTCCACCATGGCCGCCTCTTCAATTGGACGTGAAGATCCTGCAACAGCACCAGAGATTAGATGGGTTTATAACACAGTAGAACTAGAGGAGATTCGCCACACCACGGCGAAGGAGCGGCGTATCTGCGACACGGTCGAGCCGGTCCTCAACCAGCATCGCCTGGTCGTGGACAAGGCCCTGATCCGCGCTGACGCAGAAGCGGACAACCACCACTACCAATTGTTCCACCAGCTGCTCTCCCGAATGACCCGCGACCGTGGCGCTGTAAAGCACGACGACCGAGTTGAGCCGCTCGCCATGGCACTCGCCTATTGGGCCGACTAGCTCGCTCGCAATGTCGAGGACGAGGAATCGCGCCGGGCGGAGGAGCTGCAGGACCAGGACTACCTCGACTTCATCCAGGCCGTCACTGGCCGCGCTGTGGCCGAGGCCAACTTCTACGACAACTTCTAGGATTCAATGCCCCCTGCAACCCAACTGTCGGCCCCGCTCGTGAAGACGAGCGAGGGCTGCCGGCTTGTCGCCTACCTGTGCCCCGCGGGCATCTGGACCATCGGCTACGGCCACGCCGGCAAGGATGTCTACGCCGGCTTGAAGATCACCCAGGAACGCGCGGAGGCGTTGCTGGTAGCCGACTTGGCCGCCGCTTCGACCATCGTCCGCAAATACGTCCGCGCGCCTCTCACAGCACCGCAGGAGGCCGCTCTGGTGTCCTTCGTGTTCAACGTGGGCATGGCCCGCTTCTCTGGCTCCACGCTCGTGCGCCGCCTCAACCAAGGCGACTACGCATGCGTCCCCACCCAGATCGCTCGCTGGAACAAGGGCACCGTCAAGGGGCAGCTCGTCGTGCTTCCCGGTTTGGTGGCTCGACGTGCGGCTGAAGCAGCTCTTTGGAAGATTCCTGCATGAGGTGTCTTCGAACCTAGCTTGGGTGCTTCACTGGTGCTAGCGCTAGGCTCGCTTCTCTTGTTCCACCCGTCCAAGGCCGCTCACCCTGCCTCTAGTAGCGCATTAGGCTTGAACGCGCATGGATTATTTCGTAGACAAATTGGAAGATGCGATATATTACTAGTCGCTAGATAGAACACCACATGGTAGATTTTTGAGCAGTCTGAATGCCAAATTGTTATTAGGCTGTGATCTAGCTAGATATTTATTTTGCCAACTACCATTAAGAAAGGAGATTCTACATGAGGTGGCAATTAACCGTCGCCTGCGCCATATTGGGTTTGGGCATGGCATTGAATAGCACCGCTCCAGCGCAGGAAGCTCCAGTAGATAATGAAGCTGCTTTGCAGGTGGCCGCGGAACTGAGCAACAACTATGCCGAACAGCAAAAAATCGCCCGGAAGAATGCCAAGATCCATTCATCATCCGGACTCACCGAATACCTAGCCAAAAATAAAACCGACGACTCACCGCTTAATTCACTCTCCCCCGCGGCGCGTAAACGCTTTATTGAATCACTTAAGTTTAACGAAAATGGTGTTACGTCGTTTTATTATGCCGACATCGAATCTCAGCTGACTAGCAGCCAAGCTTATAATTTGCTGTCTATGTTCGGTTTGCAGACCACGTTACAGTTTATGCATAAACTACGAGTAAATAGCTCTAACGACCAAGGAATTATGAGTGCCTACGGCAGCGGTAGCGGTAGCGGTAGCGGCGGCAGCATTAGCCCCGGCGCTCCGGAGGACCATAACGATTATTGGTGTAGCGGCCGCGCAACTTGCTCGCGCAACGTTGGATCAATTTGCACTGGCAATTGCTGATGCGATTTGTACCATGTGTTAACGTCGCCATCCTCTGGATGGCGACGTTCTGTGCGCACGCGGAGCCGGCCGGCCCTGTAAAAGCGGCTACTGAATCGCTCTATGATCGGTTAGCAGACTTGAACGCGCAACTACGCGACATGAGCGGGCAATCGCGAGGCGACGCAGTAGTGCTTCTCTACCGTCAGCTAACTGGCGATTTTCACCCCTGCGCGGAGGGAGCAGCTGACGACTCTATCAACGATGATCTTTTTAAAGCAACGGCATACGCAGAGCTTTACTCGCTAGAAGTTGCCGATGTTGACGCACTTGGTTGCCTATACCGAAAATTAGCTGCAACTGGCAGTCTAACCGACTGGCACACCCAAACCTACGCTGGAGCGTTAACCAGCGTCTCGCACTACTCTGAGGCCAACGAGCTACGCGAGCCTAATAATCCACTCGGCTTGCCGATCCTGCCGCAGTTGAAAATCTCTCCGGCGCTTGCATCTGCTAGCTTCAGATTTGTTTCGCTTCAAGACCGTATGCACGCAAAGGTGGAGGCATGGACTCCGAACGCCCATCGGGCACATGTCATTGCAGTAGTGCATCCGACTTGTGCCTTCTCGGTTCGTGCTTTATCGGAGATAGAACAGAAATCCGAACTAAAATGGCTACGGGACAACTTGTTCCTAGTAGTACCACCAGACGCCTCGCTAGCGCTCACCAGTTTACTAACTTGGAATACTGCGCATCCGAAGCTGGCCATGCACCCAATGTACCTTCGTCAGGACTGGAAGGCGTTGACGAGTCTGGATACACCTACGTTCTACCTAATACAAGATGGCAAAGTGCTTAACTCCTTTGATGGTTGGCCGAACCCCAAAGGACTTGTCGCTCTGCAAATTGCTATGTCGCGTGCTGACAATGGCACGACTGTTGGCGCTGGAACAGCCTCAGAGCCGCACATGTAGTTTATTGGCGTAGCTCTGCGGCGCGCGCGTGGTGCGCTGGGTTTTATATCCACCGTATGGTCGAAAAGTGGGTCGGAAATTTCTGAATGGGTATCTGACTCCGAAATGTCGCGCTACTCCCCCTCCGGGGCCGATAGCGCCCCGGGGGCATCGTGGTGGGCCTCTTCTTACCGAACTGCGCGTCACCTTGGGTGTCACGTGACGCGCTAAGTGCTTGATTCGGCATGCGCTGCGATGGATTCCCTATCCATTTGCCACCGCCTAGCGCACTGCCTGAGCACATTCCGCGCACCCGCGGTGCTCTATATGTTTGCGCGCCTGTCTTTACCTAGCTGTTGTTTTGCCTGCACGGCACACCCGCCGACCGCTGTCCGCGCCCTGCCTGCCTCTCTCTGCCCACGACGACGCATGCCGAGCGCCGCCCGTGCCTTGCGGTACGCCTGCCGTGCCACACCCCACGCGCGCGTGCTATCCATGGGATTGACGCCCGCCTGCCGGCTACTGTGACCAGCCCCTCATTTCGGAATATGTCCCTAAACAGGGATTCCTGATTGTCTTCGAAAGCGTTCACCGAGTGGGCAACGAACTTATCGCGAATGCTTTTGAAGTATTGATGCCTTTCTTGATGTGGCGCGGGCAGCCGGCATATCCAGGAGATTGGAATGCCTGCCCTTACCCCCGATCCGAAGGTCCGGCCGTACTTAACCACTGCCGCAAAAGACAGCTCGCCTGCCAACCAACTGTTTTCAAGCCATTCGGCAGCGTCTCCATTCTCCGCTGGAAGTGGACGCATGAGAGCCAGTGACTTGGTGCACAACTTATCCGTGTCGCGGAGGTCGCTCTCGATTCCGTGAAGGTCCGCTAGCCATTGAGCTTCTCTGATTCGAGAAATCTACCCGTCCCGGAATCTCGAAAGAGTTCATCGTGACCCCTAACTACTATTGGACCGCCTAAACGCGGCAATAACACGATCCTCGCCGAGTCGTTGACTGCCGTCAATCAGCCTAAGGTTCTAGGCTTCGTCTTTGCCAGCATGGCTTGTGCTGCCCGCACAAGGCGTTATGCCGCCTTTGGGTGGTCCAATCTGTTACATCCGCCTATTGCGGGTGTTACGGACCGCCTTCCAAATTCCCACCGCAGCAGCTTGTGTAGCTCCGGTCGTTTACGGCACCGCCAGGGCGTTGTTGTGCTGGGTGACCTCCGCGACCTCCCCTTCCGTCACCACACGCATGCGTGCGCCCTTGCTGCTTCCGCCGCTCGGCACCGCCAACCGCACGTTCGCGATCCTCGGCTCCAAATCCCGCGGCGCCTGCAACGCAGGAAACGCTGCCCGCGCCAATGCCCGGCCACGTGCGTCTTCCAGCACCACGAACCCCGCCGGCGCATCCGCATGACCGAGGCTGTGCACGGTGACGTCGATGGCGTCGGCGCTCACCCGCACATCGCCGCGGCCAATCCCCAGGTCCGGGCGCTGCTCGACCGGCACCGTGGCGGGCGCGATCAGTTCGAACTCCATCACCACCGTCTTGCCGGCCGGGAATTCCACCTGCACCGCCGCACTCTTCTCGAACGCGAAGGCGCGCGTGGCGGGCTTGCCGTCGATCCGCCCATCGCCATCGCGATCGAGGCCCGCGCGCATGCGCCATTGCCCGGCGGCGACGTTCCAGCCGGTCATCTGCGCCCGCTGCAGCTTGCCGCCGGTGTTGTGGGCGATGACGGTGAAGCGGTCCTGGCGCGGCTTGGGCAGCAGCAGGGCGACCTGCACGGCGGCTTCGGGATCGGCGAAGCGCCAGCTGACGGTGTGGCCGGGGTAGGTCTGGTTGCGCTTGAGGGCCACGCCGCCCAGGCGGGCGCGCTGCAGGTTCACGGTGGGCGATTCGACGCGGTCGCTCCACCAGTGGCCTTCGGTGTTCATGTGGAAGCGCTGCAGTTTGTCGCGGGTCTCGGCGCGGTACAGGGCGTCCAGCCAGGCCGTGTCGCCGCTGGCTTCCCAGGCGGCGTGGTGGGCGAAGTCGGGGACGGCGTCGGGCTGGGCGGCGGCCTGGGCGAGGTCGGCGCCCCAGCTGTCGCGCTTGCCGAGCAGGTCGAGGACGTTTTCGTTGAGCAGCGACAGGCCGGCCGGGCCGGCGTTGGCGACGCGGTAGTCGATGGGCTTGAGGTAGCGCGCCTCGCCGGTCCAGCGCCAGGCGGCCCAGAAGGTGTGCAGGGTGTCGGCGCCGCCGCTGCCTTCGAACAGTTCGCCGCCGCGGGTCTTGCCGGTTTTCCAGTTGATCTCGTTGGGCAGCGCCCATTGGCCCTTGGCATTCGTGTAGGCGTGGGCGAGGTAGCCGTCGGCCAGGCCGGTGACGATGCGGCGGCTGTTGGGGTCGGCGTTGTAGCCGCCGAGCAGCAGTGCGGGGTGCAGCACCGGGAACGAATAGGGTTTCTGCCACTGCCAGTTCGGCTCGCGGTAGACCTTGCGCCCGCCGAACCAGTTGCTGGCGAACAGCAGGTGGCCTTGCGGGTTGACCTGGATGATGCGGTCGAACGCCTTCACCGTGCGCATCAGGCGTTCGACGGTGAGCGGGTCGCCCCAGTTGAGGTAGAGCATGGCGCTGTTGAGGTTGATGCCTTCCTCGTAGGCATGCAGTTCGTCGGTCTCGATGGTGGACAGGCCGTCGGTGAACATGCCGTTGCGGTAGTTGGCGTCGGACAGTGCGGTGAGCGAGGCGTTGAGCCGGTCCGGGTCCACGCCCATCAGGGCCACGCCCGGCCATTGCTGGGTGAGGTCGGAATCGTCGGAGATGCCGCCGCCGAAATCGCCGTAGGCCACTTGCCGCTCGTCGATCCACCAGCGGATGTAGCGGCGCGTGGCCTTGAGGTCTTCCAGCTGCCAGAACGCCCAGGCCGGCACGCCCTTGGGCGGGGTGGGCAGGTCCACCGGCAGCGCGCCCTGGTTGCCGTAGCTGATGTCGTTCCAGTATTCGCGGCCGAGCGCGTTGTCCGGGTCCACGCGCAGCAGGTCGCTGATGTCCGCATCGAGACGCGCGTACAGCCGCTGGCGCTTGGAGGCGGTGTGTTCCTCGACCAGGAAGCCCCAGTTGTCCCTGACCTGGTTGAAGCGGTCGGCGATGTGCTCGGCCTTGGCCTGGTCGCGCGGCTTGAACAGCAGGCGCAGTTGTGCGCCGTCCAGCGCGCGCGCGTCGAAGCCGGGCGCGGCGGAGGCGATGCTGAGCATCAGGCTGTCGTTGCTCAGGATGCGGTCGCGCAGATCCAGCCACAGCGTGCGCGCCTGGCCGGGCTTGACCGACACCGACACGTCGAGCATGTCGCGTGCCGGCCAGAGCGGGTCCTTGATGCGCAGGTTGAGCGGGATCAGTCCTTCGTGGGTCGCCGGCAGGTCCAGCGCCGGCAGGTCGATGGCGATGCCGTCCAGGCCGTCGTGCATGTTCTCCCAGCCGTAGGACCAGCTGCGCATCAGCGGCTGGTCCGGCGGGGCGTCGCCGAGGCTGAAAGGGATCAGGACGTGCACGATCGGCAGCGACGGCGCGGCGGGTTTCTCGGCGCCGCGCTTGCGCGCCGGCGCCTTGCTCGGCAGCGCGACCACGGTGCTGCGTTCGGCCGGCGGGTAGCGGCCGGCGATATGGCCGCGCAAGGCGGCGAGGTTGGCGTAGTCCGGCGCGATGTCGCTGCGCACGCTGTAGCTGAGCGTGGCGCTGGCCGGCGGCGGTGCGCCGGCGCTGACATCGTAGGCCCAGATTTCCTGGATCGGGGTTTCCTGCGCGGTGTTGGTAAAGCGCAGGTGGCCGCCGCGGCGGCGTTCGAACTGGTCGACGCTGCGCACGGTGCCTTGGCTGCGCTGGAACAGCGGCGCGGGCGTTTCACCGGCGGCGGCGTAGCTGGCCTGGCCATAGGCGGCGCCGCGCAGTTCGATGCGGTTGAACGCCTCGTCGGGCAGGGCCAGGGCCAGCGCCTTGCCGCCTTCGACGTAGACGTTCCAGTCCGGCAATTGGAAGTCGTCGTTGCGGCCGGGCAGGCGCGAGCGGTTGTAGACGCCGGGCCAGGTGGTCTCGGCGATGCCGTCGGTGGCCTTCCACATCCACTGCTTGAGGTCCTTGGCGTCGGCGAATTCGACCTTGCGGATGCGCGTGGACGGCGCGTCCAGCACGGGCGGCGCGCGGCCGTGGTCCCAGCCGTAGCGGTACAGCCAGGCGTTGCGCGCTGCGGTCTCGGGCAGCGGTTCGGCGCTGCGCGGTTCCTGCTGGCGCGCCAGGGCCGCGGCGCCGGCGGCGTCGAGCATGCGGTCGTAGATGCGGATCTCGTCGACGTCGCTGCCGCGCAGGAAGTTGTAGCGGCTCTGCACCTGGTGCGGCGCCATCACCCGCCCGGCCAGGCCGAGCTGGTCGAGCGCGGCGTCGAAGTCGAGCGAGCCGCCGTGGGCGCAGGCCTGCGCGCAGTCGATGCGCGCGGCTTCCTTGCCGTCCACGTACAGGCGCACGCCGCGGGTTTCGTCCCAGGCGAAAGCCAGGTGCGTCCAGGCGCTGGCGGCCGGGTTCCTGTCGAGGGTGAACGACACGCGGGTGCGCGCCAGGTTGGCGTCGGTGACGAAGGCGTCGAAGCCGTGGCCGTTCCAGTCGATGCGCAGCCAGGCCATGTCCCAGCTGCTGTGGTCGGCGTAGCCGACGCGGAAGATCACGAACGGCGCTTCGCCCACGGGATAGCGCGAACGCCAGAAGAAGGACAGCGTGCCGCGCTGGGTGTAGAGGTTGCCGGGGGCGTTCCAGGCGAGGACGCCGTCGTCGGCCCATTCGATCGCCTGGCCGCGCACGCCGGTGGGGACGAGGGCGACCTTGTCGCGGAAGTTGGGTTTGGCGTCGCCCTGGGCGAGGTCGGCGTCGAAGCCGTGGTCGGCGGAGACGCGGAACAGCAGTTCGGGTGCAGCAGTGGTGGGGGCGGCGAAGGTGGGGAGTGCCAGGCAGGACAGCATGGCCAGGCAGCGGGCCAGCATGCGATTGGCGGTGTTGGGGGGTTTTTGTTGCGGGTGGAGACCTGTCCGTGCGGAGCAGCGCGCGGGCGGCGCGCTGTCGCGGGATGCTGGGTGTCTGTCGCGGCTGAAGCCGCTCCCACAGGGGGGTGCTTCGGCCACGGCGGGCCTTGTCGGTGAAGCCCGTCGCGACTGATGGCCCGAGGCCACCCAGAGTCGCTCCCACCATGTGACCATGGTGCCGACAGCGCGGGCTGCAGCGCGGGCGGCGCTGCGGCGGATTGCCTCTTCCATCTCACTCCTTTGCGATCGCCGTGCGCACGTGCCGCCGCGCGGCGATCCTCCCTACCCCCGATCCGGCGAGTATGCAGGCAGCGGCGCGCTGCCGGTGCCGCGCACAGGGCGCGACACCGGCGGGCGCGTGACTCAGAACGTGTAGCGCAGGCCGAGCAGGTACTGGCGGCCGGTCTCGCTGTACTGCAACGGCAGCTGCGAGGTCGAGCCGACCCATTCGTCGGACGCTTCGTTGGTCAGGTTGATGCCTTCCAGGCTCAGTTCCAGGTGCTCGTCGATCTTCCAGCTGATCGAGGCGTCCACCGTGTTGACCGCGGTCATGCCATGCACGTCGAAGCCGCTTTCGGTGGCCGGGACCTGGGTCAGGTAGTCGTCGCGGTGGGTGTAGGACACCCGCGCGCTGAGCTGCTCGCCCTGGTAGAACAGGGTGCCGTTGTACGCGTTCTTCGACAGGCCGGTGAGGTCGGTCTCCAGCGAGTTGGCACCGGTCGAAGTCAGGTACTGGATCTTGGAATCGACGTAGGTGTAGTTCAACTGCACGCCGAGGTTGCTCCACTTGCCCGGCAGGAACGCGAACGGCTGGGTGTAGTTGAGCTCAACGCCCTTCAGGTCGCCGCCGGGGGTGTTGAGCGGCACGCTGAACACGAAGTCGTCGTCGACGCTGACGCCGGTGCCGTCGAGCAGGCTGGCGGGCAGGCCGCTGGCCGAGTAGGGCTGCACCACGCGGGTAGTCTGCACGAAGCTCTCGATGTCCTTGTAGAACAGCGCCGCGCCCAGCATCGCGCCTTCCTGGAAGTACCACTCGAAGCCCAGGTCGGCGGTCTTGGCGCGGATCGGCTCCAGGTCCGGATTGCCGCCGCTGACGGTGCGCGCACCACCGGCCACGGCCACGGTCACGCCGGGGGTCAGGCTGCCCAGGCCCGGGCGCGACATCACCTTGGCCGCGCCGAAGCGCACCAGGAAGTCCGGCGAGATCTCCGCGACCAGGTTCAGCGAGGGCAGCGTGTCGTTGTACTCGCGGTTGACCGTGGTCTGCACCACTCCGGTACCGACCGTCGCATAGCCGGTGGATTCCTGCTTGGTCTTGACGTAACGCACGCCGAGGTTGCCGTTGACCGGCACCGGGCCGATGTCGAAACCGAACTGGCCCATCAACCAGGCGCCGCGGTCCTTCTCCTCGACGCTGCGCGTGTTCACCGCGCGCTCGGCCAGGGCAAAGCTGCCGGTGCCGCTGTAGATGTCCAGCGCATCGGCCACCGCGCCCAGGTCCGGCACCACCCAGCTGCCAGGATGGCCGCTGACGCCGCCGAGGCTGGCCAGCTCGGTCATGTTGACCGGCACGATGCGGGTGCCGCCGGCGAAGGTCGGTACCGACACTTCCGAGGCGCGGCGCAGTTCCCTGGTCTTGAACGTGTAGTCCTTGGCCAGCACGCCGCCGCGCAGGCTGAAGCCCGGCCCCAGGGTCCACGCGAAGTTCAGGCTGCCGGTGTCGAAGGTGTTCTCCACGGACTGCGGACGCAGGCGGATCTCGGACAGGGTCCAGCCGCTGCCGTCGGTGGGATCCACGCCGTAGTCGAACACCGGCGAACGGCTGTTGCCGCGGTAGTCGTACGAGTAACCGTCGACGTTGGCCTTGTCCATGATGATCGTGGTCTGGATCGGGTTCTCGTGCTTGGAGCTGGAGGTACCGATCTGGCCGTCGATCTTGAACACGTCGCTGAACTTGTGCTCGCCGTTGAGGGTGAGCTGCTTGAACACGGTATTCCACTCGTCGTAGCGCTGCTCGGAGCGGATGTCGACATCGTCGAACTCGCCGTACAGCAAGGCGCCGGTGTTCGGATCGATGTAGCCGTCCTTGACGATGGTCTGCGGTTTGCCGCCCTGCGAGGCGCCGCGGCTGAAGGAGATCGCCTCGATGTACTGCTCGGTGCGCTTGGCATCGATCTTGGAGTACAGGCCGTCCAGCGAAAACTCGGTGTTCTTGCTCGGCTTCCACTGCAGCGAGCCGGTCACGCCGGTGCGCTTCTGCTCGTGCTCCATCAGCGTGTAGCGCGGGAAACGCGGATGGAACACATCGGCGCTGCGCGCGGCGGCGAACGGCGAGGCGGCGCTGAAATTGCCGTTGCTCGGGCCGCCGGCCCAGCGCCCGCTGTTGCTGCCTTCTTCCAGGATCTGCCGCTCCGAGTACGCCACCGACAGCAGCGCGCCGAAGGTGCCGTCGGCCCAGGTGTTGGCGATCAGCCCGGCCACGCGCGGGTCGGCCTTCTGCGCCATGTCGTTGTAGCCGGCCTGGCCGTTGACCGCCAGGGTGAAGCCGTCGTAGTCGAACGGGCGCGCGGTCTTCAGGTCCACGGTGGCGCCGAGCGAGCCTTCCTCGACGTCGGCCGAGGCGGTCTTGCGCACCACCAGCTGGGTGAACAGGTCCGAGGCGAACACGTTGAAATCGAAGCCGCGGCTGCGATTGGAGCCGCCGGACTGATCGGAGCCGCCGACCGTGGTCAGCGCTTCCATGCCGTTGACCCGCACCCGGGTGAAGTCCGGACCCAGGCCGCGCACCGAGATGTTGCGGCCTTCGCCGGCATCGCGGGTGATGACCACGCCGGGGATGCGCTGCAGCGATTCGGCCAGATTGAGGTCGGGGAAGTCGGCGATGTCCTCGGCCACGATGGCGTCGACCATGCCGGTCTCGCCGCGCTTGAGGTCCAGCGCCTTCTCCACGCTGGCGCGGTAGCCGGTGACGTTGACCGTGTCGAGCTGGGTGGCCGGTTCGCTGGAGCCGGTGGTGGCGGGCGCGGGATCCTGCGCGGGAACGTCCTGTGCCTGGACGGGGCCGGCCTGCAGGGCCAGTCCGATCGACAGCGCGAGCAAGGTAACCGGTGTCTTCCAGCGTTCGGTACGAGATTGCATGTCCTCCCCTCCCAAGGGTTACATGAACTGCATGATTTTTCGGGGGTATTGCCGCGGATGACACCGCTGGTCAAAACCGACGTTAACAGTTGCGAAACATTGCGACATCTTGCAGCGCAACAGAAATCGCGGCGGATTTGCGGGCTTTCGGCACAAAGCCGTGCCTGACGCGGCATGGCCGGCCTGCGGGGCTGGCGGTTGCCGCCGCAAAAAAATGACACCGATAGTCAAAATACTTGGCCGTGGCCGCCGTTCCCGGCATGCTTGGTCCCCCTTTCCGACCGATCAGGATCTCCCTGCCATGACCGCATCCCGCATCGTCTGCTTCGGCGAACTGTTGCTGCGCCTGGGCGCCCCCGGCCACGAACGCCTGTTGCAGTCGCCGCGGCTGGACGTGCATGTGGGCGGCGCCGAGGCCAACGTCGGCGTGTCACTGGCGCATTTCGGTCACGACGTGGCGATGGTCAGCGTGCTGCCGGACAACCCGCTGGGCGAGGCGGCCGCCGGCGAACTGCGCCGGCACGGCGTGGACACCCGCGGCGTGCGCTTCGTGCCCGGGCGCATGGGCCTGTACTTCCTGACCACCGGCGCCGGGCACCGCCCCAGCGAGGTCACCTACGACCGCGCCGGCTCGGCGTTCGCGCTGGCAGAGGCGGATGCCTACGCCTGGCCGGCGCTGCTGCAGGGTGCGCAGTGGCTGCACCTGTCCGGGGTGACCCCGGCGCTGGGCGAACGCGGCGCGGCCGCGGCGCTGGCGGCGGCGCGCAGCGCGCGCGCGCTCGGCGTGCGCGTGTCGTTCGACGGCAACTACCGGCCCAAGCTGTGGGAGGCCTGGAACGGCGACGCGCCGGGCATCCTGCGCCAGCTGCTGGCGCAGGCCGACGTGCTGTTCGCCGACTACCGCGACCTGGGCGTGGTGCTGGGCCACCCGTATCCGCAGGACAGCGCGCAGGCGCGGGTGGAGGCCGGCGCGCGCGACGCCTTCGCCGCGTTCCCGCAGCTGCAGGCGATGGCCTGCACCCAGCGCGTGGCGCACAGCGTGGACCACCACAGCCTGGGCGCGCTGCTGCTGCGCCGCGACGGCAGCGTGGCGCAGGCGCCGACCGAGGAATTGACCGGCATCGTCGACCGCATCGGCGGCGGCGACGCGTTCGCCGCCGGCGTGCTGCACGGCCTGAGCCAGGGTTGGGACGACACCGCCACGATCCGCTTCGGCCTGGCCGCCGGCTGCCTGAAGCACTCGGTGCCGGGCGACTTCCATCCGCTGAGCGCAGCCGATGTGCAGGCCTGCGTGGGGACCTCGCGGTTCGATGTGCAGCGGTAAGGCGCCGGAAATGGGGAATGGGGAATGGGGATTCGTAAAAGCGCTGGTTGCGGCGTTTTTGCGCGCGGCCAGGCGTTGCCGGCGTTTCGTTTTCCTGTCGCGGCTGGAGCCGCTTGTGTCTTATGCAGGTCTATCGTTGCGGGGAGAGCGGAGTGCGGCAGGCCGTCACCCCTGCAAATCACCGCGCCCAATGCCGACCACCGCGCGCTCTGCTCCATCGTGGCTCCCCGCACATGGCGCACTCCCGCCCCGCCCGCGATCACGCGGCAGCGCGAAAGCAGATCCGATCAAGGTTCCGCGCAGCAGCGGCAAGACCTTCTGCCACGCGCACATCGCTTCGCACACCCGAACGAGGCGACGATGGCCAAGTGATTCACTCGTCCGTGCCGCTGTATCTGTACGTGACAGAGAACCACATGCGCGTTAGGCATCGCCGATCACCGCCGGGCGCCTCACACAGCGCGCAACACGCGATACCCCGGCAAAAGCCCGGTTCGGCGCCCGGACGCGCTGCATGCGGTCCAGCCGCCGAGCCGCTGCCTTCGCAGCATCGCCAGCGCCAGGACATATGCCAGCATGAAGACACAGAACGCGACCAGTACGGCCGCTCGCACCGAAGCCCCCCCGCCAGCGGACATGCAACACCCCTCGCCGACGCAAGCGGCGCAGGCACCGGTACGGACACCGCAGCCGGGCCACCGCCATGCCGTTTTGACAGGGCTTTCGCGCAGCCCCAGTCCGCGTGGCCAGCGCAGCGTCGATGCCGCAGCCGCGGCAACCACAAGCAATGCTCCCTCCGTCGTCGCCTACGCGACGGCGGCAACGCTACGCCCTCTTGTGCCGATGCAGACATTGCAGCGGCTGCACACGCAGTTGGAGGGAGACAAACGACGCCCGGTGAAAAAAGAGATCGCAGCGCAACTGATCGGCGCGCTCCGGCCGCTGCGCTCTGCGGCTGGGACATCCGCCGCGCGCAGCCATGCCACCAGTGCCGAGTTGATCGGCCAGATCAGCGAGCAGGATGTGATGCGCTGGTACGAGGCGCAAGGCCTGCAAGCACCCGACGTGCAGGCCATGCGCCGTACCGCGCTGCTGTCGGGCATGCCCAATCCGTCCGGCAGCTTCCTGAACAATGCGATGCAGTACGTCGCCGCGCCGTGGATCAGCTGCGCCACCGGCAACCCATGGGCGGGCGCAAGCTTCGGCTTCGCCACCGCGGCCATCGCCGCGCCGATGAATGCCGCCCAGCAGTCGGCCGTGGTCGGCCTGTGCGAATCGATCCGCGAACACGGCGGCCATGTGATCGTGCCGGACAAGAGCCGGATCAACGACAAGCAGTGGCTGCCCGATCTGGTGAACACCTTGCGCAGCCAGCTGGACGAGTTCAGCGCATGCCACGACGCGTTTCGCGCGTTGGCTGCGGAGCGCGGCACCCCCCTCGAGGCGCTGGCCCACGATCCCGAAGCGATGCAGGCCGCCGAGGCGCTGCTGCGCGCGGAGAGCAGGCTGCACCAGGCCCAGCGCGATTTCGTGATGACCCAGGGCGCGCACGAGCGGCAATGGCTGGGCAATCGCTTTCAGTCGATTCCGCGTACGCTGCGCTCGCCTGCTTCCAGCATGCTGGCGCTGCTCAGCAAGACCGGCGCGATACGCGCCCTGTCGCCGACCGCCCAGGCCGTCGCGTCGCTGGTGATCACCGGCATGCAGCATGTCGCGGCGGGATTCGACGAACAAGCCAAGCAGGAGGCCAACAACAAGCTGAACCTGCTGCACGCCGATGTGTTCACCCAGGCCGGCGCGCAGAAGCTTGCGCGCGGCGAGCCGCTCGGCGCCGAGGACATCGACGAGGGCAAGCTGCGCAAGCTGATTCAGTCGCCGACCCAGGCCCTGGTCAAGCGGGTGACCAGCGGCTTGACCGCCGTGCAGCAAGTACTCAAGGAAAAACTGGAAACCGCCGCCGGTGCGGAAACCGCAGCGGCCGGGCACGAGGTCGATCTCGAGCTGGGCCACGGCAGCAAGCCAGTGGCGTTGGTCCAATTGGAAGCGGACCTGGCGGCGCTGCGCGAAGGCAGGTTGACCGACCTGGCGCCCGACGGACTCGCAGCACGGCTGTTGGCCGGATCGGAAACGTCGGTATTTTCCGCACAACTGGTCCGCGATATCGGGGCGAAGTACACGCTCCGCGAATTCTCGGCGCAGACCGCCCAGCGCATCGGCCAGATGTTCCATCTGGGAGTGTTCGGCAGCGCGGCATCCTCGGTGATCGGCAAGACGACCTCGGCCGCACAGGGAGGCACGCGCAATGTCCCCATCCCGCAAGTGGTGGGCGTGGCCGCACTGTCCGGCACGATGGCGGCGATCGGCGCGTTGAACCAGCACGTGGCCATCAGCGTCAAGAACAATCGGCGCGAAGCCAGCCCGGACATCGGGCTGGGCAAGCAGGTAACGCGCGGCATCATGGGCGGTGCGCAGGAAGCACTGGCGCAACGCGGCGGCGCCAGGACCAGCAAGGCCATCAATGCACTGCTGGAAGAGCGCGATGTGGACGCGCTGCTGCAGCTCGCCAGGCTATTGCGCGAGGAGTCAGGTCCCGCGCCGGCAAGCACGCTGACGCTCGACCAGGCGGTGCGGCAGCTGCGTCCGGGACATGCGCCTTCGCCGCATTCGGGCGAGATCGCGGTGCAGATCGACCAGGAGCCGGCGGCACGCCCGGCGTGAGCGCCACGCTGGCGGCGACGCATGACGGATCGGCCGCGGCGCGCGCTGCAGTAAGCTGCCGCATCGCCGCCGGCCGAATCTGGGACGGACGCGCGCTGTTCGTGGCCGGGCCGGACCGCGGCGCCAGCAGCGCGGCGCTACTGACCGCGGCGGCGTTGGAAGCCGGCTACGGCGATGCCCCGCATCTGGTCCGCGACAGCCGCCAGCTGACCGGCCTCAGCCCGCGCGACCTGGTGCAGCGGCACGCGCGCTGAGCTGGCCGTTTTCGCCAAGCCGGCAGCGGCGCGGCGATGGATACTGGCGGCCCTTTCCACGGAGCCCGCCATGCGCCGCGCCGACCAGCAGCACCGCATCGACTACCTGGAATTCGCCGTCGCCTCGATCGCCGCGGCCAAGACCTTCTACGGCCAGGCCTTCGACTGGACCTTCCAGGACTACGGCCCGGACTACTGCGAATTCCGCGACGGCCGCCTCACCGGCGGCTTCTTCCACGGCACCGCCCAGCCCGGCGGTGCGCTGGTGGTGCTGTACTCCAACGACCTGGCCGACACCCAGGCGCGCATCGAGGCCACCGGCGGCCGCATCGTCCGCCCGCTCTTCGAATTCCCCGGCGGTCGCCGCTTCCATTTCGCCGACCAGGACGGCTACGAGCTGGCGGTGTGGTCGGAGGGACGAGGTCCGATGACGGCGCAGAAGCCGCCTTGCGTCTCCCACACTGCCGCCGATAGCCGACTGCACGCTCAGCCGCGCGCGTAGTACCGCAAGAACATATCCACCGCCGACTCCGCCACCTGCGCCTGCTGCGCGGCGCTCAGCGCCGGCTGGCCCATGGCGATCTGCGGCCAGAAGGCGAAGCCCTTGACCAGGGCCTGCAGCTGCTGCGAGGCGAACGCCGGGTCCAGCGGCTGCAGGCGGCCATCGTCCATGGCCGCGCGGATCCAGACCGTGGTGCCCTCTTCCTTGCTGCCCAGTTGCGCGATCAGTTCGCGGGCGCGCTCGGGCGAGTGGACGCCCTGGGCGATGGCCACGCGCGACAGGTCGATGAAGGCCGGGTCGTCGAGCAGCCGCAGCTTCTGCTGCAGCAGTTGCAGCAGTTGCTCGCGCAACGGCCGGTCGGCGCGATACGGCACGTCGAGCGTGTCCGCGCTGCGCTGCCATAGCCGGCGCAGAATCTCGGCGAACAGCGCGTCCTTGCTCGGGAAGTGGTTGTAGACGGTGCGCTTGGACACGCCGGCGCTGGCGGCGACGCGGTCCATGCTGGTGGCGTCGAAACCCTGGCTGCGGAACTCGGCGATCGCCGCCTCCAGGATCGCCTGGCGCTTGCGCTCGGTCAGGCGCAGCGGGGCCGGCGCGGGGGCGGATGAACTGGACATGTGGACATTTTACACCGAGCGGTTTACTTTCCTCTCGAGGAAACTACACTGTGTAGTGTAATTTTTGTGCCGCCATCCGACGGTGCAATCCTTCCTCCCCCTCTCGCTGGAATGCCGCCGTGCTCGCCTCCGCCTGCCAGATCGCCCGTTCGCCGTCGCATGCGGCCTCGCCGCAATACCGCCAGGGACGCTTCCGCAACGCGGTGCCCGCCGCGACCAGCGCACTGGGCTTTTTCGCCAGCCTGCGCCTGCTGTGGCAGTTCGCGTTCGACAAGCCGGCGCACACGGTGCCGTCGCTGCCGCTGCCGGTGCTGCCGCTGACCCGTGTGCAATTGCTGGACGCGCCGGCGCACAGCCTGTTCCGGCTCGGCCACTCCACGGTGCTGATGAAGCTGCGCAGCGGTTTCTGGCTGACCGACCCGGTGTTCTCCGAGCGCGCCTCGCCGTTCGCGTTCGCCGGCCCCAGGCGCTTCCATGCGCCGCCGATCGCGCTGGACGCGTTGCCGCCGATCGCCGGGGTGATCCTGTCGCACAACCACTACGACCATCTGGACCGCGCCACCATCGGCCGCCTGGCCGATCGCGTCGGCGTGTTCGTGACGCCGCTGGGCGTGGGCGACCTGCTGCTGCGCTGGGGCGTGGACCCGGCCAAGGTGCGGCAGCTGGACTGGTGGCAATCGACCACCGTGGCCGGGGTGACGCTGACCGCGACGCCGTCGCAGCATTTCTCCGGCCGCGGGCTGTTCGACAGCGGCCGCTCGCTGTGGTGCTCGTGGGCGATCCAGGAGCGCGCGCTGAAGGTGTTTTTCAGCGGCGACAGCGGCTATTTCGACGGCTTCAAGGCGATCGGCCGGCGGCTGGGTCCGTTCGACCTGACCCTGATGGAAACCGGCGCCTACGACGCGCAGTGGCCGCACGTGCACATGCAGCCCGAACAGAGCCTGCAGGCGCACCTGGACGTGGGCGGGCGCACGCTGCTGCCGATCCACAACGGCACCTTCGACCTGGCCCTGCATGCCTGGCACGAGCCGTTCGAGCGCATCGTGGCGCTGGCCGCGGCGGCCGCGGTGCCGCTGGCGACGCCGCGCATGGGCGAGCGGGTGGACCTGGCCGCGCCTGCTGCCGGCGAGCGTTGGTGGCGCGGGTTGGGCGAGGCGCCTGCGGCGGCGCGATGAAGCGTTGAAGCAGAAACGCTGCGACCGCCGGCGCCGGCCCACAGCCTGCGCCGGCGCACCGTGCGGAGACTGCGCGCAGCGGTCGCACAACGCGACCGATACGCGCGCATGACCACTACAGGCGCGACCACTCCAGGCCTTCGCCGCGGCGGTAGTCCACCACCAGCGCCTTGCCGTAGACGCTGTCGGCGGCGACGAAACCGAAGTAGCGGCCGTCCAGGCTGTTGCCGCGGTGGTCGCCGACCACCAGCAGCTTGCCGGGCGGCACGCGCACGTCGTACAGGTCCGGGCCGCCGCCGGCATCCAGGTCCAGCTGGGCGATGCGATCGCCGAATAGTTCCTTGTCGCCGTCGCTGCCGATCTGCAGCGGCTGGCCGTTGATCGACAGGTGGCCATCGCGCATGTCCACCCGATCGCCGGCCACCGCCACCACGCGCTTGATCAGGCGGGTGCCGTCGCGCGGGGAATCGAACACCGCCACGTCGCCGCGCTGCGGCGTGCCGCGCTCGAGCACGCGCCATTCGGTGAACGGCACGCGCAGGCCGTAGGCGCTCATGTCCACGGCGACGCGGTCGCCGGGTTGCAGGGTCGGCTGCATCGAGCCGCTCGGGACCACGTAGCGATTGGCGAAGGAGGAACGCGCGGCGGTCAGCAACAGCAGCATCACCGCGAGCGGCAGCAGTTCCTTGCGTGTCCAGCGCGCGGCGCGGTGCAGGCGGGAGGCAACGGAATCGGTCGGGATCATCGGGGCATCTGTGGTCCGGAAGGAAGGGGTGGCATCGCGGCGAACGTCCATCCGACCGTGCGCGCCGCGCCGGGTGCCACACACGTGACGAAAGGCATGGCGGGCGCCGGCACGCGGCGTCTGTAGCCAGCGCCGTTGCCGCTCAGCCCGAACCGCGGTCCCAGCGCGGCGGGCGGCCGATGGCCTGGCGCAGCAGTTGCGCCAACCGCGCCAGTCGCGCCGGCATCGGTTGTTCGCTCGGCACCAGCCACAGCCACTGCGCCGGGCCGGACGGCAGCGCCGGTTCGTCGAACAGCACACGCAGGCGGCGCTGGCGCAGGTCTTCGCCCACCAGCCAGCTCGGCAGGCACGCCACGCCCAGGCCGTCGAGGGCGGCCAGGCGCAGCGTCTCCAGGTCGTCGCAGCGCAGCCGCCGCCGCGGCAGGGCGATGGCCGCGTCGATCAGGCTGCGCCAACTGACTACGGTATCGTCGTGGCGCTTGTCCAGCAGGGCATGGGTGGCCAAGGCGTCCACGCTGGCGACCGGGCCGGCGGCGTCCAGGTACGCCGGGCTGGCACAGATCACGCGCCGCAGCGGCGCCAGCCGCAGCGCGCCCGCCGGGGCGGGGTCGGTGCCGAGCCGGATCACCGCGTCCAGGCGCCGCCGCAGCGGGATGTCGAAGCGTTCGACCAGGTCCAGGTCGAACTGCAGCTGCGGGTGCCGCTGCGACAGTTCGGCCAGCAGCGGCATCAGCTGGGTGCGCCCGAACGAGGGCAGGCAGCTCAGGCGCAAGGTGCCGGCGACCTCGCCGTGCAGCAGGGCCAGTTCGGCGCGCAGGCCGGCGAATTCGCCGAGCAGGTGGCCGGCGCGCGCCTGCAGCAGCCGGCCGGCCTCGGTCAGGGCCAGCGCGCGCGGGGAACGGATCAGCAATTGGCTGCCCAATGCGCGCTCCAGCGCTTCGACGCTGCGGCTCAGCGACGACACCGCGACCCGCCGCCGCCGCGCCGCGGCGGAAAAGCTGCCGGCCGCGACCACGTCGAGGAACGCCTGCAATCGTTCCAGCAGGTGCGCCGACTCAGCCATCGTTGCGTCCGGCGCAATGCCGGCTTGCGCGGGCGCGGCGGCATCGTGCGCGGTACCCGCCGCCGCCGCGCGGCTTGCGATGAACGAGGAACCGAAGATGTCGCATCGTGTTGTCCGTGAAGAGGTTGCGTTCGACGCCGATGGCGTGGCCCTGCGCGGCTGGCTGTATCGGCCGGCCGGCGTCCCGGCGCCCGCGCCGGTGGTGGTGATGTCGCACGGCTGGTCGCTGGTCAAGGAAGCTTATCTGGATCGTTATGCGCAGGTGTTCGCCGACGCCGGGTTGGCGGTGCTGGTCTACGACCAGCGCGGCTTCGGCGACAGCGACGGCCTGCCGCGCCAGGAGATCGATCCGTGGCGGCAGGTCGAGGACTGCCGCCATGCGCTCACCTTCGCCGCCGCGTGCGCGGGCATCGATCCGGCGCGGATCGGGTTGTGGGGCACCAGCTACAGCGGCGCGCACGCGCTGCAGGTGGCGGCCACCGACCGCCGGGTCAAGGCCGTGGTGGCGCAGGTGCCGGGACTGGCCGGCTACCGCAACGGACTGCGTCGCGGCAGCTACGAGCGCGGCGAGGCGTTGCAGGCCGCGTTCGCGGCCGACCGCCTGGCGGTGCTGCGCGGCGGCGATCGCGCGCGGCGGCCGGTGGTCGGGGCGGCCGACGCGCTGTTCCCGAGCGAGGACGCGCAGGCGTTCTTCGACGCGGCGGCGGCGATCGCGCCCAACTGGCGCAACTGGACCACGCTGCGCTCGGTGGAATGGAGCCGCGGCTACGAGCCGGCGGCGTTCGCCGCGGCGGTCAGCCCGACCCCGCTGCTGCTGATCGTGGCCCGCCACGACTACATCTCCGGCACCGACTTCCAGTTGCAGGCCTATGCGCAGGCACTGCATCCCAAGCGGCTGGTCATGCTCGACGGCGGCCACTTCGCGCCGTACGTGGAGCAGTTCGCCGCGTCCAGCCAGGCGGCCGCGGCGTGGTTCGTCGAACACCTGCAGGCGTCCCCGGGATAGGAGGACGCGGACAGCCGGCGTGCACCGGCGCCTGAAACGCGACGGGGCGGCCGTGGCCGCCCCGTCGCGTTTCAGGCGCCGCGCACGCCCCGAGGGACGCGCCGCTGCGTCGGGTTCACTTCAACCCGCGGTTCTCCAGCAGCGGTTCGACGCTGGGGTCCTTGCCGCGGAAATCGCGGTACAGGGTGGCCAGGTCGACGCTGTTGCCGCGCGAGAGGATCTTGGCGCGGAAGACGTCGCCGTTCTTGCGCGACAGGCCGCCGTTCTCCTTGAACCATTCGAATGCGTCGTCGTCGAGCACTTCCGACCAGAAGTAGGCGTAGTAGCCGGCCGAGTAGCCGCCGCCCCAGATGTGGTCGAAATAGGTGGTGCGGTAGCGCGGCGGCACTTCGGCCAGGTCCACCTTGAACTTCTTCAGCGCCTCGGCTTCGAACGTGTCCACGTCCTGCAGCGGCGCGTCGGCCGGCTGGGTGTGCCAGGCCAGGTCGAGCAGCGCCGCCGACAGGTACTCGGTGGTCGCATAGCCCTGGTTGAAGGTGCGCGCCTTCTTGATCTTCTCCACCAACTCGGCCGGCATCGCTTCGCCGGTCTGGTAGTGCTTGGCGTAGTGCGCGAACACCTTCGGATCCGAGGCCCAGTGCTCGTTGAACTGCGACGGGAACTCGACGAAGTCGCGCGAGGTCGCGGTGCCGGCGATCGACGGGTATTTCACCTTGGAGAACATGCCGTGCAGCGCGTGGCCGAACTCGTGGAACAGGGTGGTGACGTCGTCGAAGCTGAGCAGCGCCGGCTGGCCGGGCGCGGGCTTGGTGAAGTTGCAGACGTTGTAGACCACCGGCTTGGCGCCGGTGAGGCCGTCCTGCTCGACGAACACGTCCATCCACGCGCCGCCGGACTTGCTGTCGCGCTTGTAGTAGTCGGTGTAGAACAGCGCCATCGAGGTGCCGTCCTGGTCGAACACTTCGTACACCTTCATGTCCGGGTTGTAGGTCGGAATGTCGGTGCGTTCCTTGAAGGTGATGCCGTACAGCTCGGTGGCGGCGTAGAACACGCCGTTCTTGAGCACGTTGTCCAGCTCGAAGTACGGCTTGATCTGCGAGGCGTCCAGGTCGTACTTGGCCTTGCGCACCTGCTCGGCGTAGAAGTCCCAATCCGACGCGGCGAGCTTGAAGCCGCCCTTCTGCGCGTCGATCACCTTCTGCATCTCGGCGACTTCGCTGCGCGCCTTGGCGGTGGCCGCCGGCACGGTGTCGGTGAGCAGCTTCAGCGCCGCGGCCGGGGTCTTGGCCATCTGGTCGCCCAGGCTGTAGGCGGCGTAGCTGTCGAAGCCGAGCAGCCTGGCCTTCTGCGCGCGCAGCTGGGCCAGGCGCTGGATGGTCTGGCGGGTGTCGTTGGCGTCGCCCTTCTCGGCGCGCGACTGCGAGGCGGCCATCACCTGAGTGCGCAGCGCGCGGTCCTTCAGCGAGGCCAGCACCGGCTGCTGGGTGGTGTTCTGCAGCGCGAGCAGGTACTTGCCGTCGAGCTTGCGCGCCGCGGCGTCCTGCGCGGCCGAGGCGATGTCGCCTTCGGACAGGCCGTCGAGCCTGGCCTTGTCGTCCACCACCACCGCGCCGGCGGCGGTGGCCGCGACCAGCTTGGTGTGGAACTGGGTGGCCAGCGTGGTTTCCTCGACGTTGAGCTTGCGCAGCGTGGCCTTGTCGGCATCGGACAGCTGCGCGCCGGCGCGCACGAACTCTTCGTAGTCGCGCTCGAGCAGGCGCTTCTGCTCCGGCTCCAGGTTCAGCGTGTCGCGCTGATCGTAGAGCGACGTGATCCGCGCGAACAGCTTCGGATCCAGGCTGATCTCGTCCTGGTGCTCGGCCAGCTTCGGCGCCACCGCTTCCTGGATCTTCTGCCGCGCGTCGTTGGTGTCGGCCTGGACCAGGCCGAAGAAGATGCGGCTGACCCGGTTCAGGGTCTCGCCGCTGCGCTCCATCGCCTCGATGGTGTTGGCGAAGCTGGCCGGCTCGGCGTTGTCGGCGATCCTGCGGATCTCGGCCAGGTGCTGCTTCATGCCCTCTTCGAAGGCGGGCAGGTAGTCGGCGTCCTTGATCTTGTCGAACGGCGGCGCCTGGAACGGCAGCGTGCTGGCGCTCAACAGCGGATTGGCGGCGGCGGGTGCGGGGGACTGCGAAGCAGCGGGGGCAGCAGGCACGGGGGTGGACTCCTTACCGGAACAGGCGGCTAGCGCCAGGCTGATGGCGGCGGCCAGAACGACAGTACGCGACATGGGGGTGGAACTCCTGACAGGGACACGGTGGCGGGGCAGCCGCGCACGCTACGCGGTTTGCGCGGGGTGGGCATGTGCCATTGGATCTGGGGGTGGGCCAGCGGGTCAGGTTGGCGATGGCGGCAGGAACTGCCTGGATTGAGGGTTCCCCGCGTCGCGACTGAAGTCCCACAAGGAGCGTCGCAGTCGCCGCCGTGTCGGCCATGCCCACTGTGGGAGTCGCGACGGGCCTTGCCCGGAATGCAGGGACCGGCTGGCGCTCGCCAGCCGGCCGACACATGGGTTACAGCGCCCCCGGCAGCGGCAGCGCCTCGTCCTTGAAGATCGCCACGTGCGGCACGCCGTCGGCGCCGATCCAGCCGCGGTACATGCCCTCGGTGTTGAACGGGAAGGCGACGCTGCCGTCGGCGCCCAGCGCGATCGCGCCGCCGTCGCCGCCGGCCTTGGGAATCTGCCGGTCGATCACCGCCTCGGCCGCCTGCGCCAGGCTCTGCCCGGCGTACTTGACCCGCGCGCAGATGTCGTAGGCCGCCACCGCGCGGATGTAGTACTCGCCCCAGCCGGTGCCGGACACCGCGCAGCGGCTGTCGGCATAGGTGCCGGCGCCGATGATCGGCGAGTCGCCGACGCGGCCGTAGCGCTTGTTGGTCATGCCGCCGGTGGAGGTGCCCGCGGCCAGCCGGCCCTGCGTGTCCAGCGCCAGCGCGCCGACCGTGCCGAAGTGCCTGGCGGTCTCCAGGTCGGCGTGCGCCTGCTTGTTCGCCTCTTCCTGCAGCGCCTGCTGCAGCTGCTTCCAGCGCTTGTCGGTGCGGAAGTAGGACGGATCGACCAGGGTCACCCCGTGCTGGCGCGCGAACACCTCCGCGCCGTCGCCGACCAGCATCACGTGCTCGGACTGGTCCATCACCGCGCGCGCCAGCTGGATCGGATTCTTCACCCGGTGCACCCCGGCCACCGCGCCGGCCTTGCCGCTGGCGCCGTCCATGATCGCCGCGTCCAGTTCGTTGCGGCCGTCGTGGGTGAACACCGCGCCCTTGCCGGCGTTGAACTGCGGCGAATCCTCCAGCACCGCGATCGCCGCGGCGACCGCGTCCACCGCCGGCTTGCCCTGCGTCAGCAATGCCTGCCCGGTGCGCAAGGCCGTTTCCATCGCCGCGCGCGCCTCGGCCAGGTCGGCGGCGCTGCTGCTGGTGCGCTCGACCCCGGCACCGCCGTGGATCACCAGGGTGGTGGCGGGAATCTCGCGCATCTGCCCATCGCGCACCGCGTAGTAGCGGTGGAACACCGGCGCATCGACCCGGCCGTCGGGCAGGT
Source organism: Xanthomonas hyacinthi (assembly GCF_009769165.1). Classification (NCBI taxonomy): domain Bacteria; kingdom Pseudomonadati; phylum Pseudomonadota; class Gammaproteobacteria; order Lysobacterales; family Lysobacteraceae; genus Xanthomonas; species Xanthomonas hyacinthi. Next base: position 1,764,670 of record NZ_CP043476.1, read on the forward strand.
GCAGGGTGGAGCCGGGGCCGACGCCAACGGTCTCGATGCGCGCGGCCTGCAGCGGCTGCCCGGGCGGCGTGGGCGGCTGCAGCGGGCCGGCGACCACGGTGGCGCCTGCCTGCGGATCGGTGGCATAGACCCGCGCGCTGCCGTCGCCTTCCACCGCCAAGGCGGCGCTCTCGTCCACGCCCAGGCCGATCAGCGGCTGCCCGGCCGGGGCCAGCGTCGCCGCCTTGGCGCGGAACGCGAACAGCCGGCCGAGCCGGTCGCGTTCCTTGAAGTGGGTGTCGGTGATGACGCGCTTGAGCAGGTCCAGGTGCAGGAAGTCGGTCTCGATGGTGGTGGCCGGCCCCAGCGGATCGGCCAGCGCCGGCGCGCTGGTCAGGCTGCCGCCGTCCATCGACCCGTACAGGTACTCGCCGAGCATCGCCAGACCGGCGCTGGTGCCGCCGAGCGGCTTGCCGGCGCGCACGTGCGCGTCCAGCGCCGCCGCCACCGGCGTGCCTTTCCAGTCGCGCACGTAGCGCGACTGGTCGCCGCCGGCGATGAAGATGCCGTCGGCGCGGGCCAGGCTGCGCAGCAGCGCCGGATCGCTGGACGCGCCGCGGCCGCTGAACACGAAGGTCTCCACCGAGGCCACGCCGCCGACGTCGCGATAGAACTCCTCGGCCACCTCGTTGCCCTGCGAGGCGCGCAGCACCACCACGTGGCCGTGCCCGGCCTTGGCCATGAACCAGCGCAGCGCGTCGTAGTTGCGGTCGCCGCCGCCCATCAGCAGCAGCCCCGGCGCGACCGGGCCGGGCGTAGCCAGGGCCGGGTCGCCGACCAGGTACTGGCGGTAATCGCGGGCGGCGGCGGGCGCGGCCAGGCACAGGCCCAGCAGTGCCACCAGCCAGGGCCGGAACGTGCCGACGGAACGGGTCATGCGGATCTCCTCGAGGGGCGGACGGGAACCGGACGGGCGGTTCGTTGCAGACAGGGGACGAACGGCGGCGCGGTTTCCCCCCATGCCGTTGTACCGGTTCGCAGCGGTGCGCGGGCGCTGCCACGCGGGCGGACGATCGGCTAATGTGGGATGCATGCCCGCCTCCCTCGACGATTGGTTCGTCCACGAGATCCTCGTCCACGAGCAGGCGCTGAGCGGTTACCTGCGGCGCTGCTGGCCGCAGCGCGACGAATGGCACGACCTGCGCCAGGAGATCTACGTGCGCGTCTACGAGGCCGCCGGCAAGGCGCGGCCGAGCCTGCCCAAGTCGTTCCTGTTCGCCACCGCGCGGCACCTGATGAGCGACCGGCTGCGCCGCAGCCGGGTGGTGTCGATCGAGGCAGTGGGTGATTTGGAGTCGCTGCACGTCCTGGTAGACGAGCTGTCGCCGGAACGCTGGTGCGGCGGGCGGCAGGTACTGGGACGGCTGGCGGCCGCCTTCGACCGCCTGCCCGACCGCTGCCCGCAGCGTGATCTGGCTGCGGCGGGTCGAGGAACTGTCGCAAAAGGAGGTGGCCGTGCGTCTGGGCATCAGCGAGAAGACCGTGGAAAAGCACGTGGCCAAGGGCATGCGCCTGCTGGCCGATCATTTTCATGGCGACGACGGCGCGCGTGCGCCCGCGGCGCCGCGGCGGGCACGGGCGCAGGATGGACAGCAGGCGGATTGAGCTGCGCGCGGCGGCATGGCTGGCGCGGCGCGACCGCGACGACTGGTCGCCGCAGCAGCAGGCGCGGCTGGAAGCGTGGTTGGCGGCGGCCACCGCGCACCGGGTTGCGTTCGTGCGCCTGCAGGCGGCGTGGCAGGAAAGCGGGCGGCTGCAGGCGCTGGGCGCGGGCCAGCGCGACGGCCACATTCCGCCGCGCGGCAGCTGGCGCGGGCTGGCGGGTAACGACAGCGCGGCGAGCGACAGCGCATCGGCAGCGGCCTCACCCGAAGCACCGACCGACCTCGGCCAGCTGCGCTTCGCGCCACGCCCGCCCGCGCGTGCGCGACGGCGCTGGCCGCTGGCGCTGGCCGCGACGCTGCTGCTCGGCGCCGCGCTCGGCCTGGGCTGGCGCCACTCCGCGGCGCCGCCGGCGGTCGCCTACGCCAGCGCCACCGGCAGCCTGCGCCCGCTGGCGTTGGCCGACGGCTCGCACGCCACGTTGAGCAGCGACAGCCGGATCGACGTGGCACTGTCGCGCGCGCAGCGGCATATCGACCTGCAGCGCGGCGAGGCGTTCTTCGAAGTGAGCAAGGACCCGGCGCGTCCGTTCGTGGTCGCCAGCGGCGCGCGCCAGGTCGTGGCGGTCGGCACGCGCTTCGCGGTGCGCCGCGATGCCGACGCGCTGCGCGTGGTGGTCACCGAGGGCACGGTGCGGCTGGAATCGGCGGCGCATCCAAAGGCGCCACCGACCCTGCTGCCGGCCGGCAGCATCGCCCTGGCCGGCCCGCACGGGGTGCTGGTACGCCGCGTCGCGCTGGCCGAGGCCGAACGCGCGCTGGACTGGCGCAACGGCTACCTGAGCTTCGACGACACCCCGCTGCAGGCCGCGGTGGCCGAGTTCAACCGCTACAACACGGTCAAGCTGCAGGTGGCCGATGCCGGCGCCGGCGCGCTGCGCGTGGGCGGCAATTTCCGCTGGTCCAATACCGAAGCGTTCGTGCGCCTGCTCGAGCAGGGCTTCCCGATCCGCGCCGAGCGCCACGGCGACCAGGTGCTGTTGCACAGCCGCTGAGCGCTTCAATGCGCGGGCGTGCATCGCGGCAGGGGGGATTTGCGCACATCGTTCGTCCTGTCTAACGGGGGCGTGGCCTTGCGCCTGTGTCAGGGGAGAAAACTCGATGCGATATCCGATGCGTGCCCTGCTGCTGAGCATGGCCTGTGCGAGCGCCTGCGCGGCGCAGGCGCAACCCGCTGCCGACGGCCAGACCGCCGGCAGCCAGCTGAACATTCCCGCCGGCCCGCTGCGCGCGGCGCTGGAGGCGCTGGCGCGGCAATCCGGCGCGCAGCTGATCTACCGCGCCGATCAGCTCGACGGCGCGCGCAGCCCTGGCGCGCACGGCCGGCTGGACACCGCGCAGGCGCTGCAACGCGTGCTGCACGGCAGCGGCTTCGTCGCCCAGCGCGACGCCTCCGGCGCGTGGCTGGTGCGACGCCAGGACCCGGCCCCGGCACCGCCGCGGGCGCAGCCGGTGCGCGCCGCGCTGCCCGCCGCCGCGCCCGGCGCACCGGTCGCCGAACTGCAGACGCTGCAGGTCACCGGCTCGCGCATTCCACGCGCACAGCTGGAAGGGCCGGCGCCGATCAGCGTGATCAGCGCCGAACAGATCAAGGCCAACGGCTTCACCTCGGTGCCGGACGTGCTGCGCGCGATGACCCAGAACGGCGGCGAGACGCAGAGTCCGCAGTCGGCCAGCGGCGCCGACTTCTCGCCCGGCGCGCAGCAGGTGGACCTGCGCGGGCTCGGTCCCAACCACACCCTGGTGCTGGTCAACGGCCGCCGCATCGCCGACTTCCCGATGCCGTTCAAGGGCCGCAGCAACTTCACCGACATCTCCAACATCCCGCTGGGCATGATCGACCGCATCGAGATCCTGACCGGCAGCGCCTCGGCGATCTACGGCTCAGACGCGATCTCCGGCGTGGTCAACTTCATCCTCAAGAAGCACGCCGACGGCACCACCCTGGACTATCGCTTCGGCGACACCAGCGGCGGCGGCGACGACAGCTTCAACCTGAGCGTCAGCAGCGGTTTCTCGCGCGGCGCGTTCGATGCCGTGTTCGGCGCCGAAGCGGTGACCCAGAATCCCCTGTGGGCCTACCAGCGCAGCCGCCAGGACAGCAGCCTGGACGGCCCCACGCTGCGCTCGCAGGTGCCGCGCCGCACCTTCCTGCGCACCGACTACGACGACAACTACCTGGATCCGGGCGCGGCGACCTGCGCGGCGGTGTCCGGGCTCAACCGCGGCAGCACCGGCTACGCCTCGCGCCCGGGCTACGGCGAATTCTGCGGCAGCAGCGCATCCATCGGCTACGGCACCATCGGCAACAAGCGCCGCGGCATCAACGCCTACGCCTCGCTGCGCTACGCCTTCGACGGCGGCACCGAGTGGTTCGCCGACCTGCAACTCGGCTACCACGAACTGTCGCTGTTCCGCGACGTGACCCAGTGGGGCTACATGGCCGCCGACGGCAACGAGGAAGGCTATTTCTACAACCAGGCCAGCGACCAGATCGAGGCCTGGGGCCGCCAGTTCAGTCCCGAGGAAATGGGCGGGCTCAACGCCGGCACCATCCGCACCCGGCAGAAGACCTTCAGCCTGACCACCGGCTTCAAGGGCAAGCTGGCCACGGACTGGGACTACGAGGCCAGCCTCAGCTATTCGCAGTACCAGGCCACGATCAGCTGGCCGCAGATCGTTGCCGAGCGCGCCAACGCGCTGTTCCTCGGCCCGCAGCTGGGCGTGGACGACGATTCCGGCCTGCCGATCTTCAACGCCGACCCGCAGCGCCTGTACACGCCGCTGAGCCGCGACGAATACGACAGCATCGCCCAGCGCAGCGTCTACCAGCCGCGCTCGCGTACCGACACCGCCGCCTTCACCGTGACCAACCCCAGCCTGTTCGCGCTGCCCGGCGGCGACGCGGGGCTGTCGGCCACCGCCGAATTCGGCAACCAGGGCTACGACCTGCGCCCGGATCCGCTGGCCACCCAGTATTACTACTACAGCTGGAAGGATTCCGACGGCCATGGCAGCCGCAACCGCTGGGCGCTGGCCAGCGAGCTGCGCCTGCCGGTGCTGTCGACGCTGGCGCTGAGCCTGGCCGGGCGCTACGACCAGTACCGCTTCTCCGGCCGCACCCTGGGCAAGTTCACCTACAGCGGCGGGCTGGAATGGCGACCGCTGGACACCCTGCTGCTGCGCGGCTCCTACGGCACCGCGTTCCGCGCGCCGGACCTGCACTACGTCTACGCCGGCGCCGGCAACGACGAGACCTCCGGGGTGGACTACTACCGCTGCGCCAGCGAAGAGGCCGGGGTGGCGATCGAGGACTGCAGCTACAACGACGAGGCGATCATCCGCGGCCGCAGCGGCAACCGCGACCTGGATCCGGAGACCAGCACCTCGTGGACCGCCGGCTTCGTCTGGTCGCCGCGCCCGGAGCTGGACGTGTCGGTGGACTACTTCGACATCGACATGCGCAACCAGGTGCAGGACCTGCGCGTGGACCAGGTGCTGCGCGACGAATCCGAATGCCGGCTCGGCAACCTGGATGCGGCCTCGACCACCTGCCAGCAGGCGCTGGCGCGGGTCACCCGCAGCGCCGACGGCGACCTGTACGGGGTCTACGTCAACCCGATCAACATCGCCCGCGAAAGCACCAGCGGCATCGACCTCAGCACCCACTACCGGCTGGACACCGCGATCGGCACCTTCCGCTTCAGCGGCAGCTACACCTGGGTGCGCCGCCACGACATCCAGGTCTACGCCGGCGAAGCGATGGTGGACGAATTCGCGGTCAACAGCGGCTACGACATCCCGCGCAGCAAGGCCAGCGCCAGCGTGTCGTGGGAACGCAAGGCCTGGTCGGCGACGCTGCACGGCGAGCGCCTGGGCCGCCTGCCCAGTTCCGATTCCTACGACCAGGTCTACGACCCGGACAGCGGCGACAGCCCGTGGATCGGCGCCACCTACCGCTACAACGCCTCGCTGCAATACCGCATCGGCGACCATGCGCAGCTGTCGCTGGCGGTGACCAACCTGTTCGACAAGATGCCGCCGCGCGACCGCACCTACACGGCGTATCCGTACTACGACGTGTCCTGGTTCGACACCGTGGGCCGCAGCCTGTACCTGCAGTACACGCACACGTTCGGCGGCAATGCGCCGTAGCGGCACCGGCACCGGCACCGGCACCGGCACCGGGGCATTTTTCGACTGTCCACAGGTCGGCGCGATCTCGTGGGAGCGGCTTCAGCCGCGACAGGCGTTACCGGCAACGCCCGGTCGCGGCTGAAGTTGCTCCTCCAGGGACGGCGCCCTCCAGGAATGGCTTCGCTCGCGAGTCCGCCTCAAGCATTCGGCACCGGGCGGTTGCATGTAAGCATTGGTGCGAACCTTCCCGCGCTGCCGGCACAGTGGCTGCCTCGGTTTCCCGCGTCGCGACCGACGTCGCTCCCACAAAGAGCGCCGGCCGCCGCGGATACTGCGCAGGCTTCCACTGTGGGAGCGACGTCGGTCGCGACGCGGAAAGCCAAAACGCAAAACGGCCGGCATCGCTGCCGGCCGCATGCCCAATCCCGCCATCCCCAATCCCGGCGTTGCTACAGCTCGATGCAATCGAAGGTCGCCTCCGGATCGACCTCGGCGTCGTAATCCACGTCCTGGCGCTCGAAGCCGAACAGCTTGAGGAACTCGTGCTTGTAGCCGGCGTAGTCGGTGAGCTGGAACAGGTTCTCGGTGGTGACCTGCGGCCATAGCGCCTTGCATGCGTCCTGCACGTCGTGGCGCAGTTCCCAGTCGTCCAGGCGCAGGCGGTTCTGCTCGTCGGTGGCCGCCGGCTGGCCGTCGGCGCGGTACAGGCGCTCGCGGAACAGGCGGTCGAGCTGGTCGATGGTGCCTTCGTGCAGGCCCTTCTCCTTCATGATCTTGTAGACCATGGAGATGTACAGCGGCATCACCGGGATCGCCGCGCTGGCCTGGGTCACCACCGACTTGAGCACCGCCACGTTGGCGCTGCCGCCGCGTTGCTGCAGGCGCGCGTGCAGGCGCTGCGCGGTCTGGTCCAGGTCCACCTTGGCCTTGCCCAGCGCGCCGTGCCAGTAGATCGGCCAGGTGATCTCGGTGCCGATGTAGCTGAAGGCCACGCTGCGCGCGCCCGGCGCGAGCACGCCAGCGCCTTCGAGCGCGTCGATCCACAGTTCCCAGTCCTGGCCGCCCATCACGGTGACGGTGTCGGCGATCTCCTGTTCGGTGGCCGGCTCGATCGAGGCCTCGATGATCGCGTCCTTGTTGGTGTCGATCGCGGTGGCGGTGTAGGTCTGGCCGATCGGCTTGAGCGCCGAGCGCTTCACTTCGCCGCTGCCGGGCAGCTTGCGCACCGGCGAGGCCAGCGAATACACCACCAGATCGACCTGGCCGCCCATCTCGGTCCTGACCAGCGCGATCACCTGCGCGCGCGCTTCGTCGGAGAACGCGTCGCCGTTGATCGACTTGCTGTACAGGCCCTGCGCCTTGGCGAATTTGTCGAACGCGGCGGAGTTGTACCAGCCGGCGGTGCCGGCCTTCTTGTCGCTGCCCGGCTTTTCGAAGAACACGCCCAGCGTGTCGGCGCCGAAGCCGAACGCGGCAGTGATCCGCGAGGCCAGGCCGTAGCCGCTGGAGGCGCCGATCACCAGCACCTTCTTCGGCCCGTCGCTGCGCACGCCGCGCGCGCGCGTGGCCTCGATCTGCTCGAGCACGTTGCGCTCGCAGCCGAGCGGATGCGTGGTGGTGCAGATGAAACCGCGAACTTTCGGGTGGATGATCAACGTGGTGTCCTTTCGGCAAGATGCCCCGCGGCATCTTAATGTCTGCGGCGCGGTTGATGAAGCGGCGCGGCCTGCACACGCACACGTATGGAAACGCCTCGCGCCCCGGGGCCGGCCCTGCCGGCGCCGGGCGCGCCCACTTTGTCTACGTCCCGGCCCGCGAAGCTGGATGCAGTCGATGAAACCGCACGCGGCGATGGAACATCATCGTCCGTCGTCGATGCGCGCCTGGCGACAGCAGGGGGGCCTGGTGGACACCGTGTCCGCCATCCTGCGGGCATGGCCTGTACGGCGCGGACCGAGGCCCATCGATGTCGCAGCGAAGCGAGCGGATGACCCAGCTCGGCTCCGTGCCGCGGTTCCGTCTCGGGCCGCTGCTGGTGGAGCCGGAGCGGCTGGTGCTGATCGATGCGGGCGCGGAGATCGCGCTGGAACCGCGGATGATGGAGGTGCTGGTCGCGCTGGCCGAACGCGCCGGCGAGGTGGTCAGCGCCGAGCAGTTGCTGATCGAGGTCTGGCACGGCGGCTTCTACGGCGACAACCCGGTGCACAAGACCATCGCGCAGCTGCGCCGGCGCCTGGGCGAGGACAGCCGCCAGCCGCGCTACATCGAGACCATCCGCAAGCGCGGCTACCGGCTGCTGCCGAAGGTGAGCTTTCCCGACGACTACCGCGGCGCGCTGCCCGGCGCGCGGCACTGGGGGCACGGCAATCCCTATGTCGGCCTGCAGCCGTTCGATCCGGCGCATGCCGAGGTGTTCTTCGGCCGCAGCCATGCCATCGCCCAGATCATGGGCTCGCTGCGCGCGCAGTTGCAGAGCCGGCGCGGGCTGGTGCTGGTGTCCGGGGCCAGCGGCTGCGGCAAGACCTCGCTGCTGCGCGCCGGCGTGGTGCCGCTGTTGTCCCAGCCGGGCGGGCTGGACGGGCTGGAAGCGCTGGCGGTGGCCTACTGCAACCTGGCCGTGTGCCACGGCGGCGACGTGCTGGGGGTGCTCGCGCAAGCGCTGGCGCAGTGGACGCCCGGCACGCGCGCGGTGTTTTCCGCGGCGCAGATGGCCTCGCTGCCGACCTGGCTGCAGCAGCCGCCGCCGTTGCACGCGGCCATCGCCGAAGCCCTGCTGCGCTGCCCGGCGGCGCGCAGCGGCGCAGCGGCCGAGCGCCATCTGCTGCTGGTGATCGACCATGCCGAGAGCGTGGTGGCCTCGCCGGACATCGGCGATGCCGACCGCGCCGCGCTGGACGCCGCGCTGCGCGCGTTGTGCACCGCGCCCCAGGTGGCCGTGCTGGTGCTGACCCGCAGCGACTTCTACCCGCGGCTGATCGAATCGCTGCCCGGCGTTTCCGAACTCAAGCGCGGCGATGGCCACGTCGACCTGCTGGCGCCGCGCGCCGGCGAGATCGGCCAGATCATCCGCATTCCGGCGGCCATGGCCGGGCTGCGGTTCCAGGAGGACCGCGACAGCGCCAGCCGCCTGGACGACGTGCTGCGCGATGCCACCGCGCGCCAGCCCGACGCGCTGCCGTTGCTGCAGCACACGCTGCATGCGCTGCACGAGCGCCGCACCGCCGAAGGCATGCTCACGTTCGCGGCGTATCACGCGCTCGGCGGCCTGGAGGGCGCCTTGGCGCACCATGCCGAACAGGTCTTTCGCGCCCTGCCGGAACCGGCGCAGGCAGCGCTGGGCAGCGTGCTGGCGCGGCTGTGCGTGATCCATCCGGACAGCGCCGCGGTGACCTCGCGCCGCGTGCTGTGGTCGGCGCTGCAGGCCGAGCCGGCGGCACGCGGCATGGCCGCGGCCTTCGTGCAGGCGCGCTTGTTCGTCAGCGCGCTGGCCGCCGGCGGGCCCGGCTTCGCCGTCGCCCACGAAGCGTTGCTGCGGCAGTGGCCGCGCGCGGCGGAATGGATCCACGAGAACCGGCGCCTGCTGCAGGCGCGCAACCGTCTGCAGCAGGCCGCACAGCGCTGGGCCGCCGAAGGCCGGCGCGCCGATCACCTGCTCAACAGCGGGCGGCCGCTGAGCGAGGCGCGCGAGGCGGCCAAGCGTCTGGCGCACGATCTCGACGCCACCGACCACGCCTTCCTGCGCGCCAGCGAACGCCTGCGCCACCGGCGCCGCTGGCTGTACGCAAGCGCCGGCGGCATGCTCGCGGTGCTGGCGAGCGCCTCGATGCTGCTCGGCTGGCAGGCGCGGCAAGCGCAGCGGGCCGCCGAGCAGCGCCGCAACGAAGCGCAGCAGCTGGTCGGCTACATGCTCGGCGATCTGGCCGAGCAGTTGCGCACCACCGGCAACCTGAAGCTGCTCGACAGCGTCGGCAGCCGCGCGCTGGCCTATCTGGAGCGGCTGCCCAGCGCCAGCATGCGGCCGGCCGAATTGCTCAACCACGCGCGCGCGCTGCGCACCACCGGCGAAGTCCTCGCCAACCAGGGCAACCTGGCGCAGGCGCAGGCCGCGTTCGCACGCTCGGCCGCCGCCGCCGGCCAGGCCCGTCGCGACGCGCCGGCAGCGCTGGACGCGCTGGCCGAGACCGGGCTGACCGCCTACTGGCTGGGTTACCTGGCCTACCAGCAGAAACGCCCGGCACTGGCGCGCCGGCACTGGTCGGCGTACCTGTCGATCTCCGAACAGCTGGCGCGCCGCGCGCCGCAAGAGCCGCGTTGGCGGCTCGAAGTCTCCTACGCGCTCAACAACCTCGGCAGCCTGGCCCGCAGCGAAGGCCGGCACGATGCGGCGATCGCGCTGTTCGCGCGCTCGGTCGCGCTGAAGCGGCAGGTCCTGGCGCTGGCCCCCGGCAACGCCGCGGTGCGCTACGAACTGATCGATAGCCTGTCGTGGCTGAGTTCGGCGCAGGAATCCTACGGCGCGCTGGAGGCGGCCGAACACGGCTACCGGGACCAGATCGCGATGCTGCGCGCGTTGGTGCAGCACGAACCGGATGCCGACGCGTGGCGCAGGCGCTGGGCCACCTCGCTGCTGCGCACGTCCAACCTGGCGCTGGCGCGCGGCCACCTGGGCAATGCCGAAGCCGACGCGCGGCTCAGCACGGCGATGCTGTCGGCACTGGTGGCCAAGCAGCCGGACAACCGCGCCTGGCGCCGCGATCTGGCGCACGCCCAGGCCCAGGCCGGCTGGGTGGCGGCATTGCGCGGACAGCGCGAACCGGCAGTGCGGCAGTTGTTGCAGGCACGGCGCACGCTGGCGCCGTTGCTGCAGGCGCAGCCGCTACCGGAATGGCGATGGCTGGACGCGCTCATCGCGCTGCGCATCGCGCAGAACCAGCCGTTGCCCGAGCGCGAGGAGCGGGAACGCAGCGCGCGCATCGTGGCGCACCTGGAGGCCTTGCACCGCGCCATGCCGGACGACCTGCTCGGCCTGTCGGCGCTGGCGCACGCGCGCATCTGGCGCGGCGAGCGCCTGGCCACCGCCGGCGCCCAGGCCGATGCACGCGCCGAATGGCAGCGCGCGGTACAGTTGCTCGGCACGCGCATCGACGGCACGCGCGACAAAACGCTGCTCGATCCATGGATTCGCGCGCAGGTCCATCTGGGCCAACGCCAGGCCGTGTTGCAAGCGCTCGGATGGCTGTACCAGGCGGGCTACCGCCACCCGGGCTTCGTCGCTCTGTATGCCCCGCCACCCAAGGAAAAGACCCCGTCATGACAGCAATCGTCGAAATCACCCTCACCGCGGCGCACGTGGTCTTCGGCGGCAACGCCGGACGCGGGCGCTATTTCTACAGCTTCTCGCCGGACGTGATCACCGTCGGCGAGGGGCAGACCCCGGTCACCCTGATCTATCGCCTGGACAAGGAGGTCTCGCCGCACCTCAAGATCAGGGCCGTGCTCAACTCCGATGCACGCGGGCAGATCCAGAGCACCACCATCGCCAAGGACGGGCGCAGTGCCGAGGTGCTCAACCTCAACACCGTGCAGACGCTGATCTTCTTCTCGGTGCTGGTGTACGACGACAAGCGCGAGCAGTTGTTCAGTTGCGACCCGCAGGTCGGCAACGATCCGGAGATCACGCCGCTGGCGTAGCCGCGCGGCGGGCATCGCCCCTGGCGGGTCGCGCCCGCCAGGGGCGGGCGCTCAGCCCACGATCTTCTTGCATTCGCTCAAGGTGCTCTTCGCGTTCTTCAGCGCGATCGCGTGCCCGGGCTGGCCGTCGTTGATCTTCTTGATCAGCGTGGCCATCGCGTTCTTGCCCTTTTGCCCCCAGCCCTTGTAGCCCGGGCTGCGCTTGAAGGCCTCCAGGTCCTTGACCGTGCTGCCGAACGCGCCGTTGATCAGCGTGCGCCGGTCCACGCAGTTCTGCCACGCCGCCAGGCGCAGGCGGTTGGCGTCGATGCCCGCCGCCTTCTGGCACGCCAGCGCGTCGCAGGCAGTCGCGCCGTGCAGGCCCGCATTGTTGTCCACGCAAGTCTGGCGCTTGCCGTCGTACGGGATCAGCTGACAGCCCTCCAGCAGCGCGCGCGCGATCACATCGGTCTCGGAAACGTCCGAGTCCTTCAGCAGCGCCTGTGGCGGCGCCGATGGCGCGGGCCGCGGGGCGGGGGCGCTGCACGCCGCAAACAGCATCAGCAGCGCCAGCAAGGCGGAGGTACGCAACAGTGTCATGGCCGTATTCCTGTCAGGGGACCGGAGCGCGCGATGCGGTCTCCGGGCGGCACGCTGGGCCGCCGCGACACCCTGCCGGCAAGCCGCCGCGCGGGCCTGACGGCCAGCTTACGGTTGCCGCCGACGCACGCCGGCGCCCGTGCGGCGCGTCGGTACGGACGCCGCCAGCGCCGCCAGCGCCGGCCAAAAAACCTATCCAGCGCATGCACTTGCACTCCGGCAGGTTGCGGTAAGGCGACGACGACGCGCGGCGCGGCACGGTGGGCGCCGTCCGGACCTGTGCCGACCGGACGCCACCGCCGCAATGCCGGCGGCCCCAGGCACCTGCCGCGGCGGCTGTCGCGGTCCACCGAGACGCACCCATGCTCACCCGTACCGACAATGCTGCCGACACCCTGGCCACCGAGGAGCACGATTCCCCGGTGTCGCTGTTCCGCCAAACCGCCGCGCAACGCCGCCAGTCCGACGTCGCCGCGCTGCAGGCCGTGGACTACGACCAGAAGCCCTGGGGCCTGCTGTACCGCGCGCTGACCGAAGCCATCGGGTCCAGCCCGGAGACCTTCCAGATGGTCTATCCGTTCACCACCTGGGCCTGGCCGGTGCAGCAGCCGGGCTTCATCGGCACCGCGCAGTACGACTTCTGCTCGACTTCGCCGCAATGGAGCGCGGTCGGCGCCTATGTCTCCAGCGGCGACCGGTTCAACCAGGCCTACCAGGAATTCCTCAACGTGATCCCGGCGGCCACCGACGACGCCGCGCTGCGCCAGCAGATCAAGCTGGCCGACGACGCGCTGACCACCGCCAGCAACGGCTACACCATCGCCTACAACCAGGCGCGTTCGGTCTACCAGGACGATGTCGCCGACAACGACCCGACCTTCACCAAATGGCTGGGTTCGCCGGCCGGCGCCGGTTGGCAGACCAAGATCAGCAGCACGCAGGTCAAGATGGACCAGGCGCAGGTCACCTACAACGCCCTGGTCGCGCAGGCCAATACGCCGGGTCTGGGCGATGCGCAGAAGCAGATGAACAATCACGACTTCTACGCCAAGCTCAACGACCCGGCGCTGTCCAAGTTCCCGCTGGTCCCGAACTGGTCGGTGGCGCAGAACGCCAGCGAGTGGATCGACGCGGTGCAGGCCGGCCAGGGCCCGGCCGGCGCCACCATGGGCTTCAACAACCGCGACGCGGCCTACGACTACAGCAAGACCTGGGCCGGCGGCTCGGCCAAGATCCGCCAATTCTTCTGGGAGGTGCGCGTGGCCGGCAAGTGGCAGCGCATCGACGAGTTCGAGACCGACAACGAACTCAACGTCTCGGTGGAATTCGAGGCGCTGGACCTGATCCAGATCCAGCCCAGCGACTGGTACAACGGCCCGTTCGTGCGCAGCAAGCGCAACGGCCCGTTCGTGAAGGGCTACAGCGCGTTCGGCGACGACGGTACCCAGGCCGTGTTCGGCGAGAAGGGTTTCTTCGGCCTGCTCAAGACCGGCATGTACGTGGGCTACAAGCCGACCTTCACCATCACCACCAGCAAGGCGGCCTTCAGCAAGTTCTCCGAGAAGTTCAGCGCCTCGACCGGGCTGCGCATCGGGCCGTTCACCTTCGAGGCCGAGGGCGGCATCGAGAAGGCGGGGTGGGACCTGAGCGAATCCGGACGCAGCTTCACCGGCACCACCACCTCCGACCAACCGCTGATCATCGGCATCGCGATCTCCAAGCTGCCGCCCGAATAAGCGCCCGGGCAGCGGGCGCTCCTGCGGTGCATTGCAGCGTCCCGCAGGAGCGCATGCGGGCGTCGCCGCGGCTGGCGTGTGCCTGTCGCGCTGCGGCAAGCCGCACGCTCGGCGGCGCGAGGGCAAGCGCGCTCAGATGATCCGCAGCGTGATCGCCTTGAGCACCGCGCGGGTGCGGTCGCGGGTGCCGAGCTTGTCCAGGATCGTGGAGACGTAGTTCTTCACCGTGCCTTCGGCCAGGAACAGGCTGCGTGCGATTTCCTTGTTCGAGTAGCCGCCGGCGAGCAGGCGCAGGATCGCCACCTCGCGTTCGTTGAAGGTGTCGCGCGGCGCGTCCTCGTCGCGGTAGCGGTAGCGCGCGCGGACCGGATCGGTGCTGACCGGCTGCAGCAGGGTCTCGCCCGCGGCCACGCGCACGATCGCATCGCGCAGGTCTTCGGGTGCGGCGTCCTTGAGCAGGAAGCCCTGCGCGCCGGCGTCGGCGGCGCGCAGCAGCAGGTCGGCGTCGTCGAAGGTGGTCAGCAGCAGCACCGGGGTGGCGTCGCCGCGCGCGCGCAGCTGTTGCAGCGCCTGGATGCCGTCCAGGCCGGGCATGCGGATGTCGCTGAGCACCACGTCCACCGGCGTGGCCGCCAGCGCGGCCAGCAGCGCTTCGCCGTCGTCGGCCTCGCAGGCCACGGCGATGCCCTGGGCCTGCAGCAGCGCGCGCAGGCCGGCGCGCACCAGGATCTGGTCGTCGGCCAGGGCGATGCGCAAGGCGCTCACAGCGGCAGCCGCGCGGTCAGCTGCATGCCGCCCAACGGCGTGCGGCCCAGATCGAGCCGGCCGCGCAGCGCGGCCAGGCGCTCGCGCATGCCGGCGATGCCGTTGCCTTCCTGGATACGCTCGGCACGGCGGCCGTCGTCCTCGATGTCCACGCGCAGCTGCGCATCCTCGTGGCGCAGGCGCACCCGCACCTCATCGGCATCGGCATGCCGCGCGGCATTGGTCAGCGCTTCCTGCACCAGCCGCAGCAGGGTCTCGGCCAGTTGCGGATCGGTGATGCGCACGTCCGGCGCGATCTGCAGGCGCAATTGCGGCCGCGGGAACGGCGCGGCCAGCGCGCGCAGCGCGGTCTCCAGATCCAGGCCGCGGTCCTCGCGCAGCGACTGCACCACGTTGCGCAGATCGGCCAGCAGTTCGGCGGACAGGCGCTCGACCACACCGAGTTCCTCGCGCCGCGCCAGGTCCGGATCGGCCAGCAGCAGGCGCAGGTTGATCCGCATCGCGGTCAGCGTGTGCCCGGCCACGTCGTGCAGTTCGCGCGCCAGCCGCAGGCGTTCGGCATCGCGCGCGCTGTCGGCCAGCAGCGCGCGCGTGGCCAGCAGGTCGGCGTTGACCCGGGCCAGCGCTTCGCGGGCGAGTTCGGTGGTGCGTGCGTAGTGCGCGGTCAGCGCGGCGAAGGCGTGGAAACCGGCGTAGATCAGGGTGGTCAGCAACGCGCGCTTGAACCCGGCCGTGGACAGCAGCAGGAACGTGCCCAGGTTGGCCAGGATCGCCAGCGCCAGCACCCGGCGTGGCTCCCACAGCAACGCCACCTGCGCCACCACCACCACCAGCAGCACCGGCGCGGTGCCGGTGCGCGGCTCCAGCCACACCAGGACCAGCGCCGCGGCCGCCTGCAGCCACAGCGCGGCAGCGCGCAGGCGCGGCGACGGCAGGTAGCGGTGGCCCAGCATCGGCAGCACGAACAGCCCCACCGCGGTCCAGCGCCAGGCCGCCGGCGCCTGCGGCTGCAGCTGGAACGACCACAGCACGGTCGCCACGGTGACCAGCCCGGCCAGGCGCTTGAGTTCGATCTGATCGTGCAGGAAGCGATGCATGCGGCGGATGCTGACCGCGCGGCACGGCCGCGGCAATGGGGCGGATGCAGAAAGTGACTTCCGGCAGGTCGGATCGATGACCAGCGGCCGCTGTCCGGCCGCAGCGCTGCGGCCACACTGGCGCCATGCCATCGCTGCCGCGGCGACGCGTTCACCCGGCCTGCAGCGCGATGGCGTACACCGAACACGGCTCCTCACGAGGAAACGACGATGCCCCTGACCCTGCGACATCCCGATCTGCTGTTCATGCTGCTGGGCGTGTGCTGGGGCGGCTACGAGCTGCTGCTCAGCCACCGCCGCCGCGCGGCCGATGGCGGCGCGCGCGACCAGGGCACACTGCAGCTGCTGTGGCGCGTGCTGTACGCGGCGGTGGCGGTGGGCGTGCTGCTGGCCTTCGTCGGCGTGTGGCGCTATGCGCCGGCGCTGCAGGAACCGGCGCGCTGGCTGGGCTGTGCGCTGCTGGCCGGCGGCCTGGCGCTGCGGCTGTGGGCGATCCGGGTGCTGGCGCGCTGGTTCACGGTGGATGTGACCATCCAGGACGGCCACCGGCTGATCCGCCATGGGCCGTATCGCTACCTGCGCCATCCGTCCTACACCGGCGCGCTGCTGGCGTTCTACGGGCTGGCGATCGGCCTGGGCGACGTGCTGGCGCTGCTGGCGATCGTGCTGCCGGTGATCTGGGCGTTCCTGCGCCGCATCCGCGTGGAGGAAGCGGCGCTGACCCAGGCGTTCCCGCGCGAGTACCCGGAGTACGCCGCGCACAGCTGGCGGCTGCTGCCGTTCGTCTGGTGAGGCGACGCCGATGCATCCTCGACCCCGACGATGCGCACGATGCGGTGCGCTTCGGCGCCGACGGCACCGGCGTCTCCAAGATCGCGGGCGCCAGTTCGACCGCGTGCTGTCCAGCGCGCGCGCTGCCGGCGATCGCCGACGCGGTGCTGCCCGGCCGCGCCTTCGTGTATGCGCTGGCCGCGGCCGACCAGGCCGCGTGGAGAACCTGCCGACCCTGGTCGAAAAGGAGCTGCGGGTGGCGATGACGCTGACCGGGCGCCGGCGGCTGGATCAAGGCGCCATGCGTCACCGAGGCCAGAAAAAGCGACCGCAGAACCGCACTCCGCGGCCGCCGGCTCAGCCCCCGGGCAGCCGCTGCTGCAGCGTCTGCATTTCCTTCCACGGATGTTCGCGCAGGCGCGCGGCGCGGCGCAGTGCCTTGGCCAGCGGGAACGCCTGCGGCGAGGCGATCCGCGCCAGCTCCTCCCAGCGCAGCGGCACCGCCACGGTGGCGTGCGTGCGCGCAGCGACCAAGAACACACGCTGGTATTGCCGCGGCCGTTGCGCAGCCGGTCGACGAAGATCACCCCATTGCGCTTGGCCTTGCTCATCGTGGCCACGTAGCGCTCCGGCGCCGACGCGGCCAGCGCCTGGGCGAAGGCTTCGCAGAAATCGCGCGCCTGCTCCCAGTCCGCGTCGGGCACGATCGGCACCACCACGTGCACCCCCTTGCCGCCGGACAGGCGCACGAAGCTTTCCAGTCCGGTCTCGCGCAGGCGGGTGCGGATCGCGCGCGCGGCGGCCTTGATCCGGGTCCAGCGCACGCCCTCGCCCGGGTCCAGGTCGAACACCAGCCGGTCCGGATGCTCGGGATCGTCCACGGTGGCGCCCCAGGGATGCAGCTCCAGGGTGTTCATCTGCACCAGTTCCAGCAGGCCGGCGAGATCGTCGATGTACAGGGAATCCTCGCTGCCACTCTTCTGTCGCAGCGCGATCGCATGCACGTGCGGGCCGAGTGCGCGATTGTTGTGCTTCTGATCGTAGTGGCGCGAACTGGCGTGGTGCAGCTGCACCACGAAGATCGGCCGCCGCGACGGCGCCGCGACGCTGTCGTCGGCCGGCTCCGGGGTCGCGTCGAGGCGGCGCTTGCGGGCGTCCTCGCGCAGCGTCATCGCGCCCTACCCCGCCTTGCGCCGCGCCGGTGGCTTGCGCGCGGCCGCTTGCGCCGGCGTGGCCTTGGCGGCGGATTTCGCGGCGGGCGTGGCCGACTTCTTCGCCGCCTTCCTGCCCGGCTTCTTCGCGGTCTTGCGCACCGGCATCGACGCCTCCGCTTTCCTGGCCGGGGTGCGGCGCTTGGCGTCCAGGCTGTTCTGCAGCAGCGACATGAAGTGGCTTTCCGGCGCGGCCGAGGCGAGGTCCTGCTGCGCGACCACCACGGAGTTGCCCTTGCTGTACTCGTAGGCTTTGACGATGTCCTGCCACGGCACCTCTTCGCCGGTGTCGGCGTTGACCCGCTCGAAGCGGATCGGACGCTTGTCGCGCGCGTCGAGCATGCGGAAGTGCAGATCGACGCGGCGTTCGCCGGACATCAGCGCCACCGGCACGTTGAGCAGGCCGAAGGACAGGGTGCCGGTCCAGATCGGGCGCGCCATCAATGCGCCTCCTTGCGCCGTGCGGGCGCCGGCAACGGGTCCAGGCGGGCATTGGGGGCGGTCGCTGGGGCGCATGGCGCAGCCTCCGGGCGGCATCGGCGGTGGATGCGCAGCAGTAGCGCCGGTGCCGTTAGCCGTTAGCCGTTAGCCGTTAGCCGTTAGCCGTTCGTGACAATCGCGTGGAGGTACTGCGATTCGCAGCGGCTTCACCGGCATCGCGCTGCACTGGTGCGAGGTTGCCCTATCCCACAGGAGGAATCGGCCATGTCCACACCCACCGACCCGCTGCGCCGCAGCGACCCGGTCCCCGGCGAACAGCGCGGCAAGCGCGACGGCCAGGACCGCGAGGACCGCGGCGCCGGCGACCGCCCCGACACCATCGTCGAACACGAGCCGCGCAGCGGCGCGGACCGGCCAGCGCCCGACACCGCGCCGGACCCGGCCGGCGCCGAATACGCACACAAGCACCACACCGACGCCAACCAGGACGAAGCGCTGGAGGAGACCTTCCCGGCCAGCGACCCGGTCTCCCCGTTCGTGCCGTCCAAGGCGCCGTAGGTCCGGCGCGCGCGCAGCGGTTAGCGTTGGAATACCCAGGGCGTGCGATCGGATCCCCGAGCAGGCCGCGCCGCGCTTGCGCGCGCCTGCGGCAAGCAAGAGAGAGGACGTGTAACGGATGCCCACGCGCCGGCGATGACGTAGCGCCGGTGGCGCGCAGGAGCGGCCCTGCGGGTTGCCGTGTCCGTGGCACCGCGACGGCCTGCGCACAGGCGGGCGTACGCTCGGCAGCGCAATGTGCGCCTGGCCAGCGTCAACCGCGACAGTGTTACCAGCCGGTCTGCTCGGCCAGCACCACCTGGTTGCCGCCGCCGATGCGCGCGCGCTGCAACAGCGCTTCGGCGCGTTGCAGCAGCGTGGCGGCGGTGTCGGCGGGCGCGGCGAGCAGCGCGCCGACGCTGACGCCGAGCTGTTCGGAGGCCATGTCGGCATGCGCGATCGCCATCAGTTCGACCATGTCGCGCAGCGCCGGCGCCACCTGGCGCAGGTGCGCGCCGCTGGCGTCGTACAGCACCAGCGCGAAGCGGTCGGCGTCGATACGCATGGTCGCGTCCATCGGCCGCAGCAGGCATTGCAGCACCTCGGCCACGTCCACCACGGCGCGGTCGGCCTGGCGCGGACCGTAGCGCTGCGCGAAAGCGGCAAACCCATCCAGTTCGACCAGGATCAACGCCAGTCCGTGCTGCAGGCGCCGGGTTTCGGCCAGCGCCACCGCCAGGTGCTCGTCGAAGCGGCGGCGATCGCCCAGACCGGTCAGCGCGTCGCGCAAGGCCTCGTCGTCGCGCACCCGGCGCTGCAGGAAGCCTTCGCGGCGCGAATGCTCGCGCAGATAGCCGCCGACCGCGCCGATCGGCACCGCCGCCCACAGCAGCCATTGCAGCCGCAGGTAGCCGGCCTGCGCGCTGCCGTCCAGCAGTAGGTGCGCAGCCGCGGCGCTGATCGCGCACAGGGTCAGCGCCACCGCCACGCTCTGCCACAGCGCCAGGCCCAGCGGAAAGAAGCCGGCGACGATCACCAAGGTCATCACCGCCGCGGCATAGCGCAGTTCCTGCGGCGGATAGCCGATGCTCGACAGCACCAGCCCGGTGCCGCCGACCAACAGCAGCAGCGCCGCGCGGCCCGGTCCGTGCGCATACGCGCGGTGGATCGCCACCGCCACCCACAACAGCGCCAGCAACGTGGCCGCGCGCACCGCCACCGCATAGCCGACCAGTGCGGTGTTCCCCGACCAGCCGAAATGCCACGCATCCCACGCCAGCAGCAGCAGCGCGATCAGCACCCCGAGCGAGGCCGCCACGCGCTGCGCGAAACCCATGGTCGAGGCGGTGTAGCGGCGATAGGCCAGCTCCAGCGGCGGATCGAAGCGCAGGGCGGCAAAGCCGTTATGCAGCTGCCTGGCGTAGTCCTCGCCGGACGCAGCGTTGGGCGGTCCTTCGTAGCGTTGGTGCATGCAATCCCCTGTACACGGCAGCGTGGAACAGAACGCGGTGGCGGTCACGCGCAGTCTCTCCGTAACAGAAAATCGACGGAAGCATGGCGACGGCTATGCCTGGCTGCCGGACCCGGCAGTGCTGGGCGCGGACTGTAGCAGAGCGTGAAGATGGCGGCTATGGGAATTGCGGGGTGGCAGGCGGCGGCAGATCCTGGCCGCAACCAGCTGTTGTGGGATCGCGCGGCTGACAGCCGCCTAGGGCGGAAGCTCAGCGCGAGGCGATCAATGCCAGTGCAGATCCACCGATACGCCGACGATGCGCGGTTCGTTGTACACCGCCGCCATGTAGTTCTCGATCACGCCCTTGAGGTTCTTCTCGTTGGTGATGTTGCGCGCGAACGCCGCCACCTCCCACGCGCCGTAGTCGCCGCTGTAGCCCAGCTTCAGCCCGCCTTCGAAGCTGCCCTTGGAATTGAACTCCACCGAGTCGTACAGCACGAAGCTGGTCTTGCCCTGCTTGTTCCAGTCGGCGGCGACGAAGAACGCGGCGCCGTTGGCGACCGGGATGTCGTAGCGCGCGGCCAGGTTGACGTTGTAGGTGGGCGCGTTCGGCAGCGGATTGCCGTCGATCTGGGCGAAGGTGTTGGCGCCGACCTTGATCGTCGGGTCTTCCACCGTGCACACCACCACGCCGTTCAGCGCGCACACCTGCGCGTACACGCGCTTGTCCTGGATCTCGCTGTGCAGCAGGCTCAGGCCGGCGCTCAACGACAGGTTCGGGATCGGGCGCCAGTCCAGGTCCGCTTCCAGGCCGTAGGCCTTGGCCTTGTCCGCATTGAACAGCACGCCGTTGCCGTTGGAGTCGTTGCCGTTGAGCTGGATGTCGTCGACCGTGTAGGTGAAGCCGGTGACGTTCAGGCGCAGCCGGTTGTCGAACAGGCTGCTCTTGATGCCCGCTTCCCACGACAGGATCGTCTCCGAATCGGCGGTGGTGAAGTCGGAGTTGAACACCGCCGAGCGGCCCTGGATGGTCGGGCCGCGGAAGCCGCGGGCGACCTTCGCATACACGCTGACGTTGTCGTCGATCGCGTACATCGCGCTGACGTCCCAGCTCGGCTGCGTATCGGCCATGCGCACGTCGCGGCGGCCGCGGTAGGTGACCACACCGGCCGCGGTGTCGGCGGTCTTGAGCAGCTTGGTTTCCTTGCTGTCGCGGGTCTGGCGCACGCCGGCGGTCAGGGTCAGCGCGTCGGTGGCCTTGTAGGTCAGCTGGCCGAAACCGGCCCACGAGGTGTTGCTGTTGCGCAGGCGCACCCAGTTGTTCGGGTTGCGCGCGGCGGTCTGCAGGAAGTAGGCGCGCTGGTAGAAATCGGTGGTGTCCTTGCCGTCGAAGTAGAACGCGCCGGCCTGCCACTGCAGCGCCGCGTCGCCTTCGCTGGCCAGGCGCAGCTCCTGCGTGTACTGGTCCAGGTCGCGCACCTGGCCCATCGACTGGCCGTAGCCGTTGGCCACGCCGTTGACCGGATAGTTCGCCGCCGCGCCGCCGTCGGTATCGCCGCGGCTGTCGCCGGAGGTGGTCTCGTAGGCGCTGATCGAGGTCAGCGACACGCCGCCGAAGTCGTACACCGCCTTGAGCGAGCCGCCATGGGTCTTGTACGCCTGCGGGTTGTCGTGCGCCTCGTCGTAGGCGACCCGGTCGCGCGGCACGTCGACCTTGTCCGAGCCCTTGGTGATCGCATTGCGCAGGAACAGCGTGGAGGTGCCGTCGTAGTCGCGGGTATGCGCCGAGGCCAGCAGCGAGAAGGTCTCGCTCGGCTTGAGCAGCAGCTGCAGGCGCGCGTTGCGGTCGTCGTAGCCACCCATCGCGCCCTTCTTCGGCGTCGCCGTGCCATCGGCGCTGGGGCCGCTGTAGGTGTTGTCCACCCAATCGTCGCGGTGCTGGTACAGCGCCGACACGCGGAACGACAGCACGTCGTTGATCGGCCCGCCAAAACCGCCGTCGAGCGAGGTGGTGCCATAGCTGCCGTAGCTGGCGCTGAGCCGGCCGCTGTAGTCGGCGCTGGGCTTGATGCTGTCGAACTTGACGATGCCAGCAGTGGTGTTACGGCCGAACAGCGAGCCCTGCGGGCCGCGCAGCACTTCCACCTGGTCCAGGTCGTAGACCGGATTGGACTTCAGCACCACGTGCTCCAGCACCACGTCGTCCTGGATGATCGACACCGGCTGCGAGGCGCCGAGATAGAAATCGATATTGCCCAGGCCGCGGATGTAGAAGCGCGGGAAGATGCGCCCGGTGGTGGTCTCGGCATAGAAGCTGGGCACGCGGCCGGACAGCGCCAGCAGCGTGTCGTCGCCGCCGGCGGTGTAGTTGCGCATCGCATCGCCCTGCACCACGCCCACCGACACCGGCACGTCCTGCAGGTTCTGCTCGCGGTGCTCGGCGGTGACGGTGATGGTGTCCAGCGAGGTCGCCGCATCGCCAGTGGCGGCGCTGCGTGCGGCCTGTGGTGCGATAGCGGCCAGCGTCGGCGCAGCATCCTGCGCGACGGCCGCGGTCGCGATCGATGCGAGCAACAGCCCGACGCAGGCCTGCGCCAGCCGGTGACGGACCGGGGCGCCAGGCAGGCGCGACGAACGCGCGGCCGGGCGGCACGCGGAAAGATGGGGATGCAGCAACATGGCGATTCCTTTGGGCGCGGGATGACGATTCCGTTCGGCTTGCGCAGCAGCCCGCGACGGCGCGCCAGATGATGGCGTAGCGCGGCACGATATGTCATCCGTGTTGCAAGCCCGTGGCATCGCCGGCATGCGCGTGATGGCATGCACTGGACGCTCGATGTGCGCCTGCGGGTGCGCTTGTGCTTGCGGCCTCGGCGCGTGCAGCGCCGCGTCAGTCGCTATCGATACCGACCACCGTCAACAGCAGGCCGGGGGAACCCTCGCCCCCTGCCACCTCGGACAGCATGCCGGTGACCCGCACGATCTGCCCGGCGCCTTCTTCTTCCAGGTGCGCCGCCTGCTCCTTGCTCAGCGCCAGGCGTAGGCGGCGCATCTCCTCATGACGCGGCGCCTGTGCGGCAGGCGACGCCGCCACGCACACCGGCGTCGGCAGCAGCAGCACCTCACTGGCGCCTTCGACCGCCGCAACGGCGCCGGCCGGCGCCGCCCTCGCGTGCCGCTCCAGCTTGCCGGACAGCGTGACCTTGATCGGGCCATAGGGCAGGCAATGCTGCTGCGCCTGCGCCAACGGCGCCGCGCCGAGTAACAGGCAGGCAAGCAAGAACACGGTGCGCAGCGACATTCGGTTTCTCCATGGACGGCAGAGGCGGGCCAGGATACGGGAGCTGCATGACCGCTGCGCGTTGCCGGGAAGCGATGGCATCACGCGCCACGGCGCCTCAGCGCATGCCGATGGATGGCCGCGATGCCCGCCTGCATCCGCGGGCAATGCTCACGGTCGCGTCGGCGTGCAGGTAGACCTCCACGCACTTGATCCAGCGCCACACCCGTCCGATGAACGCGTTGTCGCGCCAGCAGCCCTTGCCGTCCATCGAGAGGCGGATGGCGTGGCCATGCAGCCGCACCTCGTCCAGGTGAAACAATTGCACGAAGATCGAGCCGCCATCGGCATGGACGGCCTGGGTCACCTTCAGGAATCCGGCTTCCGCACCCGGTGCATCGCACGAGTACCGACGGCGCAGCGCCCTGCTGATGTATCGCCGATCTTCTTTCGGCCTGGAGTGTCACTCAATATGTTCACACCCAGTTCTCCTGACGCTTGGCCGGCTAATCCAATGGAACGGCATAGACGGGATAATCCGTATAGCCCTGTTCGCCGCCATCGTAATAGGTCGCCGGATCAGGCGTGGCCGGAGGCAGATCGCGCTGGAACCGATCGACTAAATCGGGATTGGCGATGAATGGCTGGCCGAAAGCGGCCAGATCGATCAAACCTGCATCGATTAGTCGGATCGCGCTTTCACGGGTCAGGCCGCCAGCGAGAATCACCGTACCGCGATATGCGGCCTTGAACTGCTTGAGAAAGCTGACGCCGAGTACGGATTCGCCCCGCACCCGGTTGTCTACCAGATGAACGTAAGCCAAGCCACGTTTGCCCAATTCGGCCGCCAGGTAGAGATAGGTCGCCTCGTTGTCCTGGTAATCCGGCACGAACAACTGGCTCCTGGGTGATAGACGAATGCCGACCTTCTCCGCGCCAATCCCGGCAGCCACATTGTCCACCGTTTCCAGGATGAGGCGAGCGCGGTTTTCTATCGTCCCTCCATAGCGATCCTCGTGGCCGTTGAGATCAGCATTGAGAAACTGCTCCAGCAGGTAGCCATTGGCGGCATGGATTTCGACACCGTCAAAGCCCGCGTTGATGGCGTTGTAGGCCGCGCTGACGAAATCCGTCTCGATGGCGGGAATCTCGTCGCTGGACAGTGCACGTGGAGGGGTCGGATCGGCCGGCCCACGGCCGCCGTCAGGAAAGTCGATGAAGACACGGTTGCCCGGGATGCGCTCCACCGATTGATCGCTCGGCCCCACCGGCGCGCCGCCACCAGGTTGAAGCGAGGCATGCGACATCCGCCCGACATGCCAAAGCTGGGCGAAGATGCTACCGCTCGCCTCATGCACGGCATCCGTCACAAGATTCCAACCTGCGATCTGCGCATCGGAATAGAGTGCCGGAACGGCGGCATAGCCTTGTCCCTGTGGAGAAACGGGCGTGCCCTCGGTAATGATGAGGCCCGCACTGGCACGCTGTTGGTAGTAGCGCGCATTGAGCATGTTCGCTACAAAGCCCTCGCTCCTCGAACGGGTCATGGGTGCCATCACGATACGGTTGCGTAACGTGCGGCCAGGCAAGTCGTAACTGGCGAATAGTTGGCTCATGTGATGATTTCCATGATGGTGTTCCTGGATGGGTTCCGGAAGACGTCGCTCGTCCAGGTAGGGGCATCAAGTATTCTGCGCGGGCGCTAAGGCCTGGCGTATTCCGTCCTCAAAGACCTCCTGCGCCTGTGCACCGCTGATGGTATGGCGGTCGTTGAAAACGATCGCCGGTACCCCCCGGCAGCCCCTGACGCTGCCAGAACTGTTCTGCCTGCCGAGTTTCCTCGGCATAGGCGTCGGTTGCCAAAATGCGCCGCGCCTCCACTTCATCAAGCCCCACGGCGGTAGCCAGATCCATTAACAATTCTTGGTCGTCAGGAGCGCGGGCTTCGCTGAAATACGCATGGAATAAGGCTTTTTTCAGAGCTTGCTGTTGGCCTTGCAGTCCCGCCCAATGCAACAGGCGATGGGCGTCAAAGGTGTTATAAATGCGGCTGTGTTCATCCAATTTGAAGGTGAACCCAACTTGATCGCCAAGCTTTTTCGTCAAATCGAAATGCTGTCGTACGCGCTTCGGGTTCAATCCGTATTTTTGTCCCATGTGCTCCATCAAGTTCTGTCCACCCGGCGGCATCTGCGGGTTCAACTCGAACGGATGGAAGCGCATGTCGTTGACTTTCGTCACATTGGCTTGCTCAAGCGCCCGCTCCAATGTCCGCAAAGCAATGGCGCACCAGGTACAGGAAATGTCAGAAACAAAATCTATCCTCAACGAGGCGATCATGGCCGTGCCGCCTCCGTTCGCGCCTGGTGATCCACAGGGAAGGCATGACGCCGCGCAGCGGAGACGGTGCCGATCGCACCGACGACGCACGCACACGCAAGCAGCGGAATCCACGCAACCCCGATGGCATCCAGCATCTTTCCGCCCAGGAAAGAGCCCGCCGTAATCGCCACGTTGACCGACGTGAACAAGATGGCTGAGGCCGGATCAGGCGAGCGTGGGGCGGCCCGGAGCATTGCCGACTGGAATAGCATTGGCATAGCCGAATAGGCGAACCCCCATGCCACCGCTACGATGGTGGTTAAGAGCGGGACCGATTGCCGGGCGGTGAAGGCCAGCACCACCAATGCCGTCAGCAGCAGCCAGAGGACTGCCAGCGTTGCGGCGCGTGGCCGGCGATCGATGGCAATGCCGGTTAGCCAAACCCCGGCGATGCCAACGATGCCGAATGAGAACAGCACCGGCGCAATGAAGGCAACGGGAATGCCCGCCTCGCGTAGATAGGGCGTCGCATAGGTATAAAGTGCGAAATGCGCGGTGAAGGTGAGAAAGGTCGCCAACGCGATGGCCGTCACACCGGGGGTCCGCAATACCTGTGCCAATGGGACATGCGCCGCAGCCAA
The DNA here is from genome assembly GCF_009769165.1 of Xanthomonas hyacinthi. Classification (NCBI taxonomy): domain Bacteria; kingdom Pseudomonadati; phylum Pseudomonadota; class Gammaproteobacteria; order Lysobacterales; family Lysobacteraceae; genus Xanthomonas; species Xanthomonas hyacinthi. The sequence goes on from NZ_CP043476.1 coordinate 1,791,031, forward strand.
CGTACCAGGCAGCTTGGGAAGAATTCGCCAGCCGAGCAGCGACAGCACTATTCCCAATACGCCCAGGGTGGCGAAGGTCGCCTGCCAGCCGATCAGCAAGGCCGCTGCTGCACTCAACGGAATACCGAGGGTCAAGGCGGCCGTGTTGCCGGCAAAGACCATTGACAGAGCCCTGCCGCGTTGCTCCGCCGGTACCAACCGAGTCGCCAGCGAGCCGATCATGCCCCAGAAGACACCATTCGCAATGCCGATCAGGAACCGCACCACCATGTCGAGCTGATAGCTTTGGCTGAACGCCACGATCAGATTGCCCAGCGAGAGAATCGTCGTCAACGTCAACAGCAACGGACGGCGGGGCAGCCGGGCGGTGTACCCCGCCAACGGCGCGGAGGTCAGAACGACTGCAAAGGCGAAGATCGAAACGAGAAACCCAATCCGGGCTTCGCTTTGCTGCAAGTCATTGCCCATTAATTGCAGCACGCCCATCGGCATCAGCTCCGTCATGATGAAGCTGAAAGTGATGGCGAACAGGATGACCAAGGCAACCATGGGATGCTTCACCATTCTGTGTTCATTTGCCGCTTGCTGGCTAAAAGCGAGCGTTGACGGGTCGTCGCGACTAGGCATTGCGCATTCCTCCGAAGGCGGTGGTCGGTTCAAAGGCCGGACACGGTGGGTCGCCTTAATTTATAGATCGATCATTCCATAACTATGCACAGGCATGCAGGGCTTGTCAACAACTTCTGGATCGACTAGTATAGAATTAAGTGCAATGAATGAGAGGATTGCTGCAATGGCGCAAATGGGTCGCCCGCGTAACTTCGACCGAAGCGAAGCCGTTGAGAGAGCAATGCTGCTGTTCTGGGAGCATGGCTATGAGTCCACTAGCCTGACTCGATTACGGGAAGGTATCGGCGGCATCTCGGCCGCGAGTTTCTATGCGGCGTTCGACTCCAAAGAAGCGTTGTTCAAAGAAGTCGTGGATCGTTATGTCGCCAGCTATGGCCAAGTGACTAGGCCGCTTTGGAATGATGCCATGCCCCCCCGAAAGGCGCTGGAGCAGGCATTGAGAAATTCAGCGCGTATGCAGACTGATCGCAAGCATCCCCAGGGATGTTTATTGGTGGTGGCGGCGAATACCTGTTCGCCGGAAAATAGCCATATTCAGGCGCTGCTTGCCAAAGAACGAGCCCGCACCCGCAACGGCATGCGCTACTGCCTGGCCAGAGCTCGCCAATGTGGCGATTTATCCCCCGCAAAAGACGTAGGAACGCTGACCGCCGTATATGACACGTTCCTCTTTGGAATTACGACACAGGCGAGAGATCGTACCCCGCTAGCGGCACTCGAACGCGCAGTCGCCGAAGTAATGACGCTTTGGGATGACCCTGAATCTGCGCATGCTGAAACTTAATACTCTGAAACCAACACCCCAATACGTTAGCGACTTCCGTGCGCCGGCCAATTATCAGGCATCAGGTCAGGAGCTGTTACTATTAAACTCGGAATGGTAAAGGTCCGGGCGCAACTTCACCCTTCGGTTATGCCGAGGTGGTGGCGCCGGCCTGCCATGCGGCGCATGGGCATCCCCGCGCATCCGCGCGAGTTGCCCCCGGCACCAAGGCCTGCTGTTCGCCTATGCGGGCCGGCGCCGGAACCGCTGGGCGCTCAAGCATGGCGGCCGCGACGGCGGGATCGAAAACGTGCAAGTTGCCGGCACCTGCGCAGCGACAACGGCTGATGCGCTACGCACCTGCAGCCGGGTGGGGTTTGGGGGCGAGCTGGTGCGCGTGCTCCCCGACTGGACCGAGTCCGCGCTGCCGCTCCGCACCGGCTCAGCGCGTCCATGGAGTTTCAGCCCAACCAGTGGCTGCAGCAGCTTGGGACACATGACGGACCGGACACCTGTCGTCGCAAATCATCGTGCTCGCACTGGTCTCGCTGTCCAGTTTCTCGTTTCCCCGAAAAGATAGGATTCTGCGGCCGTCGCAAGGAAACAGCGTCGATGTTGAGGCTGCATAGATAGAACTCAAGCGCCATCATGCGCAGGACGACCTGTACCCCTTCGTCAAGGTGATTTGCACGGCGGGTAGTTTGTCCGCCGCCGCCGTGAGATGAGGAAGCCCAACAACGCGCTACTTCCCAGCAGGCTGCTCGTCTTCAGTACCGCATCGATGCCCCCGTGAGCGAGCGCAATACCTCCCGCGAGCGCGCCGCCGCCAATCCCCAGATTGAAGGCTGCCACGTAGAGGGACGATGCGGCTTCCGCTCGTTCGGGCATGATCGCTATGACCCAGCTTTGCAGACCGACGATCAGCATGGCGATGGATGCTCCCCACCATGCCATTTCAAGCAAGATGCCTATTTCGGACCTTCTCGACACCAGCATGGCCGCTTGGCTGGCGATGACGCCAATGGCCGCTATAAGCGACAGCGAGGCAGGATTGATGGTGAGTCGCCCGGCCAACCACGTTCCCACGGCACCGGCCAGGCCAAAGCTCAGCAAAAACAACGCATGTCGTTCCTCTGGGATATATGCGATTCCAGTCAAAATCGGTACCACGTAGGTGTATCCCGTGAAGTGCGAAGCAACGATCAATAGAGTGACGATCGCCACCGTGTAGAGCGCAGCCGATTTTCCGGGCAATCGCTGCTTCGCCGCGGATGAGGCGGAATTGCCCTCGGGCAGCAACAATCTGAAGGACAGCACTCCGGTCAGCCCGCCAAGAACCGCAGACGTGGCAAAAGCCATCCGCCACCCCAGCCAATGGCCGATCATGGTTGAACATGGCACCCCGACGACCAGCGCCAGCGAGATGCCGCTTAGTGCCCATGCCGTAGCCCGGCCGGCAGGCATCTCCGGTGCAACACGCACCGCATAGGGCGCGATCATCGACCAGAACACACCATGCGTCAGCGCGGCAAGCACGCGCGAGCTCGCCAGCATGGTGTAGCTGTTAGCGAAGGTCGTCAGGGCATTCGCCAACGCAATGATGCCGAGCAATCCGACAAACACGGTACGCCGAGGTAGGCGCTGGGTTGCCAAGGTAAAAGGCACGGCCGTGAGTGCCGCGATCCACGCGTAGCCAGTCACCAGGAAGCCGGCCTGCGCCGGCGCCACCTTGAGGTTCCCGGCAATCTGCGGCAACAGACCGATGGGCAGGTATTCGCTGGTCTGTGCGATAAATGCAGCCAGCACCAGGAGCAGGAGCCGCTGCATTCACTGTTTCCCCGCGCGGAGGAAATCGGCAACCAGTTGCACGAATTCGTCAGGCTGCTCCAACGCTGCCAGATGACCGCTTTCCAGTTCGGCGTATCGCGCGCCCGGAATCGTTGCTGCCAGTGCTCGGGCATGCGCCGTCGGCACCATCTGGTCTTGGGTGCAGCCGATGACCAACGTGGGCTTGTTGATGCGTTCAACTTGTTCACTCACATCCAGCGAGAGGTCTAGCGCCACCTGTCGCGCCATGCCCTCCCATTGGTTGCCGCTGACGATGGCGTCGATGTTCTCCTCCATCTGCTGCGCGCTGAGTCTCTGCAGAAAAGCGGGACTGAAGCCTGTCAGCAAGAGCAGTCTGGCCATCGCTCGGCGATCGGTGTGGATCAGGTCGCGCCACAACCCAAACTCCAGTTGCATACGGCTGTCGGCTCCCGATGCAAAACCCGCCAGCAGCACCACTGCACGCACATCGTCCTGGTATTCGGCGGCGATGTAGGTGGCCACGCTCGCCCCCAACGAGAAGCCCACCAGATCGAACGGCACCGCGCCAGCTGCCCGTGCGGCCCCGACAACCTGTGCAGCCAGTACCGGCACGGACAAAGATTGGCCGTCGTCTACGGTTGTTCCCGAACCAGCATAGTCGGGCCGCACCACTGTCCAGTTCGTTGCGAAGCGCCCGACCAGATGCCCCCAGTTGCTTTCCCCGTTCCCGCCGGTGCCGTGTACCAGCACCAGCCCAGGCCCGTGCCCATCGACCTGATAAGAGACTTTTGCACGATCAATTTCGACCACAGCCATGACCCTGAACCTCGCTTTCGTAAAAGACGGTTCAAGGCTAAACTCTGACAGCACTGTCAAGGTCAAGAGATGATAGGAGTTCAGCGTGAAAATCGGAGAATTGGCGCGCCAAACCGGCGTCAGCGAGCGCATGCTGCGGTACTACGAGCAGGAAGGTCTGCTGCAACCGGCACGCACTGAATCGGGTTATCGCAATTATGGCGAAGCGGAAGTTGAGACAGCCCGGCGTATTCGCCTATTGAGTGCTGCAGGCCTGAAGATTGAAACCATCCGGGTGCTGTTGCCTTGCATGCTGGGCGATCAGCCAACCTTTGCGCCATGTCGTGAGGTGCGGGCGGCGCTCCATCGGGAAGTCGAGAAGTTGGACGAGAAACTGCGCGGCCTGAGCGAAAGTCGCAAGATCGTTAAAAGCTACCTTCACGGATTAGTTGCAACGTCCAATTGAACGCACATTATGCGTTGAGCCTCTCACTCACGATCTCCAGTCAGATGGCAGGCTCGCGCTTCAAGCTGCGGGCCACGTTGCCGCCCGACCTCCCATGACCCACCGCCGCCGCGCACCGTTGCAGTGAGCTGCTGCGCACAAGCCACAGTTCGATCGCCGGCTTCCACAGCACCAGTGAAAACCCGATGCCGTCGTCGAGCATCGCGTAGCGACCGCTGGCGAGCGTGGCGCTACGACGGTACATCCATGGCATCGCCATGCCATGGACGACACACCCGCGCCTGTGACATCGGTCCAATGGACAACCGCTGTCAGTCCACCCGGCAGATAGCCAGGCGAACTGCTCGGCGCTCAAGGTCCGGGTCGCCCATGCGCCGCACTCCCGCTGCTTGTCTTGCATCGATGCGCCTCGTCCGAAATCTCAGCCCCGCGCTTCCCGCGTCTGCAGGGGGTCACCGGACGCTTACCGATATGCGCGGCGCCTGTCAGGCCGAGGCCGAAACCTGCGGATAGATGCCATCGCCGGCTGCATCGGCGCGAGCAAAGCCCACGTCGTGGAGGTCGTCGTGCAGCCTTTTGATCTGCTGCGACAGCGGGACCTCGAACAGGCGAATTTCCACTTCCGGCTCTTCCTGCCCGCATAGCGCCAGCAAGGTAGACGAACGTGAAGGCGTGACGCCCCGTTATTCTTGCAGTTCCTTGACAGTGCGTGACAGCGACGACCGCTGGAGATGCAGTCGCTCCGCCGCACGGGTGAAGTGGAGTTCTTCTGCCACGGCCAGAAAGCAGTGCAGATGCCGTAGCTCCAAGCTGATCCTCCACTCCAGCCTGTCAGGCTGTCCCGGCCTGCGTGTTGGCGCGAGCCTTGCCCGGAAAGGTCAGTGACACCAGAAGACCGAGTGCCAAACCCGCCGCTGCCAGGGAGAAGGCATGCTGCGAACCGATCGCCAGTCCTTCGCTCAGCGCCTTGCCCTGCAAACCGCCGATGCCACGGTTGGCGAACGCCACCAGTACGGCGATGCCGATCGCATTGCCCACATTGAGCGTGGTCGAGGCCATCCCCGAGGCGATGCCCTGTTCGTGGTGCGCTACACCCGACGCGGCCGCGATCCACATCGCGGTCCAGACGATGCCCTGGCCAACGCCCGACACCACCAGCCCCGGCACAATGGCGGCATACGGAGCGCCGAGGAGGGCGGCCGGAGCCAACGCCAGCGTGCCCACGATGCCGACCACGAAGCCAATGACCAGGGTGCTGCGCATCGGCAGCCGGTTGGCCAGCCTGGCCCCGAGTTGCGTGCCAGTGAAGATCGCCACCGACGGCACGATGAAGGCCAGCCCGGTCTGCAAGGCGCTGTAGCTCTGCACGTTCTGGAACAGTACCGTCAGGAAGTACGGCAGCGCGCCGAAGGTCCCCATGTAGATGAAAGTCACCGCCATGCCGGCGATCAGGCTGCGATTGCCGAACAGCCGCACCGGCATCAGCGGATCGCGGCTGCGCGATTCGATCAGCGCGAAGACCAGCAGGAACACGGCGGCCAGCACCAGCGCCGCAACAATGGGCGCGGCGCGCCAACCATCTTCCGGTCCCTGCACCAGCGCATACACCAGCAGCGTGGCACCCGCCGTCGCCGTCAGCGCGCCCGACAGGTCGAAGCTACGACGCTCGGTGCGCGGCGTATCCTTGGGGATCACGAAGAATGCCGCGACGATGGCGATGCCCGCCAGCAGCACATTGACGTAGAACACCGACGGCCAGCCATAGGCGCTGGTCAGCACGCCACCAGCGAGCGAACCCAGGGTCAGGCCGCTGGCGCCCGCGCCGCCCCAGATCGCCAACGCGCGGTTGCGCGGTGGGCCTTCCTCGAACAGCCGGTTGATCAACGACAAGGTGGACGGGAACAGCAGTGCCGCGCCAATGCCTTGCACCGCCCGAGCGATCACGATCACCGCTGGACTCCAGGCCAGTCCGCCCACCAGCGACGACAGCGCATACAGCCACAGCGCGAAGATGAACATGCGCCGCTGGCCCAGCAGGTCGGCGGCGCGTCCGCCTAACAACAGGAAGCCGCCGCAGAACACGGTATAGGCGCTGACCACCCATTGCAGAGTCTGCCCGGAAAACCCAAGGCCCGCGCCGATCTCCGGCAGGGCCACGAACACGATGTTGATGTCCAGCGAATAGATGAGCTGGGCGAAGGCCAGCAGGGCCAAACTCCAGCCGAGGGACCGGTGGACGCCGGTGGCGGATGAGATGGAAGACATGAACGATTCTCCAGGCAGTCATGGACTTGTGTACTGGTACATACGTACCATAGCAGTACGAGGATAATCGAACAATAGCTTCGCGGATCGAGATGCTGCGAAAACTGTTTGTATGTACTCGTATTATAGAATATACTGGCCGGATGACACCCAACCATCCCGACCGTGACCAGATTCGCTTGGAGAACGTGCTGACCGCGCTTGGCAATCCGCTGCGCCTGACAGTGGTGCGTGTGTTGGCCAGCGGTGGGGAGCATCCATGCAGCGCCGTGCTGCAAGGCATTCCCAAATCGACCCTGACCCACCACTGGCGCGTGCTGCGCGACAGCGGTGTCGTCTGGCAGCGGCCGTATGGGCGCGAGAACTTGCTGTCGCTGCGCCGCGAGGATCTGGATGCACGTTTCCCTGGCCTGCTCGACTCGCTGCTGGGTGCGGTCCAGAACGACGCGCTGACGCAGGAGGCAACGTCGAAGAATCTGCCCCATTCTTGATGAAGCGTTAGACTTTACGCGGCAGCGTGAGAAAAATTTCAGGAACAGCTTGCCCACTCGTACTAACCGCCTGCTGCGAGTGGTACGGGCGAACAGCACCTGGTGGCTGAGCGGTACCTTGCTGATCGGCTGACTGTCACAGCGGCACGATGCAGACCACGGCAGCCAGGATCGAGAGCACGCATCCCGCTGCATCGCTGCCGGCCGCAGGCCACTTGGGCGTGGAGGAGCGCGGGTCGCTGCGCGCGTGGTGAGCGCACAGAAGACGGAGGTGCGCGCGCTTTTGCTTTTGGCAGCGCGCAATAAAAAATCCCCGTCCTGGTGGACGGGGATTTGGGGTAAAGCCCCTGGCGATGACCTACTCTCGCATGGCTTGAGCCACACTACCATCGGCGCAGCTGCGTTTCACTTCCGAGTTCGGGATGGGATCGGGTGGTTCCACAGCGCTAATTTCACCAGGGAGACGGTTGGAGTGTCGCCGCGATGCGTCTTCGAACAGCGCACGTGTGTGCGGTGTGGGAAGGACGGCATTGGGCGCCAGCCTCTCATAGGGTGTGACGTAGCGAGCGCTTGGATAGCTATCGACGTGTGTCGTGCTAAGGGATGCTTGGAAGCACCTTGAGGTTATATGGTCAAGCCGCACGGATCATTAGTATCAGTTAGCTCAATGCATTGCTGCACTTACACACCTGACCTATCAACCACGTAGTCTCCATGGTTCCTTAAGGGGGCTTGTGCCCCGGGAAGTCTCATCTTGAGGCGCGCTTCCCGCTTAGATGCTTTCAGCGGTTATCGCTTCCGAACATAGCTACCCGGCAATGCCACTGGCGTGACAACCGGAACACCAGAGGTTCGTCCACTCCGGTCCTCTCGTACTAGGAGCAGCCCCTCTCAAACTTCCAACGCCCATGGCAGATAGGGACCGAACTGTCTCACGACGTTCTGAACCCAGCTCGCGTACCACTTTAAATGGCGAACAGCCATACCCTTGGGACCGACTACAGCCCCAGGATGTGATGAGCCGACATCGAGGTGCCAAACACCGCCGTCGATATGAACTCTTGGGCGGTATCAGCCTGTTATCCCCGGAGTACCTTTTATCCGTTGAGCGATGGCCCTTCCATACAGAACCACCGGATCACTAAGACCTACTTTCGTACCTGCTTGATCCGTCGATCTTGCAGTCAAGCACGCTTATGCCTTTGCACACAGTGCGCGATGTCCGACCGCGCTGAGCGTACCTTCGTGCTCCTCCGTTACTCTTTAGGAGGAGACCGCCCCAGTCAAACTACCCACCATACACGGTCCCCGATCCGGATTACGGACCTAGGTTAGAACGTCAAGCACGACAGGGTGGTATTTCAAGGTTGGCTCCACCACAGCTAGCGCCATGGTTTCATAGCCTCCCACCTATCCTACACAGACGAACTCAACGTTCAGTGTAAAGCTATAGTAAAGGTTCACGGGGTCTTTCCGTCTTGCCACGGGAACGCTGCATCTTCACAGCGATTTCAATTTCACTGAGTCTCGGGTGGAGACAGCGCCGCTGTCGTTACGCCATTCGTGCAGGTCGGAACTTACCCGACAAGGAATTTCGCTACCTTAGGACCGTTATAGTTACGGCCGCCGTTTACTGGGGCTTCGATCAAGAGCTTCGCCTTGCGGCTGACCCCATCAATTAACCTTCCAGCACCGGGCAGGCGTCACACCCTATACGTCCACTTTCGTGTTTGCAGAGTGCTGTGTTTTTG